>NZ_FNJQ01000070.1 GCF_900104055.1 Pseudoselenomonas ruminantium
GTATTTAGCCGCATAAAAAGACCGGCAGACGAATCTGCCGGCCAAAGAAATTTTATATTTTTTTATTGTCCTCTTGACGGGTAGCAGTTCAATTTGACTGGTCAAGCCTTTTATTAATACCTTTACTCTGTGTTAGTGATATGATATAGTAAAAGTAGGGATTTTCCTACTAGAATAGAGGAGGTTTTTATCATGATGGCAGTGAATGTGCCGGATACTTTTATAGATAATGCCAAAGTCATGGCCAAAGGTCAGGTAACTATACCAAAAGATGTTAGAAGTGTATTGGGGCTTGATAGCGGAAGCCGAGTAACCTTTATTGTTGAAAAAGGGTCTGTTCGTATGGTTAATTCTGCAGTGTATGCAATGCAGATGCTGCAGAATGAAATGGCAGGCGAGGCTGAACGGACTGGGCTTGCCTCAGAAGAGGCAGTCAATGATCTGGTAAAAGAGGTACGTAGCGAGGGCGAATGATGCAAGATGCGTATATTGATTGACACGAACATACTGATTTCAGCGATATTGGGCAGTGGTACTCCATTCCAAGCCTATATGAAGGCGGTTTCTTATCCTAACTATGGGGTGGTGTGTACCCAAAATATAGATGAACTTCGACGTATATTTAATCGAAAGTTTCCCAAGAAGATATTGGCAATGGAACGATTTTTGGCGATGGCACTTTCCGTCATAGAAGTGGTGCAGATTCCGGATGAGTTGACAGAAGAGGAAGCGTCAATCCGAGATGTAAATGATAGAGGGATCATGAGAGCCGCTGTGGCATCAAAGGTGGATATTATACTAACAGGAGATAAGGACTTCTTGGAATCAGGGATAAGATGCCCTAAAATAATGACAGCTGCCAATTTTTTAGCGATGGAAAAATAAATGCTAAAATATAAACAGAAATGTGAAATTTGACAAATATAGAGCGCAAAATATAAAGCAAAAGATAAAGTAAAAGATAAAATATAAAGAGAAAATGTAAAATGGCAAGAGAAGAACTGGATAGTGGCGAGCCGATGACGGAATATGAAATATACAGCATTGAGGGGAAAATAGTATGACGGATATGGCTGTACAGAGCTATGGTTGGGTTGCTGTGTAAGAGGCTGTCCCAAATTCTGTGTAAACTCC
>NZ_FNJQ01000069.1 GCF_900104055.1 Pseudoselenomonas ruminantium
GCAGGTAACTAAAATAGTACGCACTACTGCTGGCGGGTCATTTAGTGAAGTGGCGAAGAAGTATCCCCACCTCCGCCCCACAAATCTGTAACCAAATTGCGCTCAAGCACGCAACTACAAACTGGAATTTATAGTGGGAAAACTGTCTGTTAGGATTTACAATAAAAGGCGGCCCGCCGACTCATTTGAGTCAGCGGGCCGCCTTGCTGTTAGAGGCATGTTGTCACAGCCCTGTTGGGCTAAAAGAACAAGCCGTATACAAGCTTGCCAATCAATATCGTGGTAATAATGATGAATAGAGGCCGTACATACCCAACGCCTTTTTTTAGCGCCATATTGGCACCGCAGTAGGCGCCGGCAATCATGGCGAGTCCCATGGGGATGGCGTGGGTGAAGTCGATAAGGCCGCAGGCACCGAAGAAGATCACGGCGGAGAGGTTGCTGGCGAAGTTCAGGGTGCGGGCATTGGCGGCGGCACCTAAAAAATCAAAACCGACCATGAGCAGGCCGAAGAGCATGAAGGAACCGGCGCCAGGGCCAAAGAAACCGTCATAGAAGCCCAACGAGAAGGCGACGACGCCGGATAGCAGCAAGAGTCTCGTGCTCATACCGGCGTATTTGTTTTCCTTGCCCCAGTCTTTCTTGAAGATACTATAGAGGAGTACGCCAATCAGCATCACGATGACCAATGGGCGCAGGATATCTGGCGGCACCATTTGCACGACGAATACGCCTAAGGCTGAGCCGATGAAGGACAAGGGAAACAGGCGTTTCATTAGGTAAACATCGACTTTACCAGAGCGGACAAAGGTAATGAAACTGGTCAGGGCGCCCATCACTGCGGCGCATTTGTTGGTGCCCAGGGCCATTACCGGCGGCAGCCCAGTCCATAGCAATGCAGGGACGGAAATCAAACCGCCGCCGCCGACTACGGAATCAATAAAAGCAGCCATAAAGCCGAAGAAAAGCAAGAAGGCTGTGGTACCAAGGTCTAAGAATTCCATACTATCAATCCTCCTGAGATAAGGATACTATGAATGGGGCGAAACTGGCAATATCTTTTCTATTAGATGAAAGAAACATGGTGCTAGATAAGGATTTAGAAAAAAGCTCACCTTTTTTCGATTTTTTTTCAAAAAGGTGTTGACATATGCAGCAGACTCGTGTAATATAATACAAGTCGCTGACAGACACGGCAACGAAACAGCTGAGCAAGCCTTGAATGGCAGGCCGCTGAGAGAAACCGAAAAGCT
>NZ_FNJQ01000068.1 GCF_900104055.1 Pseudoselenomonas ruminantium
GAACATCCCAGCATTATCACGGCTAAGGAAAAAATTGCAGCCCTGCAGAAAAAATTGGCCGAAGAAGTCAATGCAGTCGTAGCCTCAAAATATACCACCATCAACCCTACGCAGGCGGCAATGATCGCTGAACAGGCCAATGCGCAAGTAAGCATGGCTGTAGCCAAAGCAAGTGAAGAAGCCATTCAGGCTCGTAAGGCGGAAAAAGAAAAGGAGCTCGAAGGTTTTCCAAAAGATGTGTTGGAATATCTGAATCTTCAGCGTGATACAGGAATCAAGGAACAGATCTATACCAATCTGATCAAACAGGCTGAAGATAACAAGTTAAAAGAAGCCATGGAAAGCATGGATATTCAGGTTATCGATGCGGCGAATCTGCCGAAGATAGATTCATTACGCGCACTGAGAAAAATAATAATTATTATAGGTGTAATATTGGGGATGTTTATATCTTCCATATATGTAGTCTTGATGTATAGAAAAAATATGTAAGGTGATAAAGTTGCTGAATAAGTATAGTGTATTGATGTCGGTATATTATAAGGATAGACCAGATTGGCTAGAACTAAGTTTGAGTAGTATCGTGTTACAAACTGTTTTTCCTGATGAAATTATACTGGTGAAAGATGGTGAGATAAGCGAAGACTTAGAACGAGTGATAAAAAAATTTATTGATGGATATCCTTGTGTTTTTAAGGTGATTCCTCTAAAAAATAATGTTGGACTTGGACCTGCTTTAAATGTCGGATTAAAGGAGTGTAGGAATAATATAGTTATACGCATGGATGCCGATGATTATTGCGTTTTTGATAGAAATGAGAAATTATTAAAGGCAGCAAATGCACATAAAGATTGTGGGATAATTGGTTCTTGGGAGGCAGAATTTAATGGAAGTTTGGATAATGTAGTAGCAATACATAAAGTGCCAGAGAATACAAATCAAATATTTGAGTTTATGAAGAGAAGATGTGCATTGTTACATCCAACAGTGTTATATAAAAAGGATATAATAATTAAATGTGGTGGTTATAATAATGCACCACTGTATGAGGATTATGATCTTTTTTTGCGTGTGGTTATTAAATATAAAGTACCATGCTATAATATTCAAGAACCGCTATATTTTATTAGGATTAATGATGATTTTTTTAAACGACGTGGTGGATGGAAATATATGAAGAATTTAGTTTCATTTAAATGGAAACAATATAAGATTGGGTACATGAGTTATGGCGATTTTTGTGTTTCTGCAGGAGCACATGCTGTAGTGTGTATGCTGCCTAATTACTTAAGAAAAAAGATTTATATGAAATTTTTAAGAGGTTAAGAACATGGTTAGAGTGCTGCATGTGGTTCCTAATATGCAAATGGGTGGTTTGGAAACCTTTATTATGAATATATATCGGCATATAGATAGAGAGAAGGTACAATTCGATTTCTTAGTACATTATAAAAAAGAATTTCAATACGATGAAGAAATCGAAAAGCTGGGCGGTAGAATCTATCGATTATCTGTTAGGGAAGATAACAATATAATTAAATATATTTATGATTTGTATAATTTTTTTAGACAACACAAAGAGTGAATACTGCGGCGCTTGAGAGCATATCAATATGCTTCTCAGAGCCACTTAATATAGATGGCGTTAGCCATCCGATATGATAGACAGAGCCATC
>NZ_FNJQ01000067.1 GCF_900104055.1 Pseudoselenomonas ruminantium
TAACAAAAGGCCTCCTATGATTTGATTATAGTTTATCATAGAAGACCTTTTGATTTCGAGGGAAAGTTAATTTACAGAGATTTTTTCATACTCTCCCCCATGCACGCGTCATAAATCGAGAAACCCGGCTTACCTTCTTTTCCCTTTGTTACGATACGGGTGATAAGTTCAGATCCATACGTTTACGCTTCTTCTTGGGTATCTTTCTGCCCTCAGGTTGATTCTGCTTAATGTTTTCCACGGATTACCTCTCACCCTTTCTATGCCTGATAGCATCCTTCTATCAAGGTTTGCTTTTCTTATTGCACGTCCCGACGATATGATAATATTATTCTATCTTGACTATCTAGCCTTTTGCAGATTAATAATGTCTATTGGCACGTTCGACTAAGTTTGTTCAATTTTAAAAGTAATCATTTCATCCAATGACAAATCCCAAACATCACATATCATACCTTTTTGCGTCGGCAACAAATGAAAGTGATTTAAGCATTTGCTTATATGAAGCATAATTTTGGGGCTACGACGTTTGTATCCGTAATGCCTTAACAACGTCCGCAACTTTATTCGCGTGTATCCTTGTGTCAGCTCATATCTTATACGCAACCGTAATTGCATAAAATAAAAATCAATATCAGCGTATTCATCTTCATAGTCGAAGACATGAAGCGACATGCCTAATTGCTGCAAATCTTTTTGGATAGCCGAATATTCTTTATCAAAAGTTACTTTATCAATCAAATAGTCTACCCAATAGGAGACATCGAGGATAAACTGCCTCTGATTGTTTCGATACGGCTCTATAAGGCAGTCACGTTCCTCTTGATAAACACGTTGCAAAAAAGCCGCCTGCTGTCTGGCGCCCATATCCTGACTATCAATGTAATAGGCTATAGATAGTGCATCATAGATGCTGGAATTCAATATTTATCACTCTTTCTTGCATTACAGGAACGACAAAGAATCTGTAGGTTGTCCGGTGTGGACTTTCCGCCTTTATTCATTGGGACGATGTGATCAACTTGAAAAGGTACTCTGTTGGCAGCCGTCAGCCCACATTTCTGGCATACATACTGCCCCTTTTGATTTTTTGCTTTCTCAAAAGCTCCATCACGAAGCCTTTTTTCTAAATCCGGATTTGTCTTGCCAATTTCATGTAAAGGCAAATCCTCAAGATTCTTCTCATGAGCAATAACATTGTCTTCATAGATTAACGGTTGAGTTATTTTCATCAGCTCTATATCCAGCTGGCGCCAAAAGTAAAGCTTTTTGCCAAAGAAGAGCCTTAGTACATCATCTTCGGCAGAATCCCAAAGAGAATCTACATATTCAGCTTTCTTGCGAGGGCCCATATCCTCGTCATAGATATGGCGAGCAATAGCTGCCACATCTAACTTATTTCGATCAATATCATCAAATGTATAGAATTTAGGAGCTTCACTATACTGTGCATAGTATTTCAGGATTTGAATTACATCATCTTCTTCATAAGGCGGAATCATGTCGCCTAAGAAAAAAGTGCTGCGACACTGTTCTGCCATATCACGAAGCGTGCTATCAGCAAGAAACTCTTCATCCTCCACTTGAAATGCCGAGAACAGTTCCGGCAGTTCTTCCATCATGGCAATATATGCATCTTTAGTGCTATCGTAGACCATAACCTGATATGTATGATCCATTCCATTTTCTTCAAGATAGGTAAATGCGTACATACCAACTGGAATACGTTTTTCGAATGACACTTTTTCCAGCGCTGTAGTATCTATCGAGTCATCCAGCATTGCCGCAAATTCTTCAATCTTAGAAATAGCGATCATGCGAAGTTCATTGGCACGACGCTGACAAGGGTTATCATCGAAATCCACCTCACCCGCTGTAACAAATATGGATTCCGGATTAACCCATGCAATATGTTCGCTCCAATCGTCAATAAAGGAAACAATATATGCTTCACTTGTGCCACCAGCCGCCTGACCGCGCAATGCTCGTCCAATCATTTGAGTCATTAGAATAGTCGATACGGTCGGACGTGCCAGGAATACGGTTTTTGTCTGAGGCAAATCTACACCTTCCGTCAAAATATTGACGTTAACAAGCACTTTCAGCTTACCATTGCGGTAATCTTCAATTTTTCGCTCATTTTCTTCACGGCTAATTGTTACACCTAATGTCATATCTTTTACGGACGATACAATAAAGTTTGCCGGAATGCCAGCATGATTAAAGAGTTTTGCTAAAGTAATTGCATGAACCACATTCACAGCAAAGACTAAAGTCTGACCATATTTTTGTTGATTTTTTTTGTATGTCTCGACAATTAATTTATTGCGAGCTGCACTAGCGGCTATTTGACGGGCAATATCTTCCGGTAGTATGTCCAACTGATTGATATGATTCCAATCGTCAACACCAAGCTCATTACCAAACGACTCATCAGTATATGCGCTTTCAAAAATGGGCTTGGCCAGAATCTGACGTCCTATCAAATCTTTTAGGCCAATTTGATAGGTAATTCCAATATCATTTTTAGATATTTGGCCATCCCTTATGCCATCTTTATAGATTTTAGCAAGTAGCCCCTGCTCGTTTTCAGCTGTACGGAATGGCGTTGCAGTCAGCCCAATAACCTTTGTATTAGGAACCATTTTTTGCACATGTTCAATAATACGACGATAGGTTTTAGCCGTAGAATGGTGGGCTTCATCAATAATAAGGTAGACTTCATCCTCTCCATCCAACCATCCGTCCAAAGCCGTCATGTTACGACCAAGGCTGTCTTTACTAGCAATGATAAGATTATCTGACGGAACAATGGAATTAGTCCGTTCATGGGAAGTCGCGCCAGAAACAATACGGTAATCGAAGGAAGCTATCTTAGGAATAACCTCATCATAAGCATATTTCGTGAAAGATTCTGCTGCCTGCTCCAAAAGCATTTGTCGATGGGCTATCCAAAGAATTTTTTTGTGTTCATTTAACGCATGACGCAGAAGCCACATCGATGCCGTATAAGTCTTGCCCCCACCCGTTGGGAGTACAACTAAAGTGCTATATGATGGCATATCATCAATAAGATCCAGATTACACATGGCATTCTGCTGATGTTTATATGGTATACGGAAATTCTTTCCCTTTTTCTTAGTTACAGTCCCAAAGGCTGCAATCTCTTGTTCAGCTATCATTGAAACCTCCTTGGTTTTATCCATTTCTATTGTTTATAACAAACATTAAATTTAATTTCTTTTTTTATGCTTTATAGCGTTCTTCCACCAGAGCTTGCCTTCCTTGTAGCAATCCTCAGCGATACCGTTCATTACTATGTTTATTTGCTCCTCCAATGCCTTAGTCACTTCATCATTGAGTGCGCCGGAGTCATTGCCGGCCTGCACTAAGCATTGAAGGGCTACGATATGCGCTTTTGTTTCCGGACTAAGCAGATTATCGCACTCTGTCCTCAATTCTACATTGTAAGCCATATCTTCCACCTACACTACAAAAAATGCCGGCCGCATGGGGCCGACTCAATGAACGCAACTGGTTTCCCAGCATCTATTATTTTATCATTTATCAATATATGATGCAATTAGGTTAAGGTTAGCTTGCTCGCCAAAATAATTCTTGACAGATATACGCGCACACATTATCATGATTGAAAATAGGAGATAATGGACCTCCGTCCGGGAACTGTCGGCCTGCAGCCGTTCGGGATTAGATGTTATCTTCACGGCCATAATAGCCAATCTGACTACCAATATCCTGTAAACATTGAAGTTAGAATATAAATAGTACAAGTCAAAATGAGAAATCCTAAATAAGTTCATGACATGGTACAATATATGTACCTATCTTGAGGAGGATTTCAGAATGGCTAAACAACATGACAAACAGTTTAAACTTGACGCAATTCAATATTGCGAAGATCATAAGGAGCTTGGCTTGCGTGGCTGCGCCAATAACCTTGGCATCGGTTACAGCACGTTGACCAAGTGGCGGAAAGAACTTCGTGACTCCGGCGATATCGTTGTAAGAGGTTCCGGCAACTACGAATCAGATGAACAGAAAGAAACTGCCAGCTTACGCCGTGAATTGCGGGATAGAGAGTATGAAAAAATCTCTGTAAATTAACTTTCCCTCGAAATCAAAAGGTCTTCTATGATAAACTATAATCAAATCATAGGAGGCCTTTTGTTATGGCAAGAAAGAAAAAAGAGATTCACAAGGTAGAAATGACCGATGGCAAGCGTGCCATCATCCAGCAGCTGTTCCAAGAGTACAACATCGAGAGCGCCACAGATATCCAAGATGCCCTAAAGGATTTGCTCGGCGGCACCATCAAGGAAATGATGGAAACGGAAATGGATGAGCATCTGGGCTATAGCAAATCTGAGCGTTCCG
>NZ_FNJQ01000066.1 GCF_900104055.1 Pseudoselenomonas ruminantium
AAATCTGATTTTCAAGGTCTGGCTTCTGCTTGGCTGTCGATACACGAGCGTAAATAAATGTTTTCCGCTTCATGTCCTTATTCAAAAAGCCGTACACATCTTCTTCATTGTAGTCATAACGCTTGTTGGGCAGGACAGTCACTCGGATTATGCCAGTTTTGACATACTTGGTCAGTGTAGGGCGTGTTATTCCAAGGACACGGAGCACATCTTTGGCTAACATGATACAATCCTCCTTCCTTGGCTTGATTATACCATATATTATATAAAATATGGATTTTAATTTAATATTTTTAATGAATTATTGAACTATACACGAGAGGGCGAGTTTATGGAAATCAATACGGTATTATATTTTTTGACGGCTTCAATCCTTTTGACCTTGGCACCCGGCCCGGATAATATGTACCTGTTGGCCAAGAGCCTCTCCAGCGGAGCCAGATGCGGCGTAGCATTGAGTGCAGGTCTTGCCAGCGGGATCGTCTTCCATACCACGCTGGTCATCTTAGGCGTGGCGGCGCTTATCCAAAGTTCGGCACTGGCCTTTGTCGGGATGAAATGCATTGGGGCGGCTTATTTGCTGTATCTGGCCTGGAAGGCATTCCACGAAGATGGCGAACTGCAGATCGGTGAGGCCGATGACAGCGCGGCCTATGGCGTCTTGTACCGCCGGGGCGTGCTGATGAATGTGCTGAATCCCAAGGTGCTGCTGTTCTTTCTGGCTTTCCTGCCCCAATTTGTGGATAGCAGCAGCGAAGCCCTGAGCTGGCATATCGCTCAATTGGGGGCCATCTTTGCATTTCAGGCCTTTGTGATATTTTCCCTTATCGCAATTTGCGCCGGCAGCGTGCGGATTTTCATCAGTCGGACGAAAAATCTCAACCGCATCCTGGGCATCATGCAGGGCGTGGTGCTGACTGGCATCGCGCTGGCCATCCTGCTGTCCTGATTACATATAAAGATAATAGTAAAGCAGCAGCAAAGCCAGCACCGCGAGGTTGCTGCCGGTGAAGGTCAGCAGGTAATAGCCCGGCTTGCTGAAGCGCGTCTGCAGGTAGGCCTTGAAGGAAATCACGCTGGCCATGGAGGCGATGATGGTGCCAAGGCCGCCGATATTCACACCCAAAAGCAGGGGCGTATAGGCATCGGTGTAGCTGGCCAAAAGCACCGTAGCAGGAACGTTGCTCAGCAGCTGACTTAGCAGCAGGGATACCCAGAACTCATGTCCTGCGAGCATTTTTGCTGGCCAGCTTTGGAAAAATTCAATATGGCTCAGATTGCCCACACCGATGAAGAGCAGGGCAAAGAGCAGGAGCAGTTTGTAATCGGCTTCCTTGAACAGGTGACGGTTCAACAGGGCCAGTCCGGGCAGGACAATGGCTGCCAGCACGGGAAAGCTCAGCAGATGCACCACATGGAGCAGACAGAGGCCGAAGAGCACGAGCAATGGCAGGATCTTTTTCCAGGGCAGACCAGCGTCTTTGCGGGCAGGCAGCGGCACATCGACGTCCGGCAGCATAAAGGTGGCCAGATAGATGGCTGCGCCGCTCAGCAGCACAATGGGCGCTGTAATGGCAAGGAATTCTGCCGGTTCCAAGCCATAATGGGAGTAGATAAAGAGATTTTGCGGATTGCCAATCGGCGTGAGCATGCTGCCAAGGTTGGCTGCAATGGTCTGCCAGCAGACTGTGGGCACGATGAGCCGGATGCGCCGGGCTTCGGTAAAGACCATGATGGCCAGCGGCACGAAGATGATCAAAGCCACATCGTTGGTGATCAGCATGGAACTGAAATAGCAGCTGAAGATAAAGAACCGCCCCAAAGGCCGCCCCGAGGCACTGCCTTTGAACAACTGCTGGAAGATCGCCGCAAAGAAACCGCTGAGCCGCAAGCCGGCCACGATGCACATCAGGAAAAGCAGCAGCCCGAGCAGGGGGATATTGATACGCTGGCCGATTTCAGCCAGACTCGGCGGGGCAATAAAACTGGTCAATAGGGCAAAAACAAGCGCCACAGATAAATCCGGATTCTGACGCAGTTTTTGGTAAATAAACATAGGAAGGCTCCCTTCATCCGTAATTAAAAACAAAGTATAACATAATTCATTGCGCAATGACAGGGTGAATGATAGAATTTACTTGATGGATAGTGTATTTCCCTATGTTTATGAAAAACGAGGTGTAGGCTATGGCATTGTCAGGAACTTGTGTAGTACCGCACCCGCCGCTCATCATACCTGAGATTGGGCGCGGTGAAGAGCAGGGGATTCAGGCGACGATTGACGCTTATCAGGAGGCGGCGGCCTGGGCGGTGGCGAAAGAACCCGAAACCATTGTGATTACCAGCCCTCATGCGAAAATGTATGCCGATTATCTGCAGATTTCCTCAGGCCCCGGGGCGCAGGGGAGCTTTGCGGCCTTCGGTCATCCGGAACTGAGTTTTCGGGCGGCTTATGATATGGATTTCGTCCAGCATTTGGCCCAAATGGCAGATGAAATCAAACTGCCTGCCGGAACTTTGGGCAAACAGGACGGCGGCCTTGACCACGGCACGATGATTCCCTTGTATTTCCTGCAAAAGGCGGGTTTTACAGGTAAAATCGTCCGCATTGGCCTGTCGGGATTGTCCCGGGACAACCATTACGCATTGGGGGTGCTGATTGCCCAGACGGCGCGCGACCTTGACCGGCGCGTCGTGCTCGTGGCCAGTGGCGATCTGTCCCATAAGCTCAAGGCCGAGGGCCCTTATGGTTTTGATCCTGCCGGGCCGGTCTTCGACGAACGCATGGGGACGTGCTTCAGGACAGGGGATTTTCTGCAGCTTCTGACCACACCAGCAGAGCTGGCGGATTCGGCGGCAGAGTGTGGTCTGCGCTCCTTCTGGATCATGGCCGGTGCTTTGGACCGGCATCAGGTGGAGGCAAAGCTTCTGGCACAGGAAGGGCCTTTCGGCGTGGGCTATGCCGTGGCGACCTTTGACCTATCAAATCATGACGAACAGCGCAATATCGGAGAACAGGCGGCAGAGTTGCATCGGGCAGAGATGGAGAAGCGGCGTGAGCGCGAGGATGCGTATCTGGCTTTGGCCCGTTATTCGTTGGAATACTATGTGCGAAACGGCAAACGCGCGCCGCTGCCGGATGAGCTGCCTGCAGAATTGACCGGTCAAAAAGCCGGTGCTTTTGTCAGTATCAAAAAAGACGGCCAGCTGCGCGGCTGCATCGGCACAATCCTGCCGACGCGGAACAATTTGGCCGAGGAAATCCTTTATAATGCCGTGTCGGCCGGGACGGGAGATCCCCGTTTTTCGCCGGTGACCGAGGCAGAATTAGAAGATTTGGTCTATGATGTGGATGTGCTGTCTGTGCCGGAGCCGATTGCCAGTGAGGCAGAACTCGATGTCAAACGCTATGGCGTGATTGTCGAGGCTGGGAACAGGCGAGGGTTGCTGTTGCCGGATTTAAATGGTGTGGATACGGTGGCACAGCAGGTGGATATCGCCCGGCGCAAGGGCAATATCGGCCCACAGGAGGCCGTGAAGCTTTGGCGCTTTACGGTGACGAGACATGAGTAAGGTAGAATGCAGCTTGTGCCCGCACCATTGCCAGCTGGGGGAGGGGCAATTGGGTTTTTGCCGTACGCGGCGCAATCAGGCGGGCAGGATACAGAGCCTGAACTATGGTCAGGTCACGTCCCTGGCCCTTGATCCCATCGAGAAAAAGCCCTTGTATCATTTTCATCCGGGCAGCGCCATCCTGTCGCTGGGTTCCTTTGGCTGCAACATGGCCTGTTGCTTCTGTCAGAACTATACGATTTCTCAAGGCGGAGCCGAGGAAGTGCGCGGACAGCTCAGCCCGGAACAATTGGTGGAGCTCGCGCAGGAAACAACCATGAAACACGGCAGTATCGGTGTGGCCTTTACCTATAATGAGCCGCTTTTAAGCTATGAATACCTGCTGGATGTGGCGCCCCGCTTGCAGCAGGCAGGCCAAAAAGTGGTGCTGGTGACCAACGGCCAGATTGAGGCCGAACCCTTGCAGGCTTTGCTGCCCTATGTGGACGCTATGAATATCGACCTCAAGACGTTTGCGGCCGAAACCTATGAACGCTTGGGCGGCAGTCTGGCTGCGGCAAAACGTACCATCGAGATGGCCGTCCATGTCGGCGTGCATGTGGAAGTGACGACTTTGGTGGTGCCGGGGATAAGCGACGATAGCGCAGAATTCAGGGAGGAGGTGGATTGGCTGGCTGAAATCCGTGCAGATATACCCTTGCATCTGTCACGTTACTTTCCCCGTTACCACTATGATGAGCCGGCAACTTCGCTGGAAAAACTTTATGAGTTTCAGGATATCGCACAAGAGAAGCTGACCTATGTACATTTAGGAAATGTACGTTAGATCTGTATTATATTTTAGGAGGAAACAAGAGAATGGAAAATACGACGAGAGAAGAACAGGCCGTGGAATACAAGCGTAAATGCAACTGTGCTCAGGCAGTATTGCTGGCCTTTGCCCCTGAACTGGGCAAGAGCAAGGAAGAACTTATGGCTGTAAGCTCCGGCTTCGGCAGCGGCATGGGCGGCATGGAAGGCACCTGCGGTGCATTTGTCGGAGCCGTTATGGCATTGGGTATGCTCAATAAATCCGACAAACCCAGCAAGATGATCGCCAAAGACATGATGCAGGAATTCAAAGAAATGTCCGGCGCCACCATCTGCGGCGACCTCAAAGGCATCAAGACGGGCAAGATGCTCTGCTCCTGCGACGATTGCGTAAGACATGGCGTTGAGGTGCTGGAAAAGCGCTTGGCGGAATTATAAGCTTTTTTGATGTTTGGAGCCGTTGACTTGTCAATTTTGAACTGCTACCCGTCAAGAGGACAATAAAAAAATATAAAATTTCTTTGGCCGGCAGATTCGTCTGCCGGTCTTTTTATGCGGCTAAATACAAGCTGTGTTTCTCTATCGGCGTTAGGATTCCGAGATTACGTTGCACACGCCTGTTGTTGTAATAATGGATGTAGGCTTTAATTGAATTCATGAGGCTACTTTTGCTGGTAAAACGCCTGCCATAGTACATTTCACGCTTGAGAATACCCCAAAATCCTTCCATAGGCCCATTGTCAATGCAGTGGGCTACACGGGAC
>NZ_FNJQ01000064.1 GCF_900104055.1 Pseudoselenomonas ruminantium
CCTTCACTTCGTTCAGGCAGTCGTTCCGTCGGCGAATAAGCATCCCCGCCTCCACCCAAAGGTATATCTGTGTCAAATGGCTAAGTCTCGGCTGTAAGCCGCAAGTACATCGATGTGCTTGTTACGGGAGAAGCGAGTTTGTGCCGATAGCTAAATCCGTGTCTGGGGGCGAACGGGGGAGTGCTTTTTCTGGTGGAGCGACAGTCTGAGCATAGCGAAGACCGGCCCGTTGCAAAAGTCACTGGGGAACACGCTGAAAGACGCGCCGTTGGCCTGCCCGGCGCATTCAGACTAAGGAATGTTGACCTTGCCGAGCGGGTCGTTTAGCGCAACCAGAAAAAGTACTCTCCCGTGAACCCCTGACTGCGCATGAGCGGGATACCTTTGCCACGCACTCCCCGATAAACTGCAATTTATATGTGGGGATAATAGTCCCTTGAGATATAGGAGGAAATGGATATGAAAATAATTGCGGGCCTGGGCAATCCTGGCAGTGAGTACGCCGCGACCAAGCACAATGTGGGCTTTATGCTCGTGGATGCGTTGGCGGATAAGCTGGGGATTGACAACTGGCAGGATAAATTCGACGCGAAAGTCGCGCAGGGCTTTATCGGCACGGAAAAGATCCTGCTTGTAAAGCCCCTGACCTATATGAATGAAAGCGGGCGGGCAATTGGGCCGCTGCTGAATTTCTATAAATTGGATGCCGAGGACTTGATTGTCGTCCATGACGATATGGATATCCCTGCCGGCACCGTGCGCATCCGCAAGAAAGGCAGTGCGGGCGGCCATAATGGCATCAAGTCCGTGCTGGCGCATACAGGCGATGAACATTTCGCCCGGGTGCGGATCGGTATTGGGCGTCCCCTGCCGGGATGGACGGTGGTCAACCATGTACTGGCGCCTTTTACGGATGAGGACAAGCCAAAAATCAAAGAGGCCATCAGCTATCTGCTGCCTGCCGTCGAATGTATCGTAACGGAAGATGTGGATATGGCCATGAACAAATACAATCCCAAGAAGCAGAAGAAAAAGAAAGCGGCGCAGGAAGCGCCAGTGGAAGGAGGAGCAGAAAATGCCGCAGAATGAGATGATTACAGCCGTCTATGCCGATGAAGATGGCAATATCTTAGATGCGCCGGGAATGCGGGGCATGGGCCGTACGGGGCGGGAGAATATCCTGCTGAAGCCTGAGGATCTGATTCCGCTGCCGGAAAGTGCCGATCTGATGTTGCTGCCGGACCATCTGGCGGTGGGGCAGGCCAGTGATGGCGAGGTCATGCCGATTTCCGGTCTGGCGGTAGCGGCCATCCTGCCGGCCGGTTACACCCGCCTTTATATGCCGGCCTATGAGCGGGCTGAGGAAGCTGAACGCTTGCCGCTCTATGGGTATACGGCAGTGGTGGTCTATCAGGATGAGCTTTACTGCGCCGCGGTCTATACCGATGAAAACGACAAATGGGATCCTGTGCATTACAATACAAAGGAACTCAAGAATCTCGTCAAGCGCACGAAGAAGGAACTGCCGGGCAACCGCATCGTGGAGCAGGTGGCCGGCTGCTCGCTGAAATGGCACTGCTGCACGGCGCAGAATCTCTTTTACCGCCGTTGGGAGTGCGGAATACCGACTTCTCCGGTCTGCAATGCTAACTGCTTTGGCTGTATCTCCCTGCAGCCAGCGGAATGCTGCCCTTCGCCCCAGCAACGCATCAATTTCCGGCCGACGCCGGAGGAGATTGCCGAAGTCGGCATTTACCATCTGCAGGTGGCACCGGACGGCATCATCAGTTTTGGACAGGGCTGTGAAGGCGAGCCAAGTCTGGCTGCTGATAACATCGCTGCAGGCATCAGACTGATTCGTCAGCAGACCAGCAAGGGGCAGATCAATATGAATTCCAATGTGGGTTGGACGGAAGGCGTCAGGAAAATCGTGGATGCAGGCCTTGATTCCCTGCGCGTGTCGATTATCAGCGCCCGCGAGGAAGGATACGATGCCTACTACCGCGCCAGCTACCATCTGGAAAATGTCAAGGAATCCATCCGCTATGCGCTCGACAAGGGCGTTTATGTGTCCCTGAACCTTCTGTATTTCCCCGGCTTCAATGACCGCGAGGAAGAACTCAAAGCCTGGCAGGAATTCTTCCGGGAACTGCCCGTGCAGATGATTCAGGTGCGCAACCTCAATATCGATCCGGATGCGTTCCTCGACATCATGCCGGAGCCGCAGGGCAAGGCAGTAGGCACGCGGAAGTTCATCGAGACGCTCCATGCCGAATTCCCCCAGCTCGTAATCGGCAGCTTCAGCCATTACGTAGAAGATTGATGTAACACATGAAAAAGCCTTCCCCTTGAGGGGAAGGTGGCAGCCGCAGGCTGACGGATGAGGTGTTTACACTTATGAAAAGAGGCGTAATTTCGTGTTAGCAATCAAGAACGGCAAATTTATCGTACCCAATGCAGCAGGTGATTTTGTTTTCCGCGAGGAGGGCGCTCTGCTCTGTGAGGGCGAAAAAATCAAAGGCTTTGTGTCGGAAGCGGAAATCCCGGCAGGAGCAGAGGTGATAGACGCTCAGGGAAATTATGTGGCCCCGGGCTTCCTCAACGTGCATATCCATGGCTGTGCCGGAGCGGATACCATGGATTGTACGGAGGAGGCTCTGGCCAAGATGGCCAGGCTGCAGGCGGAAACAGGAGTAACAGGCTTCTTGCCCACCACCATGACCTGCAGATGGCATGAGGTGGAGGACGCTTTGGCTACGGTGATGGACGCCATGGAAAATAAGCCGGCAGGGGCTCAGATCCTCGGCGCTCATATGGAAGGCCCTTTTATCAGCCCCGCCAAAAAAGGAGCTCAGGCGGAGGAAAATATCCGCAAGGCCGATTATAAACTCGTGAAGCCCTGGGAAAAGGTGGTAAAAATCATTACTTTGGCGCCTGAGGAACTGCCGGATTATGATTTTGCGGATAAATGCCATGCTGCCGGCATCACCGTATCCATCGGGCATACGGCGGCGGATTATGATAAGGCTATCGAGGCAGTTAGAGAGCATGGAATCCATCATTTCACCCATGTCTATAATGCCATGACGGGGTTCAGTCATCGCGTTCCGGGCGTGGTCGGGGCGGTCTTTGATACAGATGCTTACTGCGAGATTATCGCCGATAATGTGCATAGCCATCCGGCGGCGCAGAGATTGCTCTATCATGCCAAGGGCGGCAAAAATATTGTCCTGATTACGGATTCTTTGCGTGCCTGCGGTTTGGGCGATGGCCCCTCGGAGCTCGGCGGGCAGGAAGTGTTTGTCAAAGGCGAGCTGGCTACGCTCAAAGACGGGACCATTGCGGGCAGTGTAGCCACGATGAACCGCTGTGTGAAGATATTCTGGGAAAATACCGGGGCGTCGCTGCCACAGATCATCGAGATGGTCACGAAAAATCCGGCGCAGGAATTGGGCTGGTATGCGGAACGCGGTTCGCTGACTGCGGGCAAGCGGGCGGATATTGTGATCTTTGATGACGAAGTCAGCATTCAGCAGACCATAATCGGCGGAAAAAAATCGTAAATTTTTCTTGCAATGATGCCTGGTTAATGGTATAATTTCCTAGTCGTGAGACAAATAAGTTTTGTTATGAGTTGAAATGATATTTCAACCTCTGCTCCTGTGTGAGCAGGAGCCAAAGACCAGAGAGGGAGGTGATTTCGTGAGAAAGTACGAAGTCATTTTTATCGTGAAACCGATGGAAGAGGAAGCTACGAACGCTGTTATCAGCAAGTTCACTAAGCTCATCACCGAAAACGGCGGTACTATCGATAAAGAAGATCGTTGGGGCAAGAAGCGTCTTGCTTATGAGATCAAAGACTGCACTGAGGGTTTCTATGAACTGCTCTATGTTACCTGCGATCCCGCATGCGTAGCTGAGTGTGACCGTGTCATGAAGATTACGGACGGTATCCTCAAGCACATGATCGTGAAAAACGACGAAGAGTAATTTTAGAAGTACGCCAAAATTTGGCGTCAGGGAGGATGTACCATGAATAAGGCAATACTGATTGGCCGTTTGACGCGTGATCCGGAAGTGCGTTATACGCAGTCCGGCACGGCTGTATGCACCTTTACACTGGCAGTGGATCGCCGCTTTGCCCGTAAGGATGCCAATGATGGTCAGCCCACGGCTGACTTCATTCCCATTGTTGTTTGGAGCAAGCTCGCTGAGGTTTGCGGCAATAACTTGGTGAAGGGCCGTCGTATTTCCGTAGAAGGCCGTATTCAGGTGAGAAGCTATGATGCACAGGATGGCTCGAAGCGTTATGTGACGGAAATCGTAGCGAACGAAGTGGAGTTCTTGGATTCCAGGAATGCTGCTCCTCAGGCTGGCGGGTTTGGTGCACCGGCACCGGCAGCTCCGCAGTCTGCGCCTGTTGATGGTTTTGGTCCGTCTATCCCTGACGAAGAAATCCCGTTTTAAGTTAGGAGGGAATTACTTTGATGAGACGTGACAGAGGCAGAAGACCTCGTAGAAAGGTCTGCTCTTTCTGCGTAGACAAGGTCGAGCATATCGACTATAAAGACGTTGCAAAACTGCGCCGCTTCATTACGGAGCGCGGCAAGATTTTACCGCGTCGTATCTCCGGCAACTGCGCTAAGCATCAGCGCCAGGTGACCGTTGCTATCAAACGTGCACGCAATATCGCATTGCTGCCGTTCACTGCTGAATAAGCAACTGAATAGCCTTCCCCACGGGGAAGGCTTTTTTAGTGTTATGGAAAGGGGGCATAAGATGAACAGATTCGAGTCTTGGGTTCGATATTTAACTGACCCTGACCATTTGAAGCTGCGCTTGTTTATCGAGGGAAATGTGATCGGTGTATTCACAGGCCTGACCATTGCGCTGTTTCGTTATCTGCTGGAATTGTCGGAGAAAAATCTGCCCCGCGGGTATCATTATCTGAGTGAACATCCGGTTTATATTCCGCTATGGTTTACGGCCTTATTGCTGATAGGTTATATCATCCATAGGCTGCTGAAGGCGGATGGCATGATTTCCGGTTCGGGCATCCCGCAGATCAAGGGCGTTTTGCTGGGGCGCATGGATATGCATTGGGCGCGGGTGCTGGTGCTGAAATTCACGGGGGCAGTCATGGGCATTGGCGCCGGTTTGTCCTTGGGGCGGGAAGGTCCGAGCGTGCAGCTCGGTGCCTGTTTAGGGCAGGGGCTGGGCCGGCTCACGCACCGCAGTTATGAGGAAAACCATTATCTGCTGACGGCTGGCGCAGGTGCTGGTCTGGCCGCGGCATTCAATGCGCCGTTGGCCGGAGCCATCTTTTGCCTCGAAGAACTGAGCAAGGATTTTTCGACCTATGTGCTGATGGGGGCCATTGCGGCTACGGTCACGGCCACCACGGTGACGCAGTTCTTCTTTGGCATGGAGCCGGTATTCCATATGGGAGATATCCCCGTGGCGGCGACAGGCAGTGTCTATCTGCTTTTGATTTTGCTGGGGGCATTTGTGGGCTTTTTAGGACTGGGCTTTAACCGGATGCTTGTGGTATCGTTGGATGGTTATGCCAAATCCTCGCTGAAGGCATGGCAAAAGCCGCTGGTCCCATTGACCGTGGCTGGCGTATTGGGCTTTTTCCTGCCGGAAATTTTAGGCGGCGGCAGTCCGTTGGTGGATGCGTTGGTGGAACATGAATATGTGTTGGGCTTTTTACTCCTGCTCTTTGCGGGCAAATTCTTCTTCACCATGCTGTGCTTCGGCTCCGGTGTGCCCGGCGGTATCTTCCTGCCCATGCTGGTGTTGGGCGCCCTGGGCGGGGCGTTGTTTGCAAAACTTGCGGTGGCCTGCGGTGTGCTGGCACCTCAATGGACGGTGAACTGCATCGTCTTTGGCATGGCGGCGTATTTTTCTGCCGTGGTCAAATCCCCGGTGACCGGGGCCATCCTGATCATGGAGATGACGGGCTCCTTTGACCATATGCTGTCGCTGATGCTCGTGTCCATGACGGCCTTCCTCGTGGCCGAATGGGCAGGCAGCGAGCCGGTGTACGATATGCTGCTGAACCGTAGCCTGCAGACGATGGAGAAGGCGAGGGCCTATATAAAGGGCAGTCGCTGAATTGGGGTTACATCGATATGCTAAGGCGCCCGGTTTCCTTGTTGTAAATGCTATACATGGAGTGCGCCGGCTCACCGGGGAAAATCTTGTTGGCAATGTCGTTTTCGATGGCCTGCCGCCGTTAATATACTAAGCACCCCTGTTGACCGGTCAAAATGAACTGCTACCCGTCAAGAGGACAATAAAAAAATATAAAATTTCTTTGGCCGGCAGATTCGTCTGCCGGTCTTTTTATGCGGCTAAATACAAGCTGTGTTTCTCTATCGGCGTTAGGATTCCGAGATTACGTTGCACACGCCTGTTGTTGTAATAATGGATGTAGGCTTTAATTGAATTCATGAGGCTACTTTTGCTGGTAAAACGCCTGCCATAGTACATTTCACGCTTGAGAATACCCCAAAATCCTTCCATAGGCCCATTGTCAATGCAGTGGGCTACACGGGACATACTTTGTGTCATGCCCTGTTTTTGCAGTTTATGGTGAAATACTCTGTTTGTGTA
>NZ_FNJQ01000062.1 GCF_900104055.1 Pseudoselenomonas ruminantium
CGGAACGCTCAGATTTGCTATAGCCCAGATGCTCATCCATTTCCGTTTCCATCATTTCCTTGATGGTGCCGCCGAGCAAATCCTTTAGGGCATCTTGGATATCTGTGGCGCTCTCGATGTTGTACTCTTGGAACAGCTGCTGGATGATGGCACGCTTGCCATCGGTCATTTCTACCTTGTGAATCTCTTTTTTCTTTCTTGCCATAACAAAAGGCCTCCTATGATTTGATTATAGTTTATCATAGAAGACCTTTTGATTTCGAGGGAAAGTTAATTTACAGAGATTTTTTCATACTCTCTCTTCCAGCAAATCATACAATTTGGCTGGAAATTTTTTCTGCTCATCACAGTAGGTAAAATGAGAGTATTTGGCATCAATCCGGTCAAGGCTCTTTTCTAAGATGAAATCGACAAAATCTCCATCGCTGCTGTTTTCAATGGCCTTATCTTTTACCCGCAGTGAGCGGGGAATGTAAACACCGGCAGGGTATTTGTTGTCGTAATCCGGCTGGCAGACGCCTAACGTAAATTCCAGATTGGTCAATCCTAATTTATACAGTAAAGATTTAAGAGTTTTCTGCTGGCCGTCAGCCGTGTGCCTAGCGGCACGTTCTGGTGCAGGTTTTACCCCCTGCGCAGGTGTGACATTCTCCTTGTCACAAGGCGTGTGCCCATCGGCACGGCAGGGTGTGGATTTTGAGCTGCTCCACGCACAGCACGGCTTTTTATGATGCTCTCACATCGAAAGTATTTCTACTCTAATTAAAGTCTGCAGGGGCACAAGGAAACCTTGTGGGGGCAGATGGGAAACTCAAGGGATATATTATATTCGCTGCCCGTAATACGTCACGCCCCGGGCACGCATGGAGTCGCTTCCTTTCCAATAAATAGAGGCTCAGTTTACGATAAAGCCGTCTTCGGTCATTTTCGTCTGGTAGGTGTCCTCGCTTTCGTATTCGTGGGAGTAGACGGTATAGGTGCCGTCGCCGCGCAGAAAGCTGGCGGTGCCTTCCGTATCTGCCTTTTTGGCGGGGGGATCGCCTGCAGGTTCGGTCACGGGGCTGTCATCAGGTGCAGGCGGATTGGTCACAGGGGCAGGCTTTTGACCGGCCACGATACTGCCGTGGCTCAGGCCCGTATCGTCCCGCAGGAAGTATTCGTCAATGCTGCCGCCGCCCCGTTTTTGCAAGGCTTGCAGCAGTTTTTCGGCTTTGGTGGATAACATGGTCACGCCTCCCTGCATCCTGGGCCCGGAGCCTTGTCATATGGCCATAGCCAAAATCCCCCAGGGCCAGCGAAATATCTAAGACATCTCCGCCGGACAGATCAAAATCCGCCGTCAGGTCAATGCCATGGGGGGCGATATGCAGGGGCACCCGCAGGCAGAGGCCCGCATCGGTCAGACGCTCAGCCAGCAACTGATGCCAATAGCCGGCCAGTGTCGGACACGCAGGCCCGGTTGGCCTGAGGGCGCATCCCGGGCCACCTCCTTGTGTTTGCCCGGGCACGGTGCGATTTTCTGCCCGATGTTGATGAAACTGGGCACCAGGACCACCTTCCACATGCTGCGCCATGACATGGCCAGCCGCATGAAGGCCTTGGGGCAGTTTAACTTCAAGGACATCCAGGAGCAGCTGGGGCACAGTAACATCCAGATCACCATGGATATTTATAACCATATCGACGAAGAAGCCAAAGCCGCCGTCAGCCATTGGCTCGACGGAGACGCAGGCAATATCGTCAGCCTCGCCTCCGCAAACAAAAAGCGCCAGGTGCGGTGAAAATGACGGCCTGACCGGTCAAAATTATTAAAATCTGACCGTCAGCTTCCTGCCATGTCCACACCCGGCGCATAAAAAATAGGACTAGCGAGCCTGCAAAACGCAGGCCCCATAGCCCTAAGTGCCCTTTGACGGCCATAAACTGTATACACTAAACCCGCTGAAACCCAAAAATGACAACAAAAAAGCCCGCGCAAAAATGCGCGAGCCCTTGAATCTCAATGGCAGAGAGGGTGGGATTCGAACCCACGGTGGCTATTAACCACACTTGATTTCGAGTCAAGCACCTTCGACCACTCGGACACCTCTCCGTATGTTCATAACTGAACAACAAATATTATAACACAACAGGTCTGGGAGTGTAAAGGTTAAGTTTTAGCAAAACCGCCGCAACCGCTGTGTTTGCGCATGGGGAGTGTCAAACTGACCGGAAATATGGTATAGTAAGAAGGTAGCTATTTCATTTCTGAATATAATGGAAAGAAGGCAGATTATGAGTATCCGTATCGGTATTTTAGGTTATGGCAATCTGGGCCGGGGCGTGGAGTGCGCGGTCAAGGCCAATGATGATTTGGAACTGGTGGCAGTGTTTACCCGCCGTGATCCGGCGCTTTTGAGCATCAAGACGCCAGGCGTTCCCGTGGTGAATGTCAGCGATGTGGAAGAGTGGGAAGACAAGATCGACGTCATGATCCTCTGCGGCGGTAGTGCTACGGACCTGCCGGTACAGACGCCTCATTATGCGAAGCTTTTCAATGTGGTGGACAGTTTCGACACGCATGCTCGGATTCCGGAGCATTTTGCCAATGTGGATAAGGCTGCGAAGGAAAATGGCCATGTGGGCATCATTTCCGTGGGCTGGGACCCGGGCCTGTTCTCGCTGGCGCGTGTTTACAGCAATGCGATCCTGCCCAATGGCAAGGATTATACGTTCTGGGGGCGCGGCGTTTCGCAGGGGCATTCGGATGCCATCCGCCGCATCGAGGGTGTAGCAGATGCCCGCCAGTATACGGTGCCGGTCGAAAAGGCTTTGGCTGCCGTGCGTGCTGGTGAGAATCCGGAACTTACGACGCGCGAGAAGCATACGCGTGAGTGCTATGTGGTGCTGGAAGAAGGCGCAGATGCAGCGAAGGTTGAGCAGGAAATCAAGACCATGCCCAACTATTTCGATGAATACGATACGACGGTGCATTTCATCAGCCAGGAAGAACTGGATCGTGACCACAAGGGCTTGCCGCATGGCGGTTCGGTGATTCGCAGCGGTGTTACGGGACATGATGGTGAGAACAAGCATGTGATCGAGTTCAAGCTGGACCTCGATTCCAATCCGGAATTCACGACGAGCGTGCTGGTGTGCTATGCGCGAGCCGCATATCGTCTGGCCAAAGAGGGCGTGACGGGCTGCAAGACGGTGCTCGATATTGCCCCGAGCTATCTGTCGGCGCAGAGCGGCGAAGAGCTTAGAGCGCATCTGCTCTGATACGCGTTAGCGGATTCGTGGCGTAAGGCGGCATGTCAGCCTGTGGTCCACGCTGCATGGGGGAGGAGATTTTATGGCTGTGAAGGCTCCAGTGGCACCCACACCGCCAACACCGCCGTCTGTACCGGGCGTGAAGCTGGAACAGGGCGGTACAGCGCAGGAGACGAATGTGCCTCATGACAAGCAGCAGACGCATGATGAGCGGCTGGAGGATCAGGCACGGCAGTCAGTGGCCCGTGGAGACGGGGCGCTCTCCAAGACTACGCAGTCCAGCCCGGAAAAAGAGGCCAAGGCCCAGAAGTCCGTGGATGCCAGTGGCGGGGCTTCGCAGGAAAACCAGCAGCCCCAGACGGTGGTGGTTCCGGCTCAGAATGGGCTGAATCAGGAAAATCCCCGGCAGCAGGCTATGGCTGATGCGAAGGCGCAGGCACAGCAGTCCAGCCAGACGGCGCAGGACAGCAGCTGGGGGCAGTTTGCTTCCCATAGTGCGGTGTTTTGGGGCAGCGTGCTGGTGCTCATGGCGCTGGTGGTCTGGTTTGGCATCCGCAGGCTGCTGACACGCAAGGAAGGCAGGCGCGGTTCTCTGAGCATGGCCGATATTGATGGGGCGGCAGCGCCGGTGGCTGCTCCGGAAGAGAGGAAAAAGGCAGCCAGGGCTGTCCGCAGCCGTGAGCAGGTAGAGACTTTTTCGGAACTTCGCGGTTTGACGCCGGATGAGGTGCTGGCCAAGATTGCCCATGATGAAGAGCAAAGCTTGCGGGAGGAAATGCGGCAGGCACGCAGGGAAGCCAAAGAGCGGCTGCAGAAGGCAGGCCGTATCCCTGTGAATCCTGCGCCTCCTCCCCATGCGGCACGCCAATATCGGGAACAGGTAACGGCAGAGCCGCCGCAGGAAAAGGCCAAACCGTTGCCGGCGCGCAAGCAGCCTCAGGAGGAGCAGCGGTTTGAAGTCCGGATCTGATATTTGTAACGCATGTTACAGATAGCATTTATCCCATGCGATACAATAAGCCTGTGTGTTATATCGTGTATATATTTAGGAGGCTTTTTATGAAAGGCTATGTGGATAAGGCGCTTTGCGTAGGGTGTGGCATGTGTGCTGCCAGTTGTCCGGAGGGATTCCGCCTCGGAGATGATGGGGTTGCGGAAGGTTATCAGGAACTGCCCGCAGAATCGATAGAGGATGCTCAGCAAGTCGCTGGGGATTGTCCTGTCGGTGCAATTACCATAGTTTCTGCAAAATAACATACGAAAGTCCGTTTTCAAAAGACAAAATGCAACTTATTTTACAAAAATGCTTGTTAATTATTATCATTTGTGCTATGATAATAACAATTTGAAGCGGAATCAGGTATTAAAAGCCTCGTCCATTAGATTCAAGGACGAGGCTTTTCTTGTGAGGGGGATGTGCATGGCAAAGACCATGGGGGTGTTAGGCCCCGCGGGAACCCATAGTGAGGCAGCGGCGGTTTATCTGAAGAAATACTGTCAGGAAGATTACAGGCTGGTATTGTTTGCCGATATCTTTGACTGCCTGCAGGCAGTGGAGAATGGTGAGGTGGATTCAGCGCTGGTGCCGGTGGAAAACTCGCTGGAAGGTGCCATCAATATTTCCCTCGATACGCTGGCGCGCAGTGATGGATTGCATGTCTGGCGGGAACTGATCTGGCCTGTGCATAATCAGCTTTTAGCAAAGCGCAAGGGCGAGATAAAACGGATTTATTCTCATGCCCAGCCGATTTCCCAGTGCCGGGCCTTCTTGCAGGAGCATTATCCGCAGGCCGAACTGATCAAGGTATCGAGTACGGCCCGGGCAGCGGAAATCGTCGCGGATTCCGAGGATGATCACTGTGCGGCCATTGCTACGGCGAGGGCCGGGGAACTGCTGGGGCTGATTCCCATCGCCAAGGAGATCCAGGACAGTGCGGCCAACTGCACGCGGTTCTTTCAGGTGGGGCGGGAAGCGCAGGCGTTCCTGCCCAAGGAGAAGCTGCTTGTCATCTGCCAGATTGACGGTCAGCAGGCCGGTGCCCTCTTTGACGTGCTCAAGGAGTTTGCCCAGCGGGGCATCAATATGACGCGCATTGAGTCACGGCCGGCCCGGACGGAGCTCGGGGCCTATATCTTCTTTTTCGATCTGGAATATGTGGATTCGCCGCAGCTCGATGAGTCGCTGGCGGCGGTGGCGGAAAAGAGTATCTGGCTCAGGAACCTCGGTACGTATCCGGTTATACAGGTTAAATAAGTCTTTTTATATAGAAGGGGATGGAACTATGGTTATTATCATGAATGTGGATGCTACGGCAGAAGACATCCAGGAAGTCATTGCGGTCATTGAGGGCGCAGGCCTGCAGGCCAAGGTGATGGAGGGCAGCCAGCAGAAGATCGTCGGGGTTATCGGCGATAAGGCAAGACTGGCTACGGTGCCCATCGATGCGATGGATGGCGTGGAAAAGAGCGTGGAGATTTCCAAGAGCTACAAGCTGGCCAGCCGGGAATTCCATCCCCAGAGCAGCGTGATAGATGTAGCCGGTGTCAAGATTGGTGACGGCACGCCGGTGGTCATGGCTGGTCCCTGTGCGGTGGAGTCCAAGGAACAGCTGTTTGAAGCGGCAGAAATCGTGAAAAAGGCCGGTGCCCAATTCCTGCGTGGCGGCGCTTATAAGCCGCGTACTTCGCCCTACGCGTTCCAGGGGCTGGAAATCGAGGGGCTCAAGTATCTGGCCGAAGCCCGTGAGCGCACTGGGCTGCGCGTGGTTACGGAGGTAACGACGGTGGAGGCCATCGAGCGCGTGGTGGAATATGCGGATATGTTGCAGATTGGTGCGCGCAATATGCAGAACTTCGGACTGCTCAAGGAAGTCGGTAAATGCGGCAAGCCGGTGCTGTTGAAGCGCGGTCTGGCAGCTACCATTGATGAGTGGTTAAATGCAGCTGAGTACATCATGAATGCGGGCAATCCCAATGTGGTACTCTGTGAGCGCGGCATCCGCACCTATGAGACCTATACCCGCAATACGCTGGACCTCAGTGCGGTGGCAGCAGTCAAGCATCTGTCCCACCTGCCGATCATCGTAGATCCCAGCCATGGAACGGGCAAATGGAGAATGGTGAAGCCCATGGCCTTTGCGGCTATTGCCGCTGGTGCGGACGGCCTGATGATGGAGGTTCATCCGAACCCGGCCAAGGCCCTCTCCGATGGACCGCAGTCCCTGACGCCGGAGAACTACGCCGAAGTCATGCGCGGCGTACAAAAAATCTCCGCCTTCATGAAAGAGGAGAACATTCATTCAATGGATATTTAAGTTGGCAAAAGCAGCTCGACATGTTGGTCGGGCTGCTTTTTTAGAAATTGCAGTTTATTGGGGAGTTCGTGGCAAAGGTATCCCGCTCATGCGCAGTCAGGGGTTCACGGGGGAGTACTTTTTCTGGTTGCGCTAAACGACCCGCTCGGCAAGGTCAACATTCCTTAGTCTGAATGCGCCGGGCAGGCCAACGGCGCGTCTTTCAGCGTGCTCCCCAGTGACTTTCTGCAACGGGCCGGTCTTCGCTATGCTCAGACTGTCGCTCCACCAGAAAAAGCACTCCCCCGTTCGCCCCAAGACACGGATTTAGCTATCGGCACAAACTCACTTCTCCCCGTAACAAGCACATCGATGTACTTGCGGCTT
>NZ_FNJQ01000060.1 GCF_900104055.1 Pseudoselenomonas ruminantium
TCTAAGCGTGAAGCCTGTCCCGAGATGAAGTATCTCATGGAGTAATCCAGTAAGATTCCTTGAAGAAGACAAGGTAGATAGGTTGGGAGTGGAAGTGCCGTAAGGCATGCAGCGGACCAATACTAATAAATCGAGGGCTTATCTTTCAAGACTAAAATGTTCAATACAAAATTTCTTCTGTATAGTTTTGAGTAGTACATACTCAACAGAATATCTGGTGACGATAGCTGAGTGGATCCACCTGTTCCCATACCGAACACAGTAGTTAAGCACTCATACGCCGAAAGTACTTGTCTGGAGACGGACTGGGAGGATAGGGCGTTGCCAGTTTCATGGCGGCTTTGGTGAAGCGGTTAACACACTGGATTGTGGCTCCAGCATGCATGGGTTCGATCCCCATAAGTCGCCCCATTTTTTTATATATGTAGGGGTATAGCTCAATTGGTAGAGCAACGGTCTCCAAAACCGTAGGTTGTGAGTTCGATTCTTACTGCCCCTGCCATACACGGAGTGGTACTCAAGAGGCTGAAGAGGACGGTTTGCTAAATCGTTAGGCTGGGTAACCGGTGCGGAGGTTCGAATCCTCTCCACTCCGCCACTATGAGATTGAAGTCATTGCTTAGGCAATGGCTTTTTTTGTGTTTGAAGGCGTGTTTGCAGGCAAAAAAAATTCCCCATAAGGGGAATTGCAGCTGCAGGCTGCCGGATGAAGTTTATTTCACGATATGTTTGCCGCCCAAAAATCTCGGTGCCCAATAGTCGTCTGTCAGGGCATCGACGCGAACGCCACGGCTGGAGCTGGCGTGGATGAATTGATCTTCGCCCAGGTATATGCCACAATGGGAGGCGCCGGGTTCGTAGGTGGTGAAGAATACGAGGTCACCGGGAACGAGTTGCTTGCTGCTGCTCGTGCGCAGGCCGAGCTTGTACTGTTCATCGGCGGTGCGGGGTATGTTGATGCCGTTCTGGGCAAAGACATACTGGAGGTAGCCGGAACAGTCGAAGGCCTTGGGCGTTGTGCCGCCAAAGGCATAAGGAACGCCGATATAGGAGCGGGCTGTGCTGATGATGGCTCCCACCTTGTTGCGGGCCAGGATCGGAGCATTGTTGGGCGCCAGCGGCCCCTGAGGCGATATTTTCTTTGGCTGGGGTTTAGGCTTTTCGATATCGATGCCCCATTTTACTTTTTTCGCTTTTTGCAAAGCACGCCAGGTGGCGTTGTTGACGACGCCGGTGATCCGGATCTTGTTGTCCCGCTGGAATTCTGCGACAGCCCGTTCAGTTTCTGCGCCAAAGACACCGTCCACGGTGCTGATGCTATAACCTACGGACTGCAGCTTTTTCTGCAGGAGCAGTACATCATGGCCGTGGGAACCTTCCTGAAGTGTGGGGGATGCCAGGGCCAGCTGTCCCGTCAGCATGAAGGCCAGGGATAGCATGGCACCACGTCGGAGAATCCGTTTACTCATCGGCATATCGTCCTTTCTGCTTTAGCGTTCGCGTACATGGTCCAATCCCATATGCATGAGGATCAGTACATGGTCATCATCCAGAGAATAGAAGGCTTCTTTGCCAGCCTTGCGGAATTTTACCAGCCGGGCTGCGCGGAGCACCCGGAGCTGATGGGAGATTGCGGACTGCCCCATCTGCAGGGACTCAGCGATGTCGCAGACGCATAATTCGTCTTCTGAGGCCAGCAGGGATAATAACTTTATACGGGTTTTATCGCCCAGCACTTTGAATAAGTCGGCCAGTTCCAGGCTTGTATCATCATCCAGCTTATGCAGGGAGCAGTTTTGCAATTTATCGGGGTGAATATGGTGGATTTCACACATATCACAGAGGTCACCAATTTCTTTAGCGGACATAAAAGTTTTTCCTTCCTGAAAATATACTATCATCTATATAGTATAGCACAAGTTACTCATGAAATTGGAAGGAAAATTTTCGCCCCGGGCTGATGTATTCAATCAGATTCAGCTCGGCCTCATCAATCTGGGCGGCTACATTCACGCCCGGAGAAGCCTCCTGAGGCAGGCGGCAGATCTGGACTTCCCCCATACAGGGGAGATTCTTTTCGTTGTCGATGGTGATTGCGCCAATTGGCCGGTATTGCGTATTGGCAGGTGCGATATGCTCCTGCAGGAGCAGGCTGCCTTCCTGGGCTCGTATGGCCATCTGGGCGGCATCCTGCCGGGCCGTGAAGACATGCTGCAGGTGTGCCCGCTCCCTGGGATCACGGGTGAGCCATTTTGCCTGGAGGGTGACGGATCTATCGGAAAGCTGTCCTGCCAGCTGCATCTCTGCTTCGGTTGGCGGCATATCGCCTAAGAAGATGCCATCGATGCCCAGGGCAATGAGGTGGCGGCAGGCAAGGGAGAGGCTTTCCTCGCGGTGATTTTCCAATGTGGGATGACCGGCCTGGAAAAAGCCATAGCTTTTGTCCTGACCAGCGGCAAAGGCACCTACGCGGATACCGGCTTTATGCAGCAGCATTGTCTTGCCCACCAGGAAATCCTCGCTGAGGCCTGTCCCAGGACGAGGATAGAAGCTGTGCAGGGCATCGATCTGGGCAAAGTTGGCCTTGAGCTCCACCAATGCAGCGATGAGTTTGGCGGTGACGGTGGAGGCGTTGAGGACCGCGCGGATGCCCTGACGATTCCGGGAGAAACTCGCAATGTCAGCCGGGGAGAAGTCCTCGGCAAAGCGCAGGGCTTTTATTCCCCACATGCGGAAGTGGGTGGGGCTCAGCTCGTCGAGATTCAGGCGCGTCAGAGATCTTTGGGTGAGATTGGCGATCACGTCCAAATCATGTTCGCGAGCAGTCTTGAGGATGAGCGACAGTTCTGCCTTTATATCGCCCAGCTCGCAGTCATAATCCGGCAGGGAGAGAAAGAGGCGGCGCAGGCCGCTGGCTGCCGCCTGTGCGATGACCGCGGCACTTTGTTCAAAAGGGAGCCCCAGCCCCGGATAGAGTGAGAGACCGTTTTCCATAACGTATTCCTTCCTTGTCATAGCTATGTGAACAGTGGCACCGAAATGTTTTGTATTATTTATTCTGTTTTGGCAGGGCGTTTTCCTTTTGACGGTGGGGAGAAAATTTTTTTGCGGAAAAGAAGGTTTTTGCCCTTTGGTGTGGAATTAGAAAAGAGCAAGATATTGTAGGTGACATAGATGCGGACTTTCCTTTTATCGTTGGTTGTGAGAATGTTTTGAAGGCAATTTTTAAGATGGGGGAGGATTATAAATGGCAGAGGATGTAAAGAACAGGGAAGAGATCAACGCGCGGCTGTCTTCCGCAATTGAGGAAATCGCGAGCTCCACGCAGACGGTTTATGAGGCTGTCGAGCAGGTAGCCAAAAGCGCCAGCGCGCTGGCCAAAGCTGGTCAGGAGTCTGTTGAACAGGCGAAGCTCCTGCAGGAAAAGAATGCCGATACCATCAAGGTCATTGATTTCATCACCAATATTGCTGGTCAGACCAATCTCTTAGGTCTCAATGCTGCTATCGAAGCTGCTCGTGCCGGTGAGCAGGGGCGTGGCTTTGCTGTCGTGGCAGAGGAAGTCCGAAAGCTGGCTGAACAGTCCCGTGAGGCCACGGAACGCATCCAGTCCACGTTGAACGAAATGAACAAGGCCGTTGAGGGGATTTCCAAGACCATTGAAACCACCGGCTCCATCAGTGAGGAGCAGGCTGCTTCGACCGAAGAGATCACGGCGAACCTGTCCCGGGTAACGAAAGCTGCCGAAGATCTGAAGAAATTCGTGGAAGCATTGAACTGAATCATAAAAATAGCCTTTCGCCAGCGAAGGGTTATTTTTTTGTAAAAACAGCTGGAAAGGTATTGACAAGAGGCGCTTTTATCCGTATAATTATGTCCTGTAAGTGACAAAGTCACATGGCCCGGTAGTTTAGTTGGTTAGAATGCCGCCCTGTCACGGCGGAGGTCAGGGGTTCAAGTCCCCTTCGGGTCGCCATTTGCCTTTGTAGCTCAGTTGGTAGAGCAGGGGACTGAAAATCCCCGTGTCAGTGGTTCGATTCCGCTCGAAGGCACCACTTGCAATTGATAGGCCTTATGTCAGTCATTGGACGACATAAGGCCTTTTTTGTATCATGTCAGCCAAAAAATTGGAATAGTAGCGAGAATTTCAGGGCAAAATGGTGCTTAGTATGTTATAATCAATACGGAAGTCATTGTTTTGAAAGTTTGAATCCAGAAGGGATGAGGGCAAATGGAGCAGAGCAGCGTTATAGCTTTGGCCAATGTTATAATACGCGGATATTATGAATTCGGCAATACTAACGACATCTGCAAGCTGCTGACGGATGATGTCATCGCTTTTGGTTTGGATTCCCAATATTACGTGCATGGCAAAGAGCCGGTTATGGCATATCTGCGAAAAAATGCGGACCAGGATGGGCAGCTGCATATCCATAGGCTGACCTGTAGTGAGGTAGAAACGGAGCAGGGAATCACAGTCCGCGCGAATATCGATTTTGGCGGGACGGGGCGCAAGCACAACATGCATCGCCTCATGCTCATGTTCCGGCAGGAGGCCGCGGAATATAAGCTCTGCGGCATCAATGTCCAGCGCGGCTTTGCCAGCCTCTTTCATAAGCAGCGTTATGACCGCCTGACCAATCTGTACAATAAAAAGCCTTTTTGCCAGCAGGCCGCGGAAATCATCGCGCAGTATCCCGAAAAAGAGTTTGAGATCATGCGGTTCAATATCGCGCGGTTCAAGGTCATCAATGACCTGTTCGGGGAAGAGACCGGGGATAAGCTCCTGAAATATGTGGCTGAGTTCCTGACCAGCATCCAGCTGGAACCCTGCGTTTATGGCCGGCTTTATGCGGATAACTTCCTGTTATGCTATCCGACAGAGGGCAATCTGCGGGAGCATCTCATCCATTCCCTGCAGCTGCTGGCTGTATCCTTTGCGCTCGACTATCGCATCGATTTCTATTTCGGCGTCTATACGGTGCGCGAACGGGACCTTTCGGTGACCACGATGCTGGACCGCGCGGCCATGGGGCTCTTCAAGGCCTCCCGCAATGGACTGATCGTCTGCGGCGAGTATGAAGATGACATGCGGGAAACGATGGTCAATGAGCAGGTTATCGTCAACAATATGAACGGCAGTCTGGAGCGGGAGGAGTTTATCGTCTACCTACAGCCCAAGTACGACCTGAATACGGAAAAAGTCCTGGGAGCAGAAGCGCTGGTGCGCTGGATTCATCCCCAGCTGGGCTTTATCTCCCCGGCCAAGTTCGTGCCCATCTTTGAGCAGAACGGCTTTATCTATCAGTTGGATAAATACGTCTGGGAAAAGACCTGTCAGCTGCTGCGGGAGGACATCGATGCGGGGCGTCCGGTGCTGCCCGTATCCATCAACGTATCCCGCGTGGATTTCTACAGCCCCAATCTGGTGCAGGTCTTTGAAGGGCTGACGCAGAAGTACAATCTCAATCCGCGGCTGCTGGAGCTGGAGCTTACGGAGAGCGCCTATGTGGAAAATCCGCAGCAGATCATCGAAATCACGCGCGCGTTGCAGGAAAAGGGCTTTGTGATCCTCATGGACGACTTTGGCAGCGGCTATTCCTCGCTGAACATGCTCAAGGACCTGCCGGTGGACATCCTGAAGATTGACCTGAAATTCCTGGCGGACTCGCAGGGGGTGGAGAATGGCCGGGCAGACAGCATCCTGAATTCCGTGGTGCGCATGGCCAAACGTCTGGCTGTACCCGTGATTGCCGAAGGGGTGGAAACCCAGAAGCAGGTGGATTTCCTGCGGACGATTGGCTGCGAATATGCCCAGGGGTATTTCTTCTCGGAGCCTGTGCCCTTGGAGGATTACCGGGCGCTTTTGGCCAGTGATTATGTGGCAGATAAGAAGATATGTATGTATCCGCCCGACAGCAAGGCGGTGCTGACGCTCTCCCATCAGCTGTATACCCTGATGGAGGAACTGCGTGAGGTAGCACCGGAACGGATTGCCGAGATTGAAAGAAAGATGAAAAAAGAAGCCGCTGCTCTGTTGTGAGCAGCGGTTTTATTTTTGGTTTCAGTTCTTGACCAGGTTCATATCGGCGTGGTCGGCTTGAGCACGCTGGATCATGATCTTGAGGCGTTCGATGTTCTTCTTGTGCCGTTCGATGGCAAAGCCGATGCGGATATGCTCCTCCTCGGTGAATTCCGGGTTTTCGTAGGATTTCTTGATGCGCTCGAGACGTTCTTCCACATCCCGCAGCTCGTCCTGCATGGGTTTTACATGCTGGAGGGCAAAGCCATAGACTGCCCGGATCTGTTCTTCGACGTATTTGGCATAGCCCGGCTCACCGGAGGATTTTTCCAGGCGCAGGGCCATATGGTAGATGATGTCAAAGGGGGATTCGCCGCTGTGGATCATATTGACGATTTCCATCTTGGCCTGCTGCTCCACCCCGTGCGGTTGGGTGATCAGCGGGTCCAGTTCTTTTTTTTCGGTCTGTTCGTCTGACATCGATGAGGACTCCTTTCTAAACTATATATTTTCGTGGACATTTATGTCCACAGTATAACATAAAAGTATGAGAAATAAAAGTTTACAAGTTTACGCCTAAAATACAAAAATACCCTTGCAAGGTCTTTTGTCTTTGTGCTATAATACGTTTATCGCAAAAGTCGGGTAAGGCCCGGGTTCATGTTCGTGCAAGGTGGAACATGGACTTTCTTTATGCCTATGTGTGTACACCATGTACGCACATTCAGCATGAATAATAAGAAAAGAGAGTGAGTTTGTTATGAAAAGTATGAGCAAAGGCGAAGTGCTGACTGTCGGCCTGATGATGTTTTCCATCTTCTTTGGTGCCGGCAATCTGATTTTTCCGCCTGCCCTGGGGCAGGCGGCAGGCTCCCAGAGCATTATTGCCATGCTGGGATTCTTGGTTACAGGTGTTGGTCTGCCGCTCTTGGGGATTACGGCCATTGCCATGCAAGGCGGTAAATATGTGGAGTTTATGAACCGCAAGACTTATCCGTGGTTGGCCACGGCGCTGCTGGTAATCCTCTATCTGACCATCGGCCCCGTGTTTGCCGTGCCCCGTACCGGTGCGGTATCCTTTGAAATCGGTATCCGTCCGTTCCTGAGTGAGGCGAACCTGACCATGGGACAGTTCGTCTACACGCTGTTCTTCTTCGCGGCCACCTATTATCTGGCCATGACGCCGAACAAGATGATTGATCGCGTGGGTAAGATGCTGACGCCGGCGCTCTTGGTATTTCTTGTGATCTTGTTTGCCAAGTCCTTCATCACCCCGCTGGGTGAGGTGCTGGATGCCACGGGCAATTACATTGCGGCTCCGTTCTCCCAGGGCTTCCAGGATGGCTATCAGACCATGGACCTTTTGGCATCGCTGTCCATCGGTACCATCGTGGTCAATGCCATCCGCATGCGCGGCACGACGGATAACAAGGCCGTCAGCAAGATCTGTATCGCCTCTGGTGTCATCACGGTAGCCCTGATGACGCTGGTCTATGGTTCTCTTGCCTATATCGGTGCAACCAGCGCTGGTGTGCTGGGACATGTGGAAAACGGCGGCCAGCTGCTGGCTGGTGCCGTATCCATCTTCTTTGGTCCGGCTGGTAACCTGCTGGTGGCCATCATCATCGCTTTGGCCTGCCTGACCACTTCCTGCGGTATGATTTCCGGCATGGCCTGGTACTTCAACAAGCTGAGCAACAATCGCGTTTCCTATGCCCGCCTCGTGCAGGTCAGCACGCTGTTCAGCTTCGTGGTATCCAACGTTGGTTTGACGCAGATCATCGCCCTGTCCGTGCCCTTCCTCGTAGCCATCTATCCACTGGTTATCGTGTTTGTGGTTCTCTCCCTGTTTGATGGTGTTATCGGCTGGCGCTACAGCGTTTACCGCATGGCCATCAACGTGACCTTGATCTTTGCTGTGCTGGACGGCCTGGCTGCCGCTGGCATCAAGTTCCCGGCGCTGACTGCCGTGCTGAGCCAGTATGTGCCCTTCTACGATATCGGCATGGGCTGGTTCGTCCCCGCTCTGCTGGCTGCAGCTCTGGGCTGGCTGCTGGCAGAGGTGCGTGGCGCCAAGGAAAATGAGGCCCTGCCCGCAGAATAAGAAATATAGGGAATGTGAAAAATCCTTTGATATCCTAAAACGTCCGCTGACAAAATGTCAACGGACGTTTTTTTATAAATTGCAGTTTGTTGGTTAGTTCGAGCCAAAGTTATCCCGTTTATACGCAGTCAGGGGTTCACGGGGGAGTACTTTTGCTGTTTCCGCTAAACGTCCCTCCCTG
>NZ_FNJQ01000065.1 GCF_900104055.1 Pseudoselenomonas ruminantium
GTGATGTCTTGCGGGCTTTTTGTGAGTTTGGCCCCACCGACACCTGCTGCCACCTCCACCAGGCCGGCGGCTTTGAGCTGGCCCAATGTTTTGCGGATGATAACCGGATTGACATTGACACTGCTGGCCAAAAAGGTGGAAGTAGCCTTGTACTCATCCTTGAACCGCTCGATACAAAGCAATATATGTGTCGCTACCGGCAGACGAAACGAAAACTGCATGAAAAATCCTCCTAAAAGTCGTTGTATCTATTGACATTACAACAATCGTTGTATATAATCGTTGTAACATATTATATTACACCATTTCTAAAAGGTCAACGAAAAACAAGGAGATGAGCGTATGTCTGCTTCTATTGCAAAGCTGAAAACAGCCATAGAAAATGCCCGGGCAATTCTTGTGGGTGCCGGGTCCGGCTTTAGTACCGCTGCTGGGTACACCTATAGTGGCAAGCGGTTCTACGAGCACTTTGCCGACTTTATCGAGAAATACCATTTCGGAGATATGTATTCAGCGGGTTTCTATCCTTTCTGCGGTTTGCGTTGCTGAGTGGCCACTGGTGCGTTAAGCCAGTGGCCACTATTAGTGCAAAGCGGCCACTGGCTAACGCAATATGCATGTGGGAAGTTTAAGTAAAAAAATATATAAAATGTCAATATATATTTTTTTATATCGTCTTTTTACCTCAAAAAAATTCTCTTGCTGCATCAAATACTGCAAGGGGAACATTTATATAGCAGGAATTTTCTCTGCCATCGCGAAATTATGCTGAGACGAATCGTTTAAAATTTTGCCTAAGGAGGATTGCCTATGAACACCATCAAAAACGTCGTCGCCAATATATTTGATTTGGAAAAGGATCGCGCTCCTCTTGAAGAAATTGCAGAGCGCATCTATAGCGGCGGCACCCTCAAAGGCACGAATATGTGCATCCTGATTCTTGCCATTTTCATTGCCTCAATTGGCCTGAATATGAACAGCACCGCCGTCATCATCGGCGCGATGCTTATTTCTCCCTTGATGGGCGTAATCATGTCCATAGGCTATGGCATGGCTACCTATGACAGCGCCTATGTCCGGGAATCTTTCCTGAAGCTCGTGTTTCAAGTCAGCCTGTCTGTTTTGACTTCATCGCTATATTTTACTCTCTCCCCTATTGACACTGCCTCCACGGAACTTTTGGCCCGTACGGAACCGACCATTTGGGACGTTCTTATCGCCATCTTTGGCGGTCTGGCCGGCATTATCGGCAGCACCCGCATTGAAAAGAGCAATGTAATTCCCGGTGTAGCTATCGCCACCGCCCTGATGCCGCCATTGTGCACGGCAGGTTATGGCCTTGCCACCTATTCGCCAAAATTCTTCTTTGGCGCGCTCTATCTTTTCTTTATCAACAGCTTCTTCATCTGTCTGACCACCTTTATCGTGTTGAAATTCATCCATATTCCTGCCAAGACCTATGTCTCCGAGCAGGTTTTCCGCCGCCAGCGCTGGTTTCTCTCCCTGTTGGGCGTGCTCATCATCCTGCCCAGTATGTACATGGCCTATCAGAGTATCCGCAACAATCTGGAACAGGCTCAGGTCAAATCATATATCGAAAGCAATTTCCAGCAGGGCAATCCACAAGTCGTAGCCTTCCATCTGACCCCTGCGGAAAAAGAACTGGCTCTGACCATTATCGGCCGTACCATTACTGCCGAGGAACAAACCGAACTAGAAAAAAAGCTGCATACTTATTCCCATTTTACAGATTGGAGCCTGCAAATCATCCAAAATGATTTATCCGGCACTGTTCGTACTGAAGATGTGCAAAACCTTATCAAGACCCAGTGGAATGCAACCGGTGGCGCCAGCCTTACAAAAGCCCAGGAAGATTTACGCAAGTACAAGGAACTGAGCATGCGTTACAGCCCCACCTACCAACGATTCGAGGCCGATCAAAAACTGCTGACCAGCATCCGTGAAAAAGCCCCCATTCTTTTCCCCTCTTTCGCTGGCATTGAAGGCGCTGCCATCGCCACAGAAAATAAGGACGGCCAAATTGTCTATACCGGCTTTTTGGCCATCATCACTTGCAAATCCCCCCTTGACGAAAGCGAACAGGCCCGCCTGCAAAAATGGCTCAATGCCGAAGCCGAACTCCCCGTAACCTTTATCTTAAAACTTGCCCCAGAAGCGAAGTAAACCACGTCAGTGCCTAAATCAAATCCCGACTGCCTTGTCAACAGTCGGGATTTGACGTTTTTATTCTTATCAGCTACCCAACAAACTTTTCCCCAATTCATAAGCCGCCGCACATTGCTGGGGGAACATCTCCTCACGATAGGCAGCTTTGGCCTGCGGGTCAAATATCGAGGACTCATATTTTTCATAATCGTTAAACTGTGTCGTATTATACGCATAAAGCATCTTGGTTTCCGCCCGCAGGATTTTGCTGGCAAAGCCTTCATGGACGGCAAATTTCTCCCGCATGCCAAACTGCTTGACATGCTCCTCCGTCATATTCATGGTGTAGATAAAGGCATTGGGCAGCGACTTGGGAAAGACCGTCGGAATTTCGTTGCTGTAAATGTAATTCGAAAAGAGCAGCCGTTCGATAAAGGCGCTCATGCCGGACGAAAGGTTCATAAAGTAGACCGGTACGCCCATAATCAAGGCATCGGCTTCCTTGATGCGCTCGATAACCGGCGTCAAATCATCCTTCATCGCACAGGTGCCATGCTCCTTGTCCTTGCGCTTGCAGTAAAAACAGCTGATACAGCCTTTGAAGTTCAGGCTGTATAGATTTATGAGTTCCGTTTCCGCACCAGCCTCCTGCGCTCCCTTCAAGGCCTGCTGCAAAAGTTCTGCCGTGTTGCCGTTGCGCCGCGGGCTGCCATTGATGGCAATTACTTTCTTCATCGTTAAATCCTCCCATCAACCAATACACAAATACTTAAAGTAATCTTCGACGCCAATAAGCTGTTCCCTGCTCTCCTAAAGAAAAACCTGACAAAGCCAAACGCCTTGTCAGGTCATACTCTTTTAACGTTTTAGTTCCTGATACTCTGCCACCCGGCCTACACTGAAGTGCAGAATCCATTCCGGACGTTCCGTAATCGGCGTCCAGAAACCGTAGGCTTTGCCCTGTGGGCCTTCATAAGCCACATGCACGGATTTATTTTCATCAATGGCCTTGTTGCACAGGCAGCCTTTATGGTCTTCGGGCCGCCCAATGGAAGAACATTTTATTCCGGCCTTTAAGCCCAGCTCTGCCGCTTTTTTATTCACGGCGATAATCTCCCGGCTCCGCTGGGTAATGGTCACCGGCTCGGGAAAATTGTCCCACATAATATGAAAAGCATGGATTACTTCCTGATCTGTCATCTTCAAATCTCTCCTAAAATCAAAATTTACGCTTTGTTAAACTTGTCTTTGCCCTGCCTGCCTGCCAGATTTTCATAGCCCAATGGCGTATGCGTGGACAGATAAACGGTCTTATGGCTGGCGATAAAGGCACGCACCTTGTTGAGCGTGTCTCTGGCTGCCGCCTTGTCCTCAGTGGCAATCGACAGCTTGTTTTGATAAAGGGCTTCATCCGTATAGGTCACATCGCCGTGGATAATGTAATGCAAACCTTCATTTTCCACAATAATGATGCTGTTGCCTGTCGTATGTCCGGGGGCAAAGACATAATAAATACCCTCGGCAATCTTCTGGCATTTGTCAAAGTTTTCATAAGCACCATCGGTAAAATCAACCCGGACAACATTATCGCCCTTTAATTCCATGGCATCCGCTTCAATACGGGAAATGTAAATCTTCGCCTTTGGGAAGCTCCTGAGTTCCCCCGTATGGTCAGGATGCTTATGCGTGACCAGAATTTTCGTGACCTGCTCTTTTTGGTAACCAAGTTTTTCCAAAGCGGTCACATAATCATCAATTCTTGAACCTAGATAGATGGGCGCGTTTACATCAGCGGCCATATCCGGCTGTTCCAGCGGCATCCCCGTATCCACCAGAATTACCTCGTCCCCTGTATCAATCAGATAGTTCTGCAACGTGCTGCGATATTTTACGCTCTTATCAAATTTGTCCTCGCCATCTTCTAACCCCATGGCAAACGGCTGCGTCATAAATCCATTTTCATAAAGTTTAACTGCCTTTATTTCCATCCGTCTTGCACTCCCCTCTGCAAACATCGAAAATTGCCCGGCCAGCAGGCAGGCTGTGCCTATGCCTGCGGTCTTGATAAACTCCCGGCGATTCATCGTCTTAGTCCTTCAGTTTGAACACTTTTTTCGGCTGGCCGCAAAGCGGGCAGGCAAAATCATCCGGTTCAGCATCCAAATCACCGATATATTCATAACCGCAGACCGCGCAGACGTAAATTTTCTTGCCGGAAGCTTCCAAAAGTCCCGGGCAATGCTTTTCAAGAATCTTTGCCAGTTTTACACCATGATGACCTTCCTGCTTGGCAAAGATTTCCATTTCATCGGCAGCTTCGGCAAGACCGGCTTCGCGGAACTTATCCGCCATGGCCTTGACTTTCTTTTCCCCGGCATATTCCGCCGACATAAAACCGCGCACCAAAGGCCAGAAATCCTTGGGGATCATGCCGTTTACCGTAGCATAGAAGCCCGCATGTACCGCTTCCTGATTGGCTGCTTCGATAAACTCTGCCGCCACATCATCAAGCCCCTGCTCTTTGGCAAGACGCGCCAGCGTATAATACATCATCGTGCCTTTGGCTTCACCCAAGGCCATCATTTCGGCCATTTTCTCCAACGGAGTTCCCTTTGTAATACCATGTAAGCTCATGTCATTCTCTCCTTTGCAAAAAAATAAAAGCTCTACCCTATATTGATATGCTCCCTATTAGGTAGACAGAAGAAATAATAAAACTGTCTGCTTGATAGGGAGCATTTTATGTACAAGAAGAGATTATCACCCGAAGAGAAAATCCACTTCATTGAAAAGTATAAACGTGGAGAGGGCAGTTATGCCTCCATAGCCGCGGATGCAGGCGTTGACAGCAGATCCTTCAGGCAATGGGTTCGTAACTATGATGCTTGCGGCCCGGATGTATTCTTCAAACGACATCATCAGCGCTATTCTGTTGAGTTTAAGGAAACTGCTATCCACGATTATCTTTCTGGCGTGGATTCACAAGATGCTATA
>NZ_FNJQ01000058.1 GCF_900104055.1 Pseudoselenomonas ruminantium
AATCACTTTATAAAAGTGTGGTGATGGCTTCGCCATCACGACGCTCAAAGTTACGTCATCAAGCATTCAGTGTTGAAAACTCGTCTCGTTCGACTTGCATGTGTTAAGCACGCCGCCAGCGTTCGTCCTGAGCCAGGATCAAACTCTCCATAAAAGTAATTTTATGAAAAGCCGATTAGGCTCTCAATTATCTATTAAAGAAATTGCCGATTGCTATGTTGTTCATACCAATCGATGTTTGATAAGAAACTTGAAGTTTCTTTAACATCTGGCTTTAATCATGTTGCATGATTATTTGCATTGTTTAGTTTTCAAAGAACAATCATTGTCGCACTCTTCAGAAGTGCCTGTCGCTTCAAGCGACTCATTTATCTTATCACCAGCAGTTCAGCTTGTCAAGAACTTTTTTAAATTCTTTTTGAAACCTTTCCGAACGCTCCAGTGCCTCACCAATCAAGGCTTCGCTACACTGTTTTGTGTCCGTGTCTGTCAGCGACTTGTATTATATTACACGAGTCGGAGGGATATGTCAACACTTTTTTAGAAAAAGTTTGTTTCTACTGCAGACGGGGGCATGTTTTGTGGACTTCGCTGAATGTCTGGCAGGATTAGAGAGTACCTCGTTGCTGCACGCGCCGGTCACCACGGCGCATTGACATCTATGTGTATTGCTTTTTCTTCTCGCCAGCCAGCCTGCGGCAGTCGCTCCGTTCCACAAAACATGCCCCCGTCTGCAAGCCACGCCCTCTTCCCCTGCATCACCAGCTCTGCCGCTCGCCCCATATGCCCCACCGCCGTTGCCACGTACTTCCTTTTGCTCTCTGCAAGCTACTACGCTTGACCTCGGCGCGGGTACTTGCTTTTTGCCTGTAGTGCGCTGCCGCAGGCTGGCTCCTGAGCGAAAAATCTGTACATATCGCTGAAAGACGCGCCGTGGTGACCGGCGCACTCCCCCTAAAATAACGGCATTTCCGAGGGAGTCATTTAGCACGGAAGGCAAAAAGTAAGTACCCGCGCCGCCCCCCATTCATTTAGGGCGGAGGTCAAAAAGCAAGCACCAGCGCCACACAACATCATTTTGCCCCAACAGCAAAAAACCTCCTTTACAGGAGGCTTCTTGTCATTCATATCTAAGTGCTTCAATAGGATCTAATTTGGCTGCTTTTCGTGCCGGATAAATGCCGAAGAACAGACCTATGCCCACGGCGAAAATGAAGGATACCACTATCGGTGCGACTGTGATGACCGTGGTGAAATTCCCCACCTTGGCAATGATCTGCGAGGCAGCACAGCCAAAGATGATGCCGATGATGCCGCCGATGATACCAATCACCATGGACTCAATCAGGAACTGCGTCATGATATTCATGAAGGTAGCCCCCAAAGCCTTGCGGATGCCGATTTCCCTTGTGCGCTCGGTGACGGACACCATCATAATATTCATGATGCCAATGCCGCCGACAATCAACGAGATGCCGGCAATAGCGCCCAGCAGCAAGGTCAACATCGTGGTGGACTGGTTCACCGTCTCCATCAGGCTGGTGAGGTTGCGGACATTGAAATCATCCTCTTTGCCCGCCACGATATGATGCCGGGAACGCAGGAGGTTCTCGATTTCCGCCTGCACCTGCTCCATCTTCTCCTGACTGCTGACCTGCACATTGATGGACTGTACATAGGTAATGCCCAGCATACGCTCCTGCGCTGTGGTCAGCGGAATATAGATCACATCATCCTGGTCCTGCCCTACGGAAGACTGTCCCTTGGATTCCAGGAGGCCTATGACCTTGTAGGGTTGGTTATTGATCCGGATATTCTTGCCTACGGGATTATCCTTGGCAAACAGATTAGCCGCAACCGTAGTACCGATTACCGCCACACGATTGCGCTTATTCATATCATCGTTGGTGATAAAGGAACCATAACCGATAGTCAACGCCCGGATGGACATGAATTCCGACGTCACACCCTGCACGCTGGTTTTCCAGTTGTTATTGCCATAGACCACCTGATAGGAGGAAGATACCGATGGCGAAACGTAATCGATATTCTTGATTTTCTCCTTGATGGCCTTGGCATCGTCATACTTCAGTGTCTGCATGGAACCTGCTGCCCCGCGGACGCCGCCGCGGTTGGATGAGCCTGGCGAAATGATCAGCATATTGGAACCAAGGCTTGCTATGGAACTCGTGACATTGCTGCGCACGCCCATACCTACGGACACGAGCGCGATTACCGCGCCCACGCCGATGATGATCCCCAGCATGGTCAGCAAACTGCGCATCTTGTTGGCATAAAGTGACATCAATGCCATCTGGAAGCTTTCCCTAAATAACATCCATCACCACGCCCTTTCCTTCGTCCCGGGTAATCTTGCCATCCCGCACTAAGAGCTGACGGCTGGCGCAGGCAGCAATCTCCGGTTCATGGGTGACGAGGATGATCGTGCGCCCCATGCCGTGCATCTTCTGGAAAATCTCCATGATTTCCTTGGTGGATTTCGTATCGAGGTTGCCTGTGGGTTCATCGGCCATGATGATATGCGGATCGTTAACCAGCGCCCGGGCGATGGCCACACGCTGCCGCTGGCCGCCCGAAAGCTCATTGGGCTGATGTCCTGCCCGGTCAGCAAGGCCTACGGCCTCCAAAAAGTGCATGGCCCGCTCCAAGCGCTCCTTGCGCCCTACGCCGGAATAAACCAGGGGCAGAGCCACATTTTCCAGCGCCGAGATGCGCGAGAGCAGATTGAAGTTCTGGAACACAAAACCAATCTTCTTATTACGGGTTACAGCCAGTTTATCATCACTAAGGCCAGCCACTTCCTGACCGTCCAGTTTATAAGAGCCGACCGTTGGACGGTCAAGGCAGCCTAAGATATTCATCAATGTGGATTTACCGGAACCGGACGGGCCCATCAGGGCGGCAAACTCACCCTGATAGATATTCGTGGTGATGCCATCCAAAGCCGCCACCGTTTCCCCGCCGATCTTGTAAAGCTTTTTGATATCCTTGAGCTGGATGGTGGCTACCCGCTGTTCGTTATTTGTCATCGCGATTTCCCGCCTCCTTTACATTGGCGGCGGACCACCTGGACCGCGGCGGCCGCTGCTGTTCTTGCTGGCAGTTGCCGTGCTCTTGGCTACATAGGTGCTGACCACCTGCTCACCTTCGGAAAGTCCTTCTAATATTTCCACGTATTCATCACTGTAGATGCCCGTGGACACATAGCGGTTTTCCTGCGTGCCATCTTCATTCTTGATGATGACATAGGAACCCTTGGCATCGGTTTTCAGCGTGGACAAGGGCACAACCAGCGCATCATTCTTCTCTGCGGTGTTGATTTCCACTCGTGCAGTCATCGAAGGCAGCAATACATTATCCGGATCATCCACATCCAGCGTCACATAATAGTAGATAACGCTGGCCGAGGAAGAACTGCTCGAGGAACTGCTCGAGGACGTATTGACATTCCAGGTATTGCTGGTATCCGTCTGGGAGATCTTGGACACCCGGGCCGTAAAGTTCTTGCCATTGAAGCTGTCCACCGTGAAGGTTGCCGTCTGTCCCACCTTCACATTGCCGATATCCGTTTCATCCACTTTTGCCAGAATCTGCTTGCTGGACAGGTCCGCAATGCGCATGATGACCGTAGGACTGCTGGTTCCCTGCACAGCCATGGTGCCGGCGGTCTGCGGTTCGCCCACAACCACGCCGGACATCGGCGCTACGATGGTCATTTCATTCATATTGGACTGGGATTCTGCCAAAGAAGATACCGCGGTATCATAGTTCATCTTGGCATCTTCCAATTCTTCCTGTGTATCGGCCCCAATGCTGTACAGATACTTCACGCGGTCATACTTGGCCTTGGTATTGGTGACCTTGTACTCAGCCTGATTGCGCTTTTCCTCATAATCTTTAGCATCCAGCGTGGCCACCGTCTGTCCGGCTGTCACGGTATCATTTTCCTTGACCAGCACCTCTTTGATACGGGCCGTGACCTTGGAACTTACCTCAACGCTGTTCACAGGTTTGATTGTTCCCGTAGCCGAAACCGTGGATTTCAGATTCATGCGGGTGACCGGCGTGGTCTCCACCGCCGCTATCTTCTTGGCCTCCTGCTGCCCCTGATAGTATTTGTAGCCGCCCACGCCAGCTGCAATCAGCAGCACTAGCGCAATGGCGGTTTTTACCTTCCAATCAAACTTCATTTATTTCCCCCATTTCCTGCCAATTCATCGGCAACATCGCGGGTGCTTTCTGCCGTGTCGTCGGCCTTCGTGACCAGCTTGGATTCCTGCAGGGCAGCGTCTGCATCTGTCTGCAGTTCCGCAGCCGCCGCTTTTTCCTCCGCCGTCAGTTCCACGCCCATAGCGTTTTCCACTGCAGCCTTGTAGCGGGCATAGTCATACTGCGCGCTGATATAGTTTAATCCGGCCTTGGACAGGGCTTCCTGCGCATCGATGATATCCAGCATCAGGCCTTCGCCTGCCCTGTATTTTTCCCGAGCAATAAATGCATCTTCCTCAGCCTGATGGACCGCATCCTGCGTGGAATTCAGGCGCTTCTCCGCCTCCCGCATATTGTAATAAGCCTGCCGCACATCCAGGTCGACGGCTTCCTTATCCTTGAGATAATTCAACTTGGCGATGTCCCGGTTGTTTTCGGCATCCTTGACCTGCGCCCGGGTAACGCCGCTGTCAAAGATATCCCAACTCATGCCCACCGTGGCCGAAGTGCTGTGGCCATTGTCATGGGCAGGTTTAAACTGCTGATTCGCATTGAGCCCCAGCGACAGATTGAGGCTGGGCAGATAGCCCGCCCGCGCCGCCTTGATGGCCTGCTCCTGCTGTTCCAGCTTGTTCTTGTCAATCAGGAGATCCTTGCGGTTATTGTACGCATAATCCAGGCAGGAACTCATATCCTTGTCGAAAGCCAGATAGCTGAAATCCGAGGTCAGATTCAACGGCTCACTGCGGTCGATGTTCAGATAGTTGCGCAGGGTGGCCAGATCCACTTCATAGCTGTTCTCGGCCTTGATCAGATTCTGCTTGGCATCGCTGAGTTCCACCTGCGAGCGGATGACATCAATGCGAGCCTTGGCCCCGGCGCCATAGAGCTGGCTTACATTGGTGAAATGCTCCTGATATTTGTCCACGGTTTCCTGCCGTACGCCCACGGTTTTCTTGGCTTCCAGTGCATTGTAATAAGCCTTGATGACACTGAGCTTCAGATCCTCCTGTGCCCGCTGCGTCGTCAGGCTGGCCGATTCCACACCGATCCTGGCCTTCTTGATATTGGCCTGATTCTTGCCGCCGCTATACAGCGGCAGTTTTCCGGTCACGCCGATACTGTTGCTGTCGGTGCGCCTGCCGCCATTGGACTTGCTGGTGCCCAAGCTGTCCGACACACCTACGCTCGGGCCATTATTCCCTTTCGCTTCATCCAAAGCATACTTTGCCGTGTCCTCCCCCTTTTGGGTGACCTTCAGGCTGGTATTCTGCGCCAAAGCCATATTGATGGCCTCCTGCAGGCTCAAATCCTGTGCCTGTGCAGCCGGACTCAGCAGCAGCAAAGCGGCCAGCGGTACACCGGCTTGCAGCCATTTCTCTAATTTCATACAGAGTTCCTCCCCCGTTATGATATCCTTATTACATCTTTTTATTTTATCACAAATTCCATTTATATGGAGCAAATTGCTGGATAATATGATAAGATAAATACGTTGTAATTGTATGAGAAACAGATTAAATTTTGCTTAGAATCAGGTGTTTTTGATGGAAAATCCATATTTTTCCCAAGCGCAGAATCTGCTGCGCAAATATTACGGCTACCCGGACTTCCGCCCGGCCCAGAAACCTGTGGTGGAAAGCCTGCTTTCCGGCCATGACACGGTAGCCATCATGCCTACAGGGGCGGGCAAGAGCATCTGCTTCCAGCTGCCCTCCCTGGTATTTCCGGGAATAACCCTCGTGATTTCGCCACTGATTTCCCTGATGAAAGATCAGGTCGATGCCCTGAACGAGCAGGGCGTGCCCGCTACCTATATCAACAGCCAGCTGACACTTGACCAGTCAACGGCCCGCTTCCTGGCCATTGCCGAAGGCAGATTCAAACTGGTCTATGTGGCGCCGGAACGGTTGGACACGGATTACTTCCGCTATATCATCGAGCGGCAGGAAATCTCCATGGTGGCCGTAGACGAGGCGCACTGCCTGTCCCAATGGGGACATGACTTCCGCCCGAGCTACCGGCAGATTGCCCCCTTTATCGCGGGACTGCCCAAGCGCCCGCTGGTCAGCGCCTTTACGGCTACGGCCACCCCAGAAGTCAAAGAAGATATCATAAACCTTCTGCACCTGCGCCAGCCTCAGGTCCATGTGACCGGCTTTGACCGCCCCAATCTCTATTTCGAGGTGCGCCGTGGCGAGGACAAGAAAAAATTCATCGAACGCTACCTCAAAAGCCATGCAGATGAAGCCGGCATTATCTACGCCTCCACCCGCAAGGAAGTGGACAGCCTCTATGAACATCTCCTGAAGAAGAAATTTGCCGTAGGCCGCTATCATGCAGGCCTGTCCGACAAGCAGCGCAATCAGGCCCAGGACGATTTCCTCTACGATAACGTACAGGTCATCGTGGCCACCAACGCTTTCGGCATGGGCATTGACAAGTCAAATGTGCGCTATGTCATCCACTACAATATGCCCAAGAACATCGAAGCCTACTATCAGGAAGCGGGGCGCGCAGGACGCGACGGCGAACCGGGCACCTGCATCCTGCTATACTCCCCGCAGGACGTCATGACGCAGAAATACCTGATTGACGTGTCCACGGAAAACGAGGAGCGCAAGGCCCATAACCTCGGCACCCTGCAGAAGATGGTGGACTACTGCCATACGCCCGAATGCCTGCGGCATTTCATCATCAGCTATTTCGGTGACAATAGTTCCGAGGTCATCTGCGATAACTGCGGCAACTGCAAGGCCGGTCTGGAAAAGACCGATGTGACCATCGACGCCCAAAAGGTCTTCTCCTGCGTCTACCGTATGCACGAGCGCTTCGGCCTGACCTTGGTCGCTCAGGTGCTCAAAGGCTCCAGCGACAAGCGCGTCAAGGAATTAAAATTCGACCAGCTCTCCACCTTCGGCCTGATGAAGGAACGGACGTTGGCCGATATCAAGCTGCTGATCCAGCGCTTTATCGCCACGGACTACTTAGGCCTGACCGAAAGCAAATATCCCGTGGTCACCCTGAAACCTGCCGCCTATCCCGTACTCAAAGGGCGGGAAAAAGTATATCAGGCCGTGCCCAAACCCGAGATGGAAAAAGAGCCAGCCGCTCCCGAACTCTTCGACCACCTGCGCCATCTGCGCAAAGAAATCGCCATCCGCGAACACATTCCGCCCTATATGGTCTTCTCCGATGCCACCCTGCGCGATATGTGCAAGGTGCTGCCTGAAACCCTCGACCAGATGCTCGACGTCAAAGGCATCGGCGAAATGAAACTCAATAAATACGGCCAGGAATTCCTTGACTGCATTCAAAAACATAAATAAAAACCCGGGGCTGGTGATGTTTTTCATTACCAGCCCCGGGCTTCTTATATATATAGATGTTAACCCAATATTTACCTTAGAACAGATACTTCAGCGATACGCCACCGCTTATGCCGCGTTTCTTGCCGGCGAAACCTGTTGCATTGAGGTCAAGGCTCCAGGGAGATTTTTCCGTGGGCAGGAGCGTTGCGCCCAGTTCCAGACGAGCACTGCCGCCACTGGTGTCGGTACCGCGGATGGTTGCTCCATTGACGCGGCCCTTGGCCTTGCCGTCCAGTTCGTGTTCATAGGCCAGATCGCCGTAGAAGTTCCATTTATCCCGTTTCAGCGTATAACGTACGCCGAGGCGGGCAACCTGACTGGTCAGGGCATCAATCTTGTATTGATCGCCATTTACCGTGAAGTCCACACCATTCTTGTGATTGTAGAAATACTTCCCGTAAACGTCAACCACACTGTCTTTGGCCACGGCCAGCTGCTTGCCTACGCCCAGATGGAAACCGTAGTAGGTTGCACTGGTATTATAGCTGTAGGCTCTGGTATCATCCCGCAGCAGGTTCTGGGCATCTTCACGGACGTTGCCGGCACGGAAACTGCCTTCTACATAAAGGCCGTCTTTGGACGCCCATTTGCCCAGCAGACCGCCGCCGGTGTAATGGGCCTTGCCATCACCATTCTGGACATTGTCATTATGGGTGGTATAGTTGCCCCGGCCATATTCGAAGAATGCACCGTATTCCGTGGTGGATTTCTTCTGCTCGTTCTTGTGTCCCAAAGCCAGGATCGCATTCCACGTATTGACGTTGACATGGCTGCCCGTTTGCTGACGCAGCTTGCCGCCGCCAATCTTAGCATAGCAGGATATGCCATCCTTGCCGATATTCTCCGGCAAGGCCAGTCCTTCCATAGCCGAATCGATGAACTCGTTGCCCATCGACAGCGCCGCAATGCTTGCCGCAGCGCCCATCAGGGTATTGTGCGACTGCTCACTGCCGGAGACACTGGACACTGTGTAGATGACATTGCCATCATCGTCAAGGGACATCTTGCCCGTACCGACTACGGACATGCCTGCCGTAAATTTTTCGCCCTGTGCATTGAGGGTATCGCCATCATAAGCACCAATCAATGTCATAGCATCACCGACGGTCAGATTCTTTACGCCGCTAAAGGAGATATTTGTGGCATCAACCGTTGCGTCAGCATAGCTTACGCCATCGGGACGGGTGACGAGCGCATCGCTGCCAGTCCAGTTCACGGCCCCAAAGGTCAAGTTGGAAGCCCGTTTGTCCGTTACAGTATAGGTGACATTGCCACCGCTGGCCTTCACACTGCCAGTGATAGTGCCGGTTTCAGTCACACCGTCAGCAGGCGTGTCCGTATAGTTGATCACAGAACCAGCCACCTGTTCGTCGATATCCACCAGCGTGTCATTGGCTTTCAGCAATGTCATGCTGTCGCCGTTTCGGGCGGCAGCTGCCTGTTCGTCCGTCATGCTCATGTTGAAGTTTGAGGTATCGAGGGCTGTCACATCGGCGTAATTGTAATCGCTGCTGCTTCTATCCAACCAGACCGAGTCTTGCTCATAGTCGATTTCGCCCAGTTGGATCGTATCGATTTTCCGATCTATACTGTAGGTAAGATTCTTGCCACTGTTAGTGACTTGTACACCCTGGGACTGAGTGCCGGATAGCGTGATGTTCCTGTCTGCATCAACGTAAGGATCTGTATCTTGCTTGTATTTAATGTCATCATCGATAGCAGCATCGTCAAAAAAGCCATCCACATTACTGGACAGGATATTCGTGGTGGTATCCGGTTTCGTAAAGCCCGTTCCCTCTATCGTAATGCCACCTGCCGGCTTTTCCCAGTCATCTGGCAGGGCAGTTTCTACACCTGTCCAGCCGCTGACATCCGCACTCATTGTATCGGAAATGGTATAAAGAACATTCTTATAATTGTTCGCGGCATCCAATTTGACAATATGCGCGTTATCATAATTCAAGGCCACACCGTTTATGGTCTTTGTCTCGCTTGCTCCACCGACCACTTTGCTACTGTCGGACTCAGTAAGATCAGCGGTTCCCCCTGAACCATATTGCAAATGCACAGCATTAAAATTATTAGCCGTACCCGAAGCCAGCAAAGTCAGCGTACCAGAACCGGTAATATTGGCGTTCGTGATGTCGAGGGTTCCCATATTGCTGACAGAACCAGCACTCAGCACCGTATCACCATCCGTAAAGGCTATATCACCAGTGACGGCAATGGTCTGGGCCTTGGAAACACTGCCTGTCACATTAATGCCCGTAGCACCGAGGTTAAGGGTGTTGCCGCTGCTATCCGTGCCATCGCCGCCTGTGATGCTTTCGACCGTTATTGCCTTGTTGACATTGACGGTGTTGTTGTTTGTGGTGGTGCCCGTGCCACCTGTGATACTTTTGACCTTTATTGCTGCATTGATATTGACGATATTGCCGTTGGCGGTAGTGCCCTTGCCACCTATGATCGTGGTATCCGCATCAAAAGTACCGCCGCTGATGGTCACCACGTTTTGGCTAGCTTCATTGAAATAATTAGTTCCACGCTCGATGGCACCAACAATCTTGATACCGGCAACAAACTGTCCTCCGCTAATCTCCACCTTATTGCCTATGGCACGCAAGCTGGTACTATTTCCTGCGCGGTCACTGGGCAGAGCACCTGCGATTATCAGCTTGCCGTTGGTAAAATTACCACTTGTGATTTTAACCTTGTTACCTTCTGCCAGCGAGGTGTTAGCGGTACCAATTTCCGCACCAGCAATCTGACCACTTCCTATTGATGACGAATCCGTATCCGCATTGATGGTCACGCTATTCCCGGTTGCAGTAATCGTTGTTGCCTTGTAATCCGAATTGCAAATTATCCAGGCACCTTCCAAACGGCCCCCCTCGTTTCCAGTCGTTTTTATAGTGCCATCCAGCGTAATCGCATTGCCGCTTAAAACATAACTTTCATTCTGAGAACCAGACTGGTTATTTCCCAAGGTGACTCGCACTGCAATAACATTCGGCTCATGCCATGCACGGGTGTCATTAATAGTTGCTCCCGTTAAATGAACCGTGTTATTTGTAAGCGTTATGGTTTTTCCTCCGCCAGGACCATTAACACCACCAGCACCTGTCGCAGCTGCAAAAACGCCACCATCAGTTGTAGTGAGATTCGTTGCTTCCTGTGTATAATCCTTAATAGTGTCTTCCGTGTTAAGGACCTCTTGAGTTATCTCTTTCTTTACCTCATCCGCGGCCTCAGCCATGGGCATCCAGCCTAGCTGCCAGCAGCCGGTCATCAGGGCCACCCCCAAAGCCAATTTGCGCCATTGCGCTTTCCTAAGCTGACGCCCCTTCGCACATGAACTCCCTTGTCCTAAATGTTTGCTTTCATAGCCTTTTCGCATATCCGTGCACTCCCTTCCATGCATACGACAAAGCCTTCCCCAAAGGCACACACGGGCACTACTGTCCCGCCTGCTCCCTTGGAGAAGGCTTCGTACTTCCATTATTCTCCTGTTGATAACCAGCTTTTCCTAAGGCACGTTTGTCCCCCCCGCAAGGACAGATTCAGACACACAAAAGACAAAGCTTCCCCACAATGCTAAAAAAGCCCGCGTCTCCATGCCCGCACCTCCTTCACAGTGGACATCCTACGTACCTGTAACAATGCACTATTTCGCCCCAGTCCCGGCAAAATCCTGCCAAATGATCAAACTTTTCAACAATATATCGAGTCAATCCGTCAAAAACTTAAACCACACAGCCAAAAAACCCCCGTTGACCAGTCAATTTGATATGCTCCCCTTATGAGAGACAGTAAAAAAATTAAACTGTCATCATTGGGGGGAGTATTTTTTATGTTACACAAGTCAAAAGTGTCAGCGAAAGATAAATTAAAAACTATCCGCAAATACTTAGCTGGAAAAATTGGACAACGAGCCGCAGCTCGTGAGCTAGAGGTAAGTCTTGCCTCCATTCAGCGATGGATTAAGCAGTACGAGGCTGAAGGGGAAGCTGCATTCCTGCCATATGAGAAGAATCGTACTTATACAGCAGAAGTGAAGACAAAAGCGGTTCTTTCCTACTTGAATGGTGAAG
>NZ_FNJQ01000056.1 GCF_900104055.1 Pseudoselenomonas ruminantium
TGCCCTTACTCGGCTTGTCGAGAGCAGTTAATGAGCAACAAAGTTTATAAAAAACTTTAACATTATTTGTTGAGTTTGGTTATAAACATAGCATAGTGAGATCTAGAGAGGGAAGTGATGACTGGCGATGACAGATGTGAACTATGACCTGACCAGACAAAATTTGGACGCAGTTCCTGCTTGGCTGGAGCAGAGATTGAACGCTGAAAATATCAGCGAGAAAGAAATTTACGTTGCTCAATTGCTGGTGGAGGAAAATTTCCTGCAAATGGAACGGCTGGCCGATACGGAAGATTTTTCTGTGCGGCTGACCGTCAAAAAAAGCTTTGGCGATCTCCGGGTCGTGCTGAGCGCTCCCGGCGCGCCTTATCATGGGCGGGCGCATTTTACGGAGATGAATGGGGATGAAGACGAATATGCCAATCTGGCCATTCTGGATGCTTATCGGGAAAAGCTGAAAATCTATCGCAAGAATGGGCAGAATATCGTGGTCGTCAAGGTCCATAAAGAGGGCAATACGCAAACGCGGCGGACGCTTTTTGGCATGGTCGGCGGTATTTTGCTGGGATTGCTGCTCAAAGAGGTGGTGACCAGTCCCGCTGATCTGGCCTGGATTGAGGATAACCTCTTATCTTCTTTGCAGGCGATGATGCTGCATGCGTTGCTCCTGATTGCGGCGCCTTTGATTTTCTTCTCCATTTTGTCCGGGATTGCCAACATTTCGGATATGGCCTCGCTGGGGCGTATCGGCGGGAAAATCGTGCTCGTATCCCTGCCCAAGCTGGCCTTTTTTGTCCTGCTGGGCCTGTTGGTCGGCCATGCTCTGGGTGGGCTGACCTCCATAGCAGGGATGCTGGCTGGTGATGCCTTGATGGATAAGGACACATCCTTGCGTGACTTGATTGTAGGAATCATCCCCAGTGATATGGTTACCCCCTTTCATACCAATAATGTCCTGCAGATGCTGTTTCTGGCCTGCTTGTTTGGCGTCCTGCTGGCGCGGGCGGGCAGCTGGGCGGCCTGGGCCAGAGAGGGGATGAATTTCTTCACTCGCTTCCTGATGGAAGCAATGGGGCTTATCCTGCCCTTCATTCCCTTGCTGGTGCTGGTATCCATGACGAGGCTGACGATGCATACGGGCCTGGATGTATTGTTGCCCTTTGGCAAGCTGATCCTGGCGACGGCTTTGGGCATTCCTGTGGACATCCTGCTGGCGAGCCTTTTGCTGGCGGTGTTTGGCCAGCTGTCACCACTGCCCTTTGCGCAGAAGGCAGCCCGATTTGTGCCCCTGCCGTTTTCTCTGAGCGATTCCACGGCCTGCATGCCCACGACGATGGCCTTTTGTCAGGATAAACTGGGGATGGAGGAAAAGTTCACGCGCTTTTCCATACCTGTCGGCATGCAGCTCAATATGGACGGCACGGCCTACTATGTGTCCATCGTATCCATGATGCTGGTGCACAGTTTTGGGCTTACGGTAGATGTTGATTTCTTCATCGGTTTCTTCTTCGCGCATCTGCTCATCTCGCTGACCGGGATCGGCCTTCTGGCGATGCCCTCCGTCTATGCCGCTTTTGGCATCCCGACTGTGGCCATTTCTGTGGTGATCGGCATAGAACCGATACTGGATATGTTCGGCACAGCCCAGAGCGTCATCGGCAACATAACCTCATCCTTGCTGGTCTGCCGCGGGGAGCAGGAGGTAGATGAAAAAACCTATTGCCAATAAAGGGTTGGCAATAGGCCCGATTTTGTTTTACAATGAGTAGCGTATTGTGGATGAAATATTAGCAGGAGGTGCTTAGTTTGGCCAGGATTCGGGATGTAGCGCAGGAAGCTGGCGTGTCTGTGGGGACGGTCTCCATGGTGCTCAATCATAATGATTACGGTTCGGCGGCAATCAGGCAAAAGGTACAGGCGGCTGTGAAGAAACTGCAGTATGTACCCAGTGAGATGGCCCGCAATCTATCGCTCAGGCGAACCATGACGGTGGGAATCATTGTACCGACGGTTTCCCATCCTTTTTTTGCGGAATTGGTGGGAGCATTGGAGGAAGCCTTGTATCATCTGGGCTATAAGACCATGCTTTGCTGTACCCGGCAAAAGGAGAATGCGGAGCATGTGTTTATCGAGATGCTGCAGCGTCAGAATATGGACGGCATCATCATGGGGGCGCATTCGTTGGATACATCGCTCTATCAAGGACTGAAACAGCCTATTATCGCGTTTGACCGTTACCTGAGTCCGGATATTCCCATCGTGCATACGGATCATGTGCAGGGCGGACATTTGGCCGCGCAGGCTTTTTTGCAGCATGACTGCCGGCATATCGTGGAGATTTCTGGATCGCAGATGGTCAAGACTCCAGCTGGCGAATACCATCAGGCCTTCAATGAGGTCATGCAGGCGCATGGGGTGAAGACGGATGTCGTGGCGCTTCCTTGGAATGGCTTTGGGCTGGCGGAATCGTTGGCGCTGGCAGAGCAGATTTTTGTGGATTATCCGGATGTGGATGGCATATTGGGTTCGGATATATCGGTATCCAGTTGCCTGCAGGTGGCTGTGCGGCGCGGGATCAAAGTACCAGAGCAGTTGAAGATGGTGGCCTATGATGGCACGTTCATCACCCAGAATGGTATCTGCAGGTTGACTGCAGTACGTCAGCCCATCGAAGATCTGGCCGGGGTGGCGGCGCAGAAAATCGTGAACATGATCAATGGCAGGCCGGATGATTCACCATGGGTATTGCCACCAATCTTGCTACCGGGAGAGACCTGTTAACGCACAGGTCTTGGGCGGTATGCTTACAGCTATAATCACAATAGTCAGAATACAGATATAAAAAAATAAATTACAAAACCATTGACAATCGATACAAATAAGTCTAAAATACTTTTTGAACCGGTTCATTGAACCGGTTCAAAAAGAGGAAACACGATAGATTAGATGAAACAAGGGAGCGCATGTTCATGAAAGAGCCGATAACAATCACAAATCAGCGATATCGCCTGGGATATCATGTAATGACACCAGGTGGCTGGATGAATGATCCGAATGGTTTTTCCTTCTTCAAAGGATGGTATCATATATTTTATCAGTATTATCCCTATGCCGCTGAATGGGGCCCGATGCACTGGGGGCATGCCCGCAGCCGTGACCTGGTTCACTGGGAAACACTGCCAGTAGCATTGGCACCGGATGAAAATGAGAACGGCTGTTTCTCTGGCAGTGCGGTGGTCTATGATGATAAGCTTTGGCTGATCTACACGGGGCATCATACGCCCAATGCGGTAGATCCGGAGGATTTCTATCAGGACCAGCGGGTAGCCTGGAGTGAAGATGGCATCCACTTCACGAAGTATGGTGCCAATCCGGTGCTCAGGACGCCGGCAGGCAATACGAAGCATTTCCGCGATCCGAAGGTCTGGCAGGAAGGTGATACGTTCTACATGGTGCTGGGCAGTCAGGATGTGGATGGCCTGGGCCGGGCACTGGTATATAGCTCGCCAGATCTTCTGCACTGGCAGTTGGATACGGAACTTTGCAAATCTGTGGGCAAGGAGCAGGAAGGCTATATGTGGGAATGCCCGGACTTCTTCCATCTGGATGGCAAGGATATCCTGCTGATGTCCCCGCAGGGACTTGAGGCCGATGGTGACCGCTTCCGCAATCTGAATCAGACCGGTTATCTGCTGGGAAATGTCGAGGATAAGAAACTACAGCATGCTGGTTTTGTGGAAATTGATAATGGTCATGATTTCTATGCGACACAGACGATGTTGACGCCGGATGGCCGGCGGGTGATGATCGCCTGGATGAATGCCTGGGATTCCCCGATGCCAGAAATCGAAGATGGCTGGGCCGGAGCACTCACATTACCGCGAGAACTGTCTGTGAAAGATGGCCGCCTCCTGCAGAAACCAGTGCGCGAGCTTACAGGCTTACGGCAGGAAGTCCTGCTGAATGGCTGCCTTGAAGCGGAGCGTGATTACAAGCTGGGGCGTCAGGCAGAGCTGGAACTGACTTTTACAGAAAAGGCCGAGGGGGTACTCCTGCTGCTGTCCGATGGGGATAAGAGCCTGCAGCTGAGTCTGGAGCCTGGCGGACGCTTTGTGCTGAATCGCAACACGAAAGACGGCGAGCGGGCTGCGGTACTGACCAGCAAAGAGCCGCTGAAACTGCAGATCTTCATCGACAAGAGCTCGGCAGAACTGTTCGTGGCAGACGGAGAACTGACGTTCACGGAACGCATTTATTGGGAAAAAGATGTCAACTGCCGCCTGCTGGCTAAGGCTGCCAATCAGGTCAAGGCGTGGCGGCTGGAGGGCGAATGTAATCAGTATTGATTCAAGCTGAAGGGGAGAATAATCATGCAAAACGTTTTTTCGAAAGCTTTACGCAATCCGTTCTATCGGGCGGGTTCGTTGGAAATACTCTTGTTCTTTGCAGGCTGGGGAATCTGGTGGTCCTTCTTCCAGATATGGCTGACGACTAAGCAGGGATTTACGGGGGCACAGGTCGGCACCATCTATACCTTTGGTTCAGCTGTGGCGCTGGTACTGATGTTTGTCTATGGATCGCTGCAGGATAAACTGGGGTTGAAAAAACACCTGCTGATTGCCATGGTGGGCTGCCAGGTCCTGTTGGCACCGTTCTTCACCTGGGTGTATGTGCCCATGCTGGAGAGCAATTTCTATGTCGGTGCTATGGTCGGTGCGGTCTATCTGGCTGTGGCATACCTGGCTGCCTGCCCGGTCTTCGAGGCAGTGACGGAGCGTCTCAGCCGTCGTTACAGCTTTGAGTATGGTCAGGCCCGCGCCTGGGGTTCCTTTGGTTATGCCATGTCGGCCCTTGCCGCAGGTTTCCTCTTTACGATTAATCCGTATCTGGTATTTTGGACCGGTTCAGCGGTATCGGCAGTCCTCTTGGCAGTGCTGCTGCTCATGAAGCCGGAAAATAAGGAAGCAAATATCGCTGCCTATGAGAACAGCGAGGAACGCGACAAGGCGGTTAAATCTCCCTCGCTTAAGGAAATCATTCAGGTCTTCGGTATCTTTGATGTTTGGAAAATCATTATCTTTGTTATCTTGAGCTGGACGTTCTATACCGTATTTGACCAGCAGATGTTCCCGGAATTCTTCACGCGTTTCTTTGCTACCCCGGAAGAAGGTCAGCAGGCTTATGGTATCCTGAATTCTGTACAGGTATTTTTGGAATTCCTGATGATGGGCTTGGTGCCGGTGCTGATGAAGAAAATTGGCGTGCGCAATGCGCTGCTCTTAGGCTGCCTCATTATGATCTGCCGCATCGGCGGCTGTGGTCTGGCTTCGACTCCGCTGGGGATTGGCCTGATAAAGCTTCTGCATGCTCCGGAAACAGCACTCTTTGTGCTGGCAATCTTCCGCTATTTCACCTTGCATTTTGATACCCGTGTATCCGCTACCCTCTATATGGTCGGTTTCCAGATTGCAGCTTCTGTGGGCGGCATTATCTTCTCCGTACCGCTGGGCAGTCTGCGTGACAGCATTGGTTATCAGAGCACGTTCCTGACGATTGCCGGAATTGTCCTGGTGGCAACCGTATATGCCTTCTGCATTTTGAAAAAAGATGACCGCGATGTAGAAGGTCAGCCGTTGGAAGCGTAAACAATTGGTGATGCAGGAAGCGTTACTGAAATATGGAAAATCAGCAGCGCTTCCTTTTTTGGAGGGAGACAGCATAATGAAGAAGAAACTACTGATGGGCGGCCTGCTGCCGGCACTGGTAATGAGCACATGCGGCGTGGCTGGAGCACAGCCGGCAGCCATGGATACGCTGACGGCCATGGAACAGAATCCGGACGCTGGAAGCCAAATGGGGGCTTCGACAGAACCCGTAACACAGGAATCCCTGCAGGAGATGCGCAGGCAGCTGGAGGAGCAGCTGCAGCAGGCGCAGGAACTGCAGAACAGACTGAATGCCCAGTTGGGCAGCTTGGAAAAGCGCATGAAAAAGGTAGAGAAAAGAAGCTGGGAGCCACCTATAGAGATCCATGGCTATGGGCGTCTGCGTTGGGATAAGCAGAATTTTGATCACTTCAGCAACTACAAAGCAGCAGATGAGAAAACCGTATGGCTCAATCTCTTTACCAAATACCGTATTAATGACACCTGGTCTATCCACAGTGAGCATGAGTTCGTGAACAATCTTTCCACCAACCATGGTGCTTATGAAGGCGATGGGGGGAATGATGCCCCAGGTGGCAAGAGATATTCCCGCCCTGTGTTACAGCTTTATACCGAAGGCCGCATAGGCGGTCTCAATGTAAAATTGGGACGCTATTATCTCCAGTCTCCCTATAAATTCACATTTGATGAAAAGATCGATGGCTGGCAAGCAAGTTATGGCATTCCCACTAAGTGGGGGCGTAAGGCCAACTTTACAGTTAATGCTGGTAAGACCTATAGTAAGAATATGTATGCCGATATGGATTATGGCAATAATAATGAACGATGGGATATACCAGGCGGGAGTACAGATGCGAGGGTCTTGTCTTTGATTAGTGAAATCCCTGTAGCAAAGAATACAAATATAACCTCACACTTTGGACGTATAACCTGGCAGGGACAAGGAAATCACTGGCAGCGTAAGACATGGTCTTTCGGTTTTGACACTAAGCTGAATCGGGATCTGAAGCTGACAGCTGCCATCGCCAAATCAGATTCTCAGACTTTAAATAAATCACATGTTATCCAATTGCAGTACAAAGAAGCTCGTCCGGATATTCCCGGTTCCTTTGATATCTATGTCAAGAAATACCTGCAACGCGGTCATACTGGTATGACGAACTGGTTTAATGATGACATTGTTTGTGTTACAGATAGCGACTTTGTAGGTGATGTCGACGCTAATAATCCAGGGAATCCATGGGATCACCGGTACGCTGAATTCAATGGATTACGCATTGGTGCTGATTTCGTGCCTGTTCGTAATACCAAGCTGCTTCTCCATTACACCTTCGGCAAGATGGGGCTGATGGATTGGGCAGGAAATGGAAGAACGAATGGCAAACGTGATGATTACAGCTTCTTCCGCGCTCAGTGGGAAATGTATTTCTAAGCGGCATACAGTATAATGAAAGGAAGGCAGAAATAAATGAAAAAACAGATTTTGGCCGCCTTGCTGGCCGCATCGACCCTTTGTGTGAGCAGTTCCGATGTGTCAGCGCATCAAGCGTTGTTCCCGAATACCGGCTATAGCTGGGTGGGGGATACCATGCCCTATTATGATGGGCAGCAGTTCCGTATCTTCTATTTGGAAGATATGCGTGACGGGGATACAGGCTTTCATCCCTGGAGCCTCTGGACAACAAAGGATTTTACCGATTTCCATCACGACAGCTGGGTTATCCCTTACGATACGACGAATGAGTTTGCCAAGGATTCGGCGCTGGGGACCGGTTCTGTGGTACGGGATAAGGATGGTCTTTACCATGCGTTCTACACGGGATTCAACTGGCGCACGATGCCGAAGGAAAACATCATGCACGCAGTCAGCACAGATCTCGTGAGTTGGCAGAAACTGCCGGAGGATACCTTCCGTGGCAGCAAGCCTTATATCTATGATGACACGTTCCGGGATCCCAATGTATTCTACAATGCCGATTATGATGAATACTGGATGCTGATCACCACCCGCAGCAAGAAGGCGCGCGGCGTGATTGCCCGCTATACGTCAAAGGATCTCAAGCATTGGGAAAATAAGGGCATCTTCTTTGAAAATGATATGGGCAGTGATGCCAATATGGAATGTCCGACACTCGTCAAATACGGCGATTACTGGTATCTGACCTTTTCGGATCAGTGGCCGAGCCGTGTCGTTCATTACCGTGTGGCCAAGGATTCCCAAGGGCCATTTGAGAAGCCGGCACAGGATGCCTTTGATGCCAGTGGCTTCTATGCGGCCAAGCTGGCCAAGGATGACAACGATCTCTATCTGGTGGGCTGGACGCCGACCAAGTGGGATGGGCAGGATAAAAAACCGACCGATTGGGCGGGTAATATGGTGACGCATCAGCTCAAGCAGCGGGCCGATGGCACGCTGTATCCGGTACCGGTTCAAAAGGCAGCCGCGCGCATGAATAAGGAAGAAGTGTTGAAGCCGGTTATGCAGAGCAGCGATGTCACGGTAAATGGTCAGGATTATCGCTTCGGGGCCAATGGCTATGAAAGTGTTGTGCTGCCGCGGATCAAGGGCATCCGGAAAATCACGGGGCGTTTTACCCCTGTAAATCCACAGGGAAAATTCGGCTTGATGTTCAATGTTGGCCCCAACAAGACCGGTGCTTTGAATCTGGTATTCGATCCGGGCAAACAGCAGGTGGCCTTCTACAACACCGATACAGCCAAAATAAACAAGGCCAAGCCGGAACTTTCCGTACCGGTCAGCTTACAGGCAGGGCAAAGCTATGACTTCACCCTGCTCATCGATGGCACGGTGGCGGTGCTCTACATCAATGACCAGATGGCTTTGAGCACGCGCATGTACGGCCTGCCAGAACATCAATGGGGTGTTTTCTCCCTGAATAGTGAGGTTACGCTGAGCAATCTGCGCAGCAGTACTTTTTGATGGACTTATTGATCATCCCCTTGATCATCCCCAAAGCTCCACTGGCTTTTGCGAGCCGGCGGGGTTTTTTTTTGCCTTGAAAACATTTTCAAAAGGCGAAAACAAAGGCGGTTTCGGAATCTCTATAATGAAAGCATAAACACAAGCTCAGGTTAAAAGTTTTTACATAAGGAGAGATTCTCATGAAACTGCACAATACCAATGATATGCTCAAGGATGCCCAAAAGAAACACTATGCGGTACCGGCCTTCAACATTCACAATCTGGAAACCTTCCAGGTGGTGGTGGATACGGCCAGCGAGATGCGTTCGCCGGTGATCATCGCAGCCACGCCGTCCACGGTGCGCTATGCAGACAAGGATTATCTGGTAGCGCTCACGGGCACGGCCATGGAGAAATATGATATTCCCATGTCCTTCCACCTCGATCACCATGAAGATGTGGAAGAGATTGAAACCACGGTGGCTGCCGGTTGCCGCAGCGTGATGATCGATGCCTCGAAACTTCCCTATGAGGACAATGTGGCCAAGGTAAAAGAAGTGGTTTCCTTTGCCCATACCTGCGGGGCTTCGGTGGAGGCGGAACTCGGCAAATTGGTGGGACAGGAAGATGATCTGGTGGTGGATGAGGCGGAAAGCGCCTATACCAACCCGGATGATGCGGTACGTTATGTGGAAGCTACGGGCATCGACAGCCTCGCCGTGGCCATCGGCACGGCGCATGGCCTCTACAAGGGCACGCCGAAACTGGATTTTGACCGCCTGACCGAAATCCGCAGCCGCGTGGAGATTCCGCTGGTGCTGCATGGTGCATCCGATGTGCCCGATGAACTGGTGCAGAAGGCGATTTCCTTAGGCATCTGCAAAGTCAATGTGGCTACGGACCTGAAGATCCCCTTCTCCAATGCGGTCAAGGAATTCTTCAAGGAAAATCCTGCCGCCAATGATCCGCGCAAGTATATGACGCCGGGCAAGGAGGCCATGAAGGCCATTGTCCAGCATAAGATTGAAGTCTGCGGCAGCCAGAATCGTTATTGAGAGCGGAAACAGGGAAGGGATAGCTATGATACTTGTGATAAATCTTAACGCCTCCTTGGATAAGCGCTATGAGCTGGTGGATTTGGCTAAAGGCAAGATCGTGCGGGCAAAATCCGTGGATAATACACCCGGCGGCAAGGGCATCCATGTGGCGAATGTGGATACCATTTTAGGCGAAGATACCGTGGTTACAGGTTTTTTGGGTGGGAAGACCGGGGAATTCGTTGCCGGGCGGCTCTATGATTATGGCATCACCGGCGATTTCGTCGGCGTGGCAGGGGAAACCCGTTCCTGTCTGGCGATACTTACCGAGGATGGTGCCCAGACGGAAATCCTGGAGCCGGGACCGGAAGTGAGCCTGGAGGAATTAAAAAAGTTCCGTGAAAAATACACGGAACTTTTAGGGAAAGCCGATATAGTGGTGGCTTCGGGCAGCGTGCCCCGAGGGGTGCCGGTTGATTTTTACGCCTCCCTGATTGAGGAAGCCCATGAGGCGGGCAAGAAATTCCTGCTCGATACCAGCGGCGACTTGCTGGCCAGAGGGATTGCGGCGCGGCCGGATTTCATCAAGCCCAATCAGGATGAGATTGAAGCCCTGCGGGGCTACCGCCTGCACAGCGAAGAAGATCTGGTGCGGGAGATCCGCCACTTTCTGGATGAAGGGATTGAGATAGCGGCGATATCCTTGGGCAGCAAGGGATCGCTGGTAGGGGTTCGGGATGAGATCTACCGCGTCACCGTGCCGGAGATTGAGTGCCAGAATCCCGTGGGTTCGGGCGATTCCTATGTGGCAGGGATTGCGGCAGGGTTGTCGCGCAAGCTGCCCATTGAGGAAACGCTGCGGTTAGGAGCCGCCTGCGGGACGGCTAATGCACTGGAGGCGGAGAGCGGGTTTGTACGCAAAGGCGTGGTGGAGAAGCTGCTTTCTGAGATATCCATCGAGAAGATTGCCTGATGTTAGTGCATGCTAGGCGCGGGTGCTTGCTTTTTGACCTCCGCCCTAAATGACTCCCTCGGCAAGTCCGTTTTTTTTAGCCGGATTGCGCCGGTCACCACGGCGCGTCTTTCAGTGATTTGTCCAGCGTTTTTCGCTTAGAAGCCAGCCTGCGGCAGCGGGCTACGGTCAAAAAGCAAGCACCCGCGCCAAGGTAGAAAGCGATTGTGCAAAGGCATGATAAATCAGCTTGCAGACGGGGGCGTGTTTTGTGGAACGTAGCGACTGCTATGCTGGCTGGCGAGGGGCATAAACAATACATTACGATGTCAATGCGCCGTGGTGACCGGCGCGGGTAACAACGAGATGCTCTATTATCTTGCCAGACATTTAGCGAAGTCCACAAAACACGCCCCCGTCTGCAGCACTCACTTACTTAAAAATAGTGTTCCCGCCGATAAGCCGCCTCTTTTTGGGCGGCTTTTTCACGTTCTTCTTCCTGCTGTTTGGCCAGATAGTCGATGATGATGCGGCTGATGACGTAGATGGGCAGGCGGGAGGTGGCGTCTACGTTCTTGATGGACACATGGCTGTGCTTGAAGCCGTAGGCGGTGAGGTGGGCAATGCGGGCCAGTGGGGTATCCGGGGCGCCGCAGGTGATGGTGATGATCCTGGCACCTAAGGACGCTGCATTTTCGGCGGCGGTTAAGAGTTCCGGAGTCTTGCCCGACAGGGAGAAGATGATCACGAGTTCCTGATTCTTCACCCGCCGCGTCATATCTTGCATGATGGACGGATCGCTGTTGGCAAAGACATTATAGCCCTGCAGCTGCAATTTCAGGGCAAATTCATCGGCCACATGTTCTGTTAAGCCGCGGGAAAGCAGATAGATGCGCTTGGCCTGTCGGATTTCCCGGACTACCGCCAGAATGGTCTCGATGCTGAGCTGCTCGATGGTCTGTGTCACTTCCATCAGGCTCTTGTTGAAGATTTCATTGACCTCAATGCTGTCCTTATGCACCTCGGTTTCCTGGGTGATCATATAGCGCAGCTCCGCAAAGCCTGAGATGCCGCATTTCTTGATGGTGCGGCTTACCGTGGCCGGAGAGGAATACGTGGCTTCGGCCACATCACTGATGGACATGGAGGAAATCTTTTCTGCGTTCATATTGATGAAGCCGATGACCTTTTTCTCCGTTTCCGTCAGATGCTCGAGGAAATCATGGTCGATTTTGATTAACATAATTTATCGCTCCTTACACAACAACACATATCTTAATTATACTACGCCCGTGGCGAAAATCCTTTCAAAACATGAAAACAAAGCGGATTTTATAAAGGCTATAATAAAATCATCAACAGGAACAACAGAAAGGAAGTCAGATTATGAAAGTTGCATTAGCTGCCAATGGTGCTGGCGCAGAACTCAAGGAAAGCATCAAAGCATATTTAGCCGATAAAGGTTATGAAATAGAAGATTTTTCCGATCCGGATATTTTCACGGCTACGGAAAATGTCGTAGAGGCGATTCAGGAAAAGGGAATAACCCGCGGCATTGTCGTGGATGACTATGGCGTGGCTCCCTTTATGATTGCGGCCAAGCATCATGGCATTGTCTGTGCGCCGACCTATGAGGATTACACTTCCTCTATGACCCGCCGCCATAACAGCACGCAGATCATCACGCTGGGCGCTAATGTCACGGCCGAAAAGCTCTCCTGTGAGCTGGCGGAGAATTTCGTGAAGACCGAGTACGATGGCGGGCGGCATCAGATCCGCATCGATATGCTGAACCGGGAACTTTGAGGAGGAATGGAAGATGAAGATTGCAATTGGCTGTGACCATATTGTTACGGATATCAAGATCAAGGCGGCAGAATTTTTGAAGAAACAGGGCCATGAGGTCATCGATGTGGGAACGTATGATTTCATCCGCACCCATTATCCCATCTATGGGCGCAAGGTTGGCAAGCTCGTGGCGACGGGAGAGGCAGATCTGGGTGTCTGCATCTGCGGCACGGGCATCGGCATCAACAATGCGGCGCAGAAGGTCAAGGGCGTGCGCGCTGCCTGTGTGGCGGATGTCCAGACGGCGGTAGCGGCGAAGGAGAATCTCAATGCCAATGTGATTGGCTGCGGCGGAAGAGTCATTGGCATTGGCTCGATCGAGTATATACTCGAGGCATTCCTGAAGGCGGAGTATAAGCCGACACCGGAAAAAGAGGCGTTGATTGCGAAGATTGACGGGCTTATTGGGGAGAATGATTGCATTGAAAATGATGCGCTTTTTGATGAGTACCTGCAAAAGTGGGATGAAGGGTTCTACCACGATTGATAGGGTGATATAATTAATTTCGATAACGCATTATTTTTTGAGGTGATTGGAATGGCAATGACGAAAGATGATATGGCAATGATTGCGATGGAGATCGTGGCTTATGCGGGAGATGCGCGTACGAAGTATCTTGCTGCTATGGATGCGATTGGGGAGAAGGATTTTGCCAAGGCCGAGGCGCTGATTAAAGAAGGTGATGACCTGATCCTGAATGCGCATAATCAGCAGACGGAACTAATCACGAAAGAGGCGGCCGGGGAAGATATTGAGATTGGCTTCTTGACCGTGCATGCGCAGGATCATCTGATGACGGCGATGCTGCTTTCGGATATGGATAAACGCTTCCTGAAGATGTTCAAGGAGAAATAAGACGATGGCAAAGAAGTTTCCTGATAATTTTATTTTTGGCGGGGCGACGGCGGCTTATCAGGTGGAAGGAGCTACCCGGGAAGATGGCCGTGGCCCGTGTGTCTGGGATGAATATATGAACCGTCCCGGAGCGCGCTTCAATGCGGACCCGGCTTCGGATTTCTATCATCAGTATAAGAAGGATCTGCAGCAGGCGCATGATTTCAACATCAATGGCATTCGCATTTCCCTGTCCTGGACGCGGATTCTGCCGGAGGGCGAGGGCAAAGTCAATCCGGCTGGTATCGACTATTACAACAAGCTGATCGATGAGTGCATCAAACAGGGAGTGGAGCCTTTCGTGACATTGCATCATTTTGATACGCCACTGCCGTATTTCCAGAATGGGCACTGGCTCAATCGGGAGTTGATCGATAAATTCGTAGATTATGCCCGTATCTGTTTTGAGGCGTTTGGTGACCGGGTGAAGAAATGGGCTACGTTCAACGAGCCTTGGTCCATTGCCCAGAATGGGTATTTAGCCGGGAATTTCCCGCCGAATGAAACCTTCCAGATCACGAAGGCCATCCAGATCGAGCATAATCTGATGGTAGCTCATGCCCGGGCGCTGAATCTCTACAAGAGCATGAACTTGCCGGGGCGGATTGGCATCGTGCATACGTTGGAAGGCAAGGTGGCCATCACGGATACGCCCGAAAACAACCATGCCCGGGATCTGGATGATGCCATTTCCAACCGCTTTATGCTGGATGCCTGCTATTTGGGCAAGTATTCGGATACGACCAAGGAACTCATCGGCGAGATCCTGCAGAAAAATGGCGGCGAACTGATTACCGAGCCGCAGGATTTTGTGGACTTTGCCGAGGCGGCCAAGCAGATTGACTTCTTGGGCATGAATTACTATTCCAGCCACTTCCTGCAGGCTTATGAGGGCGAAAGCCAGGTGGTCAATAACAGCACAGGCGAAAAGGGCACGAGCGTGTTCTGCCTCAAAGGCATCGGTGCCCGCGTTTCGAATCCTGCGGTGCCGACGACGGATTGGGATTGGCCAATCTACCCCGAGGGCATGTATATGCAGCTCAAGCGCATTGCCCGGGATTATCCGAATTACAAGGAAATCTTCATTTCGGAAAACGGCATGGGATATAAGGATGACTTCGAGGCTGGCAAGATTGATGATACGCCGCGCATCGAATATGTGACGAAGCATCTGGAGGCCATCCTGAAAGCCATCGAGGAAGGCGTCAACGTGGGCGGCTACTATATCTGGAGCCTCATGGATGTACTGTCCTGGAGCAATGGCTACAACAAGCGCTATGGCCTGTTCTATGTGGATTATAAGGACCAGAAGCGCTATCCGAAGAAAAGCGCATACTGGTATAAGGAAATGAGCCGGCGGGGCGAATTGGTTCCCGTAGAGAAAATCACATATTGAAATTCTAAAAATCCGCTGAAAAATGTCAGCGGATTTTTTGGGTAACTTGCAGTTTGTCAATGCGAGCTTAATCTAAATCTGTTACAGCGTAGTGGGGCGGAGGCGGGGATACTTCTTCGCC
>NZ_FNJQ01000054.1 GCF_900104055.1 Pseudoselenomonas ruminantium
CGTTTTACACGACCAACGCCATTGAGAGCCTGAACTCCTCATATCGCCGTCTGAACAGCCAGAGAAGTGTTTTCCCCAGTCAGCAGGCCCTGTTAAAGGCCTTGTATCTGGCAACGTTTGAGGCTACCAAGAAATGGTCTATGCCCATTCGGAACTGGGGCAAGGTCAGAGGCGAGCTGACGATTATGTATCCTGATAGATTGTAAAAATTTTGATGCGGCTCTTTAAGCAATTCATAGAAGACCTATTTACAGACTTTTATTCACACCCTCCCGTGTTTTCCCGTCAAAAGATAACGGCAAGTACACTTTAGGTAGATTAGCCATTCGAAAGAAATACCTCAGCTTAAGAAAGCGAGACTTTCTAGGCTGGGGCTTTTTTGTGCTTTTGCTCACAATATGATTGGTGGTTAAAGTGAGGGTATATGAAGCATACTTACTGCCAACCTTTCCAAATATCCGGCGCATAGCCTAATGTTGACGCTTTGCCATTTCGTACTACGGGGGTTTTTATGACCTGTTGGTTCTCAAGGATCGTTTCCAGTTTGTCTGCCATATAATTGACACGAGCCAGAGCATCCTTGTCCTTGCACTCCGGATTGATCATACTGTCGATGCCGCCATGAGCTTTGGCCACGGACTGGAACTCGCCCTTGCTCATTCCCTTGTCCAGGATATCAATGAACTGGAACTTTATGCCGCGTTCTTTGAAGAAACGCTGTGCTTTTTTGGTGTCGTTACACTTCTTGGTGCCGAAAATTTGGATATTCATGTGTACCTTCTTTCACTGTTTGGTTATAAATGGACTGCGTCGATTTCGGACGCAGCAAAGATAAATCTTCTGTTTTGGCCAGCTGGCTGAGTATTGTTTCCACAAAGTCCTGCATATTAGGGCTCATGCCAATACCGGTCGCACACTTATTCTGCCACCATTCGTATTCAGCCTGAAAAGTAAACTTATCCCGGCCATACGCTTTGCCTGCTCCCAGACAGTCGCAAATCAATTCCACGGCGTATTTGTATGGCATGTCCTGTGGATAGGCACCATGGTCGAAATTATCCCACCAGGCTTCGTAATGATGAAGATTGCGTCCATGATGATGGATCCAGGCCATGGACAGGCCGTTGTTTTTTTGTTTGCAGATTTTTATGGGCGAAACCTTGCCGTTGTAGTATTTTACGCTTTCTATAAATTCCATGGGTGAAAACTTTGACCAGTCATGCATAAATCCCTGCCAGGGGATTCCCGCGATACAGCAAAAGCGAAACACCCAGTATTTATGGCGTAGAATCATCCAGGTATGACCACAAACACGCTTTACCAGATTCACAAGCATAGCCTCCAACTTTTGATATTTGTCATGAATCAAGTATAAGGTGGTTTTGGGGGAACGTCAAACGTCATAATCGCCGAATTTGCGGTGCATGTTATAATGATTGTAAGACAATATCATTTACAAGCGAGGCGCTTTTTCATGGCATCGACTACTCCATTATGGAAAAAGAATCTTTATATATGTTGTATCGCATCGTTTATCGTATCTATTGGTATGAGCCAGATGGCACCAATCCTGCCGCTTTATATTGCTGAGCTTGGCGTCGACAATCCAGCGGATATTGCCCGTTGGTCGGGAATCGTTTTTGGTTGTAACTTCATCAGCCTGGCAATCTTCTCACCGATATGGGGCAGGCTTTCGGATCGTCTGGGACGAAAGCCAATGATTTTGCGTGCCTCCGGCTGGCTGGGCCTTATCATGATTGGCATGGGCTTTGCCCAATCGGTATGGCATCTGGTTCTTCTGCGCTTGCTGCAAGGCTGCCTGAGTGGTTTTCAGGCTGCGGTCATTCCGTTGCTGGCGCTGGAAACACCGAAGAAACGCTCGGGATGGGCTATGGGGATGTTTTTTACCGCGCAGGTATCGGGCGGACTCATGGGGCCGGTTTTCGGCGGCTGGCTCAGTGAAACGATTGGCTTCCGCAATGCGTTTTTCCTGATCGGTATATGCTGCCTGCTCGGATTTTTGGCGTTGACACAGATAAGCGAAACCAAACAGCCTGTGCGTGAAAAAGCCGCGGCTGTTGAGCTGCCAGCCTTCCGTGAGCTGCCACAGCATACCATTATCCTCGGGGTTTTCCTGACGACCATATTGCTGCATTTCTCCCTGTCCTGCGTGGCACCGATCCTTACGGTCTATGTGCAGGAGATCGCCGGTAACATCGACCATCTGGCTATCGTATCCGGTGCTATATTCTCTGCCGCAGGTTTTGCCAGTATGCTATTTGCGTCAAGGCTCGGCAGATTGGCTGACCGCATCGGTTCAGCGCGTATCTTGTTTGCCTGTCTGCTCCTTTCAGGTATCGTTACGATTCCGCAGGGGATGGTAAGTGCACCATGGCAGCTGGGAGTCCTGCGCTTCTTCCATGGCATAGCGATTGCGGGCCTTATGCCATCCACCAATAACCTTATCCGCCAATTGGCACCACCAGCTCTGATGGGGCGGATTTTTGGCATCAATCAATCGGCGCAGTTCATCGGCATGTTCACGGGGGCGTTTTTCGGTGGCCAGCTGGCCGCCAGCATCGGCATCCGTAATCTTTTTTGGCTGGTAGCGGCATTGCTCTTGGGCAATGCTCTGTGGTGCCGGTTTTGCATTTATTCCCGCACAGAAAAATCGGCGCTGCAGTAAAGCCGTTTTTCCACAGTGTCCGGGAAGAGCTGGATTATGGACAATAAGAAATCAAGGAGATGAAGCTTTTGCGTAATTTACTGATCGGTTCGCTGCTATTGTCGCTGGCTGGCAGCATTTGGGGCGCCATGTTCATTGCGGTCCGCCTGACCGTAGGCGTGATTACGCCTGTGGCTTTGGTTTGGCTGCGGTACGGTGTGGCGCTGGTCCCGCTAGTGCTTATCATGTTGTATCAGAAAACTTCCTGGAAAATTGAGCGCAAGGACTGGAAGCTCCTGCTTATTTCTGCGTTGACCGGTCAAACGCTCTCTATTGTCACGCAGGAATCGGGAACCATGCTGACCTCAGCGCAGATGGGTTCGGTGATAACGGCGGCTACACCGGCATTTATGGTGGTGTTCGGTTGCCTGATTCTGCATGAGCGGTTTAATTTCAGCCGTTTGTTGTCTGTAGTTTTGGCAACGGCGGGTGTGCTGCTAATCGTCGTTGACCCGGAGAATCTGCAAACCGGCAGTCTTTTGGGCGGTGTCTGTTTGTTTGTTGCAGCTATCACCTGGGCGTTGATGTCCATACTCGTGAAACTGCTCAGCCGCTATTCGGTGTTTACGCTGACTTTTTATAGCATACTCATCGCGTTTTTGGTGCTGAGTCCCTATGGAATATGGTGGCTGATTAACGAAGCAAATTATGAGGCTTTGGCCATGCCGCAGATATGGGGCTCGGTACTTTATGTAGGGATGATTTCCACCACGGCAGGATTTGTTCTTTGGAGCAAGGGGCTGACGTATATGGATGCGTCCATTGGCGGCCTGTTTATGTTCTTTCAGCCAATCGTTGGCACAATTTTAGGCTGGTTATTACTCGGTGAAGCCATGACCAGTTGCTTTTTGCCCGGTTTTGTGCTTATTGCCGTTGGTGTAGTACTGGCTATGAGGGGAGGCAATACAACGGCTGCGGAAAAACTGCAAAGAAGCCGCAAAGAGGATGTACCAAGGTGTTTTCAGTAAATTTTATATACGTGAAAAAATCCCCAGGGCTTGGTGTATTGGCCCTGGGGATTTTTGGTTCGTATTTATATTAGAGCGAACGCTGTATGTAGGCAAGAAAATTATGCAGGTTTTTTTGCGTGCATTTGCGCAGTGGTATATATTGCATGGGGTGGGACAGAAGCTCAAGAATATAACAACATAGCGCCCAATCATCACTGTTGAAGGATAGGTGTAAAAACGCATATACAGTGTGTCCTTTGAAGGAAAGCGGCTTGTCATTCCATTGGATGACAAGCTGTTTTTTGTTTTCCTTTAGCAAATCCAGCCGAATGGCCGTATGTCCACAGATTGTCCAAGTGTCATATGCAGAACGTGTATTCGTGGGGATTTCGCTTAAAGAGGCGTACGTTAGGAGAAAGTGGCGTATGGTTTGCCAGCGGTTTTCTTGTTGTTTTCGTGCGATGAGCCGTGCGATTTCCTGCCGCTTGGCCAGCGACAGTAGGGGATTGGTGGTTATCCATTCCACGGGAAAACCATTGGGCAGAGGCATGGTGGAGATAACAAGCTGCACATGTTCCAGCCGGGTGATATCTTTTTCATCCGTTGCCTCTGCATCGATGCGGATTTCTTGGGGAAAATAAGCAAGCAGTGTCTGACGCAAATCCTGGTCATAGTCAAAATAGGGGGGGATCAGCAAACCACAGGAAACCGTATCCTGCGGGGCCAGTTTCTTGTGCAGTGCAAGACCGATATGTACTGCTAAATAGGCGCTGTCGTCTTCGGTAAAGTTCAGTCCGGTTCGTTTGCGTAACTGGAATGTGACTTGTTGGGCACAATAGAAGGCGAAAGGGGAGGCGGCTTGCATGTCTTCTTTTTGTGGATTGGAGGTGATACTGCCCATATATTTGCGTTGCAGGAGGTTGTGGACATTTAAGGCGAAGCGGACGCGGAAACGCTTTGTAAGTGGGATAAAGGGCAGATTATCGTTTATCCAGTTGAACAGCTGTTGCAGTAAGGCTTGTGTGTCAGAGGGGAGGGACAGGGCAATCTCGTTATAGGACGCTGTTCGGAATTTCTGTGGCAGCAGATAAGCGTGCAGCAGTTTTTGCAGCCATAGCCGCTCACTTAATGCAAGGGAGCCGCAGAACGGCGCTAAAGCAGCTGCTATATCCAGCGTTATGGGCAGGATAACAGCTGCTGGGCAGGCCGGGAGAATACAGTTTTGGTTTATTCGGTGGGCGGCAATCAGAATGTCACGCATGAAATTGGGCCACAAACTGCCATTGAGGAAATAGTCTTTTCGTTCGATTGCTTTTTGCAAGCGGATTTGTAATTTAGCCACGGGCAAGAGGGGAAAGTAGGTTTGCAGATTTTCCAAAGACAAGCGCGTATGGGCCAAATGTTTATTGATGACATGGCTCAGCAGACTGCGCTGATATTTTTCCTCACCTTTTAGCGTCAGTTTTCCTCCGGTCAAGCGGAGGCGCAGGGAAAAGTCTTTGAGCATAAAGCGCAGCATAGCAACGTCTTTTTGAACACTTTCGGGACTGATATGGATTTCAGCGGCAAAGTCGGGAATGGTAAAGTCTGATTGGGGATGTAGCAGTAGCTGCAAGAGCAGATGTAGACGGCGGTTTTCCACCGTTTGGGGAAGGAAAGTGGTTTCCTGCTGCTTGCAGAGATTATGTCTGGCCTTTTCGGTCAGGATATAGCCCTGGCGTGAGGAGCGGATACTGTCTGGAAAGGAATTATTGATGTGCGCGATGTAATTCATTATCGTGCGGGAGGACACGGCAAGTTTATCGGCCAGCGCAGTGGAGGTTAGCGGCATGGCTGCGGATTCTAAGATGCGTAGCAATTGTTGTTGGTTGTTGTTCATGAAGCACCTCCTAAAATGTAAATAGCTGTACATTTATATTATCATTTTAGTAAATAATTGCATAGAAGATATGAAAATATTTATTTGAAAAAGCAAGAAACTTTATATAGAATTAGTTAGATTAAAGGGGAAATATTACAAAAGAGTTGGAAGGGAGAGCGAAAAAATGAAGCGAAAAGGAAACAATGTTTCTCGCCGTTCGTTCTTAAAAGGAGGAGCTGCGGCGTTAAGTGGGCTATTGGCTGGGCCGGTTTTGTTGGCGGGATGTAAGAATCCCAATGACCATTTAGTAGCACCGGAAGAGGTGGAAAAAAATAAGCAGCAGTCAAGTGGTGATGATTGGCTGGGCAAGCCCCCTGAGGTGCAGGACAGTAGTATCCAGGATACGCAGGAGGCCGATGTCATCATTGTGGGAGCCGGGGTGGCTGGCCTCACAGCCGCCAGAGCCGCAGCGGAAAATGGCGCGTCTGTGCTGGTCGTTGAGAAGGCCGCGACTTGGCAGTGCCGTTCCGGGCAGTATGGAACGATTGGCAATAAATTTCAGCGGGAGCTGGGAATCACTTTTGATAAAAATAAAGCCATAAATGAGAATATGAAGCAAATGGGCTATCGGGCAGACCAGCGGGCCTGGAACTATTGGGCAGAGCATAGTGGCCAGGATTTTGACTGGATGCTTGAATTGGCGCCTGCCGTGCATGTGATGAAGGAGACGGACACGGAACTGGAACGGGATAAGATCAATCTGATGATGATGCATTATCCCTTGCCGCCGGAATATCACCGTGAGGAGGAAAACAGCCCCACTTATCCCACGGTTATGACCCTGCTGCCCAACCAGAAACCACTGTTGACGCTGGTCTATGAGAAGTGTCTGGCCATGGGCGTAAAATTCGTGTATTCCACCAAGGCGGTGAAGCTTTTGCGTCCGCATCAGCAGGAAAAAGGCCGGGTGGAAGGTATCATTGGTCAGGATGTGAAAGGCGGGTACCATCGGTACAACGCTAGCAGGGCGGTCATACTCACGACGGGGGACTATGGCAACAACAAATCCATGATTAAGCACTTTGTGCCCTGGGCCATTGATTATTTCAATGTCTTCCCCAATAAGGATGCCAAGGGGTTGCCCACCAATACCGGGGACGGGCATATTATGGCGGTTTGGGCTGGCGCCAAACTGGAGGATGGCCCGCATGCGCCGATGATTCATACCTTAGGCGGTCCGTTGGGCGTAGATGCGTATTTGTTGGTCAATAAGCATGGTTTACGATTTATGAATGAGGACAATGGTGGACAGCAGCTTTCGTGTGGTCTTTACCGGCAGCCGGGAAATTTTGGGTGGCAGATTTTTGATGATAAATGGCCGGAACAGCTGCCTTACATGGGCGTTAGTCATGGCAGTGTAAATCACTGCGTACCAGAGGCGGAAAATCCCAAACTGCCGGCTGATTGTCAGTGGGCGATTGGGCGTACAGCCTATACGTCCAGAGAAGAACTGCGAAAGACCAAGGGGCTGGTAATTGCGGACACCTTGGACGAATTGGCGCGGAAACTTTGTCCTGACAGCAAGCAGGACCAACAGCAGCTTTTGGCAACTATCCAGCGGTACAATGAATTGGCAGATGCTCATCTTGATACGGATTTTGGCAAGGCGGCTAAACGCTTGTTCCCCATCCGTACAGCACCTTTCTATGCAGGCAAGATGGAGGGCGGAGCCATGCTGGTAAACATGGGCGGGCTTACCGTAGATCCGCTGACCGCTAATGTGCTGGATGACGACTACGACCCGATACCGGGTCTGTATACGGCTGGCAATACGCAGGGCGGCCGCTTTGTTGGTGATTATCCCGTGGTTACGGCAGGGGTCAGCCACTCCTTTGCGCTGGTCTATGGAAGATTAGCCGGTACGATGGCCGCTAAGTGCAATCCAGAGAAAGGCGGAAAGGAATGAGAAACATGAGAGAAAAAATCCGGTATTATCTGCATAAGCCTTTGTTCCTGCTGGGCGCGATATTCGTTCTTTTTCTTGGCGGTCTGCTCAGTTTCCAGTTTATGAATGCGACTGTGATGGCGCAGCCTGCGTTCTGCAAATCTTGTCACAATATGCAGTATGAGTACGACACTTATGCGCAGGAAGGTTTGCTGGCGCATAAACATGCCGAAGCCAATGTCACCTGCCATGACTGTCATGAGCCTAGCCTGGCACAGCAGATGAATGAAGGCTGGCTCTTTGTGACGGGACAGTACGATAATCCAACCAAGCGTTATGGTTTTACTAATGAACAATGCCTCAGCTGCCATAAATGGGAAGATGTCGTGGAAAAGACCAAGTATTTGGGGGCAAATTCCCCGCACAACGGCGAGCATGAGAACGGCAATGAGCCACCGCAGTGTATGGACTGCCACAGCGTTCACCATGAACAGAGTACACAGAAATGCAATACCTGTCATGCAACCGAATGGGAAGGGCTGGACCAAAGCTGGGCTGTACAGGCAAAGTAAGAAATTGGGGGCATAGCGTAAGATGAAAACAACAGACGATTTCCCGCGGGTTATGGATAGGCGACTATTTCTGTCCGTTTTGGCGGCAGGGTTGCTATCCTTTACGGGGGTAGTCATAGAGACGGCAATGAACGTGACCTTTCCGACATTGATGAAGGAATTTTCCGTGAGTATTTCTACTGTGCAATGGATTACCACGGGCTATCTGCTGATGCTTTCCATTGTGATTCCTGCGTCGGCTTTTCTGAAGAAACGTTTTTCTGCCAAGCGCATCTTTATCACGGCAAATCTTATCTTCTCGGCAGGTACGATAATGGGCTATTGGTCGCCGTCTTTTTCCGTATTATTGCTGGGACGCTTGTTGCAAGGCGCAGGTACAGGACTGGCATTGCCTTTGATGTTTAATATTGTCATGGAGCAGGCCCCCTTGGAGAAAATCGGCTTCATGATGGGCGCGGCCACGCTGACCATCGCGATGGCACCAGCCATCGGCCCCTCTGTGGGGGGATGGATTGTGCAGGATTTTGGCTGGCGGATGATTTTTGCCGCATTACTGCCCGTGTTGGTATTTTCTTTGGCCTGCGGCGCAAGTTCGATAAGGCAGTCTTCCGTCATACAGAAAACGAAATTTCCCCTGTTTACCTATCTGTGGTTGGCCGTGGGATTTTCCTGCTTTATTCTCGCCTCCAGTTTTGCCGGTGAATGGGGCTGGTCTGACGTACGTGTGCTGGGGCTTTTCGCAGGCAGCATAGCATGTCTGTTCGTGTTTGCCCGAATTTCAGTGCATGCTCTCCAGCCATTGATCCATTTGCAGGTCTTTCGGATTCCAGCCTTTTCGCTTTGCGTTAGCGGCTTGCTGTTGTTGCAGTTCATCTGCCTGGGCCTGGGATTTCTGATTCCCAATTATGCGCAAATTGTGCTAACGGAAAAGGCCTTTGTTTCCGGCTGTATTCTGCTTCCTGGCTGTTTGCTGGGGGCGCTTCTGGCGCCTGTCAGCGGTAAGCTGTTGGACCGTTTTGGTGCACGCCGTCCACTAATGGCAGGCTGTGTTTTTGTTTGTTTGGCTATGACCGGTTTTAATATGACGCTTGACGAAGCTTCTGTTCCGCTGATGGCTGCTGTTTATGCCATATTTACGCTGGGGCAAGGTTTTACTTCAGGGAATACTTTGGTAGCCGGCCTTTCGGCGCTGCCGGCAGAGTTAAAAGCGGATGGTAATGCTGTATTCAATACCTTGCAGCAGTTAGCTGGTGCAATAGGTACAGCTATTGTGGCTGCGGTAGTCTCTATGCCCCGCAGCCAATTCCCGAATAACTTGGAAGCTGCTACGGCTATGGGGAGTCACTATGCCTTTATGCTGCTTTTGGGCATGGCTGTTTTGCAATGGTTGTGTCTTGGTCGGGCGGTAAGAAATAGCACTAAAAACAAAAAAAAAGAAAAATTATCAATTAGTTATTGATAATTATTATCATATATGCTATATTATATTCAGGCTTTCGTTAAAGCTCTCCTAAAATATAATACACACTCAAAAAGCTGCCGTACTGCTCATGCGGCGGCTTTTTGAGTGCGTAGGGCGATATTGAGCTATTCGGATAAGCCGTTAAGGATCTATACAGTCCCTGGCTGCACCAATGAATTTGTAAATCGCCGAATTCTTGTCCATGGCGGATTGCTGACGGTAGTAGATGCCCATGGGGGCGTGGGGGGATTCTTCCCAGGGCAGGAAGACAAGTTCCTTATGGGGCGGGGCCAAATGGCTGGGAATCAGGGAAAAGCCTGCTCCTGCCAGAGCAAGATTATAGGCCTCACTGGTTGTGGCACAGATGATGTTATCCAGTTCATCATTGACCGGTACAATATGATGACCACGGGAAAAGACGTGTTTTAACAGATAAGGTGGAATATCAATAATCTGGCGATAGGGCCAGAAATCCGCAGAGGAGACGCTTTTTTGGCGTCTCTTTTTGCATTTCTGCGCTAATGGATGCTGTTTATTCATCACACAGACAAAGGCATCATCACAGAGCTTTTGAAAGATAATTGTCTCATCATGGAATTTGGCATCTTTCATGCCGATGACCAGATCCAGTTGACTGGTGGTCAGGCGGTGCAGATTCGCGTCGGTCTGGTCAAGCGTGAGTTCCGGTACGATATTGCGGTTTTCCGTCAGCATGGGGGTAAGAATTTTGCTGATCAGACAGTTGGCATGAGAGTCGGCATAACCAATGCGCAGAACCGTGCGCTTTTGCTGGTGAAAGGTGGAAATCCATTCCAGCGAATGATAGTAGAGCGAGAGCATCTGCTGGGCATCATCCAAAAATTGGAAGCCCACCGGCGTCAGGCTGACGGAACGTGTGGTCCGGTTGAAGAGTTTGGCATTGAGTTCCGTTTCCAGACTTTGAATCTGACGGGAGACAGCTGGTTGTGACATGGACAGCTGTTCTGCCGCCTTGGCGTAATTTAAGGTCTTTGCTAAAGTCGTAAAACATTCTAATTGCTGCATATTCATAAGCGTCACCTCTTGTGTTCCATGATACCATAATTAATACGATTCGTGCATAAATGATGAGATAATTGCATTTCACAAAACGATTTCTGCCTGTTAAGATGTTCTTGTAAGCGCAAAGCGATAATAATTTGAGAAAGGATGATGTATCATGGCACTTACAAATCTGGCAGGTTGGAATAACAAGACAGCAGGTGCAGTGGTAAATTCTGCTTGCGGTTCGGCCTGTGGTTCCGGCGATAAGCTTTCCGCTGCCTGCGGTTCTGCTTGCGGCTCGGGAGACAATGTTCTGCCGGCAGCTTGTGGTTCTGCCTGCGGCGCGGAGGATCAGTAAGACAGGAAAGTAAGGAGGACGGCCTGATGAAACCGTATTTTTCATTTCAATGGCATATTACTGACGAGTGTGACCAGCGTTGCAAGCATTGTTATATCTTTGCAGAGAACACGCAGAAATGTCCCGACCGCATGAGCCGGGATCAGATGGCGGCAGTGCTAAAAAATTGCCTGGATTTTTGCGAAACATTTGGTCGTCAGCCTTATTTCTATCTGACCGGTGGTGACCCTATCCTGCATCCGGATTTTTGGATGTTACTGGCAATGTTCAAAGAGAGGGAAATTCCTTTCACCATTATGGGCAATCCGTTTCATTTGACGGCAGATGTATGCAGACGCATGAGAGACTGCGGCTGTGTACGCTACCAGATGTCCATTGACGGCATGGAGGAAACGCACGACTGGTTTAGAAAACCTGGTTCTTTTAAGACAACCCTGGAAAACGTAGCGATGCTCAATGCGGCAGGTATTCGTTCCATCATCATGACTACGGTTTCCGGGAAAAATATAGATGAAGTTCCGGCCATCATTGATGCGGTAGTGGCTGCGGGAACAAAGGTGTATGCTTTTGCGCGTTATTGCCCGACCAGTGAGGAAGCGGGCGCAAAAATGGCGCATCCTGCGCCTGCGCCCGCACTAGGACATCCATGTCCGTCGAAAGAAAACAGCATTTCGCCGGAGCGTTACCATAAATTGCTGGAAGATTGCGATGAAATTTTCCGGCGCTATGAAGCTGCTGGTTGTGAAACCTATTTTAACCGCAAGGACCATCTCTGGACGTTGTTCGACTATGAAAAAGGACGTTTTCAGATTCCGGCGGATGCCGAGCCGGAAATGATTTATGGCGGCTGTAATTGCGGCAATGGGCATTTGACCATTTTGCCTACGGGTGAGGTTTATGCCTGCTGCCGCGTGCAAAACAGCCGGGTGGGAAATGTGTTTACCGATAGATTGGCACAGTTATGGACCGGCAGGATGGAAGCCTACCGCGATTATGACAAATTCAAAAAGTGTACGCGTTGTAAATTGCTGGCCTGGTGCCGCGGCTGTCCTGCGGTTGCCAGTAGTACGAACGGTGGCGATTTTTATGCCGCCGACCCGCAGTGCTGGGCAGAACAAATAGAAGGTTTGCTGGCTGTGTAAGGAGACAGGCATGGATATTTTAGAATTGATGAAAAAACGTCGTTCCATCCGTAAATATCAGGCAAAACAAGTACCGCGTGATATTGTGGACAAGATTGTGGAGGCTGGGCTTTACGCACCAAATGCCGGCGGCGGACAGCGCAGTATGATTGTAACGCTCCATAATGCTTGCCTTACCGAAAAATTGGGACGGCTGAACTTTTCCACCTTTGACCGTAATCAGCTGCTAGGGACGCATGTATCGGCTGAACAGCCCTCGATAATTGATGACACCAAAATCAAAAATGGTTTTTATGATGCGCCCACAGTCTGTGTGATCTTTGGGCAGAAGGACTTTCTCTACAATGTAGCGGATGCCTTTTGTATGGCGGAAAATATGATATTGGCTGCGCATGAGCTGGGCGTAGATTCCTGTATTATTTCCCGGGCAGAGGAAACCTTTGCCTTGCCCGCAGGGAAACGATTCATGCAGGAGTGGGGCGTGCCGGAAAATATGGAGGCCAAGGCCTTTGTGACATTGGGCTATTGTGATGGTCCTTATCCGCAGGGAAAACCGCGGAAGAAGTGCCGGAATGTCGTTATTGAATGATTTAGATGTGTGTTTATATGAGGAGTGTGGGTAATGAGCCTGATCAAAGGATTACATCATGCCGCTCTGCGTTGCTGTGGCAAGGCAGAGATGTGTACAGGGCAAGGCCGGCGAGATTATTGAGTTTTATCATGAACGATAATTGGTGTGTTGATTTTTAGGAGTGTTTAGTAAGTATGCATTTTTCGAGTGGTATTAATCGCCCGCCTTATGAAGCCGCTGATGGTTTCCTGCAGATAACTTCCGGCTGCAGTCATGCAACCTGTGAATTCTGCACCTTTTACAAGGACAGCCCCTTTATGCTGTCGCCGATGGAGGAAATCGAGGAAGACATCAAGGAACTGGCTCAGTCCGGCTGGAATTTTGACCGCATTTATCTGCAGGGGGCTGACCCCTTCATCCGCAAGACGGAGGATTTGCTGCAAATTGCTGATATGATTTACCGTTATCTGCCGCAGGTGAAATCCATCGGCGGTTATGCCCGTGTGGATAATCTGAAAAACAAGACGGTACAGCAGGTAAGACAGCTGGCAGAAAAAGGTTACAGCTATTTCTACTTCGGCGTGGAAAGCGGCGATGATAAGCTGCTTGACCGCATGAATAAGGGCTATCATGCAGATTTGGTCATCGAGCAGTGCAAAAAGATGGACGAGGCTGGCATGCCGTGGATTGCCGTGTGTGGTTATGGACTATAAGAAAATGGGTTCCCGCGTTTACATTCGTATGGACAAAGGGGATGAAATTCTTAGTTGTATTCGCAGAGTCTGCTGCGAATTGGATATAAAGTCGGGAATGTTTCAGGGAATTGGTGCCTGCGATAAAGTAGTGGTCGCAACGTTTATCCCTGAAAAGCAGGATTTTTTGCAGCACGAGCGTAATGGTATGTTAGAGATGATTTCCCTGCAGGGGAATGTGGTGACTGATGTCAACGGGCGGTTAAAGGAACATGCGCATGGTATGTTTTCTTATCTGTTAGCGGACAGCGGTGCGATTGCTTATTTAGGCGGTCATTCGCATAGTGCGTGGATAAGTTACACAGGCGAGATTGTGCTGGACGTGGTGGAAGATGGTTTTATCGGTCAGCAGTTTGACCCTGTTACCGGTATTGACGTTTGGAAATTGGAGGGCAAGGCATGAGAAGGAAAAAGGGAGCCCAATGTCTGACGGCACTGGCGCTGGGCATGACGATGTTGTTTGGTACGACTGGCGGTACAGTAAATGCAGCAGCACCGTTGCATTATTTTATGCAGCAGCCGGGAAATTATGAAAGCACTACGCCTTACGGCAACAATGAAAAAGCCGGCCATTATGTACAGGCCGGCGATGCAAAGATTTACTATGAAGTTTATGGTCAGGGCAAGCCTGTTTTTGTCTTTCATGGCGGTGGAGTAGGCACGCCTTATGAAATGGGGCAACTAATTGACAAACTGCGTCAGAACTATCAGGTGATTGCGGTATCTACCCGTGGTCATGGTCGTTCGGAAATCGGTCACTCACCGTTGACTTATGAGCAAAAGGCACAGGATATGCTGGCGGTGATGAAAGCCGTTACAAATGAACCGGCAATCCTGCTAGGCTTTAGCGATGGCGCTTATACAGCTTATAAAGTGGCATCCATGTACCCTGAGCGTGTGGACAGGGTTATTGGCATCGGCGCTGGTACGCTGAAAAAAGGCTTTTTCAGCGGGGATATGAAGGTGGAAGATTTAGCTAAAATTGATGCGCAGTTTATCGAGCAACAGAAAAAAATCATGCCGGAACCGGAACGCTTTCAGGAATTTTGCACGAACTATATGAAGTTCTGGAGTCAGATGGAAGTGGGGAAAGACTTCCTCAAGACCATAAAGTGCCCGGTACTCCTTATCGCCGGGGATGAAGATGACCATGCGCCCCTGGTTACGATGGTGGAGGCCGAGCAGTATATCCCGAATGCCAGACTCTGCATTGTCCCCAAGGCCTGGCATTCGGCGTTCATTGACAATTTCCCTGTGACCTGGACGGCTATGGAAAGTTTTTTGCAGGCTGACCGGTCAAATTTGACAGGCAGCAAGAAAGTAGCGTTTGACACTCCCCATGCTTAAAGGCAGGGGATTCTTGGTTCGCTGAACACTGCGGCCTAGCCGTAACCAGTTCGACTTACACGTTCTCCCCAAGCGTAAATTCCCGTGTGTCCCACGGTACTAATTTATGTTAAGCAACCTGTTTTTGTTCTATTGCCTTTCGCAGTATATTTATTGCTGCATTGGCATCTCGGTCATGATGTGAACCACATGCAGGGCAAGTCCAATCCCTGATACCAAGATTCTTAGTTTCCTTGTTCTGGTATCC
>NZ_FNJQ01000053.1 GCF_900104055.1 Pseudoselenomonas ruminantium
TGGGGTGCGTGTTTTCCTGCTCATAAAAATACCTCCCAAGTAATGTCTCTATTTTACATCACTTGGGAGGTTTACACAAAATCCGGGATAGACTCTACGGCAGCCCCTCACAATGTATATCAGTGTCCCCAAACCTGCTCGGCGATTTCTTTTACGAGTGCCAGTTTGGCCCATTGTTCTTCTTCGGTTAGTTTATTGCCAATCTCGCAGGAGGCAAAACCACATTGCGGGCTAAGATATAGCCGCTCCAGTGGCACATATTTCGCCGCCTCATGAATGCGGGCGATGACGGCATCCTTATCTTCGAGCTCGGGCATCTTGGTCGTAATGAGCCCCAGCACGACTTTCTTATCCGGCGAGATTTTTGCCAGCGGGGCAAAGCCCCCCGAACGTTCATCGTCATACTCGAGATACAGTGCATCTACATGTTCCTGGGCAAAGACGTAATCAGCTACTGAATCGTAGGCCCCACTGGTAAAAAAGGTCGAATGATAATTGCCGCGGCAGATATGGGAGTTGATAACCATATCTGCCGGTTTTTCAGCTAATGCAAGATTGTTAACGGTGAGAAGCTGACGCTTGACCGATTCAAGGTCAAGTCCTAATGCCTTATAGCGCTGCTGGGCCGCATCGCCAACGACTGCGCCCCAGGTGCAGTCATCAAACTGAAGATTGCGGCAGCCTGCTGCATAAAACTGCGCAATAACCTCCCGATAAGCCGCAACGATATCAGCGATAAGCTCATCATCCGTGGCATATATTTGCCGCGTCGTTTCCAGATTCTGCGGAATAATAAACTGCTGGTACATCTGCGCAGGAGCCGGAATCGTGTATTTGGCCACCGTTTCAGCATCTTCAAACTGTTTGAGGAAGCGGAAATACTCGACAAAAGGATGCGCTTTGGCCTTGATTTTGCCGACGAGCCATGTGTCATCAAGTTCTGCTGACTCACCATGAAATGCGACACTGCCACCTGCTTTATGCGTAACGCCCTCAAAGCCCCACATGAAATCCAGATGCCAATATGCCCGACGGAATTCACCGTCCGTTATTACATGGTAGCCTGCTGCTTTTTGCTTAGCTACAACATCGCGTACGGCATCATCCGTTATGGTATCAAGCTCTTCCTGATTGATTTTGCCCTCTTTAAACAAGGCTCGTGCCTCTTTTAGCTTGGCTGGTCGCAGGAAACTTCCTACAATATCGTAGCGGCATGGTGTATAAATCGTCTGCACATCTATCATCCTCCAGTAGTTTGCTAGGTGTTATATCTGTTCTTTTATGATAAGGATTTCATGTTTTTTTGTAAAATACATAAAATATGGCATTGTTCATAGAAAAAAACTATGGCAGATGGTATAATACCACACAAGGACACCATGCACAGGAGGAATACCATGACACTGAAACAGCTTCTCTATGCCGTAACGATTGCGGAAACCGGCAATATTACTGAGGCGGCAAAAAAATTATTCATTGCGCAGCCCAGCCTTACCGCTGCAATACAGTCTCTTGAACAGGAATATGGCATCACGATTTTTTCCCGCTCCAATAAAGGCATAGAGATTACTGCAGCTGGTGATGAACTACTAGGGTATGCACGGCAGGTTTTGGAGCAGGCTGACCTCATGCACGAACGGTATCTCGGCCAGTCGCCACTCAAGCAGCATTTTTGTGTTTCCTCACAGCATTATTCTTTTGCGGTTGAAGCCTTTGTCGAGCTGATTCGTCGCTTTGATGGGCCTAAATACGAATTCCATATGCGTGAAACGCAAACCTATGACATCATCGATGATGTCGCCCATCGCCGCAGCGAGACTGGTTTGCTTTACCTTAACACCTTTAACCGCTCCATCATATTGAAGACGCTAAAGGAAAATGACCTAGCCTTCGAATCGCTATTTACGGCTAAACCACATGTTTTCATCAGCCAATACAGTCCTCTGGCCAGTCAGGCACAACTCACCCTGTCCGACCTGGCTCCATATCTGCGTCTTTCCTACGAACAAGGCACCCATAATTCCTTTTACTTCTCTGAAGAAATCCTCAGCACTGAAACAGTGGACAAAGAAATCGTCGTTTGTGATCGGGCAACACTTTTCAATATGCTGATTGGCCTCAATGGTTACACCATCTGCAGCGGTGTTATCAGCGAAGAGCTTAATGGCTCTAACATCATTGCCCGGCCACTTGCTGTGGACGATTATATGGAAATCGGCTACATCCTGCCTAAAAGTACACGTCCATCCCGGCTGACACAAAGCTATATTGACATTTTGAAAGAAATTATCAAGTCCTAATAAATGCACTTATTGCTGTGGCTTATTCCCTTAAAAATTTCTACGTTCTTACGATATAGATAGTAGAGCTATCTATGTTGGAGGTGATCCTATGGAAATCAAACCGCTGCAGGGAATAACTGCCTGGTCTAACAAAGGAAGGGCGGCTGACAGTAAAGACAATACCTTGCAAGCCAAAGAAAAGTTCAGTAGCATGCTCCGGCAGTTGGAAACCGGGGGAGCCATTACTGACACTGGGGAAAAGCCGGGTGAGGATACCACCACAGTGACTCGTGTCATGTCCGATGGTTCTGTGTTGATTACCGTGTACGAAAAAAACAAGATTGTTTCCCAGACTAAGACGCACTCGCCTCATCCGGAAGAAACACCCACCATCCTCAGCACCAGAACGGAGCAATCCTTGCCGGATAACTTGGAGGAACAACAGGTCTCTGGGATGGTTGACACTCAGATGTTAAACCTATTGATGCAGAAGTAAATTATAATCAAAGAGGTAGAGTTGGTAGTTTTTCATTGGTAACCGCCTTTCGTCAGCTCGTTTTTTTCATACGCTTCTAATCATAACATGAAATCATGGGGATAGTTAGCAGAAAGAGTAAAAAAACATCCTTGATAAAGTCAATGAGTCGTGGGGCTAGTATTTCATCCGCACCTGTAATCGTATAAATAACGCAAAGAAGAAACAGCCTTGGCAGCTAGAGATAAGCTGCCAAGGCCGTTTCTTTGTTCGTGTGTGCTTTAGATGCCAAAGCCGCCATCTACATGCCAATGCGCTCCGGTTACGTATTGGGCATCGTCTGAGGCCATAAAGGCGATGACACCGGCGATTTCTTCCGGTTCAGCATGCCGTCCTGCAGGGATATGTTCCTCCACAGCAGATTCGTATACGGCGATTTCCTCTGCTGTCAGTCCCGTATTATCGTAAAGGGCTGTTTTGGTGGCTCCTGCTGCTACACCGTTGACTCGTATGCCATAAGGAGACAATTCTCTGGCCCAGGTCTTCGTCAGAGATAAAACAGCGGCCTTGCTGGCGGTATAGACGCAGTTCAGAGGCATGGGATTGGTGACGAGGCCGGAGGTGATGTTGATGATATTTCCTCTGGTCTTTTTCAAATAGGGAATGGCCTGACTTACCATATCAATGACCGCTCTGACATTCAAGGCAAAGGTCTTGTCATAATCGGCCAGATTGATTTTTTCAATGGCGGTCACCAGTGCCATCCCTGCATTATTGATCACGACATCGAGCTTGCCGAAATCCTGTTCAATATCCTTCAGTACCCGGGAGATATCGGCCGATTTCAACACGTCCGCTACCATATAACGGATATTTTCATGCTGTTTTGCACTTTCACGCAGGGATTCTTCATGTCTACCAATAATGACTACCTTAGCACCTTCTGTGGCCATCAATCCGGCCGCTGCCCGGCCAATGCCGGTCCCACCGCCTGTTATGAGGACAACTTTATCTCGAAGCTTCATGAAATTACCCTCCTTGTTCAAATTTATTCACTGTCCCTTAATTTCAACATTGGAAGGGGAATTCCTGCCAGAAATCTGTTGGCTGAAGGAAAACATTCGGATGCCCCTATGTATGGAGGGATAAAAGCAGGTTTTTGACAAGTGGACAGCCAATGGCCTATAATTATCGTAGCAAACAGGCCACCTTGCGGGGTGGCTTTTCGCATAGGTCAGGGGGTAAGGCTGGTGATTAGCACGGTAATTTACTATTATTCAACAACAGGAAACTCTTTATATGTGGCCAGAGAGTTGCAAAAGACCATACCTGGGGCGGAACTTCAATCCATCACGGAGGCGCTTAGGGAAGATAGGCTGGTGGTTAACGCTGAATGCGTAGGCTTTGTGTTTCCAATGCATTATTTTGGCCTGCCGATGCAGGTGGAGGAGTTCTTGCAGAAGCTTACGATCCTGGAATCGCCTTATATCTTTGCCATAGCTACCTGCGGGGTTCCCTATTGGGGCAGACCGTTTATGGATGCGGAAAAGATACTCAAGGAAAAGAACCGTAGCCTGCATGCGTCCTGGTATGTGAGGCTGGTATCCAATTATATTCCTTATCGGGATATTGCTGCAGATTGGCGAATACGCATCCGGGCATGGCTGGCAAAAGGGAAACTGCAGCGTATTGCAACGGCCATAAATAACCGGGAAGCTCATACGACGTGGCAGCTGCTGAAGAACTTTTGTGGCAGATACCATGATAAATGGCTGGCAGAGCAGCAGGGAATAGATGAAAGATTCCTGTGCGATAAGGATAAATGTACCGCCTGCGGCCTGTGTGAGCGAATCTGTCCCCGGGAAAACATCAAGCGGCCGGAGGGACAGCCGGTTTGGCAACATCATTGTGTGGAATGTTTGGGGTGCCTGCATATATGCCCAGTCAAGGCAATCGATTACGGTGAGATTACCAAGGGACGCAAGCGGTACCGGCATAAGGCAGTAAAGTCGGCTGAGTTACTGCGTAAGGGGTAAACTGGACGAACAATCGCATCACCGAATTTACCATACGCCGTGAATTTCGCATATAAGACAAAGGGCTATTGCACGTAACTGTTTTGCAGTAGCCCTTTATTGCAGTTGGGCTGCAGCTCATGCTCAATTTGTAATATCTGTTATTGACAGATGTGAAAAATAGCAGTAATATGTACAGTTCGATTTATGACGATGCTATTTTAGGGGGAATGAATATGTTGTTGTATAGAGTTACGGTACTGATGGATAATAATGTGATTGGGACGAAAAGAGAGTTGGAAAGTGAACATGGATTGTCCATGTTTATAGAAACGCCGGACAGCACCTTCCTGTTTGACTGCGGTCATACTGGTTTGGCGTGGGAAAATGCTAGAAAGATGGGAATAGATTTGTCAGCGGTAAAAAATGTAGTGCTCAGTCACTCACATTATGACCATGCTGGGGGATTTCCGGCACTATTGAAGTATTGTCAGCTGGAAGCGGTATATACCGGTAGGAATTTCTGGCAGGAAAAATACTCTTATGATAAGGAAAATGACGAGTATCAGTATAAGGGCTGTGGCTTTACGAAAAAAGACTTGGATTCCTGGGGGATTGAGCAGAGAGTATGTCGGAGTATTTTACCCTTGGATGACTACGCGAATGTGGTAACAGGATTTGATAAGCATTACGACTTTGAAACCATACCAGCGAAGTTTGTACGAGGGGAAGGCAAGGTGCCAGATCCGTTTGATGATGAAATCTGCGTGCTGCTGCCAGAAGGAGATGGCCTTGCCATGGTGGTTGGCTGTTCGCATGTTGGAATTCTGAACATGGTTGCTACGGTTATGGAACGGACGGAGCTGCCAGTGTATAGTGTCATGGGAGGAATCCATTTGGTCGGTGGCGAAGAACGTATAGACAGAACGATGCAGGAATTGGAACGTCTGGGAGTAGAGAATTTTAACCTCTGTCACTGTTCTGGAATAAATAATATGGCCACAGGTTCTGTGATTGAAGTTCAATGTCAGGATTAGGATAAGGATATGAAGAAGAAATTGGCGGAGCGCTCCATTGCATCTGTCAGGATTGAATAAGATAACAAATGGCGTAAGATATTTGACTTTTCAATATTTCATGCCTATACTATCTAACCATGGGAGGTTTATTGTTATATGTCTATGGTTAGCCGTTATATATTGTTCGTTGTGGCTGTTATTGTTCAGGCATCCGGTATAGCACTGGTGGTTAAGAGCCTGTTGGGAACTTCGCCGATATCGAGCTTGCCCTATGTCATCAGTTTGGCATCGCCGTTTTCATTAGGGCAGATGACCTTTGCGATAAATATGCTGCTGGTTCTGGGGCAGTATCTGCTTTTGCGCAGGGCCTTTGATAATATCCAGTTCCTGCAGATTCCTGTTACGCTGATATTTTCGTGGTTTATTGATTTCTTCATGGATGTATGGGCGTGGGTGGTTCCTACGAGCTATGTGCTGCAACTGCTGCCGCTGCTTATTGGTACTACGTTGATAGCCTTCGGTGTGGCGGTGCAAGGTATCGCGAATGTACTGATGCTTCCGGGAGAAGGGATTGTCTATGCGGTGTCGCGTCATTTCCATATTGATTTTGGAAAGGTGAAGACCGGCAATGATGTAAGTCTCGTGCTTATGGCTGCTATAATCTCGTGGATATATCTGGATGGGATCGAGGGAATTCGTGAGGGCACTCTGATATCTGCCCTGATAACCGGAACCATTGCCAGATTCTTCCTCAGACATCTTGGGAAAGTTAATGAGGCGGGGGTTCTGGTATTTCATCCGCACCTGTAATCGTATCAAGGAGATGGACATGGAAGAGAATGAGTTTGAGCTTCTAGAGGGGCTGAATAAGGCGCAGTTGGAAGCTGTTACAGAGACAGAAGGCTATGTGCGGGTGCTGGCCGGAGCTGGTTCCGGCAAGACGAGGGCATTGAGCCATCGCTTTGCTTATCTGGTAAACGAAATCGGCATTATGCCGGGGAATATCCTCTGCGTGACCTTTACCAATAAATCGGCCACGGAGATGCGGAAACGGATTCATCTGCTTACGGGAGATAATGACACCGGTTATATCAACACATTCCATGGATTTTGCGTGTCCGTACTGCAGGAAGACAGCTATGCTGTACAGTATCCCAAGAGCTTTCTCGTATTGGACAACAGCGATATCGATGCCATGCTGAAGATTATCTACGAGGAGAGAAAACTTTCTCTGCGGGATATGACCTTTGCCAAGGCGCGGGATATGATTGAAGTGCGGAAGATTTTCACCGAGCCGGAGTATTATCAGGACATGATTGCCATGTCGCAGGAGGCCATCAAGGAAAAGTACGAACGCGCGGTGGAGCCGAAGGACATCATCTTCTATGGATATCTGTATCAGGAGAAGAAGTGCTTTGGCCTCGATTACAATGACCTCATCAAGTTTACGCTGTATATCTTCGAGCAGAAGGAAGAATTGCGGCTGAAATGGCAGCAGCGGCTGGAGTACATCATGATCGATGAGTTCCAGGATATCGATGAACTTCAGTACCGTTTGATGAAGATCTTGTGCGGCTATCATAAGAATCTTTTTGTGGTAGGCGATCCAGACCAGACTATCTATACCTGGCGCGGGGCAAATATCCGCTATCTGCAGAACTTTGACCAGGAGTTCAAGCCCTGCAAGACCATCTATATGATGGAAAACTATCGTTCCACACCGGAAATCCTGGCAGCAGCCAATGACCTGATTGCCCATAACCGTTACCGGATCGAGAAAAAACTGATACCAACGCTGCCAAGCGGCGAATCCGTCTTGTGTTCTAGCAATGACTCGCCGGAAAAAGAAGCCCAATGGATTGCGCAGGAGGTGGAAAAGCTTCACGAGAAGGATGTTCCCTACAGGGATATGGCGGTTTTGTATCGGGCGCATTATTTGACGCGTTCCCTTGAAGAAGTGTTCATGAAGGAAGAACTACCGTATACGCTCTACAGCGGCATACATTTCTTTGACCGGAAGGAAATCAAGGATGCCCTGTCTTATCTGCGCATGATTGCTTATCGGGATGACCTGTCCTTCCAGCGGATAGCCAATGTTCCCAAGCGCAATATTGGCGAGCGGCGGATGGCCTTTTTGCAGGAATATGCCGAGCAGAATAAGTGCAGCCTTTACGCTGCCTTAAAAACAAACCTGGATCATGAACTGATCAAGGGGACCAAGGCAAATCAATTTGTGGAGCTGGTAGAGGAATTTTCGGCCACATATGGCGGGCGGCCGGTATCGGAGGTGCTGTCGGCAATATTAGATGCCAGTGGCTATGAGGAAATGCTGCGCACCGAAGGCAGCCAGGAGCGTCTGGATAATCTGGCGGAACTGAAACAGGCCATCTATGAGTATGAAACCTCCTGCGGGGAAGAAGCCATGCTGGAACATTATCTGTCCAGAGTGGCGCTTTTGACCAACAGTGATACGGCTGAGCAGGGGGATAAGATCAAGCTGATGACCGTGCATGCGGCCAAAGGCTTAGAGTTTCCCTATGTGTTCCTTTGCGGCTTGAATGAAGGCATCTTCCCGTCCCGAAAAACCAGAACAGAGCAGGCCATGGAGGAAGAAAGGCGGCTGGCCTTTGTGGCTGTGACACGGGCACAGAAAAGGCTTTATCTGTCCGCAGCTTCCGGCCTGAACTTTGATGCGTCCTTGAGGTACCCCTCCAGATTCCTGCTGGAGATTGATGATAAGTTGCTCGAATATGCAAAACCAGTCGCAGAAAGCGTGCGAAAAGATGCATGGAACTATATTCGAGGCATGGAAAGGCGCATGACACAGGGTAGTGTCGAGAAGAAGGCTGCTTTTGCCCGGGGCGACAAGGTGCTTCACCGTATCATGGGGGAAGGCGAAATCTTAGATATCAATACGGATAAGGGTGCTTATGTCATAAAGTTTGAGGAAATTGAAACGCCAAGGGAAATTTCGTTTAAGGCGAAGCTGGAAAAGGCGTAGTTTTGGCGGAGATGTGTGATGTATGTCACAGAATAAAGTGATGATTTCTGATAGAATTGCCTTCATTAATCGTTTGGAGGTGAATGAAATCGGAAAGGCATCTTGCCTTATCGTACTTTGATGAAACGAATTTTGACAGTTGTGTTGCTCTTGACCGCTTTTGTTTGGGGGCCACTGATGGACTCTTGCCGTCAGGTGAGTGTTCTGCCAGCGAGGATGCTGGCTGTGGAACTGACGAATGCATCGATGTTTACGGTGTCCAAGGATTACCCAGATCCGCCACGGCGGGTAGCAATCCTGCGTCGTTTGCAAAGAGAACGGCGTAATATGCCGGAACGTACATGGACGGACAACCGCATCACTGAATTTACCATACGCCGCGAATTTCGCATATAAGAAAAAGAGATATTGCACGCATATCGTGTATGCTATGTGACTAATGGTATAAAATTTAATAAAAATGTGATAAAATAATAGCAGCTGGGAAACCAGCCGCGTAACTTGGAGCCGGCCATTCCTGAGTGGCGGGCTCTTTTTTGTGGTTGGAATTTGTAAGAGGAATACCAGTGTGGGATAAAGGAAAATAACGGTTTGAAAAATTAAATGGATAAATCATGTGAGGAGTGTATTGTATGAATAATAAACCGTGGAAATTCTACGACATGGTAATAAATGGCTACTACAAAGAGTGGCAGATGCTGGAAGATGGCGACTTTGCCAGACTAGAGTAAAGTGGGTGATGATATGGACTACGCAGTCGAGTACAGAAAAAATAGTATGCCGATGGAATTATTCCAACAGAAATACCAAGATCGGGAAAAATATCTGGCCTATTGTCGTGAATGCCCAAAATACAATAACGTATGGAGTTGTCCGCCCTTACAGATAGATGCAGATGCTTACTTAAGCAAATATGCATGGGTAAATGTGGTTGGGGCCAAGATAATCCTAGACCACAAAGTTATTGAGAAAGCCGATACGCCGGAGAAAATCAAGACAGTTGGCTGGACGATAGTGTCTGAAGTTAAGCTCATGTTGGAAGAAGAAATGCGGAAGCTGGAATCGCAGCTGCCCGGAAGCGTGTCGCTGTCCTCTGGTGGATGCAGCCTGTGTGGGGAGTGTACCCGTAAAACGGGAAAAACATGCAGGCAGGTAGATAAGATGCGGTACTCAATGGACGCATTCGGCTTTGATCTGAGTGCCATCACGAAGGATATGCTGGGCATAGAAATCATGTGGTGCAAGGACAGGCTGCCGGATTACTTCACCTTGATTCATGGCATCCTGACGAGGGAAGTGGCCTTTCCCCCGGCGATTAGACACCTAAAATGAAAGATTTCTAACTCATTCTTAAAATAGCTTTGTTTTTCATGCTTTTACGGATATTAGACGAACTTATGCTGCAGCTTTTTCGAGATTTTCCCTGGCTGCGTAATATTCTTCCGGCGTTTCATAATCATTGGTGGAATGTATACGCTGGCGGTTATAAAAAATCCAGATATATTCGAAAACTGCAGCCTTAGCTTCGGCACGGGGGCGAAAATGCTTTTCGTTTAGCCATTCTTGCTTCAATGTACCCCAGAAGCTTTCCATAGGTGCATTATCCCAGCAGTTGCCTTTGCGGCTCATGCTCATTGTAAAACCGGTTTTGCCTGCCATTTCGACATAGGCTTTTGAACAGTATTGGCTGCCACGGTCAGAATGTAAGATACAGCCGTTTACATCAGTGGTATGGTTTATGGCATCCTGTAAGGCATCCATTACCAATTTTTTGGTCATACGGCTATCCATTGCCACGCCAACCATCTTGCGGCCGCACAAATCCATGACACCTGCCAGATAGAGCCAGCCTTCATCCGTAGGGATATAGGTTATATCGCTGACCATTTTTTGCCCCGGACGCTCTGCCGTGAAATTACGGTTAAGTACGTTCGCTGCTACCGGCATATCGTGGTCAGAATACGTCGTTGCCTTATATTTACGGCGAGCCTTACCTTTAATACCATTTTCCTTCATGATTCGTTCTATACGCTTATGGTTGGCTTTTATTCCCTTTTTTCGAACCTCACGTACAATTCGGGTGGAACCATATGTTTTGTTGGATTTTTCGTGATATTAAGGATGGCAAGGTGTCCGCTGGTGGAGATGCCGATGGAGCCTATACGGAATGGAAAAAAGGCAAATATCTGGAAGAGGTCGAAAGGTTCGCCAAGAAATGGGGGGCAGATGCCGAGACGCTGCAGGCAAGTGTCAATGAATACGATGAAACTGTGCCGGAAAACATCCCTCGGCTTGACGAATTGCAGGAAAGCCTTGATTATGAAGGTGCCGAAGAAAAGCACGGCGATATGTTCTTTGACCATTGGATCGACTTTGCAGCAGAGCTGCCGGGATGGATAAAAGAAGTAAGACGGGGTTACTGGGCATAGAACAAGGCAATAAGATTTTCAAAAGTACATAAGGGAATCACTCCGAGGGAAGCAAACCTTCGGAGTTTTTCTTATGCTTATAATAAAAATCGTTGAATATATAATAAATCTAATAAATTTAATAAATTGCTAAGGAAAAACTAAACAGAATATAATAAACGGGTGATAGAATTTATCAGTATTTAAGTGAAAATTTGAAAATGGCACACTGGATGCCAGCAAGGCCAAGATGTTGGTGAAACAGAAAGGGAGGCAGATTTGTGGAAGCGACAGAATTACATGAGGTGAAGGAAGAGAAGAAGAAAGTTGACGAAGGCTGGTACAGTTATTTTCTATGGGTGAATTGGCTGGTAACATACGCAACTTTGCGGCTGGATTCAATGCTGGTGCTAATTGGTAGCGCTATATATGGATTGATAAGCTTTTATATTGCTTGCCGGAGCAAAAGTATACAGTTTTGCTTGAAGCTGCTTCCGGGCATCTTGTTGAGTATGTACCTGACTCTAAAAAGCACGGCATTGATTGGAGGCACTGCCTTTGGGATAGCTCTCATTGCAGCATTGTACGCCAACCGGAAACGGTTCCTGTTAATAGATTGGGCAACACTGATACCAATAAAATTCATCTCTGGTAAGAGTACCTTGGGAGATGATGAGCATGATTACTTTGCATGGGAGGATTAGAATGACTGAAAAAATTGAAGAGTTGATGACCAGAGAAGAAATACCATATGGCGTGATAGTAAATATCAGGACAGATGAAAGAATTTACTTAGGGGACAGAGAGAAAATCAAACCGGACAGTCTGATAAAAATGTGTGAGGATGATATGGTCAGTTTGTATCAGTCCATGGAAGGGCAGATTCTACCGCAATATTGGGGACAGGGAAATGTGAAGATGCTCATTAGCATACCCCAAGAAGATATGATGGTATTGTTCTTTTATTATAAACGGAATGATACACATGAGGAACATCACAAAGGAAAAATGATAGATGAAGAAGTGAAAAATTTATTACAAATTGGTTAAGGGAGAAATTATGAAAAAGAAAATATGTTCAAAAGTATTAGTAATTATGTTGATGTTGGCAGCTCTGTTTACGAGTGGCTGCGGCCCAGAGGTTCGATTGGGAGCTATAATGCTTCGGGATGCAATCAAAGGAGATTCGCCATTTTTTGAGGATAGTGGTAGCAAATGGAAGACTATAAAGCTCGAACAGAATGATGGTAAGATTTTACAGTTGGATCTTCCTTTTGCTTTGAATGATAATGGAGAATTTGAATCAGATGATATTGTCCAAAATGCTGAATGGCATAGATATAAAAATGATAGTATATTTGTGAGTGTGGATCATTGTAGACTGGCTGATTCAAAAAAAGAAGTAACCTTCAATCTCAAAACGTTTACAGCTGATTTTGGTGGGTGCGAAAAAATGCATCCGGAATTGAAAAAAATTGAAAAAAGGACGATTAATGGAAAAGAAATGACGTATGCTGAAATTCAAGCAGAGGATAATGGAGCTCGTACGATTGAATGTGTGGGGATTCATTCAGGTAGAGAATCATGGACGATTATATATGCTTATAGAAGCGATGACAAGGCTATGCATAAGCTGGTAGAAAAATCAATAGCATCTATTTCTTTGGGGTAAGACAAATATATAAACGAGATGATATAACGGAAATGAGTTTACTCAGGAAATATATCATATATGAAGTATAAAGGTGAAAAGATAATGTGAAGCAATAGACAAAAGTTGCAGGATATAGATTATCTCAAGGATAAAGTATCAGATGAGGTAATATGTTGATATTTTTGTGATTATCGGAAACAACAGGATAATAGCTGTTTATAGTTAGATGATTGATTCAGAGCCGATTTGGATGGTGGAATAGAGCGTGATTATATGGATATCGATGAAAAAGTAGGCATTTTATATAGCATCAGAAAACTGGATAAAGAAGAGCAGGTGCCTCTGTTTGATAATACAATAGCAGAAATATTTGAAGATCCAAAACCGGAATATGCAATTAAGCTATGTTCTGTATTTTATGATGATGTATATTTTGATGAAGTAATGTATGGTTTGATACATGCAGTGGAGCATCTGGCAGAGGGCGATGATTATTCTTACCTGATTTCGTTAGGCATATGCAATATGAAGGAGGGACGTGACTGGAGTAATATTCTGCTATATGGGATTATGAATGTTGAAGATGAATTAAAGAAATATCCCCAGGCATTAGGACGGCTATCGGATGAACAGAGATGCTATATTGTGGGCATATTAAAAGAAATACGGGCAGAGGATGGTAAGATGTTTGGCGATCGTATTAACTGGATACTTAGAGAAGCAAATGCAGAATAATATGAATAAGATATGGAGTGATGAACAATGAGTAAGATAGAATGTGGTTATACGAAAGCATCAAAGAAGAATTTGAGAGAAGATATGACTGAATGGCTGGACAGACATCTGGTAGGAGATTTTCCTGAAGAAGTTGTATCCTTATGTGTTAATTTAGACGAAGATGGCGGCGGATGCGATCTTTCGGGATGTGAGTGCTTTGATCCAGAAGATGAAGATTGGGGCTGTGAAATTGTATATGATTTTGGGACTGAAAATGACAGGCTCCTATGGGATGAATATCCGGATAGCGATGATTGGGACGATGATGAATGGGATAAGGTAAATGAGTCAGAGGAATTGGAAAAAACACAGGCCTTAGTAGCCGGGATTGTAAAAGAGTATTGTCAGACCGGTAAATATGCCGATAAACTAAGAAAGCTACAGGGAGTTGGCGTAGGCTTCTGTGATGGGCCTTTGCAGTTGGTATATCAGCAGGATTATAAATAAAAGATCGGAGGTATAGGATTGCTGGAAAAAGATGGTACTGGCGCAGCACTGCTCATGTTGGGGAAACTTATCTTATTCATTGGAATGTTTGTCCTGCTTTACGCTGGCAATAAAAGAGGCCGGGGCTGGTATAAGCTGTCAGAACCGTTGTATAAAAAGCCTTACCTTTGTCGCTGGAAATGGCTTATGCTTGCTGCGTTTATTTTTACTGCCTTAGAGAATAATTGGATGAACATGAATGATGATGGGGAAATTGATAGCATATCCTATGTATCATTGATGGTGCTGGCAGAAATACCTGCATATACTTTGATGCTGGCAACTCTGGTAAAAAGAGCGGAAGTATTGAAATTTAGGCAATGGATTTTTACTATATTCATTATATTTATGCCAATAGGCTTAATTTATTGTCCTTGGATATATTGGTTCGTATGTATAAGCCTATATTGGTGGAAAGAGGACAATTCGCCAGACAGGAATATGAATTTGGATTTCCAGACCTGTAAAAAGAATATCGAGGCAAGTTACGAGAATAAGTCAGAAATCAAGAAAATAGAGAAAAAGACAATAAATGGCCGTGAAGGTTGCTATACGGAATTTGAGTTCAATATGCACGGCATACCAGCCCGTATGATTGGCTTTTCGCTATGGACGGATAAGGATTACTGGTCTGTAGATTATATCTATCCGATAGATGATAAGAAAAAGGCAAAGATAGTGGAAAAATCTCTTGCCTCGGTTGTATTGAAGTAAAACATGGGGTAATTCTGATGGGGGATTACAAGGGATTATGTATCTGAAAAAATTAGATACCATGCAGGATTATGCGTAAGATAGGCAGAATAATAGTATAAAGGAATTTGAGGTTTAGTGGTAATCAAATTCTGAACAGATTAACTTATATTTAGGAGGCAGTTTATATGGCAAGACAGTCAGATTATGGGAAGAAGATTGAGGCAATCGAAAAGAAAATTGCAGTGAAGTCAGAACAGCTTATGAACCTGAAGAAGCAGCTTAGTGATTTGCAGACAGCGGCAGCTAAGAGTCAGATGGAAGAAGTTATTGCTTTTATCACCGAAAAGAACTTGCAGCCGGGCGAAGTGCTTGCTGTGCTGAAGGAACGCTTCCAATAAACAGGCAAAAATCTCCGGGAGAATGCTCTCTCGGAGATTTTTGATGTGCCCCATGAAACTGATGGACGATTTTACAGGAGTGACTTATGGATTATATATTGATGAATTGCGCAGTGCAGGGATTGAAGTACCGTATGTACCTGACCTTCCCCCGTGCGCTTAGATACCTAAAATGAAAGATTTCTAACGCATACTCAAAATATCTTTATTTTTCACGGCTTTAGGTGAGAGTATGAAAAAATCTCTGTAAATTAACTTTCCCTCGAAATCAAAAGGTCTTCTATGATAAACTATAATCAAATCATAGGAGGCCTTTTGTTATGGCAAGAAAGAAAAAAGAGATTCACAAGGTAGAAATGACCGATGGCAAGCGTGCCATCATCCAGCAGCTGTTCCAAGAGTACAACATCGAGAGCGCCACAGATATCCAAGATGCCCTAAAGGATTTGCTCGGCGGCACCATCAAGGAAATGATGGAAACGGAAATGGATGAGCATCTGGGCTATAGCAAATCTGAGCGTTCCGACAGTGAGAATGCCCGCAACGGGTATAAAACCAAGAGCCTCAATAGCAGCTATGGCA
>NZ_FNJQ01000055.1 GCF_900104055.1 Pseudoselenomonas ruminantium
AGCACGCTGAAAGACGCGCCGTTGGCCTGCCCGGCGCATTCAGACTAAGGAATGTTGACCTTGCCGAGCGGGTCGTTTAGCGCAACCAGAAAAAGTACTCCCCCGTGAACCCCTGACTGCGCATGAGCGGGATACCTTTGCCACGAACTCCCCGATAAACTGCAATTTATGAGGTAACGGATGAGGTGGAGATAAATGGAAAAAGCATTATTGATTATCGTCGTGCTGGTCGGTGTCGGGCTGTTTTTCGGCATCGTGCTGGCATTGGCGGATAAGAAATTCTATATGGCGGTGAATCCGCTGATCAACGAAGTCGAAGAAATCCTGCCCAAGGGGCAGTGCGGTGCCTGCGGCTTTGCCGGTTGTGCCAAATATGCCGAAGCCGTGGTGGAAGATCCCACGGTGGCACCGAATCTCTGTGTGCCGGGCAAGGCGGCCGTAGCAGCCAAGGTGGCTGAGCTGACGGGCAAGAAAGCTGAAGCCACGGAACCGAAGTATGCTGCGCTCAAATGCCGGGGCACTAAGACCGCTGCAGCGATGGCGGCTTATTACGAGGGCGTGCCCGACTGTGCGGCGGCTAAACTCATACAGGGCGGCCCCAAGGGCTGCAAGTTCGGCTGCATTGGCTTCGGCAACTGCGTCAAGGCCTGCCCGTTTGGGGCGCTGAGCATGGGAGTAGATGGCCTGCCCGTGGTGGACAAGGATATCTGCACTGGCTGCGGCAAATGCGTGAGTACCTGCCCGCAGGCAATACTGACGCTCAAGACTTTCAGCGAGCCGGTGGAGGTTCTCTGCAGCTCGCACGACAAAGGCCCGGCAGCCAAGAAGCTCTGCAAGAATGCCTGCATTGGCTGTGGCCTCTGCATGCGGAATTGCAGCCATGGGGCCATCAAGATTGACAATTTCGTGGCCGTAGTGGACGGCAGCAAATGCGCCGAGTGCACGGAGTCAACCTGCCTTGCCAAGTGCCCAACTGGTGCAATTCAGTCTGTTATTCATACAACAGCTGCACAAAAGACGGCATAAAAATCCCTCCGCGCCAGCCATCGTGCGCCTTCGCTATGACCGCTGGCTGAAAGATTTTTTTGCCATTCATATAAGGGGAAGCACCTAAACTCACTGCGTTCAGACAAAGGTGCTTCCCTTTATTTTAGTGGTGGGCAAAAAATTCTTTCTTGACGCCAGCATTCAAACGCTCCGGCGCACAATGGCTGGCGCTCCGCTGCCTTGTCGCAAGTGCTTATGATTACTGTGATTGGCTCACGGATTTTGGGCGCATTCTTTGCTATAGTGGTGGTAAAGTGATTGAAGGGAGTGTTTTCCATGTCTAAGGTTTTGATCATCGGCTCCGGCCCTGCCGGGGTATCGGCAGCGCTTTACGCCCGCCGGGGAGGTGCGGAGGTTACCGTGCTTAGCAAGGGGCTGGAGCTTAGTGGGCTGGCCAAGGCAGAGAAGATTGAAAACTACTATGGTCTGGCTGAGCCAATTTCCGGAGCGGAGCTTTACGCTCGTGGCATTGAAGGCGCGAAGAAAATCGGTGTGGAGTTTTTGGAAGACGAACTGCTCTCACTGATGTTCAACGATGATTTTACAGGCTTCAAGGTGACGGGGAAAGCGCATGTGTTTGAAGCAGATGCCGTGATTGTGGCCACAGGGGCTTCGCGGCAGTCACTGAATGTACCGGGAGTGAAGGAGTTTGAAGGCAAGGGCGTAAGCTACTGCGCCACTTGTGATGCGTTCTTCTATCGCGGTAAGACGGTTGCTGTGGTCGGTGCTGGTGAGTATGCCCTGCATGAAGCACAGTCGCTTTTGCCCCATGCGGCTCAGGTTTATATGCTGACCAATGGCGCGGCGCTTACAGCCGAGGTGACCGCAGACATATCTGTGCACACAGAAAAAATCGCCGCCATTGCTGGCGGCGAGCGTGTCGCAAAAGTTGTGTTTGCCGATGGGACGGAGTTAAGTCTTGATGGTGTATTTATGGCCCTGGGCACGGCGGGCAGTACCGCGATTGCGAAGAAAATCGGTGCTCAGCTTGATGGCAATCGTATCAAAATAGATGCCCATGGTGCCACCAATGTGCCGGGGCTGTTCGCAGCTGGCGATTGCACCGGCGGCCTGCTGCAGGTGGCCAAGGCCGTGTATCAGGGCGCTGAAGCGGGGCTTGCGGCCGTGAAGTATCTGCGGGGAAAGAATAAGCCTTCCCATTGATGAGGAAGGCTTACGGATGAGGTGGCAGAAAGCTTTACCTGCCCAGGATTTCGAGAATTGCTGCGCCGATTTCATCGGTCTTGGCCGTGCCGCCTAAATCCGGTGTCAAAGTCTTTTTCTCCAGCAGCAGGGTTTCGATGGCGCTTATAACCTTTGCGCCCCATTCCTCTTCGCCGAAGAAGTCGAGCATCTGACTGACGCTCCAGATAGCGGCCAGCGGATTGGCGAGGCCCTTGCCGGCGATATCCGGGGCGCTGCCATGGATCGGCTCGAACATGCTCGGGAATTTCTTTTCGGGGTTGAGGTTGGCGCCGGCGGCCAGCCCCATGCCACCGGCGATGGCGGCGCCCAGGTCGGTCAGGATATCGCCGAAAAGGTTGCTGGTCACGACAATCTGGAAGCGTTTCGGGTTCTTGACGAAGAACATGCTGGCGGCATCGACCATAAGACTGCTGGTGGGGACGTCGGGATATTCCTTGCCGACTTCGGCGAAAATCTCATTCCAGAAGACCATCGAATAGCCAAGGGCATTGGCCTTGCTGATATTGGTGAGGCTCTTGCCCTCTTTTTGTGCCAGTTCGTAGGCGTAGCGAATCACGCGTTCGCAGCCCTTGCGGGAGAAGACGCCGGTTTGCAGGGCGATTTCCTGCTCGGTGCCGGGATAGAGGCGGGCGCCGACGTTCGCGTATTCGCCCTCGCTGTTTTCCCGCACGACGACCATATCGATATCCTCTTCTTTTACATCCTTGAGTGGACAGGGGGCACCTTTTAGAAGTTTCACAGGACGCAGGTTGATATACTGGTCGAAGCCCTTGCGGATCTTCAGGAGCAGGCCCTGCAGGGAAACATCATCGGGCACGCCGGGATAGCCCACCGCACCTAAGTAGATGGCATCGAAGTCCTTGAGCTGCGCGAGTCCGTCCTCGGGCATCATGCGGCCTTCGCGCAGGTAATATTCGCAGCCCCAGGGGAAATCCGTGAATTCCACATGGAAAGAACCGTCAAGCTTGGCAATACCGGACAGGACTTTCTTTCCTTCTTCAATTACATCCGGCCCAATGCCATCCCCAGCGATTACAGCAATCTTAAAGTTTTTCATGATATGCACCTCTTTTTTATCCAAAACACACTTTATACATTTCGTCACGGTCAGAGTGTTTTCCTTGTGGTATAATGAATAAAGAAAAATTTTAGGAGGATACGCGCAAAAATGGAACTTACGGAACTTCAGCAACAGATTGTCCGCTTCTATCATCATAATCCTTTTGTTGAATACCTGCATATGCAGGTGGAGCCGCTTGCCGATGGCGGCATGCAGCTGGTACTGCCGATTGACGAGATACATACGAATCTCTATGGCATCGCCCATGGCGGTGTGCTCATGACCATGGCCGATACGGCTATGGGAGCGGCGTGCCTGGCCTGCAACAAGAAGGTGGTCACCATCAGCCTGACCACGGATTTCATGCATGCGGTGCCGCTGACGGAAAAGGTCATTGCCCATGCGAAGGTCCTGCATGATGGCCGCCATACCATGACCTGCGAGTGTGAACTGACGAGCAAAGACGGCAAGATCTTTGCCAAGGGACATGGCAATTTCTATGTGCTGGGGAAATTTGTGGAAGAAGGATGAGGCGGACCGTGCTGATGTTTACATCAGCCATTGACTTTGGTATACTGAATGGGTTGAACTATTGTATACGAGGAGATATAGATCATGCGGCAGAGGCGCAGGGGAAAGCGCAGTATGAAGCGCGTTAAGTGGATATTGGCGGTTATGCTGGTTTTGGCAGCCGCCTGTTTCGGAGTGATGGCGGCACGGTACCATGGCGATGGTGGCAGCGAAGCCGCCAGCATATATGGTGAGCAGGCGGAGGAGGACCGGATCACCCATGTCATGCTTTTAGGCGTTGACCGCCGGGAAGGCGATGTGGGCCGCAGCGATACCATGATGGTGGCGGCACTGGACCAGAGCAAGGGCAAGGCGGCACTGATCTCGGTGCCCCGCGATACCCGGGTGCAGATTGAGAAGAATGATTACGAGAAGATCAATCATGCCTATGCCTATGGCGGCCATAAGCTGAGTCAGGAAGCTGTGGAAAAGCTTTTGGGCACGAAGATCGATCATTATATCATCATCGACACCAAGGCTTTTGAGCGGATCATCGACGCGCTGGATGGCGTGGACATCAACGTGGAAAAGAGGATGTACTATGAGGATCCCTGGGATGATGATGGGGGCCTCGTGATCGACCTTTATCCCGGTGAGCAGCATATGAATGGCAAGAAAGCCATCCAGTATGTGCGCTATCGTGATGGTGAAGGCGATATCGGCCGCATCGGCCGCCAGCAGAAGTTTATGAAGGCGGTGCTGGCCAAGGTGATTTCCCCGTCGGTACTGCCGCAGCTGCCGAAACTGGTGGAGGAAATCAAATCGGCCATTCAGACGGATATGAGCCTGACGGAACTGCTGGAATTTGCCGGTCAGCTCAAGAGTGTCCATGACAATGGCCTGTCGGCCCAGATGGTCCCCGGACAGCCAGCCTATATCAAGGATGTGAGTTACTGGATACCGGATATCACGGATCTGCGGCAGCTGATGGCTGAGCAGCTTGGTTTGGAGCTTAGCGATAAGGCCAAAGAGCAGGCACAGGCCGATGAAGATGCTTATATGAAGACTTTGCCCAGCGGCATGCAGCTGCTGGCACAGTCCAAGAATTCCGGCAAAGTGCTGGAGGAAGAAGCGAAGAAGCCGGAGGAAGAGACCAAGCCCATGAAGCCGGAAGAGATTTCGGTCATGGTCATCAACGACAGCGGTATCAATGGTGCGGCCGCAGAAGTGGCGCAGATCCTGCAGCGCAAGGGCTTTATCATTTCCGGCGTGGAGACGGGCAAGACCAGTTCCCGTACCCAGACGACGATCACGACGTCCACGCGCAATACGGATGTGTTCTACGGCATGCCCTTTACCTGCGTGATCATGGATGGCGGCAGTTCCAATCAGGCCGTGGTGCATATTGGCTTGGATTATAGGAAATAAATCAAGGCGGAGCATAGCTCCGTCTTTGTCTGTACTTTAGAGGAGTATATTATTTTGGGAATTTTAAAGGTGAATGGCCTCAAGAAGGCCTTTGGTATAGATGAACTCTTCCATGATGTGAGTTTTGAGGTGCGCGGCGGCGATAAGGTCGGTCTGGTGGGCGCCAATGGCGCGGGCAAGACCACGCTGATGAAAATCCTGATGGGGCAGGAAGAGGCCGATGGCGGCTCGGTGCAGCTCGACAGCGCCGAAACCATCGGTTATGTGGAACAGCAGGCTAATTTCGGCGAGGGGACGCTCTATGATGAATTCCGCCGGGCCTTTGACGATATCATTGAACTGGGTGAGCGCAAGCGTTCCCTGGAAAAGCGCATTGCCGCAGGCGAAGAGGATCTTCTCGACCTCTACGGCAAGGTGGTGGAGCGCTTCGAGCAGCTTGAAGGCTATGAATTTGAAAGCCGTATCAAGAAAGTGGCTTATGGCTTAGGTTTTTCCGATGAGGATTTCCAGAAGGATGTCCAGCATTTCTCCGGCGGGCAGAAGACGCGTATCTGTCTGGCCAAGGCCTTGCTGCGGGAACCGGACTTCCTGTTCCTGGATGAACCGACCAACCATCTGGACATTCAGATGATTGAATGGCTCGAGGGCTTCCTGCGTACCTATCGCGGTGGTGTGCTGATCATCTCCCATGACCGTTATTTCCTCGACAAAGTCGCCACGCGCATGGTGGAGCTCGAGGCCGGGACGGTTACGAGCTATGAGGGAAACTATACCTACTTCATGCGGGTGAAGACGGCGAGACGGGAAGCCTTGAAATCGGCTTATGAGAAACAGCAGGAACATATCCGCAAGACCGAGGAATATATCCGCAAGTATAAGGCGGGCATCAAATCCAAGCAGGCCAGAGGCCGCCAAAGCCAGCTGAACCGTTTGGAGCGTATTGTCTTGCCGCCAGAGGCCGCCAGCTTCAATTACTTTGCGTTCCATAAACCGCCTGAATGTGCCCAGCGGGTGGCGGAACTGGAGGAAGTCACTTTTGGCTATGGCAGCGAACCGGTGTTCAGGGATCTGTCACTGCTGATCCGCAATGGGGATGGCGTGGCCCTCGTCGGGCCCAATGGTGCAGGTAAGACTACCTTGCTCAAGGTACTGGTCGGGGAGCTTGAAGCGGCCAAAGGCCGTGTGAAAATCGGCAGCCGCGTGAAAATCGGTTATTTCTCCCAGCAACATGAAACCCTGCATATGGATATGACGGTGCTCGATGAAATCATCTATACCTATGGCGTGGATGAAGAGCAGGCCCGCCGTTATCTGGGGGCTTTCCTGTTCCATGGGGATGAGGTGCTGCGCAAGATCGGTGATCTCTCCGGTGGTGAGCAGTCGCGGGTGGCTTTCCTGAAACTGATGCTGACCGGGGCTAACTTCCTGATCCTCGACGAACCGACCAACCATCTGGACATCCCTGCAAGAGAAGCAGTGGAAGAAGCACTGATGGCTTATCCTGGCACGTTCCTCGCCGTTTCCCATGACCGTTATTTCCTCGATAAGGTGGCTAACTGCACGTTGGAACTGGCTGCTGGCCGGTTGACCGAATACAGCGGCAACTACAGCTACTATCTGATGAAGAAGGAAGCGGAGCGCGAAGCAGAGGAGGAAGCGCGGCTGGAAGCCGAAGAAGCGGCGAAAAAAGAGGCCGCCAAGAAGGCGGCAGCTAAACCTGCCGCAGTGCAGAGAGATGCTGAAGAAAAGGCCGCAGCCAAAGAGCGGGCCGAAGCGGGCAAGATCCAGAGCATGAGCGATGCCAAGCGCACGGAGATGATCCAGCGGGCTGAGGCAGAAATCGCCATGGCCGAAGCGGAACTCAAGGGGCTGGAATTCCAGATGAATCAGCCTGCAATACAGGCAGATCCGGCTGAGAGCCAGCGTATTGCCGAAGAATACACCGCCAAAGAGGCAGAAATCGAAGAACGTTACGCCAAATGGGAACGTTTGGTGGCCAGTGAGTAAGTTTTATGACGGCAGAAGGGAGCAAAGATAGTGGCATATCATAATGAAACCGAACAGATGGCCTTGGGCTTTGCCCCGCAGGCCGTTCAGGAAGAGATCGAAGGCCTGGTAGACAGCATCATCTTTGCCAGTGAGGATGGCAAATTTGCTGTCTTCCGCCTGCAGCCTTCCGGACAGAACAGCCGTGTTACCGTGACGGTGAGCTGTGAACCGCCGTTAGTAGGACAGCAGGTCCATTTGAAGGGGACGTGGGTTACGCATCCCCGCTTTGGTCAGCAGTTCAAGGCTGCGAGCCTGCGCTTGGAAGCACCCACCAGCGTGGAAGGCATCGAGCGTTTTTTGGCCTCCGGTGTGATTGACGGCGTGGGCCCCGCTATGGCCAAACGACTGGTGGCCAAGTTCGGCGCCGATACCCTCGATGTCATCGAACAGAAGCCGAAGCTGTTGGAAACCGTGGAGGGCATCGGCAAGAAAACAGCGGCCAAGATCGTGGCTTCCTACACATCCCAATCGGAGCTGCGGGAAATCATGCTTTGGCTGGAAAGCCATAACGTATCCGGAGCGCTGGCGGCACGAATCTATAAGAAATACAGTTCGTTTGCGCTGGACGTGCTGGAAAATCATCCTTACAAGCTGGCGCAGGAGGTAGAGGGCATCGGTTTTGCCACTGCCGATGCCATTGCCGCCAGTCTGGGGATGGCCGGCGATGATGAAAGCCGTGTGGCGGCTGGCATTGACTATGCCCTGCAGCAGATTTCCACCGGCGGGCACTGCTGCATACCCGAAGAACCGCTGATTGAGCGCACGGCCAAACTGCTGCGGGTTGATCCGCTGCGGGTGGGTGAGGTGCTCAAAAAGCAGCTGAAACTGCAGCGGCTGGCCGTGGAGTCTGTCGGCGGCACAACACTGATCTATTCGCCCTATCTCTATCGGGCGGAGAAAAAAGTGGCGCGCAAACTATTGTACTTGCAGCGTTACGCGGATGTGCTCGATGTGGAAAATCCCGAGGGCATGGTGGCCCATTGGGAGGAACTCACCGGCCTTGATTTGGCCAAAGCGCAGAAAGAGGCCATGGTGGCGGCATTGACACATGGCATACTGGTGCTGACTGGCGGCCCCGGAACAGGCAAGACTACCGTGGTGCGGGGCATGATCGATGTGCTGGAAATGGCTGGACTGGAAATCCTTCTGGGAGCACCCACGGGGCGGGCGGCTAAACGCCTTGCTGAAGCCACGGGGCGCAAGACCATGACGGTACACCGGATGCTCGAAGCGCAGGGCGGACGGCAGGATGATGGTGCCTCGATGTTTGCCAAGGATGCCGATGAACAGTTAGAGGCCGATGCGATCATCCTCGATGAGGTTTCGATGATGGATATCGTGCTCATGCAGCATTTTCTCGATGCTGTGCCCGATGGCTGCCATGTGATCCTCGTTGGGGACGTGGATCAGCTGCCGGCCGTGGGCCCCGGCGCCGTACTCAAGGATATCCTGCGCTCAGAGGTCATTCCGGCCGTGCGGCTCACCGAAGTCTACCGGCAGAACGAGGAGAGCACCATCGTGCTCAACGCCCATGCCATTAACGCCGGGCGGCTGCCACTTTGCAAGCCAGCCGGCGACTTCCAGTTCTGGGAGATTGCCAATCCCGAAGAGGTGGCGCGCAGCATCGTGAAACTCTGTGTGGAAATCCTGCCAAAACAGGGATGGAACCCGCTGACCGATGTGCAGGTGCTTTCCCCGATGCACCGGCAGGAATGTGGCGTGGAAAACCTTAACAAGCTCCTGCAGGCGGCCTTGAATCCGCCGGCTGAGTATAAAGGCGAATACAAGAACAGCGTCCGCACCTTCCGCCTCAATGATAAGGTGATGCAGACGAAGAATAACTATAGCAAGATGGTCTTCAACGGCGATATCGGTTTTATCACCGCTGTTGAAGCGGATCATATCACCGTGCAGTTCAGTGAGGATCTGCAGGTGGACTATGAGAAGAATGAGCTGGTGGAATTGCAGCTGGCCTATGCCATGAGTGTGCATAAGAGCCAGGGCAGTGAATATCCGGTCATCATCCTGCCGTTGACCAGTGGCCACTACATCATGCTGCAGCGAAACCTTCTGTATACGGCAGTCACCCGCGCCAGCAAGCAGGTCATCCTGCTGGGTACGAAAGCAGCCTTGAATACGGCCGTCACCAACGACCGTACCCGCAAGCGCTATACCCTGCTGGCCGAGCGCCTGGCAGGCGCATTGAATGAATGAACATAAAAAAATGACCGGTCAACTGCATGACCGGTCATTTTGATTGGAAAAATTATGCTTCAGCACCGACAACTTCGTTGAGGTTGCTGATCAGAGCGTCGATATCGATGCCATGAGCCATAGCGCCCTGCTCGATGTTTTCGAAGTGAGCGGCAGCGCAGCCCAGGCAGCCCATGCCAGCGTTGACGAATACATCAACAGTGTCCGGGTATTTCTGCACAACTTCGATGATGCTCATATCTTTAGTGATAGCCATTATAAAATCCTCCTATGCGTAACACGCGATAAAACAAATTAACTGACAAGGGAATTATAGCATAGTTACCCCCCAAGTTACAAGGAACAAATGTTACAGAAGTAGCAGGAAAAATTCATAGATGACAGTGAAATAAGATTTTTTCTGAAAAAAATATGTATGAAACCGTTGCCATATTTCAGAATATGTGTTATAGTATTAATTGTTCGGAAGGACATGTGTCCTGTTTGGTGAGGAAACAAGGAAACTCACTGGGAACGGTTCCGAAGAACGAGGGGTTAATTATTTTTTAGGGGGATTTATTAATGAACAAGAAACTCGTTTCTGCTCTGACTACCGCTCTGGTTGTAGGCGCTGCCAGCACGACTTTTGCTGCCAGCAATCCGTTCAGCGATGTACCGGCTGATCATTGGGCTTATGATGCTGTAACCCAGCTGGCTGACGATGGTGTTATCGAAGGCTATGGCGACAGCACGTTCAAAGGCAACCGCAACATCACTCGTTATGAAATGGCACAGATGGTAGCCAAGGCTATGACCAAGAGCACCAGCGGTGTAGATAAGGCTCTCGTTGACAAACTGGCTGCTGAATTCGCGGAAGAACTCAACAACCTGGGCGTACGCGTAGCTAACCTGGAACGCAATGCAGACATGGTTCAGTGGCATGGTACGGCTGAGTATACCTTCCAGCATTATATGACTGAAGGTAAAAATGACAAGGAAGCTGGCAAAGATAGCCGTAACAATCTGTTGATTCGTTTCGAACCCAGTGCAGAAGTTAATGCACATTGGCATGTAAAGGCTCGCCTTGATGCCAACACTAATTTGTCTAAAGATACTTCCAAAGGTTATGATGCTTATGGCAATGAAGTAGCAGAGGATCAGGGTAATGTTGCTTTAAAGCGTGTATATGCAGAGGGTAAATATGGCAACTGGACGGTAAAGCTCGGTAAATTCGCTACGCCGGATGATGATACAATCGCAGATACGCCGTATTCTGGTGCTGAAGTAGCCTACAAACCGGCTGGTGATGGTCTTAACTTTGCTGTTGGTGCAGGCCGTCTGGCTGCTAATGCAATTGCAATCAGTGATGAACAGGCTTCCAACTATCAGTATGCAGGCCTGGGCTTCAAGAAGAGCAAACTCTGGGGCGCTGTCCGCTTCCATCACCTGAATGCAGCTTATTATCAGAAAGCTTATGCCAAAGATGTTAAGGCTGAAGATGCCAATATCTGGCTGGCAAAGGGCGGCTATAACTTCAGTAAGAATGTAGCTATTAAGGGCTTCTATGCGCAGAATACGGAAGCTGATTACTACAAGAAGGCTGGCAGCGTAGAGCTCGACTATAAAGGCGCTCAGGCAGAAAATGCTGGCACCTGGGGTGCATGGGTGGCATACCGTCACTTCGGCCGCAATGCATTCGTAGCCAGCCCCTGGGATGTAATCAACATCGACAACATGGGTGAAAAAGGTTGGGAAGTTGGCGGCAACTACGCTATGTTCAAGAACACCATCCTGACGCTCCGTTATGGTAATGGTAAAGACCTGCAGACGAAGCAGAAGGTACACAACCTCTTCGGCCGCGTGAACTTCTTGTTCTAATTGCATAAAGCATAAATAGGAAAGATGCCTCTGCGGGGGCATCTTTTTCGTTTGTGCTGTTTGCTTTCAATTAACTTTCTGACAATAAATAAAATTGTGTGGATATTAAGGGGGAAAAATGCTATAATGTGCATGTGTGATCAATTATATTTTAAGGGGGAATCACTTATGAGCAAATACGCAGGGACTCAGACCGAGAAGAATCTTGAGGCGGCCTTCGCCGGGGAAAGCCAGGCTCGCAACAAGTACACTTACTATGCTTCCAAGGCTAAGAAGGAAGGCTTTGAGCAGATTGCTGCCTTGTTCCTCAAGACGGCAGACAACGAAAAAGAGCATGCCAAGATGTGGTTCAAGGAACTCCATGATGGCATGCCCGATACGACGGTGAACCTGAAGGACGCCGCCGATGGTGAAAATTATGAATGGACGGATATGTACGCCGGTTTTGCCGATACGGCCGAAAAAGAAGGTTTCAAGGAACTGGCAATCAAATTCCGCATGGTAGCCGATATTGAAAAGCATCATGAGGAACGCTATCGGGCCCTGCTCAAGAATGTAGAGGCACAGGAAGTTTTCCAGAAGAGCGAAGTCAAGGTCTGGGAATGCCGCAACTGCGGTCATATCGTCGTGGGCACCAAGGCTCCGCAGCTATGCCCCGTCTGCGCACATCCGCAGAGTTATTTTGAGATTCACGCAGAGAACTATTGATTCTGCTGGACATCTTCGGGGATTTCCAGATAATCACGGATGGCCGTGATTTCCTTGGCGGTGTATAAGCCTACTGGGGATTCCCGGATCATGATGGTCTGCAGCATGCGGCTCTGTTCGGCCTGGTCATCGGTCTTGAGGTTGGCCGGATCGGCAGCAGCCCTGGTCAGCGCAATGGTACGGTACTGGGCATCGGCATAGGCGTTGGTCTTTTTCATGACCTCGGCCAGCTGGTCATAGCAGCCATCGTTGAGGGCCACCGGCGGCGTATGCTGGGCGATGCGTTCTTTGAGATTCGCGCTGTCCTGATCCAGTTGCTTGAGCCGCAGGAAACAGGTCTGGATGCTGATGTTGTCGGCCTTGAAGCTTTCGATGATCTGATGATACCAGCGCCAGTTGCGGTCCAGTTCGGCTAAATCCTGCTGGTACTGAGCGTACCAGGTGGTGAAGATCTGCTGCTGCTGCTGCATTTCATAGCGTTCGCTTTCACTGATGGGCTGGTGGACGGTCTCCGGTACCGGCCAGCAACGGTAGGCAATCAGGCCTGTGATCAATAATGTCAGGCAGAAGCAGGTGAAGATCTTCTTGTTGTGCAGATAGCGATAGAGGAGCAGCAAGAGCAGCAGCCCCAATATGCCAATCATATATATGAACATGTTGGTTTACCCCCTATGGTTTATGAGATATTACTTAATTATTCTAACACAATTTACTTATTGCAGGAAATAGGGGAAAGGTCTATACTGAGATTGTTCCGTTTTATAGCGGGACAATCTCTTTTTTGGTGGAGTGATTACATATGGGGAAAAGAGGCGCTTTCAAGGCTTTTTGGCAATTGTTCCGCGGTTACTGGAACAGTGAACACAAGTGGAAAGCCAGGGGGCTGCTGGCCTTTGTCATTGGCCTGAATTTTTTCGGCGTGTATCTGCTGGTAAGATTGAACAGCTGGTACAATGAATTCTATAATGCACTGCAGCAGTATCAGGCAGATCAGTTTTGGCCGCTGGTGGGTGAATTCACGGCGATTGCCATGCTGTATATTGTCATTGCGGTCTATGCGATTTACCTGCGGCAGGCAGTACAGATAAAATGGCGTACCTGGCTTACGGAGGCTTATCTCTCTCGATGGCTGGAGGGGCAGGTCTATTATCGCCTGCAGGTGCAGAATAGTGACACGGATAACCCTGACCAGCGAATCAGCGAGGACATCAACCAGTTTGTCAATCTTTCCTTGCAGCTGTTGATTGGCTTTTTGAAGCAGCTCACGACTTTGGCCGCTTTTGGTGTGGTGCTCTGGAATCTTTCGGGTGCATTTACCATGGATATTGGCGGCCGGGAGATTGTCATCTATGGTTATATGTTCTGGTTCTCCCTGTTTTATTCGGGGATTGGTACGGCTTGTGCGCATCTCGTGGGGCGGAAACTCATTGGGTTGAATTTCGACCAGCAGCGCTTTGAGGCTGACTTCCGTTTCAATATGATGCGGGTGCGAGAGAACAGTGAGAGCATCGCCTTTTATGGCGGAGAAAAAGCTGAAAATAAGGGTTTTCATGAGCGCTTTGCCAAGGTGATCAGCAATTTCTGGCAGCTCATGAAGCAGACGAAGATCCTGAATTTTTACGTGAATGGTTATGCGCAGCTGGCTGTTATTGTGCCGCTTATCCTGGCAGCACCCCAATATTTTGCGGGCGGCATTGCACTGGGCGGTCTGATGCAGACGGTTTCAGCCTTTGGCCGGGTGCAGGATGCCCTGTCCTATTTCGTCGAGTCCTATGATACCATCGCGCAGTTGGCAGCGGTGGTCAAGCGTCTTACGGCCTTTACGGAACATATGGAAGGTGCCGAAGCTGTTGAGGCCGGTATCGTGCGCCAGGAAGAAGGGCAGCAGCTGGCCGTGGAAGATCTGCAGGTGCAGCTGCCGGACAGCAGGGTGCTGTTGGATGATTGTACCCTGAGCCTGCCCGTTGGCAGCCGGTTGCTGGTAACAGGTTCTTCTGGTTGCGGCAAGAGCACCTTATTGCGTACGCTGGCTGGTATCTGGCCTTATGGCAAGGGAAAACTCTCATTGAAGGCGGGCAGCAGGCTGTTATTCCTGCCGCAGCGTCCCTATCTGCCGTTGGGCAGTCTGCGCCGGGCCTTATATTATCCCGGTACGGCAGCCGGCAGTGACGAGAAGATGCAGCAGGTATTGCAGAAGGTTGGTTTGGAAAAATTTGTCAGCCGTCTTGATGAGATTGACGACTGGAGCCGCATCCTGTCCTTAGGGGAGCAGCAGCGTCTGGCGTTTGCCCGGGTTCTGCTGGCCAAACCGGATTGGGTGTTTTTGGATGAGGCCACTTCAGCCTTGGATGAACCGCGGGAAGCGGAGATGTATCAAATGCTGGCACAGGAACTGCCGGATATGGGCGTGGTCAGCGTAGGACATAGGTCAACGCTGTTTGCCCAGCATCAGCAGGAACTGCGCTTAGCAGGCGATGGAACATGGATATTGAAAGCAATTAACGAATAAGCTGCCTTGTGCGGCTTATTTTTTTATCCAACGCCGAGGCAGGCTAGTAGAGTGGCGTTGGTGTTTACTTTTTGACCTCCGCCCTAAATGAATGGGGGGCGGCGCGGGTACTTACTTTTTGCCTTCCGTGCTAAATGACTCCCTCGGAAATGCCGTTATTTTAGGGGGAGTGCGCCGGTCACCACGGCGCGTCTTTCAGCGATATGTACAGATTTTTCGCTCAGGAGCCAGCCTGCGGCAGCGCACTACAGGCAAAAAGCAAGTACCCGCGCCGAGGTCAAGCGTAGTAGCTTGCAGAGAGCAAAAGGAAGTACGTGGCAACGGCGGTGGGGCATATGGGGCGAGCGGCAGA
>NZ_FNJQ01000052.1 GCF_900104055.1 Pseudoselenomonas ruminantium
CTGACACTTTTGACTTGTGTAACATAAAAAATACTCCCCCCAATGATGACAGTTTAATTTTTTTACTGTCTCTCATAAGGGGAGCATATCAAAATGACTGGTCAGACCTACAAATGACAGGTCAGCCTTTGACTTGTCATTTATTGTCAAAATTGCAAATCCTAGCTATCTCTCTGGCAATTATCACAGCTTCTTCTGATGTATTATCCCTGCCAAAGCTAATACGAATTGTCCCCATCGCGTATTCTAACGGTAGTTTTAAAGCTTTTATGACACTTGACAATTCCATATCCCTCGAATTGCAGGCAGAGCCCGTTGCCACCGCAATCCCCAACAGGTCAAGGCGATTGACTATCATTTCACCATTAGCATTTTTTATCGATAAACTAATTGTCCCTTCAACATTAGAATCCGCTTCATTAACCATGTAGTCAAGGCTGGTTTCCTTCATTGCATGTAAGAACGTCTTTCTTACATCTGCAACATAATCCCTATCTTCTTGCATAGTTTGACAACTCATTTCTAATGCCTTTGCCATGCCTACGATGCCAGCAATATTCTCCGTTCCAGCACGTTTACCATATTCCTGCGCACCGCCGTGTATCAACGAATCGATTTCCACACCTTGACGAATGTATAAAAAGCCCATTCCTTTAGGTCCATGAAACTTATGCGCTGAAGCAGACAACATATCCACCTGCAATGATTTGACATCTATCGGTATATGTCCCACAGCCTGTACTGCATCGGTATGAAAATACGCATCTACACGTTTAGCTGCTGATGCTAGTTTCTGAATTGGCTGTATTGACCCAATTTCATTATTGACTAACATAATAGATATCAATAATGGCGAATTCACGGTATTAAGCGATGCTTCATAACTATGCTGATCAATAATACCCTCATGCGTAACTGGCAACCTTGTAACAATATGACCCTTTTGTTCTAAATAATCACAGGTATTCAATACAGCATGATGTTCAATCTGACTTGTCAAAATGCGAGTATCGTTTCCATGTGCAGAAACAAAGCCCTTCAAAGCCCAATTGTCTGCCTCACTTCCGCCAGAAGTAAAGTAAATCTCTTCTGGCTGCGCACCGATTTGCCTTGCTATTGCTTCTCTTGCCTGTTTTACCTGCCGGCGGATTTGTGATGCTTGACGGTAAAGTGCTGATGGATTGTAAAAGTCATCTATAAAATATGCACGCATTATTTCAGCCACTTCAGGATACATTTCTGTCGTTGCTGCATTATCTGCATAGATATTATATTTCACATTATCCCCTACTTTGAACTTAATCGAACAAAGTACATCCCTGTTCTTTAAATTCTTCTATTTTATCCTTTAAATCTTCTACTGATACTTCTAGGTATTCTGCTAAGCAATCAATACAATAATATTCTGATACTGATTCTCCCAACAATTTCTTATTAACGCCAATCTCATCTTTTGAAAGATTATCCTTACAACAACTTACGCACATCATATTCATCACATCACAACTCATTTACAGTAATATCCGGTATATTTTTCCCTCTAAACTCATCATCTAACAATCCAAGCTGATACTTGATTATTTCTCGCATATATCTAGCTGGATCCAAGCAATATTTCTTCAATTCTCGAGCAGAAATATCTTCCGGCTCCCTCACATGTGGGAATAAAAGTTTCAAAAACCCTGTGGCTATTCGTTTTATTGCCTCTGTATCTCTCGTATCTGACTTCTCTGGAACATTCGTTCTCGCATCTATAACCATTCGATAGCTAGAATCATCACGCAATGCGTGCATTATCGAGGAAAAATACTCCGAATTAAGACTCCAGCCTTCGATTTTCAAATCATCATTCATGCGCGGTAAATCCCAACCTTTTAGGAAGCCATGAAAACGATCTATCAAGGCACTTTCATGAAACACCTCCGGCAATTCCTGAAATACATTTTCCCGCACATCAGCCTTCATAAGCTCTGACGAAATATTTCCCAGCAATACAATCCCTGCATCCGCCGCGCCTTCATGATTGCCAACCGTATACTTACCATTTTCCATATAGCCTTTCAGCGCACCACGCATCTCATTAACATCGGAGAAATTTATCGTCTGCACCTCATCCAGCGCCACATAATCATGCCCAAATACCAAACCTTCCGAACGCCGGGCGATATCATAGAACATCCGTGCTCTAGACATGGTCCCGCCGGAAGACAGCCAACCATAACGGCTAACGGAACCGAATAAGTAGGATTTGCCTGTTCCTTTTGGCGCTAATTCGATTAAGTTCAATCTTTTTTCCACAAAAGGAAGCAATCTGGTAATCATGGATAATTTCTGCTTCTCATCACGATAGCCATTTGCATTATAATCCATTGCGCCCAGAACGATATCTATCCATTCTTCCAAGGAGAATGCTCGCCGCGCATCTTTAAATTCATCAAGGTCAACAATATATGGACAAAAGTCCTTAAAACCAGTCAGTTTGATCATCCCAGGTTCCTGCTTGCTTATTGGCGGCTGATAACCAATTTCTACAATCCCCCAGTTTTCCTCTGATTTTAACAAAGCTTCACTACATTCCGACCATACATTAGGTGGAATTATCGTATCTTTGAAGCGAAGATTAAAATCAGGCAAAGAAAACGATATTTTCTGCGTCTTGATATCAATATCAACAGATATTTTTGCCAGGAATTTCACACGCTCATTTTCACTTATAACACGATTCTTTATAGACTTCCAATCTTCTGCTTTAGGTATGAATTTACGAATGAATTCAATCACTTCATCAGCTTCGATTTCTCCATTATCGTCTTGAAATCTTTTCAAAACCCAATCCCGCATAAAAGAAGGTAATTTAAAGGACGAAATAAAATTATTCTTTTTTAGGTCTTTATAGACCACCATTTCATCAAAATAGTCTTTTAATTTTTCTCCAAATTCATCAGATGTATAATCTGTCACCTAAATTCCCTCCTCAAAAACCCAAATCGACTTCGTGGGTTTTCTTTATGATTTCAAACTGCAATTCAATACCTGTAGCCTTATTATCATCATATACTTCGGCTACATATTTATTTTTACGTTTTATATCATCCAAAATAAACTCAGCATGTTTATTATCAACAGTTAATTTTCCAGAATAAAACTTATTCTTCACTCGCAACTGAGGTTTATTCATCTCTCTATTACAGAATAATACTAGCTTCGTTTTCTCATTGCCTTTTCGCTCTATTGAATCATTTTCAAAGGCATACGTCAATCGATCCGGCATTGTTGTAACTGCAATTACCGGCACCAGTACTTCTTCTAAAGTAGCCCCACCATGGACCTCGACTTCTGCTTTATGACCGCCCTTGAATCGTTCATAATTAGCTAATACTGCATAGCCATTCTCATATGTTGCATACGGGATTTGTGGATCGTCATCAATGGGACAGCATCTACCACTATGCTTTCCCTTTTCCTCCAACTCGATCATGCCATTTTCTGATTCATTGATTACAGCTAATCTACTTGCGCCATGATCCGAAAAGATAATCGCACGTTTGATTATCCCCTGTGACAATTTCATACGAATGTCTTTGAGGACATTGTCGATGACCGCCAATTCATCCAGCAGATGTATTGGCTGCTTTATCTTCTCATAATCATAATAATTAACACCATGTTTTATTTCATCTAATTCCTTCGTGTTTTTACAAGTATCATGGAAGTAATCTATGTAATCTTTATTCAAACTGGTTATAGATGGCAATTCACTATGAGCAATGCGCACCTCAGTAATCAATCCATATTCTTTACATTTATTCTTAATGTAAGACAGATACTCCACACCCATTGCATCGATAAAATATGGCGAATCTTCGCGACATTGTAGATTCTTAAACGTTGCTATTCTACCCAATAATCGATTATATGGTCTATCTTCTGCAATTTTATCCACCTTAGACAAAAAATCTTCCTGAATTTTGTTTGATACTTTTTGCTTCTTATATTCTGTAAAATAATCCGTCAATTCACCAGCTAATACTTCATCATCAACTTGAATAATACTCTCATTAAAAGTAAACGTATCCATATACAAGAATACTTGTGGTAACACACGTTGCAAAATTTCGTTTGTTTCTTTTGTCGTGTAATCATAATAGCTTAACCACTTCATTGCACAAATTTGTTCATCACTGGTACGATCCGTCAAATAGAAAATAGCTTTTCTGCCTTTTTGACCGACCTCATTACAAAATTGTGCAGATATCTTTTTGTTATCCTTTATCTTATCCAGTAACTTTTTTCGTTCTTGATAACATTGACCAAAATCTTCTTCATCAACATCTACACTTAGAATCGAAAAATAAATCGACCTTTCTAGTTCTAATTGATTTTTTATATCTTTTACGGCCTTATTCAGATAGCTATTACTCGTCCCTTGGATCCTTATTGCTAGCCAGTACAGCCAAAGAAGATTCGAACCCGGATCATTATTTTCTAAGACATCACCTATACATATCTCTAAATCAAAAACCTTGAATTCATCCGCTATAATCTTCTCAAAGCTCTCTTTTTCCAGACGTTCCAGTAACCATTGCCATTGTTCTTCGGTACCATTCTCCTTAGAGAGGCAACCACTAAAAAATGGATATTCTTGACACAATACATCGAAGCTTTCCGGTCCTTGAGACACACTGTATACAGCTTTATTAAATAAGGCTGAAGAATACCTCGTGACTAAAGATATCATCAAACTGTCTTTAATGGTTTCATTCGTCATCTGCTCCAATGAAGACAGCAAGTCTCCGATGCTATTATAAGTTGTACCTTTTGCATATCTGGGATTATGTTCAATAATTATTTGCGGCAAAGGCTGAGTGCTATTACCAAGGAATTTGATTCTTCTTTCCAGACGAATATCTTGTCTGCATTTCTTCTGCAAATACTCGCGGCAATGCATTAACAAAATGATTGTATGTTCACGGCATGTCTCATTCACAGCCCTATCTAGGTATTCCTGCAAAACACTTTGACTCTGCAACATACAGGCTTGTGACAAACCTACCAAAACGTGAATACCATCTGCAAATGCGCTGCTATACGCCTGTTCTATATCTGGTATAGAATCATCTTTACAAAAATCTGATACATAGATGAATTTCTTGGCAACATCAATGCGAAGCCTGAATATCAGTTCGTGAAATAAATCATAATCCTCCGTATCGATTATCAGCGGGAACCCCGTTGATACATTGTTACAATACGATGCGACATCATTTATGCATTGAATAACATCAAGGCTTCGCATTACATCATCTCCTAATTATTTCTTGCCCTTTAATATTTGAATACCCACAGCCAGATTATCCGTTATCAATTCACGCAAGTAATATTTCAATTCCTCCGGATCTAAATTTTCTACCATCTCTATAGCTTCTATGCAGCGTTCATCCGTATAGATTTCACTAGCACGCTTTTCGAGCAGATGCGATACGCTCTTATCTTCAAACCAATGATACGGAGATGTCTTCGCATTCTGTTGCAAATATGCACGAATTTCATTCGCACTTCCTAAAACAACAGCATAATCACCAACCACACCTTCTATAAAGCACTTATCGCGCTCTTGCTCATTACGCAGTCGTTCGAATATATTCGCATTAGCATCATCCGATATAAAGTCCATTGTACGCTTCACATCTTCATCTTTTGGGGAATCACTGTTGAGCACATTGAAATATACTCTGATTCTTTGACGAGAATCATCATCGAACATACACAAAATTGGCGTTTGGTATCTATTGGACCATTCCTTAGGACTCTTCGTCCCAGTTTTCTCTTCCCATATTTTGCGCATCTTCAGTTTAGCTTGCGATGCCAAATATTCCTTGACTTTTCCTTCCACATAACTGTAATAGTCTGATTTAGAATACGTGAAAAGGCCGTCCGTCAAAGATGCGTATATTTGCTTAGCATCATCATCCGATAACTCCTGCAATGGAATTTTAGCGATTTCCTTAAAGCAGTCAAACTGCGCATCATACACTTCATCAAACAAAGCACGAGATGTTGTCAGTACATCATAGAATTGTTCCTTATCTTGATCTAATAAAGTTCCCGTCTTTTTCATCTTATAGAGCATTTCTATAAACGGTTTCAATTCGCCGCGTATTTCTGATAGTGACTCGGATGAAATATGCAACTTACGCGTACGATCATTCCATTGAGCAACCGCTTCTCCAAGTTTTGAACTCTTGGGCAAGCTGAGGTTACTCTCCTGAACAATCTTATACTCAAGAATGACACGGTTTATCTTTTCTTCTGCAGTAATTACATCCCATACCCAGTTAGCTGCATCTGCGTTAAACTTTTTCTTTACTTGATCAATGTAGCGACCATTATCTCCTATGTCCTTTGCTAATTTGACCAACTCTCCGTTTTGATACTGGGCAATAAACGCCACCATTCCCTCATGGCACATATCAGCATTCACAAGAGTTGCCAAATCATCGGCCAACACCGTGTTATCCAGGAATCTACGACCTAGGTCATTCGCAATGGCACTTTCATCTCTGCCACCCATGTTACCATTATTTGCTAAACCGCAATATAAATCGATAGCCTCTTCCACAACAGGCAGCTTCGTCACTAACTTATCTTGTTTACCTAGAACATACTTCACGCACCACAACGGGAATGGCATTTTGCGCAATTCCAAACGAATACGGTCACGTGCTTGTTCTATAGAGCCACAACATTCCGGATCAATACGGTAAATTTTGGCAGTTGCTTTTAAGAATGCACTTTGTTCAGCACTCATAGCCACTAAGAATTCTTCTTTATATTTCTTATTTTCTACTACGGTTTGATTGATTCCATTAGCAATCATGCCCTTCATTTTTTCCACAGTCATGGGCGTGCTGGTCAAGCCATTGCTCCAAAAGAAATCACCTTGCGTATATTCTTTTAATAAGAACCCCATGATAAAAGCTGTGATATTACAGGGCATATAACCAAATTTAGGTTTACGCAATTCTTCAAACATATAGAGGATACTGATTCTGCCATCTTCCTTGAATTTCTTTTCAATCATATCCTCTATTGCCAATTTCGCTTTTACTAATGGCAATGATTGTTTCATCGGATCTTCCCAGTATTTATCTACATGCCAAGCGCCATTCACAACATTCTCGAGACTGAATCTTTTATTCGATGCATTGAATGCGCCTTTTAATTCCTGTTTGATGCCGCACTCTGCCCCCATTGCCAAAGGCCCTTTCGTAAACATCTGGTCTACTACTTCATTCTGTTCCAAAGCATATGGGTATACACGCAGATTCATGGCTTTCAGTTCATCAATCAAGACCGTTTTATTCGCACAGCGGAAGCCACTAATATTTTCCTTATTGTATAACGTAAATGAACCATTTTCCACAGACGATTTCCATTCATCCAATTTATCATCCGCCTGTTTTGTAAACCCTTTTGCTTGATTGCGATCTTTCTTTAAATAGTATTTCGCATAAGCAGATGAAGTAACATAATCACTGAAACTTTCTTCCCCCATAATATTGCTAGAAGCATCAATGAATATTATGTTGCTATATTCATCCTTCTTGATACTCTGCTCGATAAGTTCACGAATTCGAATAGATTCTGCTTCATTCTTGGCAAATGTCAATACAACCGGGAATGTATACTTCCAATCCTGTCTTGATATACCATTGATGATATTGGTAAAATCATCCACAGTTGCAGGTGATACTTCCAAGCGTGCTTCCAAAGCCTTAGGCAACTTCAAAGCAGCGGGAAGTGTTGCATCAAGAACCAAATTCTTTGTCTTCTTCTCTTTGCGAATTTCTTCCTTGAGATTGTCGATTTCATTGTTATCGTTTTGGTTCAGCGCCACAACATATTCTGTACGATTACCTGCAGGGCGCTTAAACAGAACTTGCTTTTTCTCCAAGGCATCTGCAATGGCATGGCCTTTATACTCTCTCCAACCCGACACACCCGAAAATGCTAAATCAACATTCTGATCATTAGGTTTAAGCAAATCCACATTACCGACACGATTAGAAATCGATTGCAATAACAATATTACCTTGAATACACGCTTCTCGTCTTCATCAAAGCGATCATTATCAACAATATTATAGGCCCCAAGAATTGTTCTTACAGAATCCGTCAATCCGCTCTTACCTTGAACGCAGAAGAAATCCCACAACATATCTACGGTCAGCAAGTTATGGTTAGAAAGCGGGCCAATACTGTCAATAAACCATTTGAAGCTCTTTGCATTCATATCATTACTCAGAATGAAGTCGAACATACTGCGCTGATTGGATGCAAACACTACGGAAATATGTTTAAGTAGCAGAGCTGCATATGGATGAATAGGAATTATTTTACACAAATCCTCATCCTTAAGAAATGTTTTGCTGCCCATACTATGCTTCTTCGCGTCATCCACAATTACTCGACGAACTGTAATCAACTGTTCATTGAGATCATTAGCATAATCCTGCCATTCTTCCATAAGAGCAGGTTCATCCGTTTTCTTCATTGCCTGTGCCATTAAGCGAAATGCCATATTTTCAGGTAATTCAATTTTAATAGGCGGTACAAAGCGGCCAAGAATTTTCTTAGCATCTTCCGAACTAGCAAATAATGAAGTTGATTCATGCGATACAATCATAAAGAAGAAATTCGAATCCTGACTTACCTGTACCAATGTCTGGAAGCCAGTCAAGGCATTCCGGTTATTATGGAAGTACTCCGTAAACTCATCCCAAATAAACAGAATCGCGCTCAGATGATTCTCACGAATAATTGTACGGATCCAATTTGCCATGTCTTCTGCAGATAATCGCATCGCAACAATATTATTGTCACGAGCCACTTCCAACAGATTTCGCATCAAGTCCATGACTTTAACAGGATTATTTTCTTTTAGTTCAGCAATTATATGATCTATATTTTTGTCTGGGAATTTCCATGCATATTTTTCATCTGCAATAAGGCTAGCAAAATAAACCTTATTGGCTTCTTTCTCTTCTAACCAATTCAACGCAGCCATACGCAAGGAAGATTCACCATGATTTTTTATGTTATGCTTTTCTAAAGCAGTAAGAATGCTTTCCTGAATGGCTATAATTAAGTCATTATCTGAATGAATGGAGGAAGAACCAACACGATGTATGGTAATCATATTACCGTTATTTTTATCAGCAATTATTTTATCGCATAACTCTTTCTTCAGACCATAATCTTCGAAATATGCCTTCACTTCATCATCTGTTGCTTCCAGAAGTGATTTCACCGTTAAAGCAGCATGAGATTTACCTGTACCATATGCACCTTCCACCCAAAGAGAAAGATTCTGCTTGCCAGATAATACTGCATGAGTATTTTCCAACAAATTGATAAAACTCTCGTGAGGGTAATAGTTCTTCCAGGAAACCTTTCCTTCTTCAATCAATTTGGCCGTAATTGCAGGATAAAAATTCTCATCTATCGAGAAATAATCTTTATATGTTTTATTTTCTCCCATGATTCTTCTCCCATCCCATTATAACAAGTCTAATACGTCTTCAGCTTTTTTCTCACTTCGCAAAGCAATCTGATCTAAATCCAAAGTAAAGGTAGCAGAGATAAATGCCGGATAATTCGCACTAAGTCCATTCAGTATTGGAATCATCGTCTCACGATCAAGCCCAAAAATTCGAGTTGGACTAATTCCATCACGTTCGATAGTATCATCTAACAACGATTCCAACGAAAATTGATACATACCATCGCATGCCTCAGCAAATTTATACAAGGAATATAATATAACGATATCACTGGGATTCGACCACGTAGTTCTTGTGAACGAATTCAATTTAAGTATTTCATTTCCTGATGCAGTGATTTTTACATCTGCATCCACAATGCCTAAAATTTGAGAAGTTCCCAACGGTGTTTTAGCAAGAATGACTTTCAATGCATCTACAACATTCCTTCTACCCAATCCCTTGGTATCATTTTCCATATCCTCTGCTAACATTTCTTTCATCTCTTCTGGCGAATATGTTCTATCTAAGTTTAATCTATCAATTACCCATTTAAATGTTGGAGTATATACCAAATTCGATACAATAAGCCCCCACAAAGTGTCCGAATCATCTTTTACCTTTATTAATTTTTTTGTAAAATCTGTTGGAATATTTTTCGTATACTTGTCTCCATCTGCATTTCTTTTATATTCAACCATGTTTGCATCTCTTAAAAAATGAACAAATGCATCTTTCTTCTTATTTTGTACTATACCATCACCATCAGACATCCAAAACTCATCCCCCCCTTCATAATTTAAATAAGTGTCAATCCATTCTTCTCGAGTACCAAAAGTAAAATATCTATCAAGTCCACTCATCTTTTTCCCCTCCACATTTTTATTCTTTACTGAACTATATAACATGCAATGATCTCGTATATCATGACATTTAAAGCAGTGCACACATGCCGCACTAACCTTTACCCCTTTACTCATATCTATACAATGAAGCTTACATTCCGCTTCACATATACCGCATCGTTTGCAATATATACTTTTAATAATCACACTTCTAAATAGAGATTTTAGCTTTATAAAATCTCTTGTATTCTCATACATTGGGATTTTAAATATTATCTTATCTGTTTGCTTTTCACATAATATTACATATTCCTTATTTTTAAAGAGAATCCTATATTCATTGCTTGAAACTTGATTTACAGTACCTATAGTCTTTATCCATTCAAGCCAAAACAATTCAGTTATATACACATTGACAATCAATGAACCGTCATCATCTTGCACATCAAACATATCTTTTCCTAAATTCAGTTCTCTCCCACTTTTTCTTGTCCTCCAAAAGCCATTATCTATAAATCTTTTCATTTCATTTTCATTATATTTTTTCCCACTAGTTTCACTTATTATAGATAAGAATTTGTCAACATCTTTTTGGTACAATTCTCGTTTAATGTATTCGTGTTTACCTGTGGAATTAGGACATACCAAGCATCCAGCACGTGAGCTTCCTTTTTTATAAGCATTATTCAGCGGAAGATTATTAGTATATATATAGAGAAACACTTCCACCGAATTCCAATCTAAAATTGTATGACAGCTATACTGCCCCTGATGTTTTTTTCCTTCGGTTAAGTCATCATACATGCTTCGCTTTAAGCTTTCTTCTGCACGTACTCCTGTAAATGCCATTCCTGTAAAAGAATCTTTTCTGATTATTTTTCTAATTAAATTTAGCTGTGGAGAAGTTTTATGAACACTACAGCACCATCTAATAGCCGTAGAGGGTGGTCCAAAGCATCTCCAACTTTCTTGTGGCGTAATTTCTGATTTTGCTCTATAAAACTTAATACCTTTACTTTTGTACTCATCTTCCATATGATTCACTAAATCATATGTATCTACAAATTCCATTTGTGTATCACCAAATAATATGAAGTAACTATCATTGGGCAATGACTTTGTCACTATATCCGCAGCCACTATGCTATCTTTACCACCACTAAACGCAACATAAAAGACATCTACTTTTCTTTTATATTTTTTATAATAATTGAAAACGTTTTTTATCGTTTCTTGTGTCAGATTTTCTAATATCGTTTTGTTTTTTTCAATCATTAACGATAAATTAACAGGCTCTAGCGTGCGAGTTTTTTCCCCGAGGTTATCTAAAACAATTAATTCTGGCTTTGAATATAGTGTTCCGCCTTGTGTCTTTGCTATTTTTTCTCCACGATAAAAATAGTTATTGTTTTCAGCCCACATTATAGGTTGCTCTTCAACTCTAGGATAATTATAATATTTATCAAAACCGAGCAAATCTAGCTCTTGATAATATACAGGTCTCGCTTCCATGCTCATCTTTTCCTGTTCTGGAAGCAATAGAACTCCACCTGTTTCTTTATCCCATATGTATTTATACAATTCATTCACCCTTAATTTTTCTACGTTTTATTTTTGCTTTTTCCAGGATTATATTAATCCCCTTGTAATTAGCTCTTGTGATATAGCCATCTTCTTTGAGTTCGTTTAATGCTTCTTCTTCGGTATTACATTCCTTACGAGCCAATACATCCATTATGATATCATCGAATTCGATTTTTCCTGCATCACGTCTTATCATAACACCATTAAAATCTTTTTCCGAAAAAGAACTATTCAACAATTCATACTTCTCACTAAAGCTATAAATATAACTTTCCAACAAGTATCCGGTCCATCGATAATTTTCTACGCTAGGAAAATTACTAACCAATGAGCTAATCTTTTTCAAGGACATATATTTTCCTGTGCAAATATTCTCTTCAATAAAGGCATCAATCTTTTTCGCATCAAATTTCACAAACGAATCTTTCACGAAATTATTTTCATCTATCCTGACCATAGTATCGTGAATAATATCATGACGAATAGGTGTATTGATTTCCTTCGAAAATTCCTTAAGTTCCTCTAATGTAAATTGATCACGCTCATCACAAAATTCCCGATACATTTTACCTGTATCTATTTCTACATTTTTAGGCGTTACAAATTTTGTTGTAAAATTAAAATCATCACTTAACAAATACCCCAAGGCTTTTTGAAAACAAGTTGTCGAAAACATCTCTGTATTGATTTTTACAGATTTACATTCAATATAAATCTGCCGCCTACATTCTTCTGCTTGTAGCTGACGGGCTGGCGCTGTTATGATTGCGTTTTTTATCACGCTACGAACATGCCTTAATTCATCACTTGTTATTGGGAATGCTTTTATCGACATATAGGTATTCGTCGCCGTATTGATGATTGAAGACGTCGAACGTACCACTTGTTTTATTTTATCGATGGGAATAAACCACAAATCTTGTTCTAATTCGTCATACGTTATTTCCCTTTGAACATCCCTTATATACCTGCGAACATCCTCATCCGGATTAGCTGAAAATTCTTTTGGTGTAATATGCCCAAAGCCATTCACATTGTATCTATGCATGCTTCGTTCCATAACAGACCAGAATTCATTTTCACCATATATTTGCATTTGATGCTCTATTTCATACTTATAACGAGGAAACACGCAACAATTATATATGCAGCTAAATCCTTTTGCATATATATCTTCGAAATCATTTAATATCTTATCGATAAGTTTATTTTGTTCTTGATTATTTTTTAGTTTTCTTCTCCCATCATCATCATAAGTAATTGACATGATATTCATTATAAACATATGATGATTTATCTCGGTCCCATATCGCTCTTTATACAATCCCGCAAATCGATTGAAATCAAGTTTACTATTTAGTCTTATTCCATTGGGATATTCATCCTCCATTATTTCACGATATTTATCTTCAACATTGTTACCTTTGGTCTTGTCAATCTCTAAAGATTCCGACTTTAATGCTGACTCTTTTTCTTTTTGATAGTCCCGTTCCGATTCCTTTATTATCTCTATATCAGAGCTTTGTTTTTCCGTACTATATTCTTTGTGCTCAAAGCTTGAATCTTTATTGTACCAGGATAATTGCACATTTTCAGTAGGATCTCCCTCCTGCTCATATCCCAGCTTTTTATTCGCCTCTGTCAATAGATACTGAAATTCTGTATTTCTAAACCTATACATTGATACAATATTTTTATCCGCCTTGGAACCACCTTTACGTCCTCTACGCCCATCCGTCAATAAATAGTCAATTTCTAACGCATGCCGATTTATTGCGCCTTTAGTTCTGGAAACATCCATGACAAAACCAAGGTCTGACGCATATTTTCGCAGATGATCATAGAAGTCCTGAATTATTGCTATTATCGAGTTTCCTTTTAAATTTGCGCATTCATATGTCAGGCGAGCAATCTCATATTCATCCCATTGTCTTTCCATCGCTACCGGTAATAACTCCTTCTCATTAGGATGTAAAATATTTTCATATCCGCTCTTATTTTCAAGACGTATTGAAAACATCTCTTTATCCAATGTTGAATAATCTTCTCCTTCTATTCCCTGACCAGCTTCCAATAACTTAAATCCGTATATTTTCATGGCCAGCTCAGTTATCGTGAAAAATGGTTCTGTAGTATCATCAAGTTTATATTTCTCCCGGTTATACTTCTCTAAGGTTACACACTCTTGACGCATCATTTCGTCCCACTCTGACGAGTCAACTTCCCTAAGTGCATAATAAAGCTCCAACATCTGCGCTGTTGCGAATTTATCCCAAATGCTGTTGACCGTATCATCTATACTCTTTTCACTCACCGCTATCTGCTTTTCATCTCCAGAAACATTCTCTAGAGCATCCACTGGGGACATTTGACGATTCTCCTGTAAATCTGACCGGTCAATTCCTTCCTTTATATACATACGCTCCCTAGCCTCCCTCAATATTGCTTGAAAGGCTTCTGGATCCGTATCATACACTTCCATGATACTAGATATCCAGCCAGCGCCACCGCTTAATCCATGCTTTCCTCCAGTAAAAACGTAATCGCAATTATGAATTTGCATGGTTATTCCCGCTAGATTACGATACTTATCGTCTATATTTAAACCTCTTATTACACCATAATGTCTGTATAAATCTGATAACTTCTCTATTTCTTTTACCCATTCAGATTTTGGCCAATCTTTTATCTTCATATAGGTGTCTATCAGAATGACTCTCTCGTATTTGTCAAAAGGTACTCGCATAGCATTCATTCCTTACTGGCTATGTTCTAATATTATTCTAATATTATACCACTTTATAACGGAATCCGCTAGTTTTACTTTATAGTTCTATAATTTCGTTAGTTTCACCTCAACACATCAAATATTCTGTATAATATTCCTAGAGGTGATTGAAACCATGTCTATCGGCAGCAGAATCAAAGCACGACGCAAGGAGCTAGGACTGACACAAATAGAGCTTGGCCAGCGTGTCCATAAGTCTTCTCAGGTAATCTCCAATTGGGAACGCGGATATACCACCGGCATTGCCGCTGAAGATTTACAGCACTTAGCCAAGGCTTTGGCCACGGATGTTGCCTTCTTCGTCCCCAACGCCTATACTGCCACCTCGCAGGTGTTGGGCACCGACCAGATTCAAATGGGCAAAGTGCAGGAAACACTTCATGACAGCCGCTTGAATTCTTTGATTGCAGAATATCCCCGCCTGGATGAAAAATCCAAGGATATCATTGATGCCATCGTGGCCCTGTCCAAAAAAGAATACTAAAAAGCTTCATGCTGCCGACATATTCTGTCAGCAAGCATGAAGCTTTTTTACTACAAACAATTAACGGGCGCAAGCAAAAGGCACAGTGGAAGCGTCAGTTCCTGCTCAAATGACATGACCATCACTCCCTGCTTCCATATTAGAGTTTTATGGCTAAATCGGGTTCTCATTGCCGTTATTCGCTTGACACTCCCCATAGATGAATCTAGGGGATTCTTGGTTCGACAACCACTGCACCCAGACCTAAGCCTAAACGTCTTACACGATTTCCCCAAGCGTGAATTCCCGTGTGCCCCACGGTATTTGTGTACGTGAAAGCCTGTTATCTTTGCAACGGTGAGGTCTTTAAATCACCATAGGTTGATACACGCAACCTCAACCCGCTAAGAACTGGTTGCCCTAAGGCCTTGGTTTTCGATTCGTCCAGTTTCTATGGTAGCGGGGCTTCTCCTTTCTTTCGTATTCTTTAGGTTAAGTTTATTATACTACAAAAGTTAGCAGTTGTCCTGCTTCAATTACTTGCGTAAATTCGCAGGACCCACCTTATTCACATAAAAAAACACGTTAAAAAACCGTTGACCAGTCAATTTTGATATGCTCCCCTTATGAGAGACAGTAAAAAAATTAAACTGTCATCATTGGGGGGAGTATTTTTTATGTTACACAAGTCAAAAGTGTCAGCGAAAGATAAATTAAAAACTATCCGCAAATACTTAGCTGGAAAAATTGGACAACGAGCCGCAGCTCGTGAGCTAGAGGTAAGTCTTGCCTCCATTCAGCGATGGATTAAGCAGTACGAGGCTGAAGGGGAAGCTGCATTCCTGCCATATGAGAAGAATCGTACTTATACAGCAGAAGTGAAGACAAAAGCGGTTCTTTCCTACTTGAATGGTGAAGGGAGTCTGTTGGATGTCTGTAAAAATTACAAAATTC
>NZ_FNJQ01000050.1 GCF_900104055.1 Pseudoselenomonas ruminantium
TCGCTCCACCAGAAAAAGCACTCCCCCGTTCGCCCCAAGACACGGATTTAGCTATCGGCACAAACTCGCTTCTCCCGTAACAAGCACATCGATGTACTTGCGGCTTACAGCTGAGACTTAGCCATTTGACACAGATATACCTTTGGGTGGAGGCGGGGATGCTTATTCGCCGACGGAACGACTGCCTGAACGAAGTGAAGGCTGGCCCGCAAACAAACGTTACTAAAAACTGAGATGAACATACGCGCCGCCGGCCTGCCCGGCGCAGGTAACTAAAACAGTACGCACTATTGCTGGCGGGTCATTTAGTGAAGTGGCGAAGAAGTATCCCCGCCTCTGCCCCACAAATCTGTAACTAATTGCGTTTAAGCACGTACCCACAAACTGCAATTTATAAAAAAAGCCCGCTGAAACTTACATCAGCGGACTTTGGACTGTCAGGGGATATCTATCAGTCCCTGATCATTTCTATTTTATTTTTTCTCGCCGAACCATTTTGCGAAGATCTTGTCGTATTCGCCATTTTCCTTGAGCTTCTTGAGGGCTGCATTGACTTCCTTCTGCAGGTCTGCATTGTCCTTGTTGATGGCAATGCCATAGTCCTCAGCCGTGAGTTTCTCTTCGAGCACCTTGACACCCTGAGCAGCATTCTTGGTGATGAAGTAATCATTGACCGGACGGTCGTTTACAACAGCGTCCACGCCCTTGGCCTTGAGTTCCATGAAGCAGTCAGCCGGCGTGTTGAGTTCCTTGACTTCTACACCGTCAAGCTTCTTGACTTCCGCAGCGCTGGTGGTACCGATCTGTACGGCGACTTTCTTGCCCTTGAGATCAGCAAACTTCTTGATGGCCTGTTCGTCTTCACGGACAACCATGGTCAGACCGGACTGATAGTACGGATCAGAGAACAGCACGTTAGCTTTGCGCTCATCATTGATGGTCATACCGGAGATGACCACATCCACGCTCTTACCCTGCAATGCCGGGATCAGGCCGTCAAAGCCCAGGTTCTGGATTTCCACATCACGCCCCATTTCCTTGCCGATGGCGCGGATCAGGTCCATATCAAAGCCCTGATATTCCTTCTGCCCTTCATCCTGGAATTCAAACGGCGGGAAGTCGATGGAGGAACCAACCTTCAGGACTTTCGCCTGCTTATCACCGGCAGGAGCTGCACCATTGTCGCTGCCACAGCCAGCCATGGCAAACACAGCGAAAGCACCGGCTGCCAGAAGGGATAAAACTTTTTTCATCTTCATAGAATAACCCCACTCTCAAATAAAATTTACAACGATACAAAAATGGAGTCTGAGCGTTTCGCTCAAACTCCACTCGTCACGCACAATGATAGTATAACGCCGTTGCGAAAATTACGCAAGGGTTAAAAATTACATTGCTTCGCCTCTTTTTTTGTTAAAGCAGTCACGGCAGTAAACCGGACGGTCGTTCTTCGGCTCGAACGGAACTTCCGTTTCCTTACCGCATTCAGCGCAAACAACCTTGAACATCTGGCGGGCTTCGCCACCATCACGGCTGCGACGGCGCTTGTCACGGCAGTCACGGCAACGTGCCGGTTCGTTCTCGAATCCCTTCTCAGCGTAGAATTCCTGTTCACCAGCAGTGAAAGTGAATTCCTTCCCACACTCTTTGCATACCAAAGTCTTGTCTTCAAAAGCCATACGATAATCCCCTTACCTAAAAGAAAAAATAATATTTAGATGTCCCTGTATCCCTGAGTCCCCTAGTTTTGTAGATTACGCCAAGAAAAAGAACGTCCATGCGTATTATTATATATTGTTTCAGTCAAAAAAGCAAGTGTTTTTTATATTGTGCAAAAATTTCGCCATATCTCACAATATCCACGTTCCAATTCGCGCATATAGCCCTGCACATCCATCAGCGGCGATTTGAGCATATTGGCCCGCAGTCCCGAATGATAAGCACCGATAAGTTCGGGGCTGTTGCCCAGCTGCACCGCCCGGCGCACATAGTTGATATCGTTCTCCACCACGAGTTCCTTGACACCAGCATTCACGAGGATGGACGCACCGAAGCGGGAACCATGTCGCCGCCCGCGGATGCTCACCACAGGCACGCCCATGAAAAGTGCTTCGCAGGTGGTCAGGCCGCCATTGTAAGGCATGGTATCGAGTGCGATATCAATATCCCGGTACTGTTCCATATAGTCGGGGCTGTAGGGACGCATCTCCACCTTGGACAGGTCAAAGCTCAGGCGCTTCAGGCGGTCGCGCAGGATGGCGCGCCCCGATTCGATGCTGCAGATTTTCCCCTTGAGCACGAGCTTCGAACTGCGCACCTGATCGAGAATGCCGCGCCACAGGAGCAAGGTTTCATCGGTGACCTTGGCCAGATTATTGAAGGAGCCAAAAGTCACATAGCCATTCTTGAGACAGGGCGCCTCGGTTCCGGCCGCAGGAATCTCGCGTACCGCTCCAGGCACATAGCAGAGATGGGAATGCGGCAGGCGCAGGATCTTTTCCGTAAAGCCCTGCGCAGCCATATCCCCCGCAGGCAGGCAGACTTCATCCGACAGGAAATAATCCACGGTCGAAAGTCCCGTGGTATTCATATAGCCAATGCCTGCTACCTGCACCGGTGCCGGCCGCAGGGCCATGATGGGCATAGCGTTGTTCTGGCTGTGGCCGGACAGATCCACCAATATATCGATCTGGTCTTCGGCAATCAGCCGCGCAGCCGTCCGCGGACTGCGTCCCCGCAAGTCCCGCCAAACCACCGGCGAAGCCATAAGCCTCTTGGTCACGTCATCCCTTTGCCCAAGTGAATAAGCATACACGGAAAACCGGCTACCATCGAAATTCTTTAAGAGCGGCGCCACGAAATTGGCCACGGCATGCTGGCGGAAATCCGGTGAGATATAGCCAATCTTCAGCTTCTTCTCCGGCAATTTCTTCACATTTTCATGCAGATAGGGCGTGACATTCAGCATGTTTTCGTATTTCAGGGCCAAATCCCGCCCCTCCAGCGAGCCCAATTCCCGATAGTTGCGCATAAAGAGGAATTTGCTATAGGCAGCTGCCTTCTCATCATCATCTGCGGCATTCTTGCTATAGGCCAACAACATTTCTGCCGCCTTATCTGGCTGGGCTGCCAGATAATAGCCATCGGCCAGCCACCCCCGGGCTTTTTCCACCAGATATTGGACAATCTTATAGTAAGGTTCATCCGGAGTCAGTGCCCAAAGCTTGCGCTCCAATTCCTGCACCAGTGCATGCAGTTCCGGGATCTCCTGATCCAGACGGAATTCTACCGCAGCCAGACCTGCAGCCACCAGACGGCCACGCAGATGACGCGGTTTCTTGCGCAGGATCTCATCCACCAGAGCATGAGCTTCTTCATGATCCCCCGTGTACAGGGCAGCTTCAGCCATAACCGCCGCCCCATCCATGCTCTCTGCATCTATTTCCCAAAGTTCCCGCGCACAAGCCCGCATCCCCTTCAGGTCGCCATCGCTGGCAAACTTGTCGGCCAGATTCAGCCAATTCAACGTATCATGCTCCATAAACAGACTAACTCCCAAATGATTTATTATTCCCCAATATCTTACGCACGCAAAAGCTTCATCAGGACCTCTCTTGCGGCCGTATAATGATTCAACCGGGAAGCCAGCCACTGCGCTGTTTCCCGAATCAGCTGCGGCACTGTCTTGTTCTCCTCATTGTTCAACAAAACAATCCGCAATAAGAACTGCCATATTTCCCATTGTACCACAAAATACATGCCATTATAAGCAAAAGTACCCAAAACCGCACAGGGATATAATTCCTTGAACCACTCATTGACCAGATAATTTTCCAGCATATAGCTGTAATCCTGCCATAGTTCCTGCGATTCCAGACTGGCCGCACTGCCGTCAATAGCCAGAGCTTGCGCCCGTTGCAGATAATCTGCCGTCTGCCCGGTATTATCCTCGATACCCGTTACGAACTCCCGGAAGAACTGATATTTTTTCGCCCAGTCCCATTCCTGCCAGATGATTCCGTCCATATCCCGTCCCCAAGGCAGCTCCTCATCGGCTTTTGTGAGCACCCGCAGGAGTTCCTGCAGGCGCTCGGACAGAGTATGCTGCCGATCCTGCAGGATTTCGATGCCCTTGATCTGCCAGTCGAAGAACTTCAGCTGCGCCAGCACATCCGCATCCCCTGATGGCAAGAAGTAATCCTGCCGGTCCGAACGCAATTGCCGCTGCACCAAGGTCAGCGGTTCCGGCGAATCCATGATCAATCCTGCGGCCACAGGACAGGTCACGCATAGAGCCCGCTCCACCATATGATGCGGAAAGAGCCGCGTCTTGCGGGGATATTCCGCGCAGACATCCGTGAGCATTCCGGCCCCATATTTCTTCTGCAGGCCGCAGAGCCCGTCTTCCCGCAGGAAGACACAGTGATCGTCCTTATGGAGGAAGCCAAAGCCTTCGGCCTCCTCCAGGTAGATCAGGCCCGCCCGCAGTCGTTCGCCTTCTGCCCCTGGCAGCGAGCGATAGCGAAAGAGGGCTTCTTCATCCAAGATCTGCTGCCAGCCATAGCAGCAGAGCGAACCGCACTTGCTGCCATCGCAGAAGAACTTCTCCAGATAAGAAGGTTCAATACACGTGAATTCAGCCTGCGCTCCCATATCACACCTCCGGATTCAGCTCCCGTCCATACTCCCGGATAAAGGCCTTCTGATAGCCCTTGTATTCATAGGCCAGCGGCTTTTCCTTGGGACAGTGGATGCACCAGAAATCCCGCTCCTGATTGGGCACCACAACCTTATAGCCTGCCCGCTGCATCTCCTTGCACATGGATGTATCGTATAGATGCCAGCCCGTGAAGAGATCCTCGCGCCAGCGGATATCGTACTGCGTAGCGATGAACAGGCCATCCACCGCCTCCACTTCCTGATAGGCCCCTTCCGGCTCCCGGCAATGGGAATCCACCACACTTTCTGGCTCACAGGCATGCAGTACCCGGCCATAGGTGCGCAGGCCATCCCACCACACCCCGCTATAGGGCAGGCTGCGGCAGCCGATCACCCCCACGGCACCGATGGACGGCTCAGCAAAGATATCTAAGAGATCCTGCACTAAGTCTTTATTGACCACCAGCGTATCCTGATGGAGATAGACCTTGTAGCGGGCATCTGTCGCCGCCATGCCCTGATTGTAACCGGCACACATGGAAGCTGCCCCCCTTATGGGGATAAACTCAGCAGTCATGCCTGCCGGGATTGTCAGGCTTTCCAGATACAGCCGGCATTCACTGTACCAGTCCTCACTGTTGGTACAGGTGATAAAGGCAATTTTAGACTCATCCATTCCCATCTTCCCTCTCCTGCCATTCCTGCCATAATTCCTGCAACATCGCATCTTCCTCTGCCGAAGTGACATTATGCAGGGCGGCCTGCAGCATCTGCCCGATTTCCGCCCGCCTCTCCGGCGAATGCGCCAGCAAATGCCGGTAAAAATCCTGCGGATGGAACACCGCCTGCTTGATGAACGCTGCCGTATAGTCGGCAAAGAGCCCTGTCTCCTGATAGAACTGCCATAGTGCGCGGCAGTTCTTTGCCGTTTCCACGCCATACTCGATGCGATGCAGATACAGCGAAAGCCGCCGCCGCGCATCCTTCGTATACATGGACTTCAGCAGGGCCATCTCCGGCATGGAGCGGTCCGCCCGCACGAGATAGAACTCCGTATTGAGGTCATCCCCCTCATTATCAAAGCCCGCCTGCAGGAGCTTTTGCAGGACTTTCTCCTCCGCCGGCCGCTTCTGGCTTTCCATGAAGACCATCTTATAATAAGAAGCATATAACAGCCGCTCGAATTCCTGCCGGGCAAACAGCCGGGCCACCACATTATAGTAATGCCCGGCCAACAAATCTCCCAGCTGGCTCCAATGGCGGATATTGCGGAAACTCGTCAGGAAACTGCCCGTTTCTTTCAGGAAGCGGGAAAATCCAGCCGCAATATCCTGCGGATGGCCGGCCTGCTCCAAGGTCAGGTCCGAGATGATATAGTCAAAAAACTCCCGCGGATAAGGCAGCGGCGCATCCAGATAATTGAGTTCCGTAAAGGCAACATCCAGCCCCTGATAGTCCAGCATCGCATCTGCATCCGCCGTCACCGCATAAAGGCTGGCCTGCGGAAACATCTGCCGCAGCTCCGGCAGATAGACCAGGCTTTCTACCACGAGGATCTTCAGGGGCAGCTGCCCCGGTTGTAGGAATTGCAACAATTCAGGTTTGATTTTTTCCGGCACGCCAAGACCTCCCTTTCCCGTTTGTTTTTATATTCTACCCATAATGCCTTCTCTCCTGCAAAAGAAAAAAGGGCAACGCCCTGTCAGGATGATGATCCAAAGCAGGGGTTACCCTTGTATTATTTCATTTACCAGATAAACAGGCCGGCGATACCTGCGGACAGCAGGGATACCAGAATACCGGACAGCAGCATATAGGCCACGTTGCGGGAGATGAGTTCGTTCTTGTCCTCATCCACCATGCTCTTGAAGCAGCCGATGATCATACCCAGCGTAGCGAAGTTCGCAAAGGAAGTAACGAACACCGTCAGCACGCCCTGCATATGGCGGCTGAACGTGGACAGCGTATCCTGCACGCTCAGCATGACCACGAATTCGTTGGTCACGAGCTTCGTGCCCATGAACTGTGCCAGCTGGAAGGCTTCGCTGCTCTCGAGCCCCATAAGCCAGGCGAACGGGAACATGATGCAGCCCAGGATGTTTTCCAGCGTGATGGCCGGATGGATCAGCACCAGCAGCATATCGATGAGTTTGGCCAATGCCACGAAAGCGATAACGTTGGCGCAGATGATCAGGACCAGGCGGCCGGCCCCCAGGATGGAGTTGCCCAGGAAGGAGAAGAATGGCTCTTTTTCCGTACCACCATCGCCTACCGTCGCTACGGTATCTTCGGATTCCGCAATCCTTACCGGATGCAGGATGTTCGTGACAATCAGGGCATTGATGACGTTCAAAGGAATTGCCGTCAGGATGAATTCACCGGGCATCATCTTGATGTAGATACCCACCATGGCTGCCGTGATGCAGCTCATGGACATCATGGCCAGCGTCAGGCAGCGGTCAGCCTTCATGCGCTTGAGCTGCAGGCTGGAAACAGCCAATGCCTCCGTATTGCCCAGGAACATCATTTCGATAGCAAAGAAGGATTCGAACTTCGGTGCTCTGGTCAGGAAGGCCAGCAGCTTACCCACCCATCTGATCACAAAGGGCAGTACCCCGATATAAGTCAGGATATCGAACATCGGCACCACCAGCAGGATGGGCAGCAGGGCCGAAGTGAAGAAGTTCATCTGCGGTACATGCACCCAGTCCGGGAAAGCGAAGGCAATACCTTCATAGGCCACGCTGACCAGCCAGTTGAAACCGGCAGCCGCCGCGACGATGATCTCACGGCCAATGGAAAACGAGGTCAGGAACCAGGCCAGGAACACATTGAGGGCCAGCAGGGCACCTACGCAGCGCCACTGGATGGCTTTACGCTTCTTCGAGAGCAGGACACCAATGGCCACAAAGACCAGGATGCCGATAAGGTTGACAAAAAAATACATGATTTCATTCCCCTTTTAGAGAGTACAACGCCTGTATGGCGTCTGATAATTTGTGTTATAGGACACTTGACCTATTTTCGCACAAATCCCCTATTATTGTCAATATATCAAAATTCCGTGAAGGCATAGGGCATTAATTCTTCGAGCGTGACGACCTGCACATCGCCCTTCATATTGGCCATGATGATCTTCGGAATCTTGAATTCCACCATCACCTGCCGACAGGCACCGCACGGAGAGCAGGGTTCCGGGGTATCGGCAATCAGGGCAATGGCCTCAAACTCCCGCTCCCCTTCCGAAACTGCCTTGAAGATAGCCGTACGCTCAGCACAATTGGTCATGGGGAAGCTGGAATTTTCCACATTGCAGCCCCCATACACATTGCCCTTCTTCGTAAGCACCGCCGCGCCTACCTTGAACTTGGAATAGGGGCTGTAGGAAAACTCGCGGTATTTCTTCGCCGCCGCGATCAGTTCTTTATCTTCCACCGCAAAAACACTCCTTCAATACATAATTGTTTGACAACTTTGTGGAACGATTTGACTGGTCAGATTGACCAGTCAAATCATTCAATTGTAAAGCCTTAGTACTTCTCTACTTTATCTTTTTCCACGCGGGCATAGACCAACGGTTTCTTTGCCGGAGCCGTGCTGCCAATGACGACGGATTTGCGATACAGAGCTTCAGCACTCTGCAGGGCTGCTTCCTTGGAAGTGTACAGCGTTACCAGTACATCGCCCTTCTTGACTTCGTCGCCGTATTTCTTGTGCAGCATCAGGCCAGCGGAGAAGTCGATATCACTTTCCTTGGTCTCACGGCCAGCGCCCAGGATTACAGACATCTCGCCGATGGCTTCGGCATTCATCTTCGTGATGAAGCCATCGCTCTCAGCCTTGATTTCTGCTTTATACGGAGCCTGGGCGAATTTCGTGTAATCGCGCAGCACGCTGTCGTCGCCGCCCTGTTCCTTGACCATGGTGCAGAAGGTCTCGAAAGCAGAACCATCCTCGATGGATTTTTCGGCCATCTTGCGGCATTCATCCGGTTCACCTTTGCCCACGAGATAGAGCATATTGGCGGCCAGCTGCAGGGAAACTTCCGTGAGGTCAGCGGGACCATGGCCTTTGAGGACATCCATGGATTCGATGACTTCGAGGCTGTTGCCGATGCCGAGGCCCAGCGGCGTATCCATATCGGTAATCAGGGCAACCGTGCGGCGGCCGGCACCTTCGCCGATAGCCACCATGGTCTGCGCCAGCTTGATGGAATCATCCAGCGTCTTCATGAAGGCGCCGCTGCCCGTCTTGACATCGAGCAGGATGCAGTCGGAACCTGCGGCCAGCTTCTTGCTCATGATGGAGGAAGCAATCAGGGGAATGCTGTCCACCGTTGCCGTCACGTCACGCAGCGCATAGAGCTTCTTGTCAGCCGGCGCGAGGTTACCGGACTGGCCAATCAGGCTGATGCCGCATTTGTTGACCGTATCGAAGAATTCCTGACGGTCCAGGGCCGTCTTGTAACCGGGGATGGATTCAAGTTTATCCACCGTACCGCCGGTATGGCCGAGGCCGCGGCCACTCATCTTGGCCACCTTGCCACCGCAGGCAGCTACGATCGGGCCGACGATCAGCGTGGTCTTGTCGCCTACGCCGCCCGTGGAATGTTTGTCAACCTTCTTGCCGGCGATAGCGGACAGGTCGATCATATCGCCGGATTTTGCCATGCACATGGTCAGGCAGGTGATTTCATGGTCATTCATGCCATTGAACCAGATAGCCATGAGCATCGTGGACATCTGATAGTCGGGAATCTCACCTTTGACATAGCCGTCAATCATGAACTGGATTTCTTCATCCGTCAGCACTTCACCATGTTTTTTCTTGGTAATCAGGTCATACATTCTCATAATGGAATTCCTCTTTTCATTTTATAGTATAGTCAAAGGTCAATCCTTGATGAAACGCGGGAGCAAGCTCTCGCCCTTGGTCTTCAGATCACAGCCGAACATGTCGGAAATCGTAGCACCAATCATGGCAAAGGTCGGATAGGTGCCAAGGTTCACGCCAGCCTTGACCTGCTTGCCATAAATCAGCAGAGGGATGTATTCGCGGGTATGATCCGTGCCCGGTGCGCCGGGATCGCAGCCATGGTCCGCCGTGATCATGAGCACATCATCATCGCGCATCTTGGCCATAAACTCGCCAAGCTGTTTATCGAAAACCGTAGCAGCGTTAGCATAACCGTCAATATCGCGACGATGGCCATACGCCATATCAAAGTCCACGAGGTTTACGAAGCACAGGCCTTCAAAGTCCTCGTCCATGAGCTTCAGCGTCTTTTCCATGCCATCCACATTGTCCTTGTTAATGCCCAGGGAACGGCTCACACTGCGGCCGGCGAAGATATCGGAAATCTTGCCCACACCGATGGTTTCGAGCCCCTTGCGGTGCAGGGCATCCAGCATGGTATCGCCCGTGGGATCGAGGGAGAAATCGTGGCGGCGGGACGTGCGGGTGTAGTTCGGATACTCGCCTACATACGGACGGGCAATCACGCGGCCTACGCCATGCTCCCCCTGCAGGATCTCGCGGGCCGTCTTGCAGTAGCCGTAGAGTTCGTCCACAGGCACATCGGCTTCATTGGCCGCAATCTGGAACACGCTGTCGGCAGAGGTATAGACAATCAGGCCGCCGGTCTTTTCCTGTTCCTGACCATAGTCATGGATGACTGCCGTACCGGAATAGGGCTTGTTGCAGAGAATCTTCTTGCCAAAGGCTTTTTCGAGCTTCTCGATGAGGTCAGACGGGAAGCCATTCGGATAGGTCGGCATGGGACGCTCGGATACGATGCCGGCGATTTCCCAATGCCCCGTCGTGGTGTCCTTGCCCCGGGAAAGTTCCCGCAGGCGGGCAAAGGAACCCAGCGGCGCTTCCACCGGCTCGCCGCAGTCTACGCCATCGATATTGAAGAGGCCCAGCTTCTTCATATTTGGCGTGTCATATTTATCCGAAGCCACGATGGATTTCAGGGTGTTGCATGCCCCATCGCCGAATTCTGCAGCATCCGGTTCCTGGCCGATGCCGTAGCTATCCAAAACAATAACAAACGCTCTTTTGAACTTACCCATTATTTGTCCACCTCGTCTTTCAGCACTTTGACCGCAGCGCTAGCGCCCAGGCGGGTGCAGCCAGCGGCGATGAACGCTTCCATTTCCTCGCGGGTGTGGATGCCGCCGGCGGCCTTCATCTGCACGCCCTCACCGATGTTTTCCTTGAAGAGCTTGATGTCTTCGAGCGTTGCGCCCTTGGGGCCAAAACCCGTGGAAGTCTTGATGAAGTCCGCACCGGCTGCCGTCACGCAGTGGCAGGCGGCAATCTTCTCGGCTTCTGTCAGGAAGCAGGTCTCGATGATGACCTTCAGGACACGGTCGCCGCAGAGATTCTTCAGCGCCTTGATCTCATCGGTCACGAACTGCGTTTCGCCGTCTTTCAAAGCACCGATATTGATGACCATATCGATTTCCTGTGCACCATCGGCCAGCGCCTGCGCCGTTTCCGCAATCTTGGCGGCCGTATTGCAGTTGCCGTTGGGGAAGCCGACCACGCAGGCCACCTTGAGCTTATCGCCGTACTTGGCGACAATCTTCGGCACATAGCAGGAAGGAACCATCACCGTAGCCGTCTTGTAGGCCACAGCCTCCTCGCAGACAGCCTCGATATCCGCCCAGGTGGCGGTCTGTTTCAATAATGTATGGTCAACTTTGGCCAAGATCTCTTTTGCGTCCATTGTACATCCTCCTATGTAAATGTCAGTAACTATCTTGATTGGGGGGAAGCAGCAATCCTGCTTCCCTCTTGTTGCTCTTATTGTATCGCTTTTCATCGTACAATAAAAGGACACATGTCTAAATGTGTCCCGATTGATAATAATTGGATAATATTTTTTTATTCTCCACGACGGCCATGATAAAGGCACCAGGGTTCCTCGGCCATATAGTCGCCGCCATGGTAGTAAGCTGCCCTGGCCCGGCAGCCGCCGCAGATGCCCTTGTAATTGCAGGAACCGCAGCCGCCGCTGTATTCGAGCGTGCGCAGCTTCTTGAGCACTTCGCTGTCCCGCCAGATCTCATCAAAAGGCGTTTCGCGCACATTGCCCAGCTCCATATTGAGATAGGCACAGGGCTGCACCTTGCCCCGCGGGCTGATGATGCAATAGGAAAGCCCTGCCAGACAGCCGCGATGGAAACGCGTCTTGACGCCTAATTGGTCGGCAATGCGCAGGAACTGCGGCGCGCAGGTCGGCTTAAGCTCGATATCCACTTCCTGCTGCTTCTTCATGATGCGCGTGAGCACATCTTCATACTGCTCCGCCCGCAGGGATTCTTCCTCAATCGTAGCTGCTCTGCCTGTCGGCACGAGGAAGAAGAAATGATGGGCCTTGGCGCCGATTTCCACGGCAAAATCCGTCATGCCCTCAAGTTCATGCTGGTTCCAGTCCATCACCGTCGTATGGATCTGGAAGGGCAGGCCCACTTCCCGGCAGTTCTTCATGCCCTGCACGGCCCCTTCCCAGCCCCCCGGAAAGGAACGGAATTTGTCGTGTTTATCCTTATCGAGGGAATCCAGCGAGATGCCCATGCCCTTGGCCCCAGCCTCCTTGAGTGCCCTGGCCATTTCCAGCGTGATCAATGTGCCGTTGGTGCCGAACACCGGAATCAGATGCAGGTCCGCGGCGTATTTCACGAGTTCCACGATATCGGGACGCGTCAAAGGCTCGCCACCGGAGAAGATCATGATCTTGAAGCCGGCCTTGGCAATCTCGCGCAGGAGCTTCTTGGCTTCCTCCGTAGAGAGTTCATCCTCGGCCTTGCAGCCTGCGTCGCGGTAGCAATGGGCACAGTACATATTGCAGTTATTCGTGGTATTCCAGGATACAATCTTCATTTCGCGCCCTCCTCACTTGATGCCGATTTCTTCATCGGTCAGATAGCAGGAAGGATCGGACTCCCAGAAATCCCCCGTAACGGCTTCGGCCCGCGTGCGGAAATTGCCATTGCAGTTGTCGAGATACTTGCACTTAGCGCAGCGCCCTTTCAGCAGCGGCTTGCGGTCTTTGAGCCCGGCCAGGATCGGGCTGGCCGAAACATCCGTCCAGATATCGCCGAACTTGCGCTCCCGCACATTGCCAAAGGTATGGTGCTGGGTGAACTGATCCGGATGCACATAGCCGAGCGGATCGACCTCGCCAAAGGCAATGCCCGAGCGGTTGCCGCCGTTCATCGAGATATATTTCTTGATCTGCGCCGCCGCTTCATCTCGGCCTTCAGCGAGCGCCTTGAGGTACATATAGACGCCATCGCAGTGATTGTCCACGGTCAGGATTTCCTTCTCGAGCCCGCGTTCCTCGAAATCACGCGTACGGCGGATAATCGTATCCATGGCCTTGCGGCTCTCTTCCGGCGTCACATCCTGATTGACCATCTTCTCCCCGCGGCCGGAGTAAACCAGATGATAGAAGCAGACGCGGTTGATGCCCTTTTCCTCGATAAAATCAAAGATATCGTCGAGCTCGGCGATATTATGATGATTGATGGTAAAGCGCAGGCCAACCCGCTGGCCAACTGCCACACAGTTCTCAATGCCCTGCATGGCCTTCTCGTAAGCGCCTTCCACCCCACGGAACTTATCGTTGACATCCTTGAGGCCGTCGAGAGAAATCCCCACATAGCCCACGCCGATATCCTTGATACGCTGGGCCACTTCCCGCGTGATCAGCGTGCCATTGGTGGACAGCGTCGGCCGCACACCCTTAGCTTGCGCATATTCCGCCAGCTCAAAGAAATCCGGGCGGATCAAAGGCTCACCGCCGGAGAACAGCAGTACGGGCACATGAAAATCGGCCAGATCGTCGATGAATTTCTTAGCTTCTTCCGTGGTCAGTTCATTCTTGTACTTCTGCGCATCGGACTGCATATAGCAGTGCATGCATTTGAGGTTGCAGGTCTTGGTGGAATTCCAGACCACTACGGGCCCCATTCCTTCTGCCGCGCCATTTCTCATGCTATGGGCATTCTTCGTATAACGCAGGTTATCCCCATAATATTCCCGCGCAAATAACAGCTTCGTTACACTAATCATCTGAATCCTTCTCCTAAAATATAATACATTATGACTGCTGAACCTTGATCCCATCCAGCAGCAGCCGCATCTTCATCGCTACATTCTCCTGAAAGGAAATATCGAGCTTGCTGAACGCCGTGGCCTGATAAATCGAATGGAACATTTCCGTGATGAGTTCTGCGGGCACATCGTCACGCACCTCGCCAGACTCCTGCCCTTCCTTCAAGATCCGCTCAAACAGGGGCTTGAATCCCGGCGTGGGCACGGCCTTGCGTTCCTCAGCATCCTCGGGCAAACCGGAGTGGTCCGCCGCCGCCAGAAACAAAGGCAAGACATAGCGGTTCTCGTCGAGGAACTTGGCCGTCAGCATACAAGCAACCGACAAGAGCTCACAAGCCGGCCGCTTATCCTCGCGCAGCTCCTTGATGGCTGTATTGACGTCTGTCACCAACCGCCCCAGGAGATGCACCAATAGTTCCTCCTTGGACTGGAAGTAATTGTAAAACGTTCCCGTACCCAGATCCGCACCATTCATGATATCCGCAATCGAGGCCTCGCGGAAGCCCTTCCTGCTGAATACCACCACCGCCGCATCCAGTATCGCCTGCCGGGATAACAGTTTCTTCCGCTCCCGGCGGCCCATTTTCTCTTCCATAATCGCATCGCCCCGTTTCTTTACATTTCATTCTGTTTACTATTATATCGGAAAAATCAGTATAAGGAAAGGAAAAAATGAATTCGATTCATATTTTTGTAGAAATGTACGAAAAAAGCCCGGGGGCTGATGATGTTTTTCCATTATCAACCCCCGGGCATATTAGTATATCGTTGTCAACCGAACCGCTTAGCGGGCCAAGGCCGCCCGCCGTCTGGCGCGGAGTTTATACCAGACCATCGGTGCAATCAGCATGGGCACACCGGTGAAGAATGCTTCTCTTAAGTCCGGCATGAATACCATGATCACGAGGCAGATGACCTGCGACCAGATGCCGAACAAGGTCACATACGGGAACAGCGGCGTCTTGTACTTGAGACCTGCTTCCGTTCCAGCTGCAATCATGGCCTTGCGGCTGCGGTACTGGCTCCAGCAGATGGAAATCCAGGCAATCGCACCGGTAAAGCCGGACACGGCCAGCAGATACGTGTAGATTACCGAATCGGGATTGAACGCATAGAGCATGATGACCGCCCAGCAGGCGCAGATGGAAATCCAGATAGCATGCGCCGGCATACCGTTCTTATTGAGCGTGCCAAAAGCTTTCGGCGCCATATCCATCTTGGCCAGAGCATGCATGGCACGAGCCGCACCGTAAAGGCCGGAATTGGAGCAGGAAATCGCCGCCGTCAGGATGACGAACGCAAAGAACGCGCCAAAGCCCGTAAGGCCATACTGGTTGACCGCCGCCGCAAAGACGCTTTCCTCAAGGGAAGCCTTGTCCCATGGCAGGATGGAAACCAAAAGCGTAATCGGAATGATGTAGAGCGCGATGATACGCCAGGTCACATTACGCACGGCGATAGGAATGCTCTTGGCCGGATCTTTGCACTCGCCAGCTGCAAGCCCGATGATTTCCGTGCCCTGAAAGTTCACGAGGATAATCACCATGGTCAGCACGATGGACCAGTAACCATTAGGCGCAAAACCACCGCTGCCCAGCAGCACGCTGGCCCCGATATAGCCCTGATCCCCGATAAGGCCAAAGCAGATCAGCGCCGCCACCACGCTGAACGCCATCAAGGCAATGATCTTGATCAGCGCCAGCCAGGATTCGCTTTCCCCGAATTTATCGACATGAAAGAGATTGATGCAGGTCACCAGCAGGCTGAAAAATACCGCCCACCATAGCTGGCTCACCGCCGGCAAAAAGAGATTCATGATGATGCCCGCGGCAATCATTTCCGAGGGCACATAGGCCACCCAGGTCAGCCAGTAGGCCCAGCCTACCCCGCAGGCCCAGGTCGGCGAGATATGCTCCTTGGCATAGGTGACAAAAGAACCGGAAATCGGCTTTTCCACCGCCAGTTCTGCCAGACAAAGCATCACGCAGAGCACGATGATGCCGCCCAAGAGATACGCCAGCACCGCCGCAGGCCCCGCCTGCTCCAGCACATATCCCGTCCCCAGGAAATAGCCGCTGCCGATAACCCCGCCCAGGGAAATCAGCTGCAAGTGCCTGTTCTTCAAACCTCTGTTCATTTTTCCTTCGTTCATGGACTTAATAACACAACCTTCCCAGCACCGCTGCTTTCTGTGATTTGTATAGCTGCTGCCATCCGCGGCGCTTCATATAATAAGCTAAGAATACTACAAAACTGGGCAGATTACCATAAAAATTTTTGTCCGTACGCCCTTTTTTTCCATGTATACAGTAGGTATACTATAAGGAGGAATTTTTTCTCAAAATCAGGAGGTTATATGCATAGCTATCGCACCATTGAAGAAATCGACGACAGCGTGGAAACGCTCTATGAAATACAGAAATCCAAATTCATCACCCATCTGCGTCATGTAGAGACGGAAGAAGATGCCCGGGAATTCATCACGGCCATCAAGAAGCGCTACTTCGATGCCCGTCATAACTGCTCGGCCTATGTACTGGGCGAGGACAGCGCCAAGCAGAAGTCCAACGACGATGGCGAACCCGGCGGCACGGCGGGCAATCCGATTCTGGAAGCCATAAAAAAAAACGGGCTGACCAACATCGTCGTGGTAGTTACCCGTTATTTCGGCGGTATTAAATTGGGCGCTGGCGGCCTGATCCGCGCCTATTCCCATGCGGCGGCCTTAGGCATTGATGCCGCAACCAAACTGGAAATGACGCCCTTTGCCCAGCTCGATGTGGCCATCGGCTACGAACACCTCGCCACCATCGAACACTACATGCGTCAGAATGAGATCCGAAGCCTCGACGCCGATTACGGCGAAGGCGTCACCCTGCACCTGCTCATTCCCCCATCCGAATTGGAAAAGGTCACGGAAGACATCACCAATATGACTGCCGGCAGGGCCACGCTTTCCTCCGAGTCCGAACAACTCATCCCCATCCGCATATAAATTGCAGTTTGTTGGTGCGAGATTGAACGCAATTGGTTACAGATTTGTGGGGCGGAGGCGGGGATACTTCTTCGCCGCTCCACTAAATGACCCGCCAGCATAAGTACGGATTTTTTTAGCAACCTGCGCCGGGCAGGCCGGCGGCGCGTATGTTCAGCGTAGTTTCCAGTAACGCCTGTTTGCGGGCCAGCCTTCACTTTGTTCAGGCAGTCGTTCCGTCGGCGAAGAAGCATCCCCGCCTCCACCCAAAGCTTCGTTTGTGTCTGCAGATATGTTCCGGCTGGAAGCCGCAATTACATCGATGTTCTTGTTA
>NZ_FNJQ01000048.1 GCF_900104055.1 Pseudoselenomonas ruminantium
ATCCCCGCCTCCACCCAAAGGTATATCTGTGTCAAAATAGCTAAGTCTCGGCTGTAAGCTGCAAACACATCGATGTTCTTGTTACGGGAGCAACGGTTCGTGCCGATTGCTGATTCCGTATCTTGGGGCTCTCGGGGGAGTGCTTTTGCTGTGGGAGCGACAGTCTGAGCGCCAGCGAAGACCGGCCCGACTCAGGTAATGCCTAGAAAGCACGCTGAAAGACGCGCCGTTGGCCTGCCCGGCGCATCCAGCTAAATAACTCTAAACTGCCAGGGAGGGACGTTTAGCGGAAACAGCAAAAGCACTCCCCCGTGAACCCCTGACTGCGTATAAACGGGATAACTTTGGCTCGAACTAACCAACAAACTGCAATTTGAAAAGGCCACTGATTTTTCGTCAGTGGCCTTTTGATTGCTAGGAAATAGTTTACATCCCTTTTTATCCTTGATGCTTTTGGATATTGACCGCGCAGACCTTGTACTCCGGCTGTTTAGAACCAGCGTCGAAGGCATCCAAAAGCACGCGGTTGATCAGACGCTCATGCACCGGATCATGGAACGGCACATAGACCAGCCCCTTCTGTGGCTGTCCACGGCCGTTGATCTTGGCTTTGAGATTGCAAGTGGAACGGCGGGAAATGACATCCACGAGATCGCCATCGGCAATGCCAAGCCTTGCAGCGTCTTCGGGGTGGATTTCCACATACATTTCCGGCACGGCGTTCTTGAGTTCCGGCACATTGAAGGTCATCGTGCCCGTATGCCAATGCTCCAAGATGCGGCCCGTGGTCAGGAAGAACGGATATTCGCTATCCGGCATCTCCTGCGCATCGACCTGCGGCCTTGCCCAGATAACCGCCCGCCCATTAGGACGGCCATAGAATTCAATACCATCGGGCGCATCTTCCTTGACGTGCGTATCCCAGGGACGCGCATAGCGGATATAGGTTTCCGGCGAATTGTCATCCGGCACCGGCCAGGTAAAGCCGTGCCCCTTGCGCAGCCTGTCATAGGAGGCCAGCTTCATGGCCGTGCCCTCCTGACATTTCTGATATTCCTTCCAGACATCTTCCGTATTCTTGAAGGGCACGAGCTCTTCATAGCCCAGGCGCTTCGTGACTTCTATCAGCACATCGAGATCCGGCCTTGCTTCGCCCGGCGGATCTACGGCCTTGGCGATATGGTTGGTACGGCGCTCGCCGTTGCCATAGACACCCTCCTTTTCCATCCAGAGTGCCGCCGGCAGGACGATATCAGCCAGTTCGCTGGTGCGGGTGGGATGGTAGGTTTCCGACACGACCATGAAGACCTTTTCCATGCCCGGACGGTAGTACTCCAGATTGGGCAGGCTGTGCCCCGGATTGGTGCACATTACCCAGAGGAATTTGAGCTTGCCCTCCACTGCCGCCTTGAACATGGCCAGCGTATGATAACCCGGTTTGGAAGGCATCCGCGCAGGATCGATGCCCCAGATCTTGGCCAGTTCTTCGCGATGCTTGGCATTGGCCGCCATGCGATGTGCCGGCAGCAGATGGGAAAGGCCGCCCGTTTCACGCACACTGCCGCAGGCGCTGGGCTGACCGGTCAGTGAGAACGAGGAATTGCCCGGTGAGCAGATCTTGCCCGTCAGAAGGTGCAGATTATGCACGAGGTTGTTTACCCAGACGCCGCGGGTACGCTGATTGAGCCCCATGCACCACATGGACATGGTCTTGCGCTTGGGATCAGCAAAAAGATGCGCGATCTCGCGGATCTTGGCCGCGGGCACGCCCACCGCAGCTTCCACCTTTTCCGGTGTATAATCCTGCAGGAAGGTCTTGTATTCCTCATAGGTCAGCTTATCCGTCGCACCCTTCATGAATTCTGTATGGCGCTCGATAAAGCCTTCATTGGTCAGGCCATCAGCGATGATCACCTGCGCCATGGCATTCATCAAAGCCAGGTCACGGCTTGGCGTGAACTGGATGAAATGGTCGGCAATATCGCAGGTACGCGTCTTGCGCGGATCGCAGACGATGATCTTCACATCGGGATTGCTGTTCTTGCGGTCAACCAGACGGGAGAACAGTACCGGATGAGCCTCAGCCAGATTGGAACCAATCAGGAAGAAGGTATCCGCCTCTTCAATATCCGCATAGGTACCGGATGGCTCATCCTCACCAAACGTGGTGATGAAGCCCGCCACGGCACTGGCCATACAGGTACGCGGATTGCCATCGATATTGTTGGTACCCAGGCCGGCCCGCATCATCTTCTGCGCCACATAGGTCTCCTCGGCAAAGGTCTGTCCGGAACCATAGAAGCCCAGGGCATCGGGACCATCGGATGCCAGCACTTCCTTCATCTTGCTGACCATAAGGTCAAGCGCTTCATCCCAAGTCGCTTCTACAAACTTGCCGTCCTTCTTGATCAATGGATGCAGAACACGGTCTTTAGTCGGAATGATCTTCGGCAATAAGATCCCCTTGACGCACAGGCGTCCTTTATTGACCGCACAGTCCGGATCCCCCTTGACCGCCACGATCTTGCCGTTCTTGACACCAGCCAGCACGCCGCAGCCGGTACCACAATAACGGCAGACACCTTTGACCCATTTATCGGCTTCGCCGGTGCCCACAGGCCCCTGCTGGGTATCACGCTTGGGCGCACAGCCCGCTGTCACCATGGCACAGGCCACTGCCATGCCCTTCAAAAAATCCCTGCGGGAAAATGATAAACTCATGATAGCGCCTCCTTATAATTTGCCCATGGCATCGAGATGACAGGTGTAGCAGCGGTCACGGCTCGGCAGGTCCACATTAGCCCCGTCCTTATGCACGACACCGCTATGGCAGGTCAGGCAGTTCATGCCGTTGGCAAAATGCTTGGCCGTATGCGGATTCTTGTCCTTAGCCGCTATCTCTTCATTCATGATATTGCCCTGATGACAGGTATAGCAGTTCACCTTGTCCTGCGGATTCTCCATCTTGATGGGATCCGGCACCTGCCCCGTCACATGCAGGAAAAGTTCCTGCGTGCCCTGCCATTTGGAAGCAATCGTGCCCTCGATACCGGGCTTTTCATGACATTCGGCGCAGCCCACATTCTTATGCCCCGAATGAAGCCAGGTCTGATACATGGGATCCATCTCGTGGCAGGTCGTGCCACAGAAACTGCTTTGGTTCGTGGCTTCGATCATGGCCACGGTCACGCCCAGCAGCGCAATGCAGGCAAAGCCTGCCAGCGCAATGTGTTTGAGCTTGAACTTCTTGTCCAACAAACTCATCTCATTTCCCCTCCTTAATGATTTCCTGATCCTTCGAACCCATTATGCCAAAATGCAAAGCCCGCTTATCACAGGCATCCACACAATCACCACAGTTCGTACACAGATATGATTCCTTGAGCCTGCTGCTACCCGGTACCGTCCCCATAGAACAAGCTTTCAGGCATTGACCGCAATGCACGCATTTGCTGGCATCCACCTGCAGGAAGAGCCGCCGCTTCAGCCCCAGCAAGCCATAGATGGCCCCGAGCGGACAGAGCGAACGGCACCAGCTTTTCCGGCCCATGGTCAGCGCCAGCAGCAGCACGAGCACGACTAAAACCAGCTCCACGCCAAAGCCAAAGAGCAGGACATGCATCAGCCCATATACCGGTGACAGGATATTATGCACCGGCAGGCTGAGCAAGAGTGCCAGCAACAATACTAATGCCAGAATATAGATTGGCAATTGGCAATTTTTCGACTTATATCGTTCCAATTTTCCCGGCAACAGCTCCAACAGGAGATTCAATGGACATACATAACCACAGAATACCCTGCCCAGCAATACGGCAATCAACACCAAGGGCAAAGCAGACAACCATAAGGCCGGATAAAACATCTTCCCTGCCAGCGTGATTTCCAGCGCCGTCAGCGGATCTGTCAATGCCAGGCCGCAGAAATCTGCCGAGATATATGTGCCCAGCCAAAAAACGCCCGTAAAATACAACGGCGGAAATAACAGCGCCAGGAACAAGAATTGCAGGAGCCGCCGCCGCGTCTTCAATTTTATCTTCATGGCCGCCTCCTATTCCCGCACCTTGACGTGTACTGCCTTAGGATTCCCCAGACAGACATGCTCACACATGCCGCACCCCGTGCAATAGTCCGGATCGATTACCGGATACTTATACTTCTCCAGCTTAATGGCCTTGCCATACTGCGGGCAGGTACGGTAGCAGGTCTGACAGTCATCATCCCGGCGGGCAATGCAGAGGTCATTATCAATCACCGCCACGCCCATGCGTACCTCCTCCTTGGGAATCTTTCGCAGAGCTCCTGTCGAGCATACCTCCGTGCACTTCATGCAGAGATCGCAGGGATGTTCCAGCGGCGTCATATACGGCGTCCCCATGGATAGGCCTGCCTCCCCGTGGGCAATCTCGATGCAGCTCAGAGGACAGACCTCGGCACATTTCCCGCACCGCGCACAGACAGCCAGAAAACTCATTTCATCCAGAGCCCCCGGAGGCCGCAGTAGTCTGGCCGTTTCGCCCTTTGCACCTTGAAGGAAAAGCCCCAGGATGCCACCTGCAGCCAGAAGCTTTAGAAAATTTCGTCTTTCCATGACTCACTCCTATTTGCAATCACTTAATAATGGCCATTATTAATTTTTATTATACTAATCCCAGCAAAAAAATGATGTTGCAGCAGTCACCTGCCATAAAGAAATGTGCATAAAATCACTCGTCAAATAGCTTTCCTTATATTTAAATTAAAAATCTGAAAATATTAACACAATACCATTTTTTTTCGCTATAATATAAGCAAGAAAAAATTTGACAGATGCAACAGGAGGTTTTTCTTATCATGGACAACAAACAGTTAAAGCGTAAAATCCTTACCGGTCTCACTGCCCTCTGTCTCTCCTTCCCGCTGAGTTATGGCATGACGCAAATCCCCGCAGCCGAAGCCGGCTGGGAAAGCCTTGCCGGAGCCGCGATTGGCGGCGCAGTCGCACATAGCCAGCTGAACAGCACGCTGCATAAATACAACGACACCGAACAGGGACGTCAGGAACTGTTGGCGCAGATGAAAAAACAATACGGTGTCAATTATGACAGCTATCTCAACAACCAGCTGCATCGCATCATGACCAACCTGACCAAAGGCATCGGCGCCGTCGATCCCTCTGTCTATAAGAAACCCTATAACTATTTCATCAACAACCAGAAGACCTTCAATGCCTTCTGTACGCTGGGACACAATCTCAGCGTCAATACCGGCCTCTATGACGTGCTGCAGAACGAGGATGAGATTGCTGTCGTGCTGGCCCATGAATTAGGCCATGGACAAAAGGACCATCCGGCCAAGGGCGCCCGCCGTGCCTTGAACGTGCAGATCATTGGCGCCGCCACGGGTTCCCAAGCCGGCCAGATCATGGCAACCGTCGTAAACAACCGCCATATCACCAAACCCATGGAACGCGAAGCCGATGCCCTGGCCTTCGACTACATCACCCATACCGGCTACAATCCCGGTGCCTGTGCCGCTGTCTGGCAGCGTGTCATGGACAAATCCAAAGGCCACGCTTCCGCCTTCCAGAAATTCATGTCCGATCACCCCGCCAATGACGACCGCCGCAATGCCTATGCTAAGAGGCTCAATCAGTACAGCAACGGACATGTCACCAATAATGACGGTGTGATCAAAGTCAACACCGCCGTCTTCTGCACCCCGGCTGCTGCCGGCGGCATGAGCGCCAAGGAACGGGCGTACTTCGTCATGGGCAATCTGGCCGCGGCCTACCACAACGGGCATAACACAAGAGCTGCCTACGCCGACGGCAATACGGTAATGCTGGGGCAGCAGCCCATCATCACCTGCACCAGCGGTGACGAAAGCGCTCAGACACTCGCCGATCGCCTGAACAAGATCAAATAAAAGGAGAACAACCTTTGTCCATCAAAAAATATCGCACATCCATTCTCCTGGCCCTGACCTTTACGGTACTATTATCCGCCTTTTGGTATCTGCCCCAGCTGGCATTCATCATCTTCATTTCCCTGTTGCTGCAGCTGCTGCTTCTGCCCATAACCGACAAACTGGCCCGGAAAATCACCCGGGCGCTGGCGGCAGGTTTTGTATTGCTGTGCTTTATCGGGCTAGCCCTGCTGATCCTGACGTTGGTGTCCCAAAGCTTTATCCCGACATTCAGCCGCTTTGTCACCGACTTTCCTCAGCTCACCGAACAGGTACAAAACATCCCCTGGCTCAAGGAATCCGACTTCCTTCAGGGACAGATGGATGATATCTGGGCCGAGATGAAAAATGCCAGCACCGAAGTGCTGAAATCCTCCCTAACCTTGCTCCTCTCCTTCTTCAGCAAGGCCATCGATCTGGTCATCATCATCTTCGTGACCTTCTACCTGCTGAAAGACGGCGAACAGATTAAGCGGTTCATTGCCAGCCTTTTCCCCACCCGAGATTACGGGCGTGTCATGCATCTCTTCAACCGGATTCTCAGCGCCCTGCGCACCTATATCTGCAGCCAGCTGATCATCTGCTGCATCACCGCCGTGATTGTCTTCCTCTATTTCACGATCCGCAACCTGCCCTATGCCTCGGTGTTTGCCGTGGTATCCGGTATCTGCGAGTTCATCCCGGTGCTGGGCCCGACTGTGGCCTCAGCCTTCGGAACATTGCTGACAGCCACGGTCGATCCTCTGGTAGCCCTGCAGACTGCAGGCTTCTACCTCATTCTCACACAAGTAAACCACAATTTCGTCTATCCCACGCTCATCGGCAAATCCCTGAACCTGCACCCCATCGCCATCATCCTCGGCATCGTGCTGGGCGGGGAATTATTAGGCGCTGCCGGCATGTTCCTCGCCGTCCCCTTCATCGTCATCTGCAAGCTCGTGATTGAGGACATCTACAAAGACCGGGTAAACATACGGCAGAAAGAACAGGAATCCCGCTGGCTGGCGAAGAAAAACGAAGCTAAATAAAAAAATGTTGTCCCTCATAGAAATAATAGGGACAACATTTTTTGCTTTTACTCCTTTTTTTGTGCGGCCTTAGTCATCCGGTAAAGCGTAGCCTTGGATATGCCCAGCTTATTCGCCGCATCGTCTGCCGTGATATCCCGCGCCTTCCACTGCTGATATACCATATCCCAATCTGCCCGCAACTCCGACTTCGGCCGTCCGTAATGGACACCCGCCTTTTGAGCCGCTTCGATGCCTTTGCGTTGAGACTGCCTGCGCCGCTCCGCATTTTCCTGATCAATCCGCAATTCACATTCAATCTGATTATCAATGCGCTTCCTGCCGTCCTCTGACAGTTGCCAGTATTTATCGATGAGATTGCGGCTTTTATCTTCTTTTTCTAACATAATATTATTTCATCCAACATTTTACTACAATTTCTCATCTCAACAGTTTCAGCATAGCCGATTCCGCTCCTCTTTAATAACTATATTTAATCTTAAAGTCTCTATTTCGATTCTATTTACTTAAATTTATGGACATTAATATTGTTCAGTGCTAGAATATTCGTAGTTGGTATTCATTGTCCTGAAAGGAAGCGACTTTTATGACAGCATCAAAGCCGAAACGCAACTACAAAGACTCTCTTTTCCGCCAGTACTTTGAAACTCCCGACTATTTAGCCGGTTTTCACGAACGTGTGACAGGTATCCCCACCTTACCAAAAGACATAACCATCACCACCATAAAAAACATCATGTTCAGCAGCCAAAAGAACGATATCTCCTTCCTGGCAGGCGACCGCTTCATGGTTCTTTCAGAGCACCAAAGTTCCATCAACGAAAATATGCCTTTGCGAATGCTGCTATATGTCGCTATGCTTTACTATAAACACGTCAAGCGCAAAGCGCTCTACCGCGAACACCGCATTCCACTTCCTGTGCCAGAGTTCTACGAGTTCAGCCTGACCGATACCAGTCTGCCACCAGTACAAAAACTCCGATTATCTGATGCCTTCCCCAAAAATATTCCCTTCGAGCCACCGTTAGAACTCATTGTCACCAGAATCAATATCAGCTATAATGAAGACAAAGATAAATGCAGTGACCTGCTCAACTACAAACCCATCCATGATTACAGCTTCTTTGTTCATAAGACAAAAACTTTAAAAGCCACTGGCCTGAACCTCAAAGACGCCATCCGGCAATCAACAGATTTCTGCATTGAACATGATATAATGAAAGACTTTCTGCTCGAACACTACGAGGAGGTTTTTGATATGTATAGCATAAAATGGAACGAACACGATTATGGCGTTGCCAGATGGGAAGATGGCCGTATTGACGGCCGTGATGAAATGGCTACTGATACCGCATTAAAAATGCTGCGTTTCAACGAACCAATTGAAAAGATTGTTACCTACACCAATCTTAGCCCGGAAAAAATCGCTGAATTAGCTCAGCAGATCCACTAAAGCTCATCCATATGCCCTAAAAACCATGAATTTTGTGGTTTGCAGGGCATTTTTTATGAATCAAGCATAATACGCTCTATACCAGCGGGCAAAACTTGCCAAACATTCAGCAATATTCATACTTGGTCGGAAATCAAAATCCCACTCCAGCTCGCTGACATTGGCATAGGTCTGATTATGCTGTTATCTAATTTTCGACAAAAGCTCATCTGTCTTTTGCAACATCAAAGCTTCATCATGTCTTGTCTCCACATTTAGACGGATAACCGGTTCCGTATTGGACTTACGCAGATTGAAACGCCAGTTGGCAAACTCCACCGACAGTCCATCAATTTTCGTGACACTGCCCTGCGGGCCATACTCTGCTTCAATACGCGCCAGCGCTTCATCTGCATCTTTCACCTTGTTGTTGATTTCCCCGGAACAGGGATATTGAACCATTCGTTCCTGCATCAGCTCCGACAAACACTTGCCATCTGCTTTGGAAAGCAGTTCCAGCACCAACAGCCAGGGAATCATACCGCTATCGCAGTAGGAAAAATCACGGAAATAATGATGTGCACTCATCTCACCACCATAAATGGCGTTTTCCTTACGCATCTTCTCCTTGATAAAAGCATGACCGCTCTTGGATATCACTGGCACACCGCCATTTTGCTCCACCAATTCAATGGTATTCCAGATAAGGCGCGGATCATAGATGATTTTCTCACCGGGATGTTTCTGCAGAAACGCCTGCGCCAAAAAGCCAACCATATAATAGCCTTCAATGAATTTTCCCTGCTCATCAAACATAAAGCATCGGTCAAAATCTCCATCCCAAGCCACTCCCGCATCAGCATCGGATTCCCGTACAGCCTTTGCCGTAGCCTCACGATTTTCCGGCAGCAATGGATTCGGTACACCATTGGGGAAATTTCCGTTCGGCTCGTGATGAACCTTCACCAGTTCAAACGGCAGATACTTTTCCATCACATCAAGAATAGGCCCTGCCGCACCATTACCAGCATTGACCACAACCTTCAGCGGCTTAAGCTGGCTGACATCTGCATATGACAGGATGTGCTTCACATAATCCTCAACAATATCCAGCTTTTCCACTTTGCCGGTAACTTTGGCTGCTGCAGGCAGTTCACCATCTGCAACCTGCGCTTCCAATTCCCGCAAACCCGTATCTCCGGAAATGGGGCGAGCCTCCTGCCGCACAAACTTCATCCCATTATATTCTTTCGGATTGTGGCTGGCCGTGATCATAATGCCTCCATCTAGCTTCAGGTGCGCCGTGGCAAAGTAAATCAGTTCCGTACCACACTGACCGATATCGATGACATCGCAACCAGATTCTGTAAGGCCTTTCATCAGCGATTGTTTCAAAACAAGCCCCGATACCCGGATATCATTACCTATCACTACTTTTTTCGCCTCAAACAATGTGGGGAAAAATCGACCAATACGATAAGCAATCTTTTCATTTATCGTTTCGGGATAAATCCCGCGAATATCATAGGCACCAAAAGCCTTTGTACAAAAATTCATATAATCTTCCTAACTATTACTCTTTAAATCTCACAATATCATCTTCACTAATATAGGCTCCATTCTGGATTTCAATAAGTTCCAGCGGAATTCTACCGGGATTGCTCAACTGATGTTTTACAGTCTGCGGGATGAATACTGACTCTTCCTCATGTATAAACATATGCTCATTCCCACGCACTACTTCTGCTGTACCACGCAACACTACCCAATGTTCCGTCCGATGATAGTGCATCTGTAAAGCAAGACTCTTTCCCGGCATAACACGAACTTTTTTCATACGATAGCCTTTTCCCTGACCAATAACCGCAGAAGTTCCCCACTCATGGAAGATCGTGGTATGTTCCACTGCTTCCTTGCGATGCATAGCCTTTAGTTTTTCCACCACATTCTTGACTTTCTGGGATTCACCTTTTTTTGCCACCACAATAACATCATCCGTCTCCACCAGTAGCAAATCATCAAAGCCGATGCCAGCAATCAACCGATCACGCCCCATAATCAGTGAGTTCTTGCAGTCCAATGCCAATACATCGCCTTTAACCGCATTGCCATTGTCGTCCTTGGGCAAAATATCATACATAGCATCCCAGGAACCAATGTCGTTCCAATAACAAGGAAGCTCAACCATGCAAACATTTTTCGATTGCTCTACTACCGCATAATCAATGGAAATATCAGGTAAATCATTAAAATTTGCCAACATATGCTTATAACCTTTATCCATCTGCTGGGCAACCTCGGGCATAAAGGTTGCAAATTCATCCTTTATTGTTTTCAAAGAAAAAGCAAACATGCCAGAATTCCAATAGTAATTACCATCTGCCACGTATTTTTGGGCCGTAGCAAAATCCGGCTTTTCTTTAAAAGAAGTTACTTTCATAGCTACGTCAACACTATCTACAGCTTCGATATAGCCATAGCCAGTTTCTGGTCGTTTCGCTGGGATGCCAAATGTTACCAGCCTACCTGCTTTAGCTGCCTGTTCAGCAGATTCCACACAATGTTTGAATTTATCCAGTGGACGAATTACATGATCCGCTGCTGCCACTAGCAGAACTTCCGTCTCTTTACCATCCAGTTGTGACCTGAAAAACTCTACCCCCAACGCGATCGCCGAAGCAGTATTGCGTGCTACCGGCTCCAACAAAACATGGGCAGCTTCTGCATCGCACTCACGCAACTCATTTTGTACATGATACAGATACTTTTGGTTGGTAATGATGATAATATCTTTCGCTGCCACAAAGGATAAAAAGCGTTTCACTGTATGGGCCAACAGTGAACAATCATCTTCCAAACATAAAAATTGCTTAGGATAAGACTTGCGCGATAATGGAAACAAACGAGATCCACCACCACCAGCTAAAATTATAATTTTCAAAAAAATCGTCCTTTGCTTTATCAATAATATAAACCTTAAAAGTTAATAGCCACTAGAAGGCAAATCAAAGTCACTAACATCAGTGCCATTTGTTTTTACACCACCCCCTGTCGTAACAGGTCAGTCAGATGAATGATCCCCACAGGAACATTACGGTCATCGATAACAGGCAGTACCGTAACTGGGCGAGGTTTATGCTTTTCCATAACGGACAGTGCTGAAGACGCCATGGCTTCACGCTTGATGGTCAGCGGCGTGCCAAACATAATATTGCCTACAGCTTCATCCAGGAATTTATAATCCTTAGCCAAAGCCCGGCGGATAATGCCATCTGTGATGATTCCCACTAGTTTGCCGCTGTCGTCCACCACCGATGCAGCCCCTAGACCTCTATCCGTCATAACGAATAATGCATCCTTGACAGTCTTCTTTTTATGCACAACTGGGTTTTCTTCCCCAGTATGCATAACGTTTTTCACTGTGAGCAAAAGCTTCCGCCCTAAAGCCCCTCCTGGATGGAACATGGCAAAGTCCTGACTGGTAAAATCTCTAATATTCATTAGAGCACTAGCCATAGCATCTCCCATGACTAGTGTCGCTGTGGTACTGGCAGTAGGAGCCAGCCCCAAGGGGCAGGCTTCCTTTTCCACTCCGATATCCACAAAGAAATCACTGTTCTGCCCCAAATTTGAGTCCCGGCAACCGCACATAGCGATAATTTTCGCCCCTATTCGGTGAATGATAGGCAGGATATTAACCACTTCCGTGGACTCCCCACTATTAGATATGGCGATGACCACATCAGCTTCCGTGACCATACCTAGATCCCCATGGAAGGCTTCACCGGGATGCATAAAAAAAGCAGGAGTTCCCGTGCTAGCAAAGGTAGCCGCTATCTTGCGACCAATATGACCAGATTTTCCCATACCAGTCACCACAACCCGAGCCTTACAATCCAAAATACATTGCACTGCCGCCACAAATTCCTTATCGATATGGGATTTTAATTTTTCTACCGCCGCCACCTCAATTGAAAGAGTGTCCAACGCGACCTTTTTAATTTGTTCTATCAATTTTATTCCCTCAACTTATAATATAGATTTTTTATAATGCAATAACATACTTAAAAATATTCCACTCTCAATTAAGTAAACATCAAATATTATTCCATAAATTTGAAAGAAATATATTAATGGAAAAATCGTTATTAGATTAAGCATTGCTCCGTAAAATAATATTTTTCTAAATTCTTTCTTATAACCAAATGGGATCAAATATAACACTCCTAGCAAATTACTCCCAACTAATATTGGGATTAAAAAAGACAACCATTCTATAATTGGTATTGATTGTAAAAATTTAGTGCCTAAAAACATTGTTATAATTATTGAAGCGAAAGAGAAAATTATTATCCCTATCAACGCAAACATTCCCATTGATATATGAAACAATTTTAGGAACAGCTTATTAGCTTCAGCTTTATTATCCTTAACCAAACGTATCATATGCGGGTATACTGCCTGTGTCAATGGTGTAAAAGCTCCCACTAACGCTCTAATTATTTTATCCGCACCACTGTAAACACCAACAATTTCAGGGCTTGTTAAAGCTCCCAAAGCAACAACATTAGTATTGGTATATAAATTAGATGCTAAACCTGATATGAAAAAATCCCACCCATTCAACAAACATTTTTTCACGCATTCTACAGAAGGTCTCACAAACATATTTCCATATTCAATCCTTATAATAATAAAAGATACAAGCAAAGATATAAACATTGGCAAAGACTGTATAAACACCGCCAATCTCAAGTCCTCTTTATTATGAACAAACAAAAACAACGCTATTAAACAGATTGTTCTAGCAAAAACATTTGATATAGTAATATATCGCATTTTTTGAACACCTTGAAAAAACCAAACCGGAAAAAATGATGTCCCCATAACTAACACAACACTTATTCCTACTAAAACAATAACTTCAAAATCACTGCATAAAAAATAAAAAGCTGGAAAAAAAATCAAACTAGATAGAATAAATAGTATCATTTCCGCATATATTATGCCAGAAAAAATTTCTTTCATTTCTATTGTGTTTTTGGCTAATGCGATGGCTTGTGCTCCCGAATAACCAAATCCATAGCGACTTATAATTATTAAATATTGCGCTATACTTTGTGAAAAAACAAAACAACCATATCCCTCTGGTTCCAAAGCACGTACCAAATATGGAATAGTGATTAAACTAATAACATATTCTCCACCGCGCAAGACAAACATACTGACAATATTTTCAAACAATATAGATTTTTTCATTATTCACCATTATTATCACATACTAAATTATAATCAGTATAAGTTAGAGGATATTTTTCCTCATCAATATCAGCTCTCGACAAAATTTCTTGCGCCTGATATATTGTCAAATCATCGTGTCCCCAATAGTCAACATTAACCAAATACCCCATAATATATCGTTGCAAATCATCATTCTCGAAAAATTTATAAAATGCTTTTCCAATGATATCTACATCACAACCCAAAATTAAAGATTCTAGTCCAACTGTAGAGTTAATCGTAATCACCTTATGTGCATTTTTTAACAATTTAAATGTATTATCATCACTAAATATACACTTGTCGTATTCTGTTGATATTCGTTTTATTTCCTTAATATTTGCTGGATTTTTTTCTGCTGGATGCGGCTTTATAACTAACCAACACCCCTCATCTTTTGCCTTATTCACTGCATATTCAATAGAATCTAATAATGTCATATTTCCGTTTATCAACACCTGTGTATCCGTGGAAACCTGCAATGGAAAAAAAATATACTTAATTCCATCTCCTATTTGATTATACTCAAAACTACACGAATACATTCTATCCCATAATCTTTTCTTACTAAGATGTTTTCGATATACTGCTTTATATAACAATATGCCATATATATCCAATAAATTCCCTTTTATTGCTTCTAGTATAGAATTTTTCTTTGCCTGCCTCACCGTAGTTTGTTCATATTTCTCATTTATATAAGTATTCTTCCAAGCACAATATTTATCCTCATCGTAATCAAATCTCTTTAAAATTTTAACATTTTTATATAAATACGATTTTGCGTTCGTTCCCAATGGATCAACAAATATCTTTCCTTCTATGTTTGCGATTTCAACATATATCGTTTTAATGTCACTATTTATTGCGATATCCTTCCATGAAATATCTGCCATTTTGTTACCGTTCCACAAAACAATATATTTAACATTTAATCGATTATATTCAGTATTATATTTTTCCAATATAGCATAATATACTTTTTTAAGCTCTTTTATAGAATTCCATTTTGCATTATACTCAATTGATAAACGTACTTTATCTTCACTAATTATGTGATAATTATTATTATTTTTATCATTGCATATAAGATCAACTAAGTTATAATTAGTAACATATTTTTTTAAAAATGCATAAACTGAATATGTATAAGATATAAAAATTATACTGTACCCAAGTTTATTAAAAGCCTTTTGCCACCTTAAAAAAAAACGTCCTTGTTCAAGAAAATCAACACTAATTATAATATACTTGTTTTTATTCATTATGTTAGCACCACTCATTCTCCACATCACTCATCGTGATTTAGATACAATAGCTTTGATATACTATAAAAACTCACTATTTATCCAAGCCGTCATAACACATTTAGTATTCTATACAATCATCTATTAATTTTATACTTAACTGCCAATTTTAATATTTTAAGATCATTCCAAAGATATCTTTTAATTAACCGTTTAGGATCTTGAACCATCCTATATAACCATTCCAATCCATTGTTTGACATCCAACTTGGAGCACGTTTAACATTTCCCGCTTCAAAATCAAGACTTGCTCCAAGGCCTAGACTTAAAGGCACACCTAATTTATCCCTGTTTTTTAGCATAAACAATTCCTGTTTTGGGCAGCCTAATCCAACAATCAAAATATGGGGATTTGCCTTTTTTATCATCTTCTCAATTTTAGACATTTCATATTCATCTTTTTCAAAACCTATAGGAGGAGAATACGTTCCCACCACATTAAGCTCTTTATATTTGACTTTCAAGTTTTCGGCAGCTTTTTTAGCTACACCATTTTGCGCACCTAAAAAGAACATAGTATATTTTTTTTTAGCAGCCATACAACATAACTGAGGAAAAATATCCGAACCGCTAATTTTTTCTTTTATTGGAGAGCCATATAATTTAGATAACCAAACCAACGGTTTACCATCACATAAAACTAGTGACGCATGTTTATAAGCATCTTTTAATTTCTCATTATTTTCTAACTGCACGATATGATCAACATTAGGCGTAACAACATAATTACATTTTCGTTCTCTTATTAATTCATCAATACGTTCTAAGGCTTCTTGCCTTGTCAAATTATCAATCTCTGTATTCATAAACTTCATTCTAGTCATAAAAACTCCATTCTGTCGCTAACGGCACAAGCAGGAATGAAAACAAAAAATGCGTCCCCTTTATATGGTATAATCTTTTAAGATAGAAAATATACCTTAAACATTATATTCATTTTTAGATAGTACTCCCAACATAATAAAGCCACAACCACTTCCAACATAATTAATTGCAGATTCTGATACTATTCCTTCAATCATTACCGCTATAACATAAATAATAACCGCATAGCAAATTTTTTCTTTATTATATTTTAGTGCAGCTTTTAATACAGCACTTATCATAAAAACAAACAGTATTAAGCCGAACACACCAAGTTGTCCTAAAATTAATCCCCAAAAACTCTCACCTGCTGTAATACTACCACCTCCTAGCGAAGCTAAGTTCCCCGCCGTACCAATTCCATTACCAAACATAGAAACATTTTCAAATGCACTTGTAATACCCAATATATGTATAGCCAAAGTTCTTAGTAAATTATTTTGAATTAATACAAACAAACCTAATGCCACAACCATAAAAGCCACATATGATATTTTTTTACTTTTTTCCCTCAATAAACATATATACGCAACCACAATTATAAGCATTCCACCTTTTGAAAGTGTAAGAACAGTTGCCACCAAAATGAAAAAAAATGCGATTTTTATATTTTTACAATATTCTTTACCTGTAATAATCAAAAAAACCAAACATAGCGCTAAATAATGAGCCGTTAATAACGGATCTGTTGTTATCCCCACCAATCTTTTAACGCCTTCACCAATTAACAAATAAAAATCGAAACTATAATAATTACCAGGCAATCCAGACATAGCCCATTTGGAAAAACCTTTGTTATCAAACAATGTAGAAATATTTAACGAAATCCAAAACTCATCTCCTAAAACCAACCGTTCAACCAAACCAAACACTGCTTGATATAGACCTAATTTTATAAGGAATCTTGTATAATCATAAATATCACATTGTCTTAGTTTTAATGCTCTCCCATATATAATCAATATAACCGGTGTAAGTAATTGTCTAAAGCACACCAATCTCGTATACATATCTACACTACCTTGCAAAAATTCTAGCAAAAGATATATACAAAAGAACAATAAAGGTATTATCGCATACCTTATTTTAAGGCTAGAAATAGTATATAATATTACTATCCCCCATAATATTATATCTTTGTATAATATTATTATTTTCCCCAATGATCCAGAGATTGCATTACTAGCAAATAAGCTCAAGATATTCTGAAATAAAAGTACTATTGTTAAATACTTAAGCGATTTCAAGTTTCTATTCTTTATGCAATACGGAATAAAGAATAAAAGAATGGGGATTGATATCACAACTATAATCAGTTGAAAAATCTCTATCATCATTACCTCATTTGTAACAACTATAACATCAATCTTATACTTTTAATGTTTTCTCTAATACATACTCTATCATCTTTTGACACTGTTTTATCGAATAACTTTTTTCAAATGTTTTTTTTGAATTTATTGATATTTTTCTTCTAATATCTTCCCTCTTCATTTCTACACAAGCATATATAAAGGTTTCCACATCATCTGCTATAAGAATATTTACTCCATCAGTATAATCAATCCCCTCAGCCCCAATTGTAGTTGATATTACTGGCATTCCATAAGCAAAACTTTCAATTATTTTTACACGTTGTCCACTCCCCACAAAAAGCGGGACAATCATGTAATCGCATTTCTCATAATATGCCACTACTGATTCGACATACCCTGTTACAAATACATTCATGTATAAACCCGCTATTTCTTTTAATTCATCACTTGGATTTTTCCCAACAATATACAACTCAAACTCGCCAATTTTATCTTTCAATTTAGGAAAAACATTTTTAAGGAACCAAATAATGCCATCATTATTAGGTTCCCACGAAAGCGTTCCCACGAACATAATTTTCACCATATCAGTAGAATTGTTTTTACCATATAAAACTCCCCTATTATTTTCCATACCTATAGGAATCACATTTATAGGTATAATCTTATTTGCAATTTTTTTCATAGCGCTCTCATCTTCATGCGTAAGTGCTATTATTTCATCGAATATTGAAAGCATTTTTTTCTCAAATGCTTTCAATTTCACAACTTCTAGTAACAAAAAAATTTTCATTAGAATTTTTTTTGTTGTCATATATCTTCTTTGCATTATTACGGATTCGCAATTATGTTCATCCAAAATAAATTTAGCGTTTGGATATAACTTTTTCAAGCAATCATAATACACACACATTTGCAAGTGATCAAAATACACACAATCATATTTTTCCTCTCTTGCAATCTTTTGCAACAATCCTATCATTTTATTGTTTAAATACTTATATACACCAAAAGAGTATTTAGAAAATAAGCTTTTCAACGCAACTTTACGCATATACTCCTTATTTGTTGCTGTAGTAAGTTTTAAATTTATGGTATTTACAGCTAAGCATATTTCTTTTATTTTCTGTATACTCTTTTTTTCATCTTCATTTTCATAGAAACTCACCAAATTTATTTCATGTCCATTTTCATGTAATGCTTTCAACGTAGTATAAGTCTTAATTTTCCCACCATTATCCAATGGATATGGCAATAAATTAGTTAAAAATAATATTTTCATTTTTTCTCTTCTTTACGATATAACTTAAAACTATAACAAAAACCAATCAAAGAACCAATTATCATCCCCAATGCAGCAATTAATATTTTTTTAGGAAATGCCGGCCTATCTTCATCTGGTAAATTGGCCATATCTACAATCTGAATATCCATACTTTCCATGGCCTCTTTCAATTTATTTTCCTCTGCCTGCTTGATTAAATTGGTATAAATCTGTTCTTTGATTCCCGTATCTCTCTGAAGGTTCAGATATTCCAACACGTCTTTTGGAAAACCTTCGAGCTCCTTTTCTTTTTCCGCCTTACGAGCCTGTATGGCTTCTTCGCTTGCTTTGGCTACAGCCATGCTTACTTGTGCATTGGCCTGTTCGGCGATCATTGCCGCCTGCGTGGGGTTGATGGTAGTATATTTTGAGGCTACGACTGCATTGACTTCTTCGGCCAATTTTTTCTGCAGGGCTGCAATTTTTTCCTTAGCCGTGATAATGCTGGGATGTTCTTCTGTGTAACGTTCCCTCAAACCGACCAGTTCCACCTGTGCATCGACAATCTGCTTTCGCAAGGTCATGACATTTTCGTTATCGTTGATATGGTAATTCTGACTGCTGGAACGGATATCGCCGAGTTTGGCGCCTATGGCATCCAGTTT
>NZ_FNJQ01000071.1 GCF_900104055.1 Pseudoselenomonas ruminantium
TGGAGCTGCATGAAAAAAGCTGCTCGCATTAGTTGCGAGCAGCAATGAATATTTTTATTTTTTTACCTGTCCACTTGACGGGGAGCACACCATATTTGGGGAGACTAGTCAGGGCTTATTGATTTATCGCGAACTGGGGAAGCTCGCTGACGGTACTATCCAATGGGGATTGGGGAAAGGAAAGTGCCGCTCAATGCTATGTGTGTTATTATATGGCATTACACTGCAGATGATACTGTAATTTTTTACATAAATATATCTGATTGACTGTGAAAATGCACATTGGGTTAAGGGAAGGAAAAAAGACCTTGCGGTTTTATCGCTGTATGTGATATGTTATAGAGACTGTTGTCGACAAGAGACGTATCAAAGATAGAGATGTGAGGAGATGCAAGAAAATGTGTGTGGCAAGATTTGAAGAGATGCCCAAAAAGTTTAATGCGGGAAGCGCTGCCCGGCTTATCGATATGCTGAGAAAGCAGAGCGTAAGACCTGTTACGAAGAAGGAAACGGATAGACCAGAGAAAGCGCAGCGTAACTGAGGATCTTGTGAGTAGGCGGGGATACATACTCCAAGAGTGGCTGCATGTGATGTATTGTTATAAGAAGCGCAGCGGAAAGAGATAGGATTATATGGGCATGAAAAAAATGACCGTCAGTTTTGCTGGAATGGAATATCCAGCGAGATTGCTTGAATTGGATTTCCCCAATCTCAGTGGGGAGCATATGATATCTGTAGACAGATTGGACGTAGCACTTATGACCAAAGATGGCCGTTATGTTTCAGAGGAGGCTCGTGCTATTGACGAAGGCATTCTCTTATATGTACCGGATAAAATGATGGATGAAGATGAAAGCAAGCTTATACAGTATGTAAAGGAATTTGCTGCGTGAAGCTTTATGAACCATAAGAGGGGCTGCTCGTATTATCAATACGGCAGGAGGCTGTCCCAAATTCTGTGTAAACTCCATATCGTGATGTAAAATTGTTATTAAGGCAAGAGCCGTAAGCCCTTGTTGCTAATACCAAACATAT
>NZ_FNJQ01000047.1 GCF_900104055.1 Pseudoselenomonas ruminantium
GCGGTTTTGCCGGCACCAATCATGATTACGTCCTCGTAAAGATGATGACGGTGTTTCAGATAAAAGCTGACGGCCAGTCGTTCGCAGTAAATCGTGATTAGCATTAATAGCCAGAAAACTATGAAAAAAGAGCGCGGCGCCTGCCAACTCGTGAAGAAATACAGCGCTGCCACACAGGCCAGCATGGCATAGGATATGCCGTAGAAGATGCTGCGCACGGTGTAGATAAATGGCTGCATGGTATTGTAGATCCGCGACTGGGCGAGAAATAACAGGAACGTCAGAGGCAGCCAGAAGTATAGGTAGCTCCTGTGGATTGACATGTCATAAATTGACGTTGACATTTGACCGGTCAAAACGACGGCCAGATAGTCCATCGTCAAAAACAGGACTGGTGTCAAATAGCGCCTCACTTTCTTCCTTATGGAGCTGGCACTTGATGTTGTGCTCAATATCATATAATCCCCTTACTGTTTCATTTTTTCATACATATAACTTTTTTGTGTCGTATCGCAACTCTTATTATATGTTTCAGTATGCTATAAGTCAATATATAGCTATTCATTTTGACACCATATCTGCCACTGAAGCCATAGCTCCTATATAATGAAGTAAGTTTTACACGCAAGGAGTGATTCGCATCGAAAACAAACTGCAAAACTTACGGGAACTGCATGATATGAAGCAGCAGGATGTGGCCAAAGCCTTAGGTGTCAGCCGTTCTACTTATGCCAATTACGAATCAGGCCGCCGTGCACCTGATATTGACACGCTGATGCGCTTAGCTGATATATACGGCATTACGCTGGACGAGCTGACCGGCCATCAAGTGAAGCCGGCCAATGGCATCAAGTTGACCAATCAGGCCATGCGCCTGCTCAAAAGTTTCAACCAACTGCCGGCCCCTGCCCAGGAATGGTATATTTCCCATATGGCCTTTGATGTTAAAGCCGTAAAATATTCACCAGAGCTGCAGCCCGCTGTTGTGGCAGAAAAATTAAACGCAAAAAAATAGGCATTCCGATCGCTATTGATCGAAATGCCTATTTTTTATATTTCTTATTCTACTGCCAATGCAGCTTCTTTTTCCTCCGCATTGAGCTGTGCCATATCCTTACGCACAGCACCGTTCCAATGATATTTCACCGTCAATACCAACAGGGCTGCGGCGGCCATGAAGGCGGCCATGATATAGTAGCCCCAGTCGAAGGTACCCGTGAGGCCATGCACCCAGGCCATCATATTGGGACCTACCCAGCCGCCGATATTGCCGCAGGAGTTGATGAGGGCCACGGATGCAGCGGCAGCGGGGCCGGTCAGGAAGGTGGTCGGTATCGTCCACCATACCCCCATGGCTGCGTAGATGCCGATAGCAGACAGGCAGACGAGGAACAGGGCCATGCCCATGCTGCCGGCATGGGGAGACATGCCCAAGCCGATAGCACCTACTAACAGAGCGCCGGCCACATGCCAAACCTTGTCACCGGTTCTGGTGGAAGTATGGCCGATGATTACCTGCACGACTAGGGCTGCCACCATCGGGATGGCGATGGCACCGCCGAGCAATGACGTAGACCAGCCGGACAGGCCTTTGAGGACGGTGGGCATCCAGAAGTTGAAGCCCCAGAAACCAACTACCCAGAGGAAATAAATCAGGCAGAGTTTCAATACCTTCGGTTCACAGAAAGCCTGCCAAACGGTGTATTTCTTGACGCGGTGCATGGCGGCCTGTTCTTCTTCATAAACCTTGTTGAGGTATGCTTTTTCCGTGTCCGTCAGCCAATGTGCCTGTTCCGGACGATCTTTGACCGCAAAGAAGAAGTAGACCGCAAAAGCCAGCGCCGGCAGCGCTTCAAGGATGAAGAGTTCCTGCCAGCCATGCAGACCGAACAGGGAAGTTTCCAGCAGGACACCGGCCAGCGGCGCACCGATAATCGTGGAAATCAAAAGCGACGTGAGCATCAAAGATGTTGCCCGGGCGCGTTCACCAGCGGCAAACCAGCGCGGAAACAGCACCGAATAGATGACCGGATAAAGGCTGGCTTCCGATGCCCCCAAGAGGAACCGGCAAAGATAGAATTCCGAAGGCGTCTTGACGAAGGCCATATACACGCACACCAATCCCCAGGTGAACATGATACGGGCAATCCATTTCGTCGCAGAGAATTTCGCCGCTACCAGCGAGCCAGGCACTTCAAAGATCAGATAGCCGACAAAGAAAATCCCGGCGCCCATGCCGAAGATTTCCGGCGTGAGCCATAGCATATCGGCAGTCATGGTCAGTTTGGCATAGGCCACGTTCACGCGGTCAATGCAAGCGATAATGGAGACGAGAAACACCGGCAGAATGATGCGTAAGTCCCGTTTGTGTTTCAGTCGCTGTAAATCCAAGGCTTCCATAAAAAATTCCTCCCCTATAATAGCGTTGTATCCTTGATAATATAAAAAAGCCCGTCCCGTAAAGGGACGGACTCATTATCCGTGTTACCACCCAAATTCCCTGCAAAAACAGGGCACTCTGCTACGTACCATCATACGCGGCTCCTGTAACGGGAAGCCCCCGTGGCCGCTTACTGGTTCCATCAGTAAAACCGTTCAGCGCCATGCCTCAAGGATGATTTTCCATTTCTGCTGGACTATCGGCTTACACCATACCCGATTCGCTAGGAGTCTGCCCGGAAATGTACTCTTTCCTCTCATAGACTGTATCTATCGTGTGGATTGTTGTTTTCCTGAATACGAGTATTATCTTAGCACCGGAGTGTAAAGTTGTCAACCCATTATTTGTCCTGATAATGTCCCTTGCAAGAAAATAATATCAAATTCCCAGCTTCATCCGCATTATAAACCAGCCTATTTTTCTCGTCTATGCGACGGCTCCATGCAGGGTAATAGCGCAAGGGCTCCGGCTTGCCTTTGCCCTTGCGCAGACCATTGCGTTCAATATCCTTTATCAGCTCATTGATTCGCTTCAATGTTTTTTTATCCTCGACCTGCCATGACACATACTCGGACCAGGCTGTCGGAGTCCAAATGAGATTAATCTCAGACATCATCCACCTCTAACAATCTATGCTGCTGCCCCAAGCCTGCTTTATATTCAGCAAAACTACGATCGAGTTTTGCCATATATTCTGCATTATTGCGGGCCTGTTCTCGAATGGTGAATAAGTCTGATGGAACTGCATGATTGCGAACGATCGTCTTCAATAGCATAGAAACTACTGCAGAAGTCGTCAGTCCCAAATCTGCCAGGACCTTATCAGACTGGATTTTCAAATCCTCATCGATACGGATATTTATGGATTTTGTCGTTGCCATTTTACTCCCCTCCTTGACTTAATCTTAGCACATTGTACAGAAAAAGTATATACTATGCCTATATAATTTCTTTCTCCACTAAATCGCCCACCTTTTGCGCTAATGAAGACAGGTCTTGCAGGCAGATATAATCTTCTCCATAAATTCTGCTGGCGGCATCAGTCACTAATTTCGCGTCCATGACACTGTTGACCAGCGCCATAACCTGAAAGCCCTGCCGTTTAAGCTCCTTGACGCCCTGTGCTGCATCTGTAACCGCAGCTTCTCCTCCATAAAGGCTGGCTGGTTTTATCCCCTGCCTTGGTATATCACGGTCATCGCTGGGACTAGCATCGGTCAGGATAAAGATGATTTTTTTTCGAGCTTCCACAGCCTTGCCCCAAAGTTCCGGAATCGCCCGCAGGGCCAGACCATCGCGATTCCAGCCCTGCGTCTTGTATGTCAGCAGCCCTTCTGCCGAACTTTCGCCAAAGTCCTTCAATCTTTGCAGCACGGTGCAGCCGTCCTGACTGAAAAAGGCCACCGCCATCAAGGGAATCCCCGCCCGTCTTAGGGCTTCCGCAATCAGATAGGCCTGATTGGCGATAACAGCCTGCCTGCCCTGCCGGGAAGCGGAGGCGTCCAACAGCAGCAACACGGAAAAGTCGCTGTAATGGGCAGGCTCCAAGACGGAAAACACGCGGTTTTCCCCCATGACTGCGCCCCGCCAGATTCGTCCGGCAGCCAGCCGCCCGCTGCGAGCCGGCAGTTCCATGGGCTGACGATGTACCTGCAGTGCATTTTGCAATCGCCGGCTGAACTCGTTCAGCTCCGTACGGAATTGTACCTGATGCTGGGCAAAATATTCCTGATTCTCTGGCTGCACTTCGCCCTTTTCCGCTGTAAACCACAGGCGAACCTGCCCATGAACGCCCCGGCAAAGCACGCCTTCAAGACTTGCCCGACGCTCTGCGGTAAATAAGGCGAGTCCATAGCGGCGTGTCAGTTCCCCATCATCCGGCAAAGGATTTCCCTGCGCCGGCCAAAAGCTTTTGTCGTTTCCCTCCGCAATATTACCATTCAGCACCCAGCTTCCATTCCCCTCATCCCTATAGCGGCTATGTATAGGCAGCACCTTGAGCAGCAGCGCCTTAAGCGCTGGAGGCAGCGCAAAATGCAGTACATTACGCGGATATGTTTGCCAATGCCAACGGAAGAACTTGCGGATAATCCCTTCCATAGCGGCAATGATTTCCTCCGTGCTCATGTTGCCGGAAAAGGCAAGGGCTTTATATAATTTTCTATCCCAAAGATTGAGAAGATTTACTTTTTCTCCCAAGACTTCCCGGCAGCGGGCGCATTTGAGGCTATGGGCCAGTTCCTGCCGCATCATGAGTTGTTGAAAAGACAGATCCACATCCTCCCGCAGGAAGCGCGCGGCATGCTGGCGCCGCAGTTCTGCCAATACCGGGCGCGCAGGCAGTTCCCGCGCATAGGCCGCCGACTCGAGGCCCAGCCAGAATAGTTCCGTATAAAGTTCCCCGAGCAGGGATTTATCCAACGTTCCCCGCAGATAGGCAGTGAGTTTTTCTGCATCATAATGGCGGTGAACCAGCCCCACAATGGAATTGAGGTAAAGATCCGGTTCACCGTCCTGATAGAACGCCAAAAACTCCGGCCAGAAACCATAGGCTCCCGCCGCTGTCCAGACAATATTGAGAGCCCGCTTCTGCCGCAGGGCTCTGAGGGATTCATAAGCCATCGCCATCACCCCACGAAGAAATGTTCCCTGCCCCAATCCGCTGGCAGGCGCAGGGCGATGATATCCTCCACCAAGGCCCGTTCCTGACTGTCGAAGCATTTGCCGGTCAGTCCCATGGCGAGCGCCTGTCCCGCTGTAAGTCCCAGCCGGATAAGCCGCAGGGCTTCCAACAGGCCGCGCAGGTCCAACGCCCGGCCGGAAATTTCCTTCGCCTCGTACTTCTGCCGCAGATCAAGGAACAGGGCTGCCAAAGTGCGGGCCATATCCGCCCGCAAAGCCGGGAATTCATACTGCAGCAGGGAAATCAGTTCAGCCTCCCCGGGTACGGGCATATGCAGGACCACAAAGCGGGAAAGCAGAGCTTCATTGAGTTCCCGCGTGCCGCCATAGCCGTAGTTCATGGTGGCGATAAAGCGCGCAGCCGGGTGAAGCGCAAGCTGTTCATAGCCTGGCACCTCTACCTGCCGCCGATGGTCAAGCAGGGAATGGAGCACGGCCAGGGCTTCATTGCGGGCCATATTGATTTCATCGAGAATGCAGATGCCGCCCGCGGTCACGCATTCGTGGACGGGCCCAGGACGGAAGCATACTTCCCCTCCCTTGAAGGTATCCATGCCAATCAGATACGAAGCATCCACATCGATATGGAAGGACACGTTCCAGATCGGCCTGCCCAAAAGCAGCGCCAGATTTTCGGCCAGGATATTCTTGCCTGTGGCTTTAGGACCTGTCAGCAGGAGATTTGCCCCCGCCAGCAGAGCTGCTAAAGCTGCTTCCAGTATTTCTTTGCCAAAGTAGGGATAGCGGGGCGTATTTATCGTCCGTTTCCCCTGCCAGGGATTTTTCTGCCGGAAGGCCGCCGCCTCTGCCAGCAGTTCCTGCCGGATTCCCTGTTCTTGAAAAAAGGCCTGCATTTCCTCCGTCGTCAACGCACTCACCTCTCAAAGCCTTGCTTAACCCTTGGCCGAAACCTCATTATAGACGTCCTTGAGCAGGGTTTCCTTGCGCAGGGACAAGCATTCGCAATTGCGTTCATCCGCATCCACTGTGCGAATGGTTTCGAGGATGATCTCGCCAATCATCGGCGCATCGTCATAGAAGATATCCGCCATATCCTGATGCGACCATTTCTCCTTGATGCCCTCACCATAGTTTACGGTGAAGTAAAGACCTGCATAGCAGGCGCCGATTTCCCGCGCCAGATATACCTCGGGGCAGATGCTCTGACCGACGATATCCGCATGGCCATTCATCATGGCCACTTCGGCCGGGCTTTCGAAATGCCGGCCGTCGGTTACGGCATAGGTGCCGCGGATAAAGACGCGGCCATCGAAGCGTTTCTTGGTCGAGGCAATCAAGGCCTTGCGCATCTCGGGGCAAAGCGCATCGCGCATCACAAGCAGATAACGGCCATCGAGCATAACATCCTTGCGCACGGACAGGTCGAGATAATCGTCCGGGATGATGAAGTCGCGCAGGTCCAGCAGCTTATTGACTGTCCCGACACCGCCTTCGGAGATGATGCGCTTGACGCCGGCTTCCCGGAATACCCAGAACACCTGCCGCGAAGCATCGGCGCGGGTAACGCCGCTGCGCCAGCCGTGCATCTTGACGGTCAGCACGCGCTTCTCGCCCACGCGGAACAGGCGCATGGCCGGACTCTGCCCGTAAGGCGTCTCAAAACGCAGATTATCTTCCAGGATTTCCACATCCTCGTCCGGCACATTGGCCGGGAAGTTGCTGGATAAAGTACCCGAACCGCCGACTACCGCATAGCTGGCGGCGGGGATTGTTTGTTCACTCATGCTTGTAACCTCACCTATCATATCTGTACCACCTCATCCACCGCTTCGCGGTCCCCCTTCCCCTCAAGGGGAAGGCTTTTAATATCGTTTGATTATGTTATACTCTGTATCTCTTTGGGCAGGCTGTTTGCCTGCGCCGCGAATCAGTTCCGTCATCTTGTTGATGGACATCTCATACTGGGTACCTGCTGCCCGCACGACGTTTTCCTCCAGCATGATGCTGCCAAGGTCGTCGGCACCGAAGCCCAAGGTCAGCTGGCCGATGCGCTCGCCCTGGGTTACCCAGGAGCCCTGGATATGTTTGATATTGTCCATATAGAGGCGCGTCACGGCCAAAGTCTTCATATAGTCCCAGCCGCTGGTCTTTTCGCCGCCTAGTTCCGTATTACCAGGCTGGAAAGTCCAGGTGATGAATGCGCGGAAGCCGCCGGTCTTATCCTGCAGGCGGCGCACCTTTTCCATATGCTCGATGCGCTGGGCCAGGGTTTCCCCAAAGCCGATCACCATCGTGGCCGTGCTTTCCATGCCGATGCTATGGGCGCATTCCATCACATGCAGCCAGTCATCGGTCATGATTTTCTTGGGACTCACTCGCTTGCGCACTTCGTCCACGAGGATTTCCGCACCACCGCCGGGCAGGCTATCGAGGCCGGCTTCCTGCAGGCGCTTCAAGGTATCGAGAATCGAAAGGCCCGCCTGCTGGGCGAAATACTGGATTTCCGTGGCCGTAAAGGAATGAATCGTAATCTGGGGATATGTCGCCTTGATGCTGCGCAGCATGGTCTCGTAATAGTCCAGCCCCAGATCCGGATAGAGCCCGCCCTGGATCATGACCTGCGTGCCGCCGGCCGCCACGGTCTCACCGACCTTGGCCAGGATTTCCTCATTATTCAGCAGGTACGCGTCCTTCGCTTCCTTGCGCCGGAAGAAGGCGCAGAACCGGCATTCATTCTTGCAGACATTGGTATAGTTGATATTGCGGTCCACGATAAAGGTCACCGTATCATCAAAGAGCTTGCGCCGCGCAGCATCTGCCTGCGTGCCCAGCTCAATGGGATCACCATGTTCCAGCAGGTCAATGCCTTTTTCTTCACTGATGCGCATTATTCCTGCACCTCCCGGTAAAAAGTATCGCGCTGCACCGGGTCATAGCCCGTCTCGCGGATGAATTTCTCCAAATCGGCACGGGTAATGCCTGTATTGGTCTTGGCCCCGGCCGCATGGATGATCTTTTCCTCACCGATCGTGCCGTCCAGGTCGTCGGCCCCAAAGCCCAGCGCCAGCTGCGCAATGGGCATGGTCAGCATGATCCAGAAGGCCTTGATATGGTCGAAGTTATCGAGGATCAGGCGGGAGAGCGCCAGCATCTTCATATCCTCCCAGGAGCCAACGCGCTTGAAGCCGCGTTCCTCACCGAGTTCCGTATGCTCGGGATGGAACGGGAACAGCATGAAGGCCTGAAAGCCCTGCGTCTCATCCTGCAAGTCACGCAGGGTGAAAAGATGCTGCAGGCGTTCTTCGATGGTCTCCACATGACCGTACATGATCGAAGCATTCGTGCGGATGCCGAGCTTATGCGCCGTGCGCATAACGTCAATCCACTCCGCTTTTGTGGCCTTCTTGGGGCAGATGATTTCCCGCACCCGGTCTGAAAGGATTTCCGCACCGCCGCCGGGCAGGCTGTCGAGCCCTGCCTCTTTCAATTCTGTCAGCACTTCGAGGATGCTCTTGCCGCTGATTTTGGCAAAGTTGACGATTTCCACAGGCGTAAAGGCCTTGACATCGGCCTCCGGCAGGGCCGCCCGCACCTGCTTGACAATATTCTTGTAATAGTCAAAATCCTTGTCCGGATGCAGGGCACTGACGATATGGATTTCCGAAAGGTTCTTCAACGCCTTGGCATTGTCTAATATCTTGGCCACATCATCTGTTTCGAGCACAAAGCCCCGCTTGTCACCCTCCTTTACCTGGAAGGCACAGAGCGGGCAGTTGGCACTGCAGATATTGGTCAGGTTGATATGCCGGTTTACCGTATAGAATACTTTCTTCCCGCTTTTCGACTCCTTCATGCGGCGGGCACATTTGGCTAGGAATAGCAGGTCATTATCTTCATAAAGCGCCAAGGCATCCGTAAGTGTCAGCCGGTCGCCGGCGGCAGCCTTGACACGCGCCATCTTTATCTTATCCATTGCTCCTCCTCAATCAAACGTCCGCAGGATATTGAAGTTGCAGTCACAGGCTGCCGGAATCCGCCCGGCCTCCCGGATGATGCGGATGATATTGTCCTCCGACAAGGCCGTGGGACTTGTCGCGCCCGCATCATGGAGAATCGTTTCCTTGTGCACCGTGCCGTCGATATCGTTAGCGCCGAAGCCCAGAGCCACCTGCGCCACAGGCACGGTCAGCATCACCCAGTAAGCCTTGATATTGGTGAAATTATCCAGCATCAGGCGGGAAATGGCCATGGTGCGCAGATCATCCCAAACCGAAGTCTGCTTGACACTTTCGCCCAGTTCCGTATTCTTGGGCAGGAACGGGAAGCAGATAAAGGTCTGGAAGCCGCCGGTCTCATCCTGCAAGTCCCGCAGGCGCAGCAGATGGTCCACGCGCTCTTCCAGGGTTTCGATATGCCCATAGAGCATGCTGGCATTGGATTTGATGCCCAGCTTATGCGCCGTCCTGGCCACCTCCAGCCACTCATCAGCCGTGGCTTTATTGGGGCAGAGTTCATCCCGCACCCGATCCGAGAGGATTTCCGCGCCGCCGCCCGCGATGGCCTGCAGACCGCCTTCATCGCGCAGGCGGAGCAGCACTTCTTCCACCGACAGGCCGGAGATCTCCGCAAAGTGCGTGATCTCTACGCCCGTGAAGCCCTTCATATAGAGCTGGGGGTAGGTTTCATGGATGGCTTTGACAATACCCAGATAATGTTCAAACGACCAGGTTGGATGCAGGCCGCTGACCACATGCAGGCCGGCCAGATTCGGATCCTGCATGGCATCTTTGACCAGGGCCAAGGCCTGTTCCTTGGTCATCTCGTAGGCACCCTTTTCATTACAGTCCCGGCCAAAGGCGCAGAACTTGCAATGGGATGTGCAGATATTGGTCAGATTGACATGACAGTTCACATTGTAATAGACGATATCCCCGCATTTCCGTTTCCGCACCATGTCGGCCATGGCGCCCAGCCAGGCAATATCGTGGCAGTTAAAGAGGCGCACGCCGTCTTCCCGGGTAAGCCGCTCGCCCTGCATGATCTTCTCTTCTATATCCCTATAGTTTTCCGCAGCTAACATTTCCGTCCTCCAAATTCAAAACATACCCTAATAGTATAACACTAATATGGAAATTAAGACACAATAAATATCACCAATAAAACTTCCAGTAAAGTTGACTATGATAATTTTTTAATCAAACTTTAATCGAATTCTTCTTGTATTTTAATATTCGCCGCCTATAATAAGTCCTGTAGTCAAGAGTTCAACAACTGAATTTCAGAAGCAAAGGAGAGTTGCAATATGTTTAGCAAGAAAAATGTTAAGCTGACTGCTATCGCCCTTGCCGGATTCGTTAGCCTGGGGATTGGCGGCGTCACGGTGAGTGCAGCAGAAGCCAGTCCGCTTCATCTTGGCCATGATTACGAGGTGCAGGAGCTTGCGCACAAGCATCACCGCTATCATCCCAAGAAGTATTCCGAAGGTGACCGCAATACGGCAGCCATCGCTGGCGCAATTGTCGGGGCAGTCATTGCCAAGAACACCTGATGATCAATTTTCGTAATTCTTCTCTTCCCTAAAGAAGAATTAACATACATTCGATTCCTAAATTCTCTAATTCTCTAATCTCGGAAAAAGGACATGCCCCCACAGCATGTCCTTTTTTCTTTTTTTCTGCAGGAAAAAATGCAAAATGCGACAGATGTCTTGGTTTTTTCACGCCAAAATATGATATAATAGAGTTTAACTCAACATGAGCTTAGGAATGAATGATGTAAGCGAAGGTATGTGTATCTGTAGGAGGAATGAACAGCATGGACATTAAGTACGACGTAGCAATCACGGCCATCGGCAATCTGGCCAAGACCTTTCTGACCAACAACAACAGCGCGATCCTGTTGGACGAGGGCATCCGCCCGAACCTTTCCGACATGGTGCTGGAGCACACCCCCGGCAAGCTGGAAGAGGACATCAAGAAAGGCGACAAACTGCTGATGGGCGGCATCAAGTTCAACATCGAAAAAGTTGGCGATGCTGTCAACCAGAACCTGCGTGAAGAAGGCCATTGCACACTGGTGTTCAATGCCGAAGGCTCCATGCCCGGCCAGATCATCCTGAAGGGCCCCAGCCTTCCCGTACTGACGGTAGGGGCACATATCACCTTTACGAAGAAATAATGCGCACGCCTCATCTGGGTGCTGCGCTCGCCTTCCCCTCAGGGGGAAGGCTTTTTCTTTTTTATGGCAGGATAATGCGTGAGTAAAAGCGAAGTAGATTCCTATATTGCTATTATGTCTTATTGGGACTTATATTATTGGATAATTTTGATTTATTTATCTTTTACGGAGGCGAGGGCATGGAGACTGCTGCACGGAAAAAAGGGCTTTGTGTCCTGCTGCTTTTCTTGCTGGCCATATGCCTGCCGGTCCGCAGCTTCGCCAGAGAAAACCTGCAGGTGGGCTATGTACCGGGCACAGGCTTTCTCGAGGAGGACCGCCCCGGCCATATGCAGGGCTATGGCTATGAGTATATGGAATTCCTCTCGGGCTTCCTAGGCGCCCGCTTCACCTATGTGCCCTGCATCAATTGGTGGGAAGCCGGGGCCAAACTTGAGCGAGGAGAACTTGACCTGCTGCCCGCGATGCCGGGCTACTACAAGACGCTCCCCTTTGCCCAGCGCACGGAGCACGTCATCGCCCGCTTCCCGATGGAACTCGTGGTACAGGATGACTTTGCCGGCGGCCAGCTGAAGATCGGCACGCTGGACTATAACTATCCCATCCCGAGCCTGCCCAAGATTGCCCAGGAACACGGCTTCACCTATGAGCTCATCACCTTCAGCGATTCCACAGATATGAAAAATGCCTTTGCCAAGCGCGCCATCGACGGTTATGTGCAGCCATTGCTGCATCCCGAAAAGAAAGAACGCGTGCTGGCCCTGTTTGACCGCGTCAGCTACCGCCTGTTGATCCGTCCGGGCGCGCCGGAGCTCTACACCCGAGTGAATGAGGCCCAGAACGAGCTGCTGCTGAACCAGCCCAATATCCGCAACCGGCTCAACGACAAATACGGACGGGCCAAGGGCTTCCCGCTGGTACTCACTCCAGCCGAGAAGGCCTATCTGCAGGACAAGAAAGTCGTCCATGCCGCCGTATTCATCCGGAACAAACCTTACTTCTATACGGATGATGACGGCAGTCAGGCCGGTGCTACCAAAGCCCTGCTGGAGCAAATAGAAAAAGATCTGGACATCCAGATTGAGCTCACCGAAACCAGCAGTTCCCCCGAAGAGATCAAGCGCCTGCTGACACGGGGCACCATTGACCTGGTGGCCGATGTGCCCGGCGATTTCAGCTGGCTGGATAATAATGGTCTGGTGCCCACCCAGTCCTATCTCGATATCGGTTTCGTACCCATCACCAAACACGGTGCTCCCCTGCCGGAGACACCCAGAGTAGCCGCCGTGGATGGGCTCTTTGAAACCGTCACCTTTGTCAGGAGCAGGTATCCAGAGGAACAGATCCTCTACTGCAAGAGCTGGGAGGAATGCTGCCAGGCCGTCAGCAACGGGCTGGCCGATGTCGCCTATGTCCCCCGGGCCACCGTCCCCTATCTGCTGGAAGCCACCTCGGCTTATAACCTGAGCGCCGATACGGAACAAGTCTTCGTGAGCACCATCTGTCTGGGCGTAGCCAAAGGCGAAGATCTCAGGCTTTGGCAGATCCTGAACAAGGAAATCAATCACCTGCCGCCCCGGCTGCTCAGCGATGCCCTGAGTCAGGGCTCCCATGAAAAAGCGCATCTGAGCCCCCGCTACCTGCTCTACCATTATCCCCTGCAGAGCGCCCTGCTGATCTTCCTGATCATGGGCGGCATCAGCGGGGTGATCTACTACCGCTCCCGCAGCTACAACCGGAAACTGACCGCCATGGAGAAACTTGCCTGTACGGACAGCCAGCTGCAGCTGCCGAATATCCGCTATCTGGAACACAATCTAGACACTCTCCTGCCCCCAGGCACAGCCACACAGGCAGATACCACCATTTTCACAGCCGTCTTTGCCGTGCACCCGCAGGATGCGAGCCGGCTCTATGGCAGGCAGCTGCAGGAACCCTTGCAGGAAACCGCCCGCCAACTGGCGGAAAAAGACTGGGTGCTGGCCACGGCCGCTGGCCCGGTCACCGGAGAGCTCGTCGCCCTGTGCCAGGCCGACAGTCCGTCCAAGCTGCTCAGCTTTGCAGCCGAATTCGTCACCGACCTGAAGAGCGCGAATCCAGACTATCTCTGGCAGGCAGGGTTATGCCCCCTGACCGGGAAACAGCTTTCCGCGGCCTGCGAGCACGCGGCCCAGGCCTGCCAAAATGCCTATAACCAGCGGGTTCACACCCTGTTCTGGAAACCAGAGTCAGAGAATTGAGGAGGAATACCTATGAGCAAGCTGCCCACCATCTTAATCGTCGATGATGATCCGATGAATCTCACCATGGCCAAAAGCATCCTGGAAATGAAGGTCCGGGCCGAAATCCTCACCACCGACAGCGGTGCCGGCTGCCTGAATATCCTGAACCAGCGGCAGGGCGCCATCGACCTGATCCTGTTGGATATCGCCATGCCGGTCATGGACGGCCTGCAGACACTGACCACCATCCGGCAGACACCGGCCTGGCAGGACATGAAGGTCATCTTCCTGACAGCAGCAGCGGACAAGAATACCATCGTCCGGGCCAGTCAGCTGAAAATCACCGACTACGTCAAAAAGCCCTTTGTCCCGGAAGACCTCATCGCCCGGGTGGAAAAGCATATTTTCCCGCCCATCGAAGATCCGGAAGTCAACGATATATTCAAGGCCCTGGATAATCTCGGCTTGTAACCATTCCCTCAGGCGCAGGAAGGAGACGGCTTATGGGTGCCAAAAACGAACACCATAAAATCCCTCAGCGGGGCGGCCTTTTGGACGGCTTCATCATTCCGCTGTCCAGCCGCCTGCGCCAGTTTGCTTATCTGCGGGCCATCCGCGATTCCTTCTGCCTGCTGATGCCCTTCATCATCCTGCTGACGCTGCTGCATATGCTGGGCTTCCTGGTCGTCAATCCCACAGGTCCCCTGCTCGGCGAGGAATGGCTGGGGCTCGGCAGTTTCCTCACCGATGGCCTGCACGATCAGGCCTATCGGGAATCCGCCTTTTTTGCCCGCTGCCTGCGGCTCAAAGCCTATCTGGAAGTCACCAGCATCCTGGCCTCCCTGCTCTTCTCGCTGGTACTGACGGTGAAACTGGCGAAACTATGGCAAAGCAACCGCTATCTGGCCTTGCTCTGTTCCGTGTCAGCCTATCTTTTCCTCATCACAGCCTATCCGGGGAATTTCCATGAGCTGACACTGTATTTTTCTGTCCGGGGCTTTTTTTTGGCGCTGCTGATTGCCACCTTCAGCACCTTGCTCTTCAGCCGCCTGTCCCGCCTCCATATGCTCCATCTGCCGGTGGTACCGGGACTGCCCCGGGAAATGGCTTCCTCCCTGCAGCTTTTGCCGCCTCTGGCCATCACTCTGACCGCCTCGCTGCTGACGGCCTTTGGCTGGACCTCCATCGAACAGTCCATGCTCTCCCTGCCGACGTTATTAGCCGCCAACATCGCTAACAGCCTGCCCCAAAGTCCGGCCGCTGCCATCCTCTATGAGTTCTCCCGCCGCTTCTTATGGTGGTTAGGCTTGAACGGCAGCAGCCTGACCGGCTTCTGGAGTGAGGCCTTCTATGTGCCAGCCCAGACGGCCAATGAACTGGCCGGCGGCAAATACGTATTTACCGCAGAGTTTTTCGACGCCACCTCCATCTCCCTGCTGGGGCTCTCCATCTCCGTATGGGTATTCGCCTCCCGGAAACGGCTGCGGACAATGTCCGCCTACTGCTTTCCCACGCTGCTGTTCTCCATCAACGAACCCTTCCTCTTTGCCCTGCCCATCGTGCTGAATCCCATGTTTCTCGTGCCCTACCTGCTGGCCCCGATGCTCAATGTCTATGTAGGCTATCTGGCCATCCACTGGGGCATCGTCCCCCTGTTCCGCTACACCATCGAATCAGCGGCACCGGTATTCATGCAGGGCTGGCTGGCCACAGGCGATGTGATGGGCGCCGTGCTGCAGCTCGTCTGGCTCAGCCTCGATATCGTCATCTACACGCCATTCGTGATCATCTTCAACCTGCTGACACAGGAGGAAGACCGGCTGGAGGAGGCACAACCGCATGAAACTTAGCAGCTACGATACACTGAAGCGCCGTTTTATCGCCTTTGCCATCCTGCAGGCCCTACTCCTGTGCCTGGCCATCTTCCTGTCCATCAATTACTTCGGCTCAGCCATCTGGGAAAAACGGGATGGCGTGGGGCTGATCCTGGCTAGTTCCAAGGATGCCCCAGGCTGGCCTCGGGAAATGAGTCAGGGACTCCAGAAGGCCTGCAACGAGCACGGCTACAACCTTTATATCGAAGACAATGTGAGCAGTGATGACAACAGCCTCGCACAGGTCACAGACAAACTGCTGCAGAAGGGTGTCAAGAAGATCTTCCTGGCCAATCCCGGCTATCAGCATGATCTGGAGGCCATCGCCCGCAAATACCCGCAGGTGGATTTTTACGCCAACTCCGTAGGCGAAATCATCTCCGACAGGATGTTCAACTACTCCGTGCGCTACTATGAGGTGCGCTATCTGGCGGGAATCCTGGCCGGCCTCCACAGCCGTACAGGCATTGTCGGGTATATGGCCCCCTTCCCAGCTCTGGAAACCCGCCGGGATATCAACGCCTTTGCCCTAGGCGTCCAGAAAGCCCGGCCGGATGCCCGGATTCTCGTCGCCTGGACCGGCCAGTGGATTTCCCCGGAAAAGGAGAGTAAGGCCCTCTATATCCTGAAACATGCGGGCGCCGATGTCGTCACTTACTTCGCGGCCTCACAAAATCCTGCCCGGGAAGCCGCGTCCTTGGAGCTTGATTACATTGACTTCCACAGCACGGGCCGGGATCTGCCGCCCCACTGCCTGGCCGCTTTGGAAACCGACTGGAATGCCGTCTATGGCAAGCTGCTCCATATCAACGTCCACAAGACCACTGGCCGGAATTACTGGCAGGGCATGCTGGACCAGGTCATCCACCTGCATCTTTCGCCCGACCTTCCCCCGCGGGAAGAAGCGCTGATCCTGCGGGCACGTCAGGAACTACTGGAAGGTTATCCCGTCTTTTCCGGCGACATCGTGGACCGTGAGGGCATCGTGCGTTGCCGGACCGGCGAAGTCATCGCCAATAGCAACTTACGGGAAAAAATGGACTGGCTCGTGAAGGGAGTGGAAATCCTTGAAGCAAGATAATACATCCAATACCAGCAGCCCCGAAAGGCGGATGCTGACCTTCACACTGCATCTGCTGGGACGCTTCTTGATTTTTTTTGCCATCCTGCTGCTGATTGGCCTGGCCCTGCAGGACAAGATGAACGAATCCCTGAACCACGAAGTGGAGAAATTCAACCTGCAACAGGGAGAACTGCGCGCTTCTGTCTACAACCGCCAACTGACCAATGAAATAAATGAACTGAGCCGCACGGCCATGCTGATCTCGGCCGAAAAGATCACACCGGCCAATGGCGTGCAGTCCATCAGCGGCCAGGGACAATTAGGAGGGCTACTGGATATCAACGGCCAAAGCCTGCTGGGCGTTTCCCTGCCCAAGGAAGCCCGTCTGCAATGCGCCCGCACCCTGCAGGGAGATCCCAGCTGGCGCTATTACAAGGATTTAGGACTCGTGGTCATGGTGCCGGTCTACGAAGGCAATAATGTGCGCCATATCCTCTGCAAGCTGTATACAGCCACCGGACTGCAGGAACGCACCTCGCCCTTCCAATTTACAGACCAACAGGAAAATGAAAAGCTCCTTCTCTACGACCTCAACACCCAACGGGTGGTGGTCCCCTTCGAGGATTACAAGAACAGCAGCTTCTATGATGCCGCCAAGGATTCGCCTCTGGGCTTAGACCAATTGCTGTCTAAGCTGGAACACAGTCAGGAAACTGCCATCTTCGATCCTGCGCTGAACAATGACTACGTGATCTATGCAGCCTATATTCCCAATACCAGCTTCGTGGTCATCGGCTATCGTCAGTGGCGCTCCGTACTCACTGGCATCAGCAATATCCATCTGATCGTCCTCTGGGTATTCGGCCTGCTCGTCGTGCTCTTCTGCGTCTTCATCCTCTACGCCTTCACCAATCAGGTGGCCGCTGAGGAAAGCTCCGCCCTGCGGGAAGCCCGTGACGAAGCCCTGCGGGCCAATCAAGCCAAGAGCGATTTCCTCGCGAACATGAGCCATGAGATCCGCACGCCCCTGAACGCTATCCTTGGCATGAACGAAATGATCATGCGGGAGGCCTCCGGCAATCTCAAGAAATACGCCTTCAATGTCAAGAGTGCCGGAGAAACCCTGCTTTCCATCATCAATGACATCCTGGACTTCTCCAAGATCGAATCCGGCAAGATGGAAATCGTGCCCGTCAGCTACAGCCTGAGTTCCGTGCTCAACGACGTCTATAACATGGTCAGCTACAAGGCCGGAGAAAAAGGGCTCGCCTTCCATATGAACGTGGATGCCAACATCCCGGACGCCTTGCACGGCGATGAAGTGCGCCTGCGCCAGGTTGTGGTCAATATCCTCAACAATGCCGTCAAATACACGCCCAAGGGTTCCGTGACCTTTACGGTCAAAGCCCATAGCTATCAGTCCGGCAGTGTGGAACTGGAATTCATCACCCAGGATACCGGCATCGGCATCCGCGAGGAGGACAAGGAAAAACTCTTCGCCAAATTCCAGCGGCTGGATATCGAAAAGAACCGCAATATCGAAGGCACCGGTCTGGGCCTGGCCATCACCGTGCGCCTGACGGAAATGATGCAGGGCAACATCACTGTGGACAGCATCTATGGCGAAGGCAGTACCTTCACCATCCGCCTGCCACAGACTGTGGAAAAGAACGAACCCATCGGCGACTTCAATGCCCGTATCGAAGCTGCCCTGCAGGAGGAAGCTCACTATCAGAAAAGCTTCACCGCACCCAATGCCCATATCCTCGTGGTCGACGATAATGATATGAACCTGACCGTCGTCGAAAGCCTGCTCGAGCAGACACGAATCAACATCCACACGGCCAGCAGCGGCAAGGAATGCCTGCAACTGATCCAGGACAATCATTACGACATCGTATTCCTCGACCATATGATGCCGGAAATGGACGGCCTCGAAACCCTGTCCCGGGCCAAAAAACTCATCACGAGCAAATGTCAGGACACGCCTTTTATCGCCCTGACCGCCAATGCCGTAGCCGGCGTCAAGGAAATGTTCCTGGCCAAAGGCTTCAACGACTACCTCTCCAAACCTGTAGATGGCAAGACAATCGAACGCATGGTGCAGAAATACCTGCCCCCGGAAAAGATTTGCCTTGCCGATGCCGGTACCACTGAAGCCATCCCTGCACCGGCACCAGAAACAGTTGCCCCCGCTACAGTCGAAGAACAGATCGATCTGCCCACCGCGATGAAGTACTGCGGCAACAATGAGGAAATGCAAAAGAAATTCCTAAGCATGTTCGTATCCCGTCGGGGATCGGTCAGCCAGCAGCTGGAAAACGACCTGCAGACCGGCAATATCGAGGACTATACCACGCACGTCCATGCCCTGAAATCCACCGCACTCTCCATCGGCGGCATAAAGCTCTCCGAATGTGCCAAGGCATTGGAAATGGCCGGCCATGCCTACATAGAAGTGCCTGAAAATGAAAAGGACAGCCAGCTGGCCTATATCCAAAGCCACCATCCGGAGGCTTTGGCGCTATACCAGCGGCTGTCCCAAGAAGCCAAAGAACGCTTTGGCCTGGAATGAATCAAAGTTCAGAAGTACAATGGGGGCACTTGACAGCCTCCTCGGGAATCTCCGTCTTGCAATAAGGGCAAAGGCGCGGTTCCTTCTCCGGTTCTTCCTCTTTCTTCGGCATAAGGCGATTCACCTGTTTGATCAGCATGAAGATGGCAAATGCCACGATCAGGAAATCGATTACCGCATTCAGGAAAGAACCATAAGCAATGACCGGCAGCCCTGCAGCTTTGGCTTCAGCCAGAGTTGCAGCCGGTGTGCCCGACAGATTGATGAATAAATTGGAGAAATCCACTTGCCCCAAAATAAGACCAATCGGCGGCATCAGGACATCATTGACGAAGGACGTCACGATCTTACCGAAGGCAGCACCAATAATGATACCCACGGCCATATCCAATACATTGCCCCGCATGATAAATTTCTTGAATTCTTCTACCATAGATAATCCCCCTCTATATAGAATAAATAACAACAATGACAGTATAACATAAACGCACAAAAAAAGCACCCTTATGGGTGCTTCACCTAACTGGCAACGCCCTATCCTCCCAGTCCGTCTCCAGACAAGTACTTTCGGCGTATGAGTGCTTAACTACTGTGTTCGGTATGGGAACAGGTGGATCCACTCAGCTATCGTCACCAGATATTCTGTTGAGTATGTACTACTCAAAACTATACAGAAGAAATTTTGTATTGAACATTTTAGTCTTGAAAGATAAGCCCTCGATTTATTAGTATTGGTCCGCTGCATGCCTTACGGCACTTCCACTCCCAACCTATCTACCTTGTCTTCTTCAAGGAATCTTACTGGATTACTCCATGAGATACTTCATCTCGGGACAGGCTTCACGCTTAGATG
>NZ_FNJQ01000021.1 GCF_900104055.1 Pseudoselenomonas ruminantium
TGAGTATTCCGCTCCGCAGAGCCAGGTCAATCTCCTATTGAGAGCCACCTGTTACGCTGCACGGAGCCGCCCCTAAAATTAAATCCAATACGCTCTAGAGAGCCACTCAGTGTCGCGGTACAATGGACACGTGGAATGGTCCACGAATTCATTGTATAAGGAGTGTGGTTTTTCATGTCCAAGGAAAAAGAGATTCTTCATCGCTTTTTCAAAGGTGAGAGTCAGCGGTCTATTGCCGCTGTTCTCCGGGTATCCCGCAACACGGTGGCTAAAGTCGTCAAGGCTTGCCACGAGCATCCGCTGGATGCGGCTGCTTTGGATGGTATGGATTTGGCAGCATTGCATCATCACCTCTTTCCTGCTGAAGCAGATTTGCCTGGTCAGGTTCAGCCAGACTATGAATTCATTCATAAGGAGCTCTTGAAAAGCGGTGTAACGCTAAAACTCCTATGGGAAGAATATGCAGCAGACTGCCGGCAGGCTAATAAGCTATATTTCATGTATTCCCAATTTTGTAAGCGGTATCGTGATTTTGTCGACCATCACCACCTTACCATGCATATTCATCACAAGCCAGCTGAGCGGCTTATGGTAGATTGGGCTGGTACTACGCTTAAGTTGTATAATCCTGAAACTGGTGCGGTTACGAAAGCGTACTTGTTTGTCGCCACCTTGCCGTTCAGCATGTATTGCTATGCAGAGGCATGCCGTGATATGAAAGAACATTCGTGGATTCAGGCCCATATTCATCTCATGGAGTTTCTTGGCGGCAGCGCCAGATTACTCGTGTCAGATAATCTCCGCACCGGTATCATTTCGCATCGAAAACATGAGGATCCCATTGCCAATCGCTCTTATCAAGAATTTGCAGACCATTACGGGATGGCATTGTTGCCAGCACGTGTGCTGGCTCCAAAGGATAAAGCTGCTGTTGAGGGAAGCGTCGGCCAAGTAACGACTCATATCATTGCCAAACTCCGCAATCGAAAGTTTTTCGACCTTTACGAGATGAATCAGGCAATTCAGGAGGAACTGTACCGGTTCAACGAAGCCCCCTTCCAGAAAAAAGATGGCTCACGCAGTTCTATATTCCATATGGAGGAGTGTCCATTTCTTCGTCCGTTACCGCAGTGCCCATATGAGTACGCAGACTGGAAAAAGGCAACGGTTCAACTCAACTACCATATCACGGTAGACCATCAGAACTACTCAGTTCCTTACGAATATGTCCGCAAGCGTGTGGATGTGCGGCTTACCAGCCATGTTGTAGAGATTTATACAGAAGGGAGGCGGATCGCCAATCACAAAAGAATCGTTGGCAAACGCGGACAGTATTCAACTGTGGAAGAACATATGCCGAAAAATCATCAGCTATACAGCCAATGGGATGGCAATCGCTTCCGTCGGTGGTCAGAAAAATGTGGCGAACATGTCCACACAGTCATCGAGCGGCTGCTGGCCAGCTACCGCGTAGAAGAACAAGCCTACAAGGGCTGCCTTGCTCTCCTGAAACTGTCAGATCAATACGGCATTCCACGATTGAATACTGCCTGTGAGCTTGCACTGCGGCAGGTTCCATCACCTCGCTATAAACTCATCCAAAACATCTTAGTGACTCAGCAGGATATCAAGATTGAGCAGCCTGCGGCGCATTCTCAGAATGCATTTGTCAGAGGAGCAGCTTATTACGGAGGTGAGTACCATGGTAAATGAAACTGTCCGTAAGCTGCAGGAGATGCGTCTCTCTGTTATGGCAAAAACTTATATGGATCAGATGGAACATCCGGAGGAATTTGAATCCATGACATTCAATGAGCGCTTTTCACTCATTGTTGACCGTGAATCTGACGTTCGTTTGAATACCAAGCTGAAAAAGCTCATCACCAGTGCGAAATTCCCCAGCAACACAGCTGATATGGAAGATATCTTGTACTGGCCGGACCGTCACTTGGATCGGGACCTAATTCAGATGCTCCGTACCAATGCTTACATTGACAAAAAGCGGAATGTCATGTTTCTAGGACCGACTGGCAGCGGCAAGACGTTCCTAGCCAATGCGCTTGGAATCAACGCATGTCGTGATGGTTATAAAGTTCTCTATTTGCGCCTGCCGGATTTCTTCGCAGAATATGCAGAAGCAGAAGCCAAAACAGCTCAATTGGATCTTATGAAAAAGTATCAGAAAATCAAAATGCTGATTCTCGATGAGTTTTTGCTAATCCCAATCAATGAGCTTCAGCAACGGATGCTTCTGGAACTTCTGGAGCGCCGCTGGGGGCAATCGGCCACAATCTTCTGCTCACAGTTTGACATTCCTGGCTGGCATAGCCAACTTGGCGGCGGAGCTGTGGCAGATGCCATCATGGACCGTATCATCCCTGGTTCTTATAAAATGAAACTGGAAGGCGATGTATCCATGCGGCAGCGTATGGCTGAAATGGAAGAAGCATAAACCATGGCGGAGTCATCCGTGTCCATCGGAGATGGATGGCTCTGTCTATCATATCGGATGGCTAACGCCATCTATATTAAGTGGCTCTGAGAAGCATATTGATATGCTCTCAAGCGCCGCAGTATTCACCCGGCGATTACATGATCCGCCTTATTTCTCTTGTTATAAAGATTGTACCATAAAAAAGAAAATCAAGCAACTTTTCCCTATCCAATGGCTATACGGGATTACAACAATAACACAAAGGAGCCGCCCTCAATAAGAGAGCGGCTCCTTTGTGTCTGATATGCGTACTCCATGCGTTATGGTGAGTCAAACGATAACGCTACTTAGCATGTTGCATATAGAAATGCGATACTCATTCGCTTATCCGAAATAATCCTGCATCAGCTTTGCCTTTAGCGTTTGCAAAGTTTCTATGCTTTGCTGAATAGACAATTTCGATTTGTCGGTGATGGCTACGAAGTCGGCGAATTGTCCAATATATCCACCAACATTGATTACGAATATTTAATCCGCCATATCGATCTTGCGTTTGTGCATATCATCAAGCATTTCCTTAGTTTTGGTAAGGGTTCCTTCATCCATATTCTCCCAAACTTCAGAATCTCCAGAATGCCCAAAGAGGCCAACACTGCGAACAATATTGCCATCTAATGTAAGTCTCTTCTGTACTTCTATATATTCATTTTTAAATCGCGTGCTGCCGCATAGAGTAATTACCTTAAAATTCCCATGCATTATTTGACCTCTTATCTATCCTTACCATATTTTGAATATAGTCGTTTCCAGTACCTTGACGGATAAAACTTTTCTCTCCGAGGACCATTTTTTGTATAAACAGTATAATACTTTGAACGCATTAATACACAAACACGTTTTGCTCGGCTCACACAGACAAAGCATAAACGATTAGCCTCTGCTAATAATCTAGAATCATTTTTTGCATAATATCTTGGAAAACGGTCTTCTTCCATTCCCATCATGACTATAGCTTCAAACTCCAGTCCTTTTGAACTGTGCCGTGTTGAAATAACAATTTGATTTTCTGGCTTTCCAATTTTAGAAAACTTATCTATTCCATATTCCTGATATTCACTACCAGACATTTCTTTCACCAAATTATCAATATTATCTTTTTCATCCTGAAAATACGTATTTTGTTCAAGATACTTATCAAAGCATAGTGCTTTCCTTACATAATCAAACCACTGTGTCAATGATTTTTCATAGACTTTGCTTCCCACAAGAATCTTATACAGACGTTCCCTGATAATCAATTTTTCTTCATCTGTCAAATATGTTGCGCCATTTACTGTTATCAAAGATATCCAAAAATCCCCTATATCAGAAAACACGATATCTCTATCCCCTTCAATCCACGAAGCACAGTTCTCAACCCACTTAACAAAATCACTTCGATTAAATTGATGTTTTACAATATAGTATGGAATATTCTCTTTCTGACATCTCAATGCAATACTATTACATTCCGAATTATTTTCAACTAGTACTGCTATCTCTTCATAGGGAATATGGTTTTCTACAAGTCCCGGAACAATTCTTTTAACAAAATATTCTATTTGGTCATCCAACTCTTCGCTTACTTCTATAAATTTGTAAACTGCATTTTCATTTTCTCTTGTTTTTGCAACATAACCACGCTGTTGATTTAACACAAGTTCTGATCCGTCAATAATGTCTTGGTTGCTTCTATAGTTATTTAATAAAGTTATTTTCTTAACATCAGGTCTGTCAGCTAGTTCAATTAAATAATCAGGAACTGCTCCCTGAAATCCATATATTGATTGATCCGGATCACCAACAGCAAAGAATTTAATTTTTGTTTTATCTATAAGCGCAAGAACCATTTCATGAAGTGGTCGCCCCAAATCCTGATATTCATCAATTAACAACCACGGATATTTTGCTGCTATACACTCTCTAACATAAGGTTTTTCCTGCAGTAACTTTGTAGACTCTATAATAATTGTTTCATAATCAATGACACCGGCCTGATTTAAAAGTTTTTCATATTCGTCAGCTATTATCTCTGCGATTTTATCTCTGTCAACACTAATATTACTTACTCCAGAAACACTTAGCATTCTTGTACAATTCATTCTCCCAATTTTAAAATATTTGTTATCACACTCAACATTTTTCTTTGCTGTCTCAAATAATTGTGTTCTTTGTTTTTCTGAAGCAATTCTTATCGGCGTTGGGATATTTAATGAATATACATCACTAAATTTGCCAAGTATCTCCGTGAGACAAAATGAATGTACAGTACCAAGAAATATGTTATTCCCCCTTACTAAGCCTAATTCTTTTAGTCTCTCTGTAAATTCTCTTGCAGCCTCTCTACTATATGTTAAACATGCTAAACCACGAGGTTCAGCAATTACACTATTTAACAAATGCATGGCTTTTAAAGTCAATACAGTTGTTTTTCCACTTCCCGGACCAGCTAATACAACTGTATTACTTTGACTTTCAAAAGCAGCCTTCTGGTATTCATCTTTTTCAATTCTACTTAATTTTTCAATATAGGTCGTCGTACTCATTCATCTACTTTCGTATAAATATATTCAATGGCATTCTTTACATAATCCGGACAGTTATCAGCAACACATTTTCCTGAGAAAATCTGAGCAAATCTTCCCTTTCCAACACTCTGGTCTTCGATTCGTCTTAAGCAGAACTCATAATCTTGATTCCTCAATCTATTTTTAAAGTTATTCTGCTTTCGATTGCTTTCAACTAACTGATTAAAAGTGTCGGTAAAAGCTCTTTCACCATCTTCTGTAGACGTGCATTCCATCATGTCAACCTCAAACGTATATTTACCAATAAAATATCCACGTTCTGAAAAATGTAAATCTAAATCAGTATTTTCCGGCACACTATCATTCAAAGCTTCAAACGTTTTAATGGCATTTTCCATTCCGAGTGATCCATATGTATCATTATCTTTTACATCTTTTTCCATTACATGATAGTTTCTAGTCGACTCCTCTCCATCCTCAGTATTTTCAATATAGAAATCACCATCTGTTATAACAGAATACGGTATACTAAGAGACTTTAGCATCTTCATATACGGTTTGAAATTTGTACAATTAATATTACAAACTACTATTCCCTTCTCATCCAGCGGTTTGCCTATTAATTCAGCAAATTTAGGAATAATGTATTCTTCCGCAATACCTTCGACAAGTATCACGCCTTTTCCTAAAAATATTTCACCACGTTTAACGTCGAGATAACGCTCAACGTCTAAAAATTCTCCGTCTATCATAGGCATACTTGCTGTAGAATGAGCAACTGTGCTCCCTGACTCTTGATGCAAATGTACCAATGACTTAATTGGAGCTACCGAAGTAATATGCGTTGAATGTGTAGTCAAGAGAATAGGAAATCCGTTTCGATTAATAACATCTTTATATATTAACCGCTGATAAACTGGATGAAGATGTGCTTCAGGCTCCTCGATGGCTAACAGAGTAACTGCATTATTTCCATGTCCATTGTCTGTCATAAATGTATACAATGCAGCATAATTCTCTTCGCTTATGTCAGTTCTTAACACATAATTTCCGCCTGCATTTGGAATATAGCATTCACCTAATATTTCACTATTTTCCTTTGTTAACAGTTCCGAATATTCTATACCAGAAACAAAAGTTGGCACCGTTTTGTCCTTCAGCATCTGAAGAACCAGCGAAATATATAAAATATTATCTAGTCCCAAACTAGAATCTGATACAGAGCGATTTGCCATCAACATTTTCAGGGAGCCTAATACCCTTGTTGGGTCCACCTCCATAGCCTGTAACGAAATATCATAGTCATGATTTCCAAGAATTTCCGAAAAACGTTCATTGATATGCATTGTCATATCATTGATTTCATCTAAGTTTAAAACACGATCGCCACATTCTTTATATTCACTTGCTATATTTTCAAGAACTTCTTTACTGATTTTATAATCATCAAGCATCTTTTTTACTGGAGATTTTTTGCTATTTCGTAAATCTACTTCTACATCTCTTAGTGCCTTAATAACTTTTATATTAAGATACTTTCTTTCTCTCGAACCAAATTTTCTCGACATATTATCACGCATATATACTTCATATTGGTATTCTTTATTTCCAAAATCATCAATATGTGGAAAGAACTTATAGCTTAATAACAGGGCCTCATTTCCTTCGTCATCCAAAACAGTTGCATCAGATAACATTGTCATTACTGCAACATTTCTTCTGTAATTACTAATATAAATCTGAATTAAAATCTCCTGGTTGTTCTCCATAGGATTTTCAAGAGAATCATTAAAATCACTTTCAGACAGCATTCTATCTTCATCTGAAAGTGAAGGATCTAAAATCAGCTGCAAAGCTCTGATAAAATTAGTTTTACCAATATTATTCTCACCAACGATTACTGACTTGTGCTGCAAATTAACATCTAAGTCCTTAAAGTTTCTATAATTCTTTATGACCACTCTAGATATATATAAACTGTCCATTATCATCCCTCAATTCGTCGTTATATTTAGGTTAAATATCTTCTTATGCGCATATATTACACAATCAATTCACTCAATCCGCCATAGCATGTCACGCATGCGCTTTTTCTTGCTCTTATAAGCGCAACATAAAGCAGACACTTCTCTCCTGTTCTGAATTCCTCAAGAGAAATATCATCTTCAAAGTCTGCTCTTGTTCCAAAAGGAAGTACCTTTTTGTTTACTGCTACCGCAAAGACATGATCGAACTCAAGGCCCTTTACTCTATGCATGGTTGCAATTCTTACACCTCCAAGAGAGCGATCATCAGTCTTGTTTGCCTTGATTTCAAAGGACTTAATTCCAGCCCTCTGCAATCCTGCAATATAGTTATCAAGCAATTTGTGAGTTCTTGCTACGATACAGATATTTTTCTGCTCTACGCCAGTAGATTCCAATTCATGGATTCTTTTTACCAAGTAATCGAGTTCTTCCTCCGGAGTTGCAAACTCCTTAATCTCAGGTTTATCTCCATGCGTAAGAGACTGTCATCCCTTACTGTTATCATAATCCTCATCTAAATCATCAAAAGAAACTCCATTAAGCAATCCAAATGCAAACTTACGGATTTCTTCTGTAGTTCTATAATTGATTCTCAAATAGCTACTTCTTCCACGGACATTGATTCCACATTTTGAAAGAACAGCCTTATTTCTATAGATTCTCTGATGTGAGTCACCAACAATGAAAATATCATTCTGGTGTTCATCTCCTGCAAGCGCTATGAGCAATCTATATGCACTTGGGCTAAGATCCTGACCTTCGTCCACGATAATAGATGTATACTGGCCTGTAAGTTTTTTGTTTTCAAGAATCTTTCGACACTCATACATAGCAGTCTCTACGTCACGCTGCAGCTTTTCGTTCATGATATTTTGATATTCATCAAATACATCCCATATCTGCATACGAACTTTTCTATCGAGACGCACTCCTCTGCCAATTTTAGGAGCTTTGCAGTATGATACTTTGTCATATACTTCCTGAGCTTGAACTACCTTAACCCACTCATCTTTATAGAAGTTTTCTACAAAGCTTAGGTCTCCAATGCCTTGACTATGGTGGACTGATAGTATTTTAAGGTTCGTTCACTACAACCTTCTACCTTTTTAGCCGCAATAAACATTTCCACAAACTCATCATTGCTTGTCCCCGTATCATTATCTACCATACTACCATCTGTGACTACTTTATTCGACAGGCATTCGGTCAATTTTTCACGGAGGCGCATCAACTGTGCATTATCCAAATAGGGAAGCATCCCCTGCACAATTTCGGTGATAAGGTAATCTTTCATATAGACTTTTCCTTTCCACCAACCTCCGGCACCTCTTAATCCGTTACAATCATGATATTCAATTAGCCAAAATAATCTTGCATAAGTTTTGCCTTTAGCGTCTGTAACGTTTCAATACTCTGCTGAATAGCAAGTTTCGATTTGTCGGTGAGTTCGACAAAGGAAATATATTCGTTTTGAAGTTCACGAGGCGGTACTAACACTTTGAGGCTCTTAATAGCATCAAAGTTTAACCCTGCTTTTACAGCCGATTGATTTTTTGTATCAAATTGCCGTTTTCCTGCATCGCTTTCCATAAAATAAGAAACATATCCCGGATTGATTTCTTCTTTCTTCAATCGTATGCACGTGAGATGCTGATTGATGTATGCTCCGCGTTCTTCAAGCTCTTTAGATACAACTCCAGTTCTCCCTAAATCTGCCGTAATGCTTATAAGCAAGTCACCTTCACGAACCTTTGTCCGTTTCGCCTCAGCATTGTCTGGTGGAGTCACATATTGCACATTTTCCAAGGTAATACGATTATTTTTCACATTCTTGATGGTAATGAATATCTCCCCGTTATCAGAGAAATATTTTGACCAGCCTCGTGAACCAGAGGTTAGAAATTCTATATATTCATCGAGAGTGTGCTCTGCCCATCCCATCGGATTTGTCACCGGGTCACCAAACATCTCAACAAACCGTGATTTGACAATATCTTCCATCAAGGCCTGTTTTAGCTGATATTTACATATTAAAGCATCAACTCTATCTAAGATGTTAACTTTTTCCCGTTGTTCATCTAATGTGCAGATATGAATATCAGCGTCAGTAATATTCGATAGTTTTATATACTTAATAACTCCGCCGATAGCATCACTTCTAAGCCTCTCAACATACTTTTCCATAAATCTATACAGATATGGCACCAAAAGAACATTTTTGTCATTGCTTTCAATAATATATGTTCGTTGGTAGGCATTGAATTTACCATCATAATATTTTACATTTAAGTCACCATTTCCTGCAACCAATACACATTCACAATCGTAATCATATCTATTAATTCTCAGACTATTAACAGAGCAAGTAAAAAAGGGATATTCCCCATTTTCATCAGCTGCATTGGCATCCAATTTGCCTGTTTTTACTGATACATAATCTCCTAAACGCATTTCTTCTCCTCTATCATTACATCTGGCTATGGTTCCCTACTCTACAGAAATGCCACCTTGCCAAAAGTATTATCACGCTGGGTGCACCCCCGAGCGTGGCAGGCGACAACTGACTGTAGCGTGGAGCACAGGGCGTTAAGAAACTGTTTTTTGCCATACCTCTGCTCTAGCGGGAAAAGTCTACTGTTTGAGCATAGCGAGTTTTGACTTTTCACGCTAATTAATTAAGGGCAAAAAACAGTTTTAGCCAAGGGCTCAAGCGAAAGGCAGATGCCGCCTGCCACGCGCCCAACTGCCTCGAACCAGTCCCGCGTACTATTTCAGCATCTCCCGCAGCTTTTCCATATCCTCACTGATGGACAAACTAAGCTCGTCCAACTTCGTCATCAATTCCAACGTACTGGGATATTCCACCGGCACATACTCAATTTCCTTATACTTATTGATGGACAAGTCATATCCATTCTGCCGGATCTCCTCCACCGGCACAAAGAAACTCTGCTCCGTGCGCTTGCGGCCTTCTTCCTGTTCCAGATTCTTGAACCGGGCGATAATGTCAGGAATATCGTTCTCCTCAATCTCCTGCCGCTTGTCATCAAGGCTGTAGCCGTCTGCCTGCATATCGTAGAACCAAACCTTGTCCGTACCGCCTGCATTTGTCTTGGTAAAGAAGAGTATTGCCGTGGATACCCCTGCATAAGGCTTGAACACGCCGCTGGGCATGGAGACCACTGCCGTCAATTTGTTGTTATCCACCAGTTCCTTGCGCAGAGCCTGATGAGCCTTGGACGAACCAAAGAGCACGCCATCGGGGACAATAACCGCCGCTCTGCCGCCCAGCTTCAGGATACGCAGGAACAGGGCGAGAAAGAGCAGCTCTGTTTTCTTGGTCTTGGTAACGCGCAGCAGACTTTCCTCCACGGTTTCATTGTCCAGAGAGCCTTTAAATGGAGGATTGGCCAGACAAAGGGTATAGAGTTCCTTATCGGGATTATGCTTGGAAAGGCTGTCTTTATAGTCAATGCTGGGATTTTGCACACCATGAAGCATCATGTTCATAGTACCGATGCGCAGCATGGTGGGGTCCGTATCAAAGCCATTGAACATGGTCGTATTGAAATGCTGGGCCTGTTCATCATCCAGCAGCATATCCCCATGATGTTTACGGATAAATTCTTCTGCGGCTACTAAAAATCCTGCCGTGCCCATCGCCGGATCTACCACAATATCCGAAGGCTGCGGCGCCGCCATCTCCACCATCATCTTGATGATATGGCGCGGCGTGCGGAACTGGCCGTTGATTTTGGAAGAAGCCAGCTTGGACAACATGTACTCATACAGGTCACCCTTGCTGTCTTCTTCATTCAGTTCCAGCTTATCGATGCCCTCAATGATCTTCGCCAGTTTGTCCGGTGCAGAAATCTGGAAGGTCGCATCCTTCATAAAACGGGTGTAGGAAGCATCATCATCGGGATGCAGATTCTTGATAAAAGGGAAAATCTCATCCTGCATGAGCTGAAACTGTACGGCCGGCGCTAAATTCTTAAACTTGCTCCAACGATAATTCTGCTGCTCCGGGCCAAAGATTTTCTCCTCATGCTCAAAGCCCAACAGCGCCGCATTTGCTTCGTTCTCTGTCTCTATATCATCAAGCTGCTTGATAAACAGCAGGTAAGTAAACTGCTCGATAACCAACAGCGGATTCGTCAGTCCTCCCGTCCAGAAGGTATCCCAAATCTGGTCTACTTTATTTCGCTCTTCGCCTACTAACATTTCTTATCCTCCCACGTTCATACCAATCTCTTTTTATTGTATAGTTTATGAGCATAGATGTCAAAAACAGCCTTGCCAAAGACGATTGTCCCAGTAAGGCTGTTCTTTAATATTTGACATGTCAATTTTTGACTGGTCAGATTTGCTGACAGGTCAACTTTGTATTACTTTCTTTCTCGGCCGCAATCAGTTCCTGTGCCGCTTCGAGCTGGCGTTCTACCTGCTTATCGGAAGTGCCGCCCAAAGAGTTGCGCTGGTTGACGCAGGTCTCGGGCTTCAAAGCTTCGGCAATATCGGATTCGAACAGCGGCGAAAGCTTCTGCAGCTCGGGCAAGGTCATATCGGCCAGGTACTTGCCCTGGGCAATGCACTCATGAACAGCCGTACCAGCCACCGCATGGGCCTGACGGAAGGGCAGGCCCTTCTTGACCAGGTAATCGGCCAAATCCGTAGCGTTGGAGAAGTCCTCCTCGACGGCCTTGCGCATGACGTCTTTCTTGACCTTCATGCCGCGAATCAGCTGGGCATAAACACCTAAGCTGAATTTCACCGTATCGATGGCATCGAAGATGCCTTCCTTGTCCTCCTGCAAATCCTTGTTATAAGCCAAGGGCAGGCCTTTTACGGTGGTCAGCATAGCCATCAGGTGGCCGATAACCCGGCCGGTCTTGCCGCGTACCAGTTCGGATACATCGGGGTTCTTCTTCTGCGGCATCATGGACGAGCCCGTGCAATGGGCATCGTCAAGTTCCACAAAGGAGAACTCCCGGCTGCACCAGAGGATGGTCTCTTCCGACAGGCGGGAGAGATGCACCATTAGAATGCTGGCTGCGGACAGGAATTCCATGATGTAGTCACGGTCGCTGACCGCATCGAGGCTGTTGCCGTAAATCTGCTCGAAGTTCAGCTGCTTAGCCACCAGTTCCCGATCAATCGGGAAGGTAGTGCCAGCCAAGGCACCTGCGCCCAAAGGCATAATATCCGCCCGTTTGTATACGCCCTCGAAGCGGGCATAGTCACGGGAGAGCATGCCGAAATAGGCCAGCAGATGATGCGCAAAGAGAATGGGCTGTGCCCGCTGGAGATGGGTGTAACCAGGCATGATGACATCCTGATTTTTCTTGGCCAGCTCCACGAGGGCTTCCTGCAGGTTGATGATTTCCTGCTGGACAGCCACGACTTCCCGGCGCACATACATATGGGTATCGAGGGCCACCTGGTCATTGCGGCTGCGGGCGGTATGGAGCCGCCCGCCAGCTTCGCCAATGGCCTCGGTAAGCCGTTTTTCGATATTCATATGGATATCTTCAAGATCCACGGAGAAGTCGAAGTCCCCCGCTTCAATCTGCGCTTCGATATCCTTGAGGCCCTGCAGGATTGCCCCGCAGTCGTCCTCAGAGATGATGCCGCACTTGGAGAGCATGATGGCATGGGCGATGGAGCCCGCAATGTCCTCATGGTACATGCGCTTGTCAAAATTTATGGAGGCCTGGAATTCATTGACCATTTCATCTACGGTCTTGGTGAAACGGCCTCCCCACATGGCCTCGCTCATTTACCCGTCTTCTCCTGCATCAGGGCACGAACCTTGAGCGGCAGGCCGAACAGGTTGATGAAGCCCGTAGCATCTGCCTGGTTGTATACGTCATCATGCTCGAAGGTCACAAATTCCTGGCTGTACAGGGAGTACGGGGAAGTGGAACCAGCGGAGATGATGTTGCCCTTGTAGAGTTTCAGTTTGACCTGACCAGTCACGGTCTGCTGGGTGCTGTTGACGAATGCATCCAGTGCTTCGCGCAGCTGGCAGAACCACATGCCATCGTAAACGAGTTCGGCATAACGGATGCCAACCTGCTGCTTGTAGTGATAGGTGTTGCGGTCAAGGCAGAGGTATTCCAGTTCACGGTGTGCATAGTAGAGCAGAGCTCCGCCCGGGTTCTCATAGACACCGCGGGACTTCATGCCCACGAGACGGTTTTCGCAGATATCCACGATACCAACGCCGTTGCGGGCACCAATCTTGTTGAGTTCTTCGAGCAGTTCCACAGCGCCCATTTTCTTGCCGTTTACGCCTACCGGTTCGCCCTTTTCAAAGTCGATGGTCACGTATTCCGGTTCGTCCGGAGCATCCTTCGGAGCCTTGGAAATCAGGAACATGCTGTCATGCGGCTCGTTGGCCGGATCTTCGAGGTCTGCGCCTTCATGGGACAGATGCCAGATGTTACGGTCCATGGAATAGGTCTTGTTTTCCGTAGCGATGGGAATATCATGCTTCTTGGCATATTCGATTTCAGCGGAGCGGGAATCGAGGTCCCATTCACGCCAGGGAGCAATCAGAGTGATGTTCGGAGCCAGAGCCTTGACTGTCAGCTCGAAACGAACCTGGTCATTGCCCTTGCCGGTAGCGCCATGAGCGATGGCATCCGCGCCTTCCTGCTTGGCGATTTCCACCAGTTTTTTGGCAATGATCGGGCGGGCAAAGGAAGTGCCTAAGAGGTACTTGTCTTCGTAAACAGCACCGGCCTTCAACGTGGGCCATACATATTCCTTGAGGAATTCTTCCTTGAGGTCTGCAATATAAACCTTGGAAGCACCGGATTTCAGCGCCTTATCATGAACGGCATCCAGCTCATCGCCCTGCCCTACATCGGCGCAGCAGGCGATAACTTCGCAGCCATCATAGTTTTCCTTGAGCCAGGGAATGATAACGGAGGTATCCAGACCGCCGGAGTAAGCCAGAACTACTTTTTTAATCTGTTTAGCCATAATATTACTTCCTTTCTATTGTAAAAAATTACACCTCATCCGCCCCTGACGGGGCACCTTTCCCTCAAGGGGAAGGCTTTTTAACCCATAGTCAAAGCCATAATGGCCTTCTGGGTATGGAGGCGGTTTTCTGCTTCGTCAAAAATCACATGGGCATTGGCTTCGAGGACTTCCTCGGTGATTTCCTCGCCGCGGTAAGCCGGCAGGCAGTGCATCACGATAGCCCGCTTGTCTGCATGAGCTAGAAGTTCCTTGTTGACCTGATAAGGCGCGAAGATCTTCTTGCGCGCATCATGCTCCTCTTCCTGCCCCATGCTGGCCCAAGTGTCCGTGACCACGATATCGGCGCCCTTGACCGCTTCCACCGGATCTGTCACGAGTTCAATGCTGGCGCCCGTGAGCTTGGCATCTTCTTTGGCCAGCTTGGTCACGGTAGCATCAGGCTTGTAATCTGCCGGCGTAGCTGCCACAAAGGTCATGCCCGCTTTGGCACAGCCATACATGTAGGAATTGGTCATATTGTTGCCATCCCCCACATAGGCCATCTTGAGCCCCTTGAGGTTCTTGCCCTTATGCTCCTGAATGGTCAGCAAATCCGTCAATACCTGACAGGGATGGAGCAAATCGGTCAGGGCATTGATTACGGGAATATCCGCGTATTTAGCCAGTTCCTCTACTCTATCGTGCCCGTAGGTACGGATCATAATGCCGTCCAGATAACGGGAGAGCACCCGGGCCGTATCCTTGATGGGTTCGCCGCGGCCCAGCTGCAAATCGCGGTTGGACAGGAACAATGCCTGACCGCCCAGTTGGTACATGCCCACTTCGAAGGAAACTCTGGTTCGCGTGGAGGATTTTTCAAATATCATGCCCAAGGTCTTGCCTTTAAGCAGATGATGTTCGATCCCCGCCTTCTGCTTGGCCTTGAGTTCATGCGCCAAAGCCAGGATTTCCTGCACTTCATCCACGGAAAGTTCGTGGATGGATAACATATCGCGTCCTTTTAACATCCAAAGCCCCCTTATTCGGCATATTTGCCGATTACTTCGTCCATTACTGCAAATGCTTCATCAATCTGTGCCGTGGTGATGATCAGTGGCGGGATAAAGCGCAAAACCTTGCCAGCCGTGCAGTTGATAATCAGACCTTGCGCCAGGCAGTCATTGACAATATCCCGGCCATGGTCGGCCTCTTTGAGTTCTGCACCGAGAATCAGGCCCTCGCCACGCACATCCACGATATAGTTTGGATATTTGTTGGCTAATTCCTGCAATTTATCCTTAAAATATTTGCCCACAGACTGAATATTTTTAAGGAAGCTTTCCTGCGGCACCGTATCAAGTACCACATTGGCTGCGGCACAGGCCAGCGGATTGCCGCCGAAGGTCGTGCCATGGTCGCCGGGCTTAAAGGCCTTGGCTACCTTGTCGGTAACGATGAAGGCACCGATGGGCACGCCGCCCGCCAAACCTTTGGCCAAGGTTACGATATCGGGTTTGATGCCGTAGTTCTCATAGGCGAAGAACTTGCCGCTGCGGCCGATACCCGCCTGAATCTCATCGAGGATCAGCAGAGCGCCGTGCTTGTCACAAAGGGACCGTACCTGTTTGAGGTAATCTGCATCCGGCGTATGCACGCCGCCTTCCCCCTGAATGGTTTCGAGCATCACTGCCGCAGTCTTGTCGCTAATCTTTTCTTCGAGCTCGGCAATGTCATTGTAATGCACATAGCTGAACCCCTCAGGCAGTGGCCCGAGGCCCTCATGGTAATGGGGCTGGCCCGTAGCCGTCAGCGTGGCGATGGTACGGCCATGGAAGCTGTCCCAGGCGGAGATAATTTCCGTCTTTTCGGGATTGATGCTATAGCCATACTTGCGGGCAATCTTGATGGCCCCTTCGTTTGCCTCCGCGCCGGAGTTGCCGAAGAAGGCTTTATCCAGGCCGCTGAGTTTCACAAGCTTGGCCGCCGCATCGGCCTGTGGCTGGGTGTAGTAGAGGTTCGAGCAATGGATGAGTTTTCCTGCCTGCTCCGCTACGGCATCAACCAGAGCCTTATTGTTATGGCCCAGCACATTTACCGCAATGCCCCCCAAGAAGTCCAGATACTTCCTACCGTTAATATCCCAGACATAGGCGCCATCGCCATGGTCGAGGACGATCTTATAGCGGTTAAAGACCGGCAGGTAACTTGCCTGGTCCTCCGCAAAAATTTCCTGTTCCTGCATAATTTCTCCCTTTTATTCAACGCACCACCTGGGTGCCAATGCCCCGGGAGGTAAAGATTTCCAAAATGATGGAGTGCGGCAGGCGCCCATCGATGATATGCGTCTTGCCCGTGCCCTGCTCCAGTGAAGTCAGGCAGGCTTCCACCTTCGGAATCATGCCTCCAGCGATGATGCCTTCTTTGATATACTGGCGGGCATCCGGCAGATGCAGTGTGGAGATGAAGCTTGACTTGTCGTTGAAGTCCTTATAGATGCCTTCAATATCCGTCAGCAGCAGTAATTTCTCCGCCTGCAGGGCGCCGGCAATCTCGGCCGCCACATAGTCAGCATTGATATTGTAGCTCTCGCCGTTATCCCCTACACCAATCGGTGCGATAACGGGCACATAGCCCTGCTTCAGTAAGTCTTCGAGGATGCCTGTATCCACCTGCTCCACTTCGCCTACATAGCCGATATCCACAGATTTAGTGTCCTCGCCCTCGTAGACTGTGGCCAGTTTCTTACGGGCCTTTATAAGACCTGCATCCTTGCCGCTGAGCCCCACGGCCCTTACGCCGCGGCGGTTCAGCAGGTTGACGATTTCGGAGTTGACCTTGCCATCGAGCACCATTTCCGCAATCTCGATGGTTTCCTCATCGGTCACCCGGAGGCCGGCTACGAAATCCGACTCCTTGCCCACCTTCTTGAGAAAGCCCGTGATATCCGGGCCACCGCCATGGACGATGACCGGGCGGATGCCCACGTATTTCATCAGGGCAATATCCTGCATGACCTTTTCCTTGAGGTCATCGTTAATCATGGCGTTGCCGCCGTATTTGATGACGATGGTCTTGCCGTAGAACTGCTGGATATAGGGCAGGGCCTCCACCAGGATGGCCGCTTTGTCCTCTGCTGTAAACATCGCCCTGCCTCCTTAGGTGTGGTATTCGCCGTTGATCTTCACGTATTCGTAAGAGAAGTCGCAGCTCCAGATGTCAGCTTTAGCATCGCCCTCGCCCATGTCGATACCAATCACGATATCGTGGGCTTCCATGACCTTGCGAAGTTCTGCTTCATCATATTTTGCGCCGACACCGTTGGCATAAACGGGAATGCCACCGAACTTCACCACGGTCTTATTAGGATCCATGGGCACGCCGGCATACCCCACGGCACAGATAACTCGCCCCCAGTTGGGGTCCTCGCCGAAGAAGGCCGTCTTTACCAGCGGGCTCTTGGCTACGCTCATGCCAATGGTCTTGGCATCGGCAAAGCTCTTGGCGCCGCTTACGGAAATGGTCAGGAACTTGGTTGCGCCTTCGCCATCGGCCGCAATCTTCTTAGAAAGTTCCTGGCAGATATCCTTGAGCGTGCTCTTGAAGAGTTCATAGTCTTCATTTTCCTCGGTGATCTTGGCATTGCCAGCGGCACCGTTAGCCAGTACGATGACCATATCGTTGGTGCTCATATCGCCGTCAATGGAAATCATGTTGAAGGAAACTTCCACGATTTCCGACAGGGCTTTCTGCAGAAGCTTGCTGTCAATGGCTGCATCCGTCGTGATAAAGCAGAGCATGGTGGCCATATTGGGCTGGATCATGCCGGAACCCTTGGCGATGGCACCGAAGCGCACTTCCTTGCCGCCCAACGTGATTTCCGTAGCGCAGGCCTTGGAATAGGTATCCGTCGTGATGATGGCCTTGCCGGCATTCTCGCTGCCCTCGCTGGACAGTTCCTTGATGGCCTGCTTGATGCCCGTTTCCATCTTGTCCATGGGCAGGTTCACGCCGATAACGCCCGTGGATGCCACAACTACATCATCGGCCTTGCAGCCCAGAGCCGTAGCCGTGATATCCTGCATGGCTGCAGCGTCTTTCTCGCCCTGCTCCCCCGTGCAGGCATTGGCGCAGCCTGCATTAGCCGTGATGGCATGGGCCATGCCCGTAGCCACAACCTTCTTGGAAGCGCGGACCGGCGCCGAAGCTACCGCATTTTGCGTGAAGGTGCCGGCAACTGCCGCTTCCTTCTCCGTATAGATAACGGCTACATCGAGATTACCGCTCTTCTTGATGCCGGCCTTGACGCCAGCAGCCTGGAATCCCTGCGGGTAGGTAACCCCCGCTTTTTTATGTGCATCACTAAACATGAATATTCCTCCCAAAAATTCTTATCTATTGCTTCAATCAGGGATAAAGGGGTACGAAATCCAATCCCATACGTTCCTCAAAGCCGCAGGCGATATTGAAATTCTGTACTGCCTGTCCCGCTGCTCCCTTCACGAGGTTGTCGATGGCCGAGAGCACGATCACGCGGCCCGTGCGCTCATCCACATGCCAGGCGATATCGCAGAAGTTGGAACCGCGCACTTCCTTGGTCGAAGGATAGGCCCCCGCTCCGAGCAGGCGGATGAAGTATTCCTTGCCATAAAGCTTTTCAAAGGCGGCGCTGACCAGATCAGCCGTTACGCCCTCTTTGAGATTGGCATAGCAGGTGGAGAGAATCCCGCGGGACATGGGCACGAGATGCGGCGTAAAGTTCAGCAGAACCTTTTCCCCGGAAAGATCCGTCAGCGCCTGCTCAATCTCCGGCGTATGTCGGTGCTTGGCCACATTATAAGCCCGGAAGTTATCATAAAGCTCCGGGAAGTGGTTGGCCTGCTTGGCGCCGCGCCCTGCTCCGGACACGCCGGACTTGGCATCGACGATGATGGTGTTGACATCGATCAGATGCTGCTTGGCCAATGGCGCCAGAGCTAAGATGCTGGCCGTTGTGAAGCAGCCGGCATTGCCGATGATCTTGGCGGATTTTATCTGCTCCCGATAGAGCTCTGCCAGACCATAAACCCGTTCGGCGTCCTGATGGGTATGCGGCACATGATACCAGGCCTCATAGATTTCCGTATCAGCGAACCGGTAATCCGCACCTAAGTCGATGATGCGCACCGGCATCCCTGCCAGTGCCCGTCCGACTTCCATGGCATGGCCATGGGGCAGGCCGATAAAGACGAAATCGCTATCCCTGCCAATGCGCTCGATATCCTTCATGCTCTCCAGCTCCATATCATAGAGCCCGCGCAGATGCGGATAAAGACTGGCAATCTTTTCGCCGGTATGGCTTTCGGAAGTGATATGGACCACTTCCGCCTGCGGATGCTGATAGAGCAAGCGCAGCAGTTCAGCTCCGGCATAACCGGTAGCTCCGATAACGCTGACCTTCATAGAGAAATCCTCCTCTGGTATCATTTTGACCTGTCAACACGGATTGACTTTCCGTTATTTTCGATTTATCAACTGTACCCTGTAAACTATGTTTATAATTATACAACTATCATGCATAAAATTGCAACCCCTATTTATAAAAAAACATGCTATACTGTAATTGAATGTTTTACTAGAGGTGCATTATGAAAAAACATAAAAAACGACGAATTTACCGAAAATTTTTCCGCTTTATTTTTCTTTTAGCGTTGGTCTTCTTCCTGGCCTTTTTCCTCGCGGGCGGTTTCACCTTCTTTGCGCCGCGTACCTGGCAGCATGTAGGTGATTTCCTGCCCAGACTCGAAGCCGTGCTGCCTGCCAATCAACAGACGGATGCTCCCCAGGAAATCTCCACCATCGACCGCCTCAGCCGCATGATTTTCCTCAAGCGGGCGGTAGACGCGCGAATTGACAAAGAACACTATGTCAAACTGCGGGATATTCCCGAGGATATGCAGAATGCCATCATCGCCGTGGAAGACAACCGCTTCTACAGCCATTATGGCTTTGACGTGCAGGGCATCATGCGGGCCACCCTCGTCAATCTGCAATATGGCGAAGTCACCGAAGGAGCCAGCACCATCACGCAACAACTAGTCAAGAATCTCTTTCTCTCACATGAGCAGTCCTTTGGCCGCAAAGCCGAGGAACTTTTGCTTTCGCTGGATATGGAAGCGAACTACAGCAAGAGCGAGATCCTTGAGCTCTACCTCAACACCATCTACTACGGTTCCAACTTCTATGGCATCGGCCCGGCAGCCAAAGGCTACTTCGACAAGAAGCCCAGCGATCTCAAACTGCCGGAAGCGGCTATGCTGGCGGGCACGCCCAATGCCCCCTCACTCTACTCACCCTATGTGGATTTCATGCTGGCCAAGAAACGGCAGTTCATCGTGATTGACGCCATGGTGCGCAATGGCTATATTGATAAATCCACTGCCGAATCCGCCAAGATAAAGCCCATCTATCTGGCTAAGCCAAGTGAATAAACGAAAAAAGGAGACAAAGCCCCAAAAATCTGGAGCCTGTCTCCTTTATTTTATTTCTTTTTGCTTTCGGCTTTAACCTGTTCCTCAGCGCTGCGGTCTAAATGTTTATAGAACTGTTCGCAGAGATTGTTGAAGGTATTCACCGTATCGCCTTCGCTCTTGTTAGCACGGATCTCATAAGTGTAGAGGAGTTCGTTCGTGCCGGATTTGAACACGTCAAAAAAGAAGGCCGTGCGGCTATTATTGGCTACCGTCAGTACCACATAAGCATCGGCATAATTTGCTACATTTTCCTTGTAGACCTTGGCTGCCTGACGGCGGTCCAAAGACTTGATGTCCACATTGGTAGCCGTCTTGATGCCCTCAGCCACTGCATCATAAGAAATCACATAGCTGCGGGACACGCGGCTGGCGTCCGACACAATCTGCGTCAGCATATCCTTGTTGGGAGCCTTGTCATCTCGCGGCATATACAACGGCGCTGCTACAGCAATACGCTTCACAGCCGTGATATCTGCACCTTCCTGTACCGTCACCTTATCGGCATTGGCAAAAGCAACCTGAGCACTCAGCACAACCATGCAAAGAGTGAGCAACATCTGAACAATTTTTTTCATGGATTGTTTCCCTCCACACATATAAAATTTCGCGAAAAAATCGCACCTCTAATATTGTACACTATTTCGGATAATTCTGCTAGTGTTAAACCAGCAAAAACTATAACAAATACAACAAATGCCAGACTTAGAAAAAGCCTGGCATTTGTCATGAAGTCTGTTATTTATTGTCAGCTACGACCTTGCGTACCACTTCAGTCACATGGTCAACCGTGAAACCGAACTTCTCGAAGAGAACACCAGCCGGTGCGGAAGCGCCGAAGCCCTTCATGGAAACCGTAGCACCATCAAGGCCTACGTATTTGCCCCAGCCAAAGTCACCGAGAGCTTCCACGGCTACGCGGGCACGGACATTTTTCGGCAGGATGCTGGCCTTGTATTCAGCACTCTGCTGTTCGAAGAGATCCATGCAGGGCATGGAAACGACGCGGACATCCACGCCTTCACCAGCCAGTTTGGCCTGAGCTTCCACAGCCAGGGAAACTTCAGAACCCGTAGCGATGATGATGCCATCCATGTTCGCAGCATCTTTTGCTTCGGATACGACATAAGCACCCTTGAGTGCTTCTTTGGAGGAACCAGCCAGCTGCGGCAGATTCTGACGCGTCAGTACCAGAGCCGTCGGCGTCTTTTCGCTGGTCACAGCCAGATACCAGCCAGCAGCCGTTTCCGTAGCATCAGCCGGACGGAATACGTTGACATTCGGGGTGGAACGCAGCATAGCCAGCTGTTCGATGGGCTCATGCGTTGGGCCGTCTTCGCCAACACCGATACTATCGTGCGTGAGGACATAGGTCACAGGCAGGCCCATCAGTGCAGCCAGGCGTACCATCGGCTTGATATAATCGCTGAACACGAAGAAGGTAGCCACATAGTTACGCAGACCACCATGCAGCGTGATGCCGTTCGCCATAGCGGCCATAGCCAGCTCACGCACACCGAAGTGCAGGTTGCGGCCAGCATAGTTATCCTTGGAGAAGTCGCCGGCATCCTTCATATCCGTCTTGTTGGACGGAGCCAGGTCAGCACTGCCGCCGAAGAGGTTCGGCAGGATGTCCTTGAGGCGATTGATCATGGTGCCGGAAACAGCACGGGTTGCCTGTGCTTTATCTTCATAAGCCCAGAATTCTTCGTTGTCCAGCAGAGCCTTGGCATCAACCGGTGCATGGAATTCATCCCATTTCGCCTTGAGTTCCGGGAACTTCGCGCAGTAGTCAGCAAAGAGCTTGTTCCAAGCTTCTTCTGCAGCAGCACCTTTGGCAGCCAGTTCCTTATAATGGTCATAAACATCCTGCGGGATGTTGAAGCTCTTGTCCGGTTCCGGCCAGCCCAGGTTTTCCTTGAGTGCCTTAACGTTGTCCACGCCCAGCGGCTCACCATGGGCGCTGGCTTTGCCCTGCTTAGCCGGGCAGCCATAGCCGATCTGCGTCTTGACCGTGATGAAGGACGGATGCTCTTTATCAGCCTTGGCTGCTTCGATAGCCTTGCCGATGGCTGCCAGGTCATTGCCGTCTTCAACCGTCAGCGTCTGGAAGCCGAAAGCCTGCATGCGTTTTTCCACATTTTCCGTGAAGGCGATATCCGTGCTGCCTTCGATGGAGATGTTGTTGGAATCGTAGAGGATGATGAGTTTGGAGAGACCGAGAGTACCTGCCAGAGAGAACGCCTCGGAGGAAATGCCTTCCATCATGCAGCCATCGCCGCCCAGTGCGAAGGTGTAATGGTCAACCACATCATAGCCCGGCTGATTGAACTCAGCAGCCAGATGTGCTTCAGCCATAGCCATACCTACAGCCATGCCCATGCCAGCGCCCAGCGGGCCAGTCGTAGCTTCAACACCTACCGTATGGCCGTATTCCGGATGACCAGGAGTCAGCGAACCATCCTGACGGAAGTTCTTCATGTCGTCCATGGTCAGGCCATAACCAAAGTAATGGAGCAAGGAATAGAGCAGCGTAGAACCATGTCCGCCGGACAGGATGAAGCGGTCGCGGTTAGCCCACTGGGGGTTCTGCGGATTGTGGTTCATATGGTTAGCCCACAGCTCATAAGCCATAGGAGCACTGCCCAGGGGCAGGCCCGGATGACCGGAATTTGCTTTCTGTACAGCGTCAGCTGCCAGAACGCGGATAGCATTTACACAAGTAGTATCGATGTTACTCAATGTGTCTCTCTCCTTACCTGTAACAAGATTGTTTATTCACAAACATCATTCTACAAAAAATAACGGAAAATGTACAGTCCCTTTGCGCATTTTCCATTAATTTTTTTTATGATGTTTTAAGAAACGATTATATATAATTACGTTTTCTCAAAATGAAGCTCAGAAGTTTCGCAAATCCGGGCGCAGCTCCTGTGCTTTGCCCATATAAACATGCTGGATGTCCGCCTGCTTGATATCCGTATCCACCAACAGCAGTACACGGATGCAGCGTTCCATAGCATCGTCTACGTCCGGCACACGGGTATCAAACAGTGGCACCTTGTCAAATCCCTCCATCTGGCGGGCTCCCGTTGCCGGAAAACCTGCCGTAAGGTCACTGGTGCAGCTGAAGATGCAAGCTCCGATATCCTCCGGCTTCACCTTATTGCGCCGCAGGATCTGGGACAGCAGCATCTTTGCCGCCTGCCAGATCTCTTCCTTCTTGTTCTCACCTACACCAATTGCTCCACGAATTCCTCTCATAAGTCATTCCTCCTATGCGCCCCTGTGAATTTCCCATATAATCCTCAGACTAAGTATAAAGGCTATCAAATATCCCAAGAATCCCAATAAGGGAATCTCCATGATCTTTGGTGTCATCTGCGTCGTGCAGATCGTGCTTGAACCCAAAAGCAATGCCGCCACCAAAAGTGCCAGGATCAGCTTGTTGATCATGCGATCCAGATGCCGCAGCGGCTCTTCTGAACCCGTCACATCCAGATTCACCTTGGTCTGGCCGCTCATGGTCATCTTGAGGATGTCCGAAATCTGCTCTGGCAGCTGGGCTGATTTCTTCAAGAGCATCAGCCCTTCCTGCTTGGCCTTTTCCAGCTCATCCTTCCAGTCAAAATTCTTCTTGTAATCCACCGCGAGACTGCGGGCAAAGATTTCCACGAAACTAACCTTCGGACAGCAGAGGCGCATAACGCCTTCCACTGTCAGCACGCCCCGGGCGAACATGGACAATCCCTGCGGGCAGACAATATGATGCACCCGCATCAGATTCATGATCTGACGTGTCAGCACCCCCATCTGCAATTCACTGAAATCCAGGGAACTATACTGCGCCAGCATGGCATCGATATCCTGATAAAGGGCCGTATGATTGATCTTTCCCCTGACAACCCCCAGGGAAAGCACTGCGGCCTTCATCTCAAAGGTATCGTGATGCGCTAGCGAGTAGACTGCCTTGCGGATAGCTGCCCGATCCCGGCCAGAAAGGCGTCCCATCATGCCCAAGTCCAGCCACACGATCCGTCCATTGCGAATCCAGATATTCCCCGGATGGGGATCGGCATGAAAAAAGCCATCCTCAATGATCTGCCGCACGTAGTTTTCGCCCAGGCGCCGGCCTAAGGTGTTGATATCATAGCCCCGCTCCCGGAGTTTGGCAAAATCATCGATGCAGATGCCATCCACATATTCCATGACCAATATATGCTGCATGGACAAGTTGCGGTAGACCTTCGGACAGGTAACATAGTCCACATCCTGATTGAGGTGTGCAAATTCCTCGATATGGTCAGCCTCCATGAGGAAATCCATTTCCTGCTTGGCAATGGTCCACATTTCATCGAGCACCATATTGAAGTCAATGACATCCTGGGAGCGGCTGACCACCTTCAGGAGGGTGGCCGCCCGCTTCAGCAGGACGATGTCCTTGCTCATGATCTCATAAATGCCCGGCCGTTGTACCTTCACCACCACTTTCTCCCCGGTGGTCAGCACAGCCTTATGCACCTGCGCGATGCTGGCTGAACCGATGGCCTCCTCATCGATATAGGAGAAAACCTGATTCCAGCGCCGGTTATACTCCTTCTCGATCACCCCGAGGATCGTGCTGTAAGGCATGGGCTTGGCTTCGGATTGCAGCTTCATGAGTTCATCGCAGTACTCCGGTGGCAAAAAGTCTGGACGCATGCTCATGACCTGGCCGAGTTTTACAAAGGTCGGGCCAAGGTCTTCGAGGATCTGCCGCAGTTTCTCCGGCGTCATCCCCTTGACCACTTCCCGCTTGCGGAGCACTGCCACCATTTCCTTCAGCCGATCCGCAGTCCCGGCATCTTCCGTTTGCGTGTTAAAGAATTTTCCCAGCATAGCACTGGCTCCTTTATCTTTGTCCGATTCTGAGTTTATTTCTTGCCGTATTTCTCTGCTAATTGCTGTTTGACCGTTTCATTGGCCAGGAAGTCATCATATGTGGTCACACGGTCTACTACACCATCCGGCGTGATATCGATGATGCGGTTGGCAATGGTCTGCACGAACTCATGGTCATGGGAAACGAACAGGGCCGTACCGCCAAAGGAAATCAAGCCGTTATTGAGCGCCGTGATGGATTCCAGATCCAGGTGGTTGGTGGGCTCATCCATCAGGAGGACGTTGGCACCGGAAAGCATCATCTTGGAGAGCATGCAGCGCACGCGCTCGCCACCGGAGAGCACCGAAGCCTTTTTGAGGCTCTCCTCACCGGAGAACAGCATGCGGCCTAAGAAACCGCGCACAAAGGTCTCATCCGGATCCTTGGAATACTGGCGCAGCCAGTCCACGAGGGACAGGGACACGCCATCGAAATAAGCGGAGTTGTCTGCAGGCAGATAAGCCTGCGTCGTCGTCACGCCCCACTTGAAGGTACCTTCATCCGGTTCTTCCTCGCCCATGAGGATCTTGAACAGCATGGTCTTGCCGATGCCGTTGGGGCCGACAAAGGCCACCTTATCGCCGCGCTTCAGCGTGAAGCTGACGTTCTTGAGTACCTGTTCGCCATCGACGGTCTTGGAAATGCCATCCACCTGCAGCAGCTGGTCGCCAGCTTCGCGGTCCGGCGTAAAGGCAATATAGGGATAACGGCGGGAAGACGGTTTGATATCTTCCACCTTGATCTTATCGAGGAGTTTCTTGCGGCTCGTAGCCTGCTTGGACTTAGCAGCGTTAGCCGCGAAACGAGCGATGAAGTTCTGCAGTTCCTTGATCTTTTCTTCGGCCTTCTTGTTCTGCTCTTTCTGCAGCTGCAGAGCCAGCTGGCTGGACTGATACCAGAAGTCGTAGTTGCCGGCATAGAGCTGGATTGCACCGAAGTCTACATCGCAGATATAGGTGCAGACCTGATTCAGGAAGTGACGGTCATGAGATACCACGATAACCGTATTCTCAAACCCGGCCAGGAAGTCTTCCAGCCAATTGATGGACTCCACATCGAGATGGTTGGTCGGCTCGTCCAAGAGCAGGATATCAGGATTGCCGAACAGGGCCTGCGCCAGCAGGACGCGTACCTTTTCCTTGGCCGTGAGCTCGGCCATCTTCATCGTGTGCTCATTTTCCGGAATGCCCAGACCATTGAGCAGGCGGGCTGCTTCGGATTCTGCATCCCAGCCATTGAGCTCAGCAAATTCGGCTTCCAGTTCCGAAGCCTTCATGCCATCCTCTTCGGAGAAATCCGGCTTGGCATAGAGCGCATCCTTCTCGTCCATGATTTCCACCAGGCGCTTGTGCCCCATGATAACCGTGCGCAGCACTTCATAGTCATCATAAGCATAATGGTCCTGCTGCAGCACAGCCAGACGCTCACCCGGCGTAATCTCGATGTTGCCCCCGGTCGGCTCGATCTCCCCGGACAGAAGCTTCAAGAACGTAGACTTACCCGCACCATTGGCGCCGATAATACCATAGCAGTTCCCCGGCGTAAACTTTAAGTTTACGTCCTTATACAAAACACGCTTACCAAATTGCAAACTAACATTATTAGTCGTAATCATAGATAAAATAAAATCCTCTCTCTATAATATCGAATCCATACCGGCCTAGCGCCCAAGGACGGGCGCTCTGCGGACGTAAATTCCCGAAAGGAATTTCAGTCCGCTGTTTCTTTTGGTACTTTTCTTTGCACCAAAGAAAAGTACATCACCACGCATTAACGGGAAAGCATCTCCCTAAACATACTCATAATGCTCTGTCCATAGGAGTACCCCGGCACTGCCCATCTGCCATTGAGGTCAGACCAGCTGCTGAGCGTCCGCGAACCATAAGAGCTGCGTACCAAAGAATACCGCGGATCTACCACTGGTTCTGACGGCTGACGGGTGGACGCATAGGCCAGCAAATGCTGGATTTGCGCACGCACGCCAAGCTTCGCCGAGCTGAAATATGCCCCTTTTACCTCGCTGCTGGTCGTCCCGAGCCCGCAGTAATTGTTCTGGTCCGCCGTCACGGTTCCCCCATAACGGAAGAAACCCGTTTCCTTCAAAGCCTGGGCAAAGGCCACATCCGGGCGGATGCCCTCTCTGGCACCTTCTTCATAATAGTAGGAAACCAGCTCTTGCGGCGAAACCGAAATATCCGGACGCGGGTTGACACTCAACAGATATTTCACGCACTGTTCCTGACTGGCAAGCGCCGTACCGATAATGGAATCATCAAAAGCGGACACCGTCTGCGGGACTTTCATCCCGATTTCCTTTTTCTCCACAGGCGGATGCAGGATTGCATCCACGCGGTTCTCCAGGCTGTTATGGCTGCCGCGCTCTACTACGCGGGAGCCGCCGCCTATACGCAGGGAATGATTGGTATCCACCTTGGTTTCCATCTCTGGCTGTACCGCCATATGCCGGGCCTCTGCCGCATTAGACCATCCTAAGGCAAAACCTCCCGCCAACAAACCAGCCAGCACAAATCTCGAATAACGGTTAAACAACACGAACAGTACACTCCTAACTTACTCTCTACTTACAATCCTGCACAGTGCATAGATGATGGCCGCAGTCCCTATCGCAGCCGCAAAATCCCCCGTCAGGGAGAGTATCATCACCATTACCAGCACCGTCAACAAATCTCTCCGCTGCAGGGTATCCCCCGCAGTCATAGGACAATCGCGCAGCGCCTCCAGCAAGAGCAGGAAGCCACCGCCCACCAACACGGGCACCACCATCGCCGGAAAATCAGCAATAGCAGCCAGCACCGGCTCACAAAACAAGGCCAACGCCAGCACTGCGGCTGCCACAAGGCCAGCCCACTTCGCACGCACAGCCTCGCGATTCGCCGCCACCACCGGGGAAAGTACCAAAGGCGTCATACCCAGCAAGGCCCCCAGCGCATTGAAAAGCAGCAGCCGCTTCACGCCAGCAGCAACCTGCTGCCCCTTGAGGAAAGCTGTCCAACTGCTGGCATGAATGGCACTCAGCATGACAGCAAGGCTGAATACCGTCAGCCCATAGAAAGCTGCATCTGCTCCTGCCGACGGCAGGGCTAGCATGCCAGACACCTTCTGCAGGCCTTCCGGCTGGAAAAACGGCGCCGCCGGAATAATCCAAAAGCCTTCCGCTAAAGTGGCCACCGCCGTGACCAGCATGCCGGCGAAAAGTGCATACTGTCTCCTGCCAGCTAACAAGACCACGGTCACCGCCAGACCTGCCATGCTCCAAAAAAACAAAGGATCTGCCATATCTCCCAGCATGGTGACCTGCCAGGGCGAGGTGATGATGATCCGTCCCAGCTTCAACCCCAGGAAGACCAGGAACACCGCCAACGACAGTTTGATTCCCCAAGGAAAGATCTGCGGTACAGGCGGGAACCCCAACCTGTGCCCTGCCTGCCAAAAGACAAAGCCCAGCAGGGAAGCGAAGAAGCAGATCCCTAAGATAACCTGCCAGCCCATGCCATGGGATATGGCCACGATAAAGACAAGATAACCCGTTACCGTAAGCGAAGGGGAAAACACGGCCGCCTGTCCACGCCAGACCAGCCACAAGGTACCCAGCAGGGCAAGGAGCACGCTGGCCGTAAAACAGCCGGCAAAGTCCATGCCAGCCATCGATAGCATACTGGCCGCTGCCGTAAAAGATGCCAACGCACATACGGCCATCGTCACACCAGTAAAAATATCCCGGCCTAAATCCATGCCTTTTCCAACCTCCACACAGTATATCAATTCTATTTTACCACAGGAATATGAAAATTGACAGGTCAGAACCCGATTTTTAATCCGCCTTTGTTGAACAAATCACTGGCCCCCTGATACCAGGTAATGGCCTCGTTTTCCAGTTGCTCATCCTCCGGCACCGTCTTGTAGATACTGTTTTGCCAATCGGTTATCTCATAGGTGACCGCCCGGCGCCCCGGCTCCAGGATTACCAACTTATCCCCACGGATATAGCCCATGCTCTGATAGGTACTGATAAAGATGCGGTCGGCCTCCGGCGGCGTATGGAAGATATCGCGCCCCATAAAGCGGGAATCATAGGACAGCCCCAGCATTCCCATAAGGGTGGGTGCCAAATCCATCTGACTGATCAACCGGTCATTCTGTCCGGGTGCAATCATGCCAGGAGCATAAATCATACAGGGAATATGATAGCGGTTCACCGGCAATTCGGTCTTACCGGCCGCCCGGGCCTGATGGTCCGCCACAATGACAAAGACCGTGTCCTTGAACCAAGGCTTTTCCTGCGCCCGCCGCAGAAAGTCGGCAATGGCCCAGTCCGTGTAACGCACCGCACCTTCCCGTTCACCCTGCTGGGCCTCCACTCGGCCCTCAGGGAAAGTATAGGGGCTATGGTTGCTCGTGGTCATCACCATTTCCATGGCCCGCTCCCCTTTGGCCGCATGTTCATCCATAGATTTCAATACCTGGTTGAAGAGCACTTCATCGGCTACCCCCCAGGCCGTTTCCTGCACGATCTCTTCGCTGGGGATCTCCACGCGATCTTTGATGGTATAACCATTGCTGCCAAAGAACTCATTCATATTGTCAAAATAGCCATAGCCGCCATAGACGAAATCCGTCTGGTAGCCATTCTGCCGCAGGGCATCTCCCAGCGTGGCCAGATTATCACAGTTCTGCCGCCGCAGGATGGACTGCCCCGGTGTCGGCGGCACCGACAAGGAAATCGCCTCCAAGCCGCGCACCGTCCGGGTGCCCGTGGCATACATGCGGGAAAAGACATAGGAATCAGCAGCCAGCTTATCCAATTCCGGCGTCCAGGAATCCTGCGCGCCAAAAGCGCCGCAGTAATCAGAGCTGAGGCTTTCCACGGTAATCAGCACGACATTGGGTTTACGGGCAGTGAGTTCATTTCCGTTCTGCACCCGTCGCCCAATGCCGTTATCTTCCTTGAAGCTGACATTATCTGCGGCAAGCAGGCCGCGCAGGTTCAAAAGCACGGTATTTTCACCGGCTTCCTTGTAGAACTGATGGTAGTTCAGTTCATTGCTGAAGAACGCATGCACAAAACCATAAGGACCATTGCCCGCCAGTTCGATATTGTATTGATTAGGGCTGACCTTTTCCCGCCATTCATCCCGGCTGCTGGATGTGATCAGCGACAGCACGACGACCGTCAGGACGATTTCCAGCAGGAGCCGTCCCTTCTGCTTGGGATTGAAAGGCGGGCAGAGGAAGCGGCTCTGCCCATAGGTCATAGCCCCTGCTGCCAGCAGCAGGGCAGGAATGATGACCCACATGGGATAGGCTTCCACGATATTGCCAATCATTTCCGTGGTATAGATCAGGTAATCCACGGCGATGAAATTGAAATTGGTATGGAACTCCTGCCAGAAAAAAAACTGGGCCGCCGTAGAGAAGGCCAGCAGGAAATTCATCAGGAACGCCGCCGCCAGTACCACCCACTGTCCCCATTTCCGATTCAGCCAACGGGTAGGCAATATCAACAATAACAAGGCTAGCGGCAGACAGAAAAAAAACGCCGCGCAGGCATCGTAAAAAGCCCCCAGTGCAAAGGTACGCAACACATCCAGTACCCCCAAAGACACTGTTGACAGCGTAATGGTAAACAAGAGCAGGCGCAGGGCTGATTGCGTCCCCATAAAGGTCGCAAACAGACTGCCCAGATAGCGCATCCGATGAAACTTCATAATTCGGCCCCCAAAACTTCTAAATTCTCACAAGTACCATCCATTATACAAGAAAAAATGAGCCGTGACAATCAAAAGAGGGAGCACCCCCCGCCCGGGCTGCTCCCTCCTGCAACGTCATGCCTGTTTATTTTTCTGCTGTTCTTCGATGATCTTTACGGCTTCCCGTTCCGGCACCGGCTCATAGCGGGTGAATTCCAGGCTGTAGGCGCCGCGCCCCTGCGTCAGGCTGCGCAGGTCCGTCGCGAAACGGTAAAGCTCAGCCTCCGGAATCAAGGCGGAAATCTCGCTCATGTCCTTGCCCTTACTGTCTACCCCCAGGATATGGGCTCGCTTGCTGTTGAGCTTCCCCATCACATCGCCCATATAGTATTCCGGCGTGGTCACGCGGATGGTATCAATCGGTTCCAAAAGGATTGGCGATGCGTCCATGATTCCCTTGCGGATGGCAATGCCGGCTGCCGTCTTGAAGGCCGCTTCTGAAGAATCCACCGAATGATAGGAACCATCATAGAGATTGACCTTGACATCCACCACGGGGAAACCGGCCATCACACCTGCCGCCAAAGCCTCTTCCGTGCCCTTCTCCACCGCCGGGATATACTGCCGGGGCACGCTGCCGCCGAAGATATTCTCCGTAAAGACATTGCCCTCGCCAGCCGGCTGCGGACTGATCTCGAGCCAGACATCGCCAAACTGGCCATGGCCGCCGCTCTGCTTCTTGTGGCGACCCTGTACCTGCACGCTCTTGCGGATGGTTTCCCGATAAGCCACCTTAGGCTGGGACAGCACCATTTCCGCCCCGAATTTCCGCTGCAGCTGTTCGGCGAGGATTTCCAGGTGCACCTCGCCTACGCCCTTGACCAAAGTCTCCTTGGTCTCCGGACGTTTCTGCACGACGATGGTGGGATCTTCATCCTGCTGCTTGGCCAGCGCCCCGAAGACCTTGTCCTCCTCGCCCTTTTTCTTCGATGTCACCGCCATCTCCAGCATGGGCTCAGGGTAAGTGATGGCTTCGTACTGGATAGGATTGTTCTTGTCACAGAGGGTATCACCGGTACGCACCTGCTGCAGCTTGGTCGTGACCACGATATCCCCGGCAGCCACCTGCGAGAGGTTCTCCTGCCGCTTGCCCTGCATGGTGAACAGCGTGCCAATGCGTTCCTCGTCGTTCTTGTTCACATGGAGATAGCTGGCATCGCCTTTCATCTCCCCGGACAGCACGCGAATAAAGCTCTGCCGTCCCACGAAGGGATCCACGGTAGTCTTGAACACCTGCGCCGAAAAGGCATCTTCCGTATGACGCTCCTTGATCTCGCCGCTGGCCGGATCCGTACCGATGGATACCTTGAAATACGGTGTCGGCATGTATTCCACGAGATCGTTCATAAGCTGGCGGATGCCGATATTCTGTTTGGCCGATGCACAGAACACCGGGAAAATCTTGCCTGCCTGAATGCCTTCAATCAGGGCAGCGGCCACTTCCAGCTCAGTGATTTCCTCGCCTTCGATATATTTTTCCAGAAGTTCGTTGTTGAATTCAGCCACGGCCTCAATCAATTTCTGTCGGGCAATCTCCACATCGCCCTTGATGTATTCCGGCACTTCATCCTTCACCACTTCATTGTCATGGGTGACGATCTTCATATGCAGGGCCAGCAGGTCAACCACACCCTGGAAGGCTGCTTCCTTGCCGATGGGAATCTGTACCGGCACGACGCCATCACCAAAACGTACCCGCAGTTCTTCCACGACGCCATCGAAATCGGCGTGTTCCCGGTCCATCTTGTTGATCAGGAAGGCCCGGGGCAGTTCATTCTCCTCGGCGCAGAGCCAGGCACTTTCCGTCCCCGATTTGATGCCGGACGAGGCCGAAATCACGATCAAGGCACTATCGGCTGCCACCATGGCGCCCTTTACATCACCCACAAAATCGGGATAGCCCGGTGTGTCGATGAAGTTCAGCTTGAAGTCCCGCCATTCGCAGGCCACCAGTTTGTCACCAATGGTCATCTTGCGCTTGCTTTCCTCGGGATCATAATCCAAAGCACTGGTGCCGTCTTCCACGCTGCCCAGCCGCTTCACCACGCCTGTATTGAACAAGCAGGCGTCCAACAGACTAGTCTTGCCAGTTTTGCCATGTCCAGCTACTGCAATATTGCGGATATTGGTACTCTTGTAGTTCTTCATCGACAGTCCCTCCATTTCATGTACTGTTTTCTTTATTCTCTGAAAACATTGTAAATCCTGCAAGAAGATAAAAAAACCGCCCCCACTTTCGTGAGGGCGGTCCTGCCGTCAAATTAGTATTTAACGCTGGATTTGAATGCGAGGCTGTCGCTGGCAGCGATCTCGATGGTCTCACCCGTCTGCGGGTTGCGGCCAGAGCGTGCATTGCGATGAGCCTTCTTGAACGTACCAAAGCCGATCAGACGGATCTCTGCATCAGCCTTTACGCTTTCTTTTACCGTTTCGAGCAGTGCGTCAACAACGGCTTTCGTGTCTTTCTTGGATACACCGGCAGCTTCAGCAACTTTGTCAACTAAAGCAGTCTTGCTAATAACTTCTTTTGCCATAGTAGTAATCCCCTTTCTCGTTCTTACACGACGTATTATAGCGGATAAGCACGGGTTCGTCAACAATTTACGCAGATTCTCTGTCTATCCGGCCGCTCAGCCATACAATTTCTGCTCTATTGCCTGCGCCGTTTTCGTCACGGCCAAGCCGCCTTCACTGGTTTCCCGCAGGCTCTTGGGCAGAGCCTTGCCGATGCGGTTCATGGCATCGATCACTTCATCCACGGGGATAACGGAGTCAATGCCTGCCAGCGTCATGTCCGCCGCCAGCATGGCCACGATGGCCGCAAAGCCATTGCGCTTGACGCAGGGAACTTCGACCAGGCCTGCCACCGGATCACAGACCAAGCCCAAAAGATTCTTGATGGCCAAAGCCACGGCATTGCCGACCTGCGCCGGCGTGCCACCGGCAAGTTCCACCAATGCGCCTGCCGCCATGCCTGCCGCCGTGCCGCATTCAGCCTGACAGCCGCCTTCGGCTCCGGCAATCGAGGCATTCTGGTCGATGACCATGCCAATGCCCGCCGCCGTAAATAGTGCCCTGACCATCTGCTCATCGGTCAGCTTTCGTTCCTGCTGGGCCGCATAGAGGGCCGCCGGCACGATGCCGCAGGAACCGGCCGTAGGACAGGCTACGATCCGCCCCATCACCGCATTGACCTCACTGATGCCCACCGCATAGGCCGCAGCCGCGAGCACCTGTTCGCCCATATAGCCCTGCCGGCGGTAGGCAAACAATTTCTTGGCATCGCCGCCTGTAAGACCGCTCAGGGATTTTTCCGTATTGCTGATACCGCGCTCAATGGACGCCTTCATCGTCGCCCAATTCTGCCCCATACTTTCCATGATTTCATTCCGCGGTGTTTGACTGACATGACATTCACGCTGGATGACAATCTCATGGATAGGCTGCTGTGCCTCTGCTGCCAAAGCCGCCAGTTCACCGATCGTATTAAAATTTACCATGCTTTCCTTATCTCCCCTTGTAGATCTCAAATAGCCGGAATGGCAAAGGCATACTGCACTGCAGCGGCCTGCTGGCATTCAGCAATGACCTCCGGTGCCGGCTGCTCATCGAGCTCCATGATCATCATGGCCGTTTCGCCGCGGTTCTGCCGCGATACCCGCATGAAGGCGATGTTCACCTCGGCATGAGCCAGTATCTGCGTAACCTTGGTGATCACGCCGGGGCAGTCATGGTGAATGGTGATCAGTGCCGGATATTGACCGGTCAATTCCACCTTGTACCCATCGATGTTGCTGATGACGATATTGCCACCGCCTACCGAGGCCCCGGTCACCCTTGCCATACGCCCGGACTGACCGGTCAGGAAGATCACCGCCGTATTAGGATGCGCTTCCTCCAGATTCACGGTCTGGAAGCTGAAATCCAGCCCCTTGTTCCGTGCAATATGCAAGGCCTCGCGAATGCGTTCATCCTCCGGGGCAAAGCCTAAGATGCCGCCAATCAGGGCCTTGTCGGTACCATGGCCACGATAGGTACGGGCAAAGGAACCATGCAGATTGATCTCTGCCTTTACCGGCTCCTCACCCAAGATCTTCCGGGCCATCAGCCCCAGCCGTACCGCGCCAGCTGTATGGGAACTGGATGGACCGATCATGATGGGGCCTACAATATCAAATACTCCGTGCATAATTTTCCTCTCTTTGGCCAAAATAATCCCGCTGATAGCAATCAGCGGGATTTGCGTTAAACCTGAATTATTTGATCAGCCCATGTCTGCGCAGAGCAGCCTCGAGCTTTTCCTCATGCTGGGGTTCCATCTCGCAGAGCGGCATACGCAGGGGACCTGCAGCATAGCCCAGCTTGCGCATGGCAACCTTGACCGGGATCGGATTGACTTCACAGAAGAGTGCATCGATCAGGTCTGCATACTCGATCTGCATCTGCTCCGCCTTTTTCGTGTCCCCATCAAAGAATGCCTGACACATATCATGGGTTTCCTGCGGTGCCACATTGGAAAGCACCGAGATAACCCCCTGACCGCCCAAGGACAGGATCGGCACGATCTGGTCATCATTGCCAGAATAGAGCACCAGGTCATCGCCCACAGCCGCCCGCAGGCGCAGGATCTTGGACAGGTCGCCATTGGCTTCCTTCACTGCTGCGATATTCGGATGCTTGGCCAGTTCCACATAGGTCTCCGTCGCAATGCCCACGCCCGTACGAGACGGCACATCATAGAGGATGATGGGGATGTTCACGGCATCGGCAATGGCCGTATAATGCGCGATCAGCCCCTTCTGCGTGCATTTATTGTAGTAGGGAGTCACCACCAGCAAGGCATCCGCACCCACGCTTTCCGCATACTTGGACAGTTCCACTGCATAGCTGGTCTCATTGGAACCCGTACCGGCAATCACGGGAATCCGGCCTTTTACATGATCCACAGCAAATTTGATGGCAGCCCGGTGTTCCTCATCGCTCATGGTAGCCGACTCGCCCGTCGTGCCCGTGATGATGATAGCATCGGTATGATTCTTTATCTGATCATCAATGATGCGGCCCAGTTCCGCAAAATTGATTCCGTCTTCCGTATACGGTGTGATAATGGCTACGCCAGCGCCACGAAAAATCGGTTTTTTCATGAAAAAGCCCTCCCAGCAAATTACAATATTTGCGATTTATTTCAACTAGATTTTATTATCCCATGGACAGCAGTCAAAGTCAACGCTTTGACCGTCAATCTGCACAGATTGCGTCAAAAAGCACATTTCCTGCTCAGTTGGCCGCTACAGCAGCCATTGCCTCGCGGACAGCGGCCTCCGGCACATCATTGCGGCAGATCACTTCACCGATGGACTTCATGAGTACCCAGGTGACCTTGCCGCCTATGGTCTTCTTGTCATGGAAGATATCGACGTACATATTGTCCACGGTCACCCCGGCCGCCTTCAAGGGCAGCTTGTAAGCGGCCACGAGCTTCTGCACCCGGTCAAATTCCTGTGGCCCGATCAAGCCCAACTTCTCGCTGATATAAGCCGCCCCCACCATGCCGGTGCCCACGGCTTCGCCATGATTGTAGCGCACATAGCCTGTTTCTTTTTCGATGGCATGACCGATGGTATGACCAAAATTCAGGATGCGGCGCAGACCTGCTTCCTTTTCATCCTCGCTGACCACTGCGGCCTTGATTTCGCAGGAACGCGCAATCATATGCGTCAGGGCTTCCGGTTCCAAAGCCAATACCTTTTCCTGATTTTCCTCTAAAAAGCGGAAAAACTCCTCATCATAGATGATGCCGTATTTGATGATTTCCCCCAGCCCCGTGTAGATTTCCCGCTGCGGCAGGGTGCTCATATAATCCAGTTCCATAAAGACAGCCTTGGGCTGATAGAACGCACCGATAAGGTTCTTGCCCAACTCATGGTTGACCGCCACCTTGCCGCCCACGCTGGAATCCACCTGCGCCAGCAGGCTCGTGGGCAGCTGCACAAAAGGCACGCCGCGCATATAGGAGGCCGCCACGAAGCCGGCCAGATCACCGACCACGCCGCCGCCCAGCGCAAATACCGGTGATTTGCGGTCCAGTCCTGCCTCGATTGCTCTGGTGAAGAGTTCATTGGCCACCGTCAGGCTCTTGGACTTTTCTCCGGCGGGAATCTGCACCAGGGTTACCTCCAGCCCCGCCTGTTCGAGGATTTTCTGCATTTTCCGGCCATAGAGCGGGCCTACATTGGTATCGGTAATCAACAGCCCCTTCTGCGAGAAACCCGCCTGCCGCACAAAGTCTATGATTTCCTGCTCAATACCATAACCAATCACGATATCGTAGCTTTTTTCGCCTAAATCCACCCGCACCTTACGCATGGAGTGCCCCCCTTGTCTTCAACGTCTTGACGATTATCTCTACCACCTGCAAAGGCGACAAATCACTGGTATCCACGGCAAAATCGGCCTGGGCATAGAGGCTTTCCCGCTCAGCCAGCAATTTTTCCACCGCCTGCCGCCGGTCGCCCGTATCTTCCTTATCCAGGACCGGCCTGGTGCCCCGGCAGCGCGTACGCTGCAGCACCGTATCTACATCCGCCTGCAGGCAGACAACCGTGCCGCCCTGCTTCAAGGCCTCCATGTTCGCCGGGTTCTTGACCGTGCCGCCGCCGGTGGAGATCACCGCATTGCGGCGGCTGCCGAGCCGCACGGCCAGCTCATGTTCCAGCTTCCGGAAATGCGCTTCGCCAAATTTAGCAAAGATTTCCGGAATGCTCATACCGGCTTCTTCTTCAATCTTGACATCCATATCGATAAAGGCACAGCCAAGTTTCTGGGCCAGCATCTTGCCCGTGCTGGTCTTGCCCGTGCCCATAAAGCCAATCAGGATCACATTACGCATGCAGCCACCAGTCCTTTGCCAGTCGTTCATTGTAGGCCTGCAGCGCTGCTTTGACATCCGCCAGGGCATCCCCGCCGAATTTCTCACAGATTGCCTGCGCTATGACAAAGGCCGTCATGGCCTCGCCCACCACGGATGCGGCCGACACCGCACAGGTATCGCTGCGCTCCTTGCAGGCCAGCACTGCCTCGCGGCTCTTGATATCAATGGATTTCAGCGGCGTCATCAAGGTCGGGATCGGCTTCATGGCCGCCCTCAGGACGATTTCCTCCCCATTGGTCATGCCACCTTCCAGACCGCCTGCGCGGTTGGTCGTGCGATAGACCTTGCCCGCTTCATCCACGAAGACCTCATCATGGATCTCACTGCCCGGAAGCCTGCCGCAGTCAAAACCGGCACCGATCTCCACGCCCTTGATGGCCTGAATGGACATCATGGCCGCAGAAAGCCGCGCATCGAGCCGTCTGTCCCACTGGATATGGCTGCCCAACCCCATGGGCAGGCCCCTGACGATAATCTCAAAGATGCCTCCCAAAGTATCCCCGGCAGCCTTGGCCTCGTCAATGCGTTGTTTCATCCGCTGTTCAGCTTCCGCATCATAACAGTTGAGTTCTGAGCCAATATCTGTACCTATCTTTGAGCGGTCAATCTTTGACAAGTCAACATCGACACCACCAATCGTGGTCACATGCGAAATCACTTCTATGCCCAGTTCCCGCAAAAAAGCCTTGCAGACCGCGCCCACAGCCACCCGCATGGTGGTCTCCCGGGCGCTGGAACGCTCCAGTATATCCCGGACATCCTGACGGTCATATTTCATCACACCGGTCAGATCTGCATGACCGGGGCGGGCCGCCGTGACGCTTTCCCCCTCCGGCTCTCCAAAGGCCGCCATGCGCCCGTTCCAATTGGCAAAATCCTTGTTGATGACCTGCAGGGTTATCGGGCCGCCCAGCGTTTCCTGGAAGCGCACACCTGAGAGCACTTCCACCTTGTCTGTCTCTATCTTCATGCGTCCGCCACGGCCATAGCCCTGCTGGCGGCGGGCCAGTTCCTTGTCAATATCCGCCTTTTCAAGCCGCAGGCCCGCCGGCAGGCCTTCCAAGATAGCCGTCAATCTCGGTCCATGGGATTCCCCGGCCGTCATAAAACGCAATTCACTCATAAGCACACCTCAATTTGTAGCAAATTTAAACAGTTATTACTAGTTTAGTGTATCATAGTGTATAAATCAAGGTGTCTTTGTTGTATTTTCATCCATTTTTGTCTACTTGTCAGATACAGCAAAAATATTCACCGCTAAATCCGTCACCAATTGCTGCCCCTCTGCATGAACGGCCAAATTATGTACCACCACGATCCGCTCCCCCTCCTGCAGGCCCCGCATGAATCTCAGCAGGGAAAAGTAACCGCCCTGAAGCCGCAAGTGCAGGGATAGACCATCCTTCTCCCCCTCTTCTCGCTTTGACTGCGGACTTACCTGCTGCAGCTGTATCCGGCTTTGCTGTGCCAGGCGCTCCACATACACGATGAATTTCCCCTGCTCCAAGCTGTCAGGCACGGCCCTGTGCGCACGTTCCTGACGTTTGTTCAGCTCTGCCAGATACGCCTTGCGATCCAGATGGGCATTCTGGAAATTCCCGACTGTCACGATCTCGGCAGCTGCCTCTGCGGCTTCACTGCGATACTCCTGTGCAGCCCGCTCCAAAGGCAGGTGTACCACCAGCAGGAAGATTACCAGCAAGGCTATCGTGCCGCCAAATCCCAGCCACAGTATGGCAGCTACCTTATGACCATTATGATATGTTTTCCACTTTGCCAGCAGCTTTCTCATCATTTATCTGACTCTCCCAATCTATCGTCAGGGAAAATTTCACCATCCCTTTGTTTTCCTGCGAACGGCCCATGGTTTCAGAATCCTGCAGCCTTATCCCCTGCGGGAAAAAATCCCGATCCTGCTCCAGTCCATCCACGAATTCCGCCAGGGCATCATAACTTACCGCCTGCCCCTCCAGCTTCAGGCTGCGGCCATCATCATCACTCACCATGCTGGTAATAAAGACGCCCTCCTTGGTATTCGCCCCCAGATGCACCAGGACACTATACCATTGCGGCCCCTTTCCCTGCAGTTCCTGCATCAGTGCCTCCCGCGCCTCGATCTGCCGGCATTCCTTCTCCACCGCCAGCATCTCCTGCCGTTCCGGTGCCAATCTGAACAGTTCCGTCCTTTGTGTTTCTGCGGCTGTCTTGGCCTGCTCATAAGCATAAATATCCATCGTCACCCATATAAGCAGGATTGACACAAGCAATCCCAGCCAACAGACAGCAATACGCGGCCAGTCCAGCTCAACGGCCTGCCGCTTGCAAAATCCATGCGTTTTCCCTGCCTGAGACAAATATCCGGCCAAACGGCTTTGCACCTCCTGCTCTCCCCCGCCGGCAATGATGTCCGTCAAAGGCAGGTCCGCAGCCGAAAAAGCCGCCTGCACTTCCTGCAGATACGCCTGACGCACGCCCAATATCATGCATTGATTTTCAGCCGTCTCCTGCCCCAACGGTTCACACAGACAGGCAAAGGCCTCTGCGCTCAGCCCCTTGGCCGCCAGCTTGTCATCCAATTCCCAATAAGCTGCCTCAGCCTGCTGTGCAGGCGTCAGATTCGGCGGCAGGCTGATGGCATAGCCGATAAGCTCCTGCTCCGGAAGCACATAGATAAGCCCGGCCTCCTGCCAGCCCCGTTTTGCCAGTTCCATCGCCGCCCAGTCCGCCAGGTTCTCCAACCCGCTCAGCAAAGTACCATCTTCCGCTGTCCCATCTGCGCAAAATCTGTTTGCCACGAGGGATACACCTTCCTCGGCTAAATACCAGCCATTTTCCTCCCGCTTGTAGCAAAGCAGGCCGCATTCCCCATTTTCAGCCGGCACGATGGCGGCACAAAGTTTCTCCTGCCGGCAGAAAAACTGTTTAAGCCGTCCAGCCCAGCCATTGATAATATATTTTCCCATCTCGTGCTTTAATCCTTTTTATTTCTGCCTTGAGCCTGACATGCGGCTCCATTTTCTTTTCCCAATCACTGACCCGCCGGAAAGCCACAGCTACCAGATACATTTTCTTGTTTTGGGCTATGACATAGGTATAAGTTTCAAAATCTCCCGCTCTGCCCTGCGCCAAAGAAATTTTGTCTCCATCCTGTAATTTTTCCAGTTGGACGTCATACTCGTCCAACCTTTTCCAGCTGCTTTCCAGTGCGCCTTCTGCTGACAGGCGCAGCTGTGTCTCCAAACTGTATTGCCTGATATTCTCTGCCTCCTGGCGGGCAAAACTGAGCAAGCCTCTGCCCAAAAACAGCAGAATAAACAGCATACAGAGCAGGACAAGCGAAACCATACCCTGCTGGCTTTCCCCTCTATGGCGCCGGCACGAAGACTGCGCTGCATAAGCTATATTCATGCTTGGTTACCCCGCTTTTTCCCGTCAGCCGCAGATGATAAACCCCCGGCTGATGTTCATCCTCGTTTATTGCAAAATCCGTTATATCCACAGGCGCCAACGCATGATTTCCGGTCAAAGGTGCTCTTACCCCGCCGCAAACCAGCTTTACCACCCCATCCACTTCATTCAGGCAATACGTGACGGAAAATGTTTCCTTATCAGGCTTCTGAGGTTTCAGCGGATTATTTTTCTTGACAATCTCATATCCTTGTTTTCCAGGCATTTTTTCGATCCGCACAGCAGACATAGAATCCTCCAACAGCTCCTGAAAAGCTATCTCTACTTCCTGTTCCAACTCGCCATCTGCTATTTGCATAAAATACGTTTTTATGCCCCAAAGAAATACGGCCATCGCCGTCATCGCCAGCATAGCGATAATGGGAATGGACACCGCAGCCTCATAAATGATCATCCCCTTCTGCTTCCAAGTCCTTATGTCTCTGCAGCAAGCGCATAAACACCATCTTCTTCTCGTCATTCCGTACATTCCAGATGACCTCCACCTGTAACTGCCAGCCATCATCCTGCCGATTGCAGATACTATTCAGCTGGTATTCATAACCATTCTGCAGCAAATCATCAGCCGGTCCCTGATAGGGCATCTCGGCAGGCAGCACGCCTTCCCTCTCCAGCCTGCTTTGCGCATAAGAGAACTGTGCCCGTGCCAGACAAACAGCCGGTGCCTGCGATGCAGATATATCCTTCAGCATCACCGCTTTGACGTATAGATCAGCCATCCCCGCCAAAAGCAAAAGAAAGATGCCCGTCAGCAATGCCTCCCAAAGAAAAAACCCCGTCTCATCGCTCCGTTTCAACTTCCACCACGCTCCATCCGGATCCGGCCACCCTTGCTGATTATTATCCGGCGTCCTTCCCGGGGATATCCTTCATAATACACCAGCAGCGTCATCGGCCCCATATCCTGTTCCCAAAGTGTCCTGCCATTCACTTCAAAGGAAATCTGCGTTTTCTTATCTTCTATGGGCAGATTCCCCTGCTTGGTTATTTTACCGACATGCACACCGGGATAATACCGACGATGGCTCAGAATATACCTATTTCCCGCCGCTAATGTATTTCCCTCCGATAAGAGATCCAGCCAGACAAATTTTTCTTCCGGTCTTTTCGCACCATATTTCCAAACATCCTCAGCCAAAAGCCGGTTGAGATTCTGGCAATGCCTGATATCCGCCAGTAAACGCTCTGCCTCATACTCCACCACCATCTGCCGGTAAAGTTTCAATCCCCGGGGAATGGCCTGGGTGGAAAAAATCAACACTGCCATCATGGCCAGCATCACGCCCCATAAGACAAACCCCGCTTCCTTTCCCTTTATGGATTCCATAGCCAGGCCTCCAGCAATCCTGCACAGCTGCTGCCAGCCACAAAAGCCACGACAGCTCCCAGCGCCAAAAACGGGCCAAAGGGTATCAATATATGTTTCACAGTTCCTCTTCTCAGCCATACCCAGAAACCGTACAATCCTCCGCTGATAAAGGCAACGTAAAAACAAACCGCCATTCCGGCCAAACCCAGCCAGCTCCCCAAAACAACAGCCAGTTTTATATCCCCCCAGCCCATACCGCCGGGCACCATGAGCCGCAATCCGCCCAGAAAACCGCCTCCGAGCACTGCTCCCCGGCAGGCATCTTCCCATGAAATCCTGCCCAGCAACAGCGGCAGTATTCCCAAAACCAGCAGGGCCAATACCAGCTTATCGTAGATCAGCAGATACCGGCAATCCAGCAATGCCAGCAAAACCAGCAGGGCCGAAAAGAGCAGCCCAAGGACCATATCGGAAAATTCCATTGTCCAAAACGATGCCAAAATCAGCAGCATGCATATCAGCCACGTTTTCCGAACCTGCCAGCATAATGACCAGGAAAATGCTTGCGGCGCGGATAGATCAGCTTGCTGGTTCACTTTTAACACCACCATGTCCAAACTCTCCAGAAGTGTGCCCCTCACAGGTCGCCCGCATATTCTCTATGTTTGTCCCCTCTTCCTTCACCTTCTTGAGTTCATATTTTCCGGACGTCATCGGCAGCACTGTGCCATCAGATAGCTTGCAATCTCCATGTGGGGGCTTTAACCTGCCAATATCGCTGATATATTCCTTCAAGTCAGATACCGCCTGCGGATCTTTGCCATTTTCGAGCTGATAGACAGCAATCGCAGCATCCAGCGCAGCCAGGTCACTCTGTACCTTGGCAGTATTCGCTGTGGCTATAGTCGCCGCAAATCTCGGTACAGCCATGGATGCCATTACAGCCACAATGGCCACGGCAATCAGCACGCCCAGTAAAGAAAAACCATCCTGCTCACGCATACAAACCCCTCCCATTCTTCTAATCATCAGATGTTTTTATGGAAGTTCTTCTACATGTGAACTTCAACTCCTGCCTAAACTAATAATTTATAAAAAAAAAGCCAGCCAAATTACTTGGCTGACCATCCTTATTCCTGCGCGGTCAAATATATACCTCGCAGTCATCCTCAACGCGCTGGCAATTGGCACGAACCTGCTCCATCACGGCTTTGATATCCTGTCCCTCTTCAAACTCCACCTTCATTTTCAATGCCATGAAATTCACCACAGCATCCTTGACACCGGCTGTATTTTTGGCTGCTTCCTCCATCAGATTCGCGCAGTTGGCGCAATCCACCTCGATCTTGTACGTCTTTTTCATCAAGTTTCACCCTTTCAGTAAACAAGGCCCGCACGGCATTCAATACCGCCAGTACCATCACACCCACGTCAGCAAAGATTGCTGCCCACATATTGGCAAGTCCCAGAGCACCTAAAACCATCACCAGGACCTTGACACCAATGGAAAAGTAAATATTCTGCTTCACGATCCGCAGCGTCTTGCGGGCAATCCGCTGTGCCACGGAAATCTTCAGTGGATCATCATCCATCAGCACGATATCGGCCGCTTCGATTGCTGCATCCGAGCCCATGGCCCCCATGGCAATGCCTACATCCGCTCTGGATAATACCGGTGCATCATTGATGCCATCCCCCACAAACGCCAGTTTTCCCTTCTGCTGATGCGTCAGCATCGCTTCCACCCTGGTTACTTTATCCTGCGGCAGGAGTTGGCTGTAAACCGTATCAATGCCCAGCTCAGCTGCCACCGTGTCTGCCACCTTCAGGGAATCACCGGTCAGCATCACCGTCTGACGAATGCCATTGGCCCGCAGCGCCCGAATGGCCGCCGGAGCATGGTCCTTCACCACATCCGCGATGATGATATGTCCTGCATACTCACCATCCACGGCCACATGGATTATCGTGCCCACAGCATCACATTCATGCCACTTGACGCCTATGGCCTCCATCAATCTGGAGTTACCTACGCATACGCTCCTGCCATTCACTCGGGCGCAGATTCCCTGTCCGGCAATCTCTTCCACGGCCTCCACCTGACAGCCATCCGCCTCATCTCCATAGGCATTGCGCAGGGATTCCGCAATCGGGTGCGTGGAATAGCGTTCCACATGCGCCGCCAGATGCAGCAGTTCATCACCATTGAGTTTATCCGTATGGATGGCACTTACCTGAAATACGCCCTTAGTCAGGGTGCCGGTCTTATCAAATACCACAGTATCCACTTCGGCCAGGGTTTCCAGATAATTCGAACCCTTGACCAGAACCCCCTGCCGGCTGGCACCGCCGATGCCGGCAAAGAAACTCAGGGGAATGCTGACCACCAGAGCGCAGGGGCAGCTGATAACCAGGAAGATCAACGCCCGATAAAGCCAAGTTCCCCACTCCGGCGCCATATCCAAGGCCAGCAGGCGCACCAGCGGCGGTAAGAAAGCCAGCGCCAGCGCCGCATAGACCACGATTGGCGTATAGATGCGGGCAAATCTGGCAATGAAATGCTCCGACTTTGACTTTCTGGAGCTGGCATCTTCCACCATTTCCAAAATCTTTGACGCGGTTGACTCGTCAAATTCCTTTGTTGTCTTGATCCTGAGCAGGCCATTTAGATTGACACAACCGCTGATTACTTCATCACCGGCTTTGACATCGCGCGGCAGTGACTCACCGGTCAATGCTGTCGTATTCAGGCTGGAAGCACCATCGATGACCAGGCCATCGATGGGAATCTTTTCCCCAGGCTTGACCACAATAATACTTCCCGGTTCCACTTCATCCGGTTCCACCTGTTCAAGCTGTCCGCCGGCCGTCTCGATATTGGCATAATCGGGGCGGATATCCATCAGCGCGCTGATATCCCGGCGGCTGCGCCCCACGGCATAGCTTTGGAAAAGTTCCCCCACCTGATAAAACAGCATGACGGCAATGGCCTCAGTATAATCACCATCGTCACAGACTGCCAAAACAATCGCTCCGATTGTAGCAATTGACATCAGCAGATTCTCGTCAAATGCCTGCTGATTTCTGACACCCTTTATGGCCTTGTACAGAATATCATAGCCTATGATAAAATACGGAATCAGATAGGCGACAAAACGTGATATACCTGTTATCGGCATATATGACAGCATCACCATCAGAAGCGCCGCCATTATGATGCGACAGAGATTTTTTTTCTGCTTCCTATTCATGCCAAACCTCCTCCAAAACAACATATATGAACAACTATTCATTTGTTGTTTTCATTCTAGCACAAGCAGCCAGCAGCGTCAAGAATCAACACGCAAAAAATGACCGGTCAATATTTGACCGGTCATTTTATCGACAAATCTTTATTTATTTGCCAGCGAGTACCTTGTAGCCTTCATAACGGCCCTTAGCATCGTTCTGCGTCTTTTCAAAGAGTGCCTCAGCAGCTTCCGGGAAGGAACGCTGCAGGTTGATGTAGCGGTTTTCGCCCATCAGGAATTCCTGGAACTTGTCGAAGTTCGGTTCCTTGGAATCGAGGCTGAACGGGTTCTTGTCCGTGCCCACGAGCTGCGGGTTGTAACGGTAGTTCACCCAATAACCACACTCAACAGCAAGTTTTGCTTCGAGCTGGCTGTTGCCCATGCCCTTGCGGATACCGTGGTTGATGCACGGTGCATAGGCGATGATCAAGGACGGGCCATGATATGCTTCTGCTTCCGTGATGGCCTTGATGAGCTGGTTGTGGTCGGCGCCCATAGCCACCTGAGCCACATAGACATAGCCATAGGACTTAGCCATCATGCCGAGGTCCTTCTTCTTGGTCTTCTTACCAGCAGCAGCGAACTGTGCGATAGCTGCAGCCGGCGTGGACTTGGAAGCCTGGCCGCCCGTGTTAGAGTAAACTTCGGTATCGAAGACGAGAACATTGACATCTTCGCCGGAAGCCAGGACATGGTCGAGGCCGCCGTAGCCGATATCATAAGCCCAGCCGTCGCCGCCCAGGATCCACTGGGAGCGTTTCACAAAGTAATCCTTGTTGTCATAGAGCTTGTTCAGGACTTCATCCGTGCCTTTTTCTGCTTCGAGCAGTGCCGTCAACTTGTCAGCACGATCGCGGGAGCCTTCGCCCTCGTTCATGTTGTCCACCCATTCCGTCAAAGCGGCCTTGAGTTCCTCGCTGCCCTTGCCCATTTCTACAGCAGCCTTGGCATCCGCTGCCAGGGAGTCACGGACAGACTTCGTACCCAGGAACATGCCCAGACCGAACTCAGCGTTATCTTCGAACAGGGAATTTGCCCAAGCCGGGCCATGGCCCTTGTGGTTCTTCGTGTACGGCATAGCCGGAGCACTGCCGCCCCAGATGGAAGAGCAGCCCGTAGCATTGGCCACCATCATGCGGTCGCCGAAGAGCTGCGTCAAGAGTTTTGCATACGGCGTTTCGCCGCAGCCTGCGCAGGCACCGGAGAATTCGAGCAGCGGCTGTTCGAACTGGGAACCCAGAACCGTCGTCTTCTTCATCGGGTTCGTCTTAGGAGCCACCTCCTTGGCATCTACGCCATAGTCGAAGAATACCTGCTGAGCCTTGAGCTCGTCATCCAGAGGCTTCATATCGAGAGCCTTCACCGGGCAGACCTGAGCGCAGTTGCCGCAGCCCAGACAGTCCATCGTGGATACAGCCACCGTGAAGTGGTAATCCTTGATAGCCTTCGTCTGCTTGGAGGGGAAGCCTTCCGGAGCATTCTGCAGTTCTTCTTCCGTCGTCAGTACCGGACGGATAGCAGCATGCGGGCAGACATAGGAGCACTGGTTGCAGCCAATGCATTTGTCCGTATTCCAGACCGGCACATTGATAGCCGTGCCGCGTTTTTCGTAAGCAGCGCCGCCAACCGGGAAAGTACCGTCTACCATTTCGCCATTGAACTTGGAAACAGGCAGTTTATCGCCTTCCTGACGGTTCATGACTTCCTGGATTTCCGTGATGAAAGCCGGAGCGTCCTTCTTCTCGACCACATCGTCAGCTGCATCAGCCCAGGAAGCCGGAACTTCTACCTTGTGCAGGGCTTCGATACCCTTGTCGATAGCGCCGTTGTTCATGTTGACGACTTTTTCGCCCTTCTTGCCGTAGGACTTGACCACGGCATCTTTGAGGTATTCCACAGCCGTTTCCAGCGGGATGATAGCCGCAATCTTGAAGAACGCAGACTGCATGACCATGTTGAAGCGGCCGCCGAGGCCCAGTTCCTTCGCGATATCCACAGCGTTGACCGTGTAGAACTCAATCTCGTTCTTGGCGATATAGCGTTTCATGGCAGCCGGCAGATGCTTGTCGAGATCTGCATCGGACCAGACCGTATTGAGCAGGAACTTGCCGCCCTTCTTGAGGCCTGCCAGCAGGTCATACTGATAAACATAGGACTGCTGGGAGCAGGAGATGAAGTCTGCATTGTTGATGAGATACGGGCTCGTGATGGGCTGCTTGCCGAAGCGCAGGTGGGACATGGTGATACCGCCGGACTTCTTGGAGTCATAGGCAAAGTAAGCCTGTGCATACATGTCCGTCTTATCACCGATGATCTTGATGGCGCTCTTGTTGGCACCAACCGTACCATCGGAACCCAAGCCCCAGAACTTGCAGGCCGTCGTGCCAGCCGGGGTGAGGTTCACATCGCTCATAGTCGGTACGAGGCTCGTATGGGTTACATCATCATCGATACCGATTGTGAAGCCATCCTTCGGTGCATCCTTCTTGAGTTCTTCAAATACAGCGAAGATCTGATCCGGCGTCGTGTCCTTGCCGCCGAGACCGAAACGGCCGCCCACGATGATTGGGCTAAGCTCGGAATCATAGAATGCGGACTTGACATCCAGATACAGCGGTTCACCCAGGGAGCCGGGTTCTTTGGTATGGTCAAGAACAGCGACTTTCTTGACCGTCTTCGGCATGAACTGGAAGAAATGCTTGATGGAGAACGGACGGTAGAGGTGTACGGACATCAGGCCGACTTTCTCGCCCTGCTTGTTGAGATAATCCACCGCTTCCTGCACAGCCTGGCAGACGGAACCCATGGCGATGATGATGCGGTCTGCATCTTCGGCACCATAGTAGTCAAACAGATGATGCTCACGGCCCGTAATCTTAGCCATATCTGCCATAGCCTCTTCGACGAGTTCCGGCAGAGCTTCATAGTAAGCGTTGGAAGCTTCGCGTTCCTGGAAGTAAACATCCGGGTTCTGTGCCGTACCGCGGATAACCGGATGATCCGGGTTCAGCGCGCGGCGGCGGAATTCCTTCACTGCTTCCCAATCGAGAATCTTGCCCAAATCATCATAGTCCACTACTTCGATCTTCTGAATCTCATGGGAAGTACGGAAACCATCGAAGAAGTTGATGAACGGCACGCGGCCCTTGATAGCAACGAGATGTGCTACAGCAGCCAGGTCCATGACTTCCTGCACGCTGGCTTCGCAGAGCATGGCGCAGCCAGTCTGGCGGGCAGCCATGACATCCTGATGGTCGCCAAAAATATTCAGGGAGTTTGCGGCCAAAGCACGGGCAGATACATGGAATACGCCCGGCAGCAGCTCACCAGCCACCTTGTAAAGGTTCGGAATCATAAGCAGGAACCCCTGGGATGCGGTATACGTGGTGGTCAAAGCACCAGCCTGCAAGGAACCATGCACAGCACCAGCGGCGCCAGCCTCCGACTGCAGTTCGATCACACGAACTTTCTGACCAAAGAGATTGGTCTTGCCTTTCGCTGCATCTTCATCCACATGTTCAGCCATCGGCGAAGACGGCGTGATGGGATAGATTGCAGCAACATCCGTGAAAGCATAGGAGATGTATGCGGCGGCCTGGTTGCCGTCCATGGTTTTCATCTTTTTGCTCATGTTGTTTATTGCTCCCCTCTAAAATAGAATACGTAATATGATTTGCAGGCTTTCCGCCTGCGCACAATCCCTATTATACACCGCCACAAAACAATTGTAAACAAAGCCAATTTTCCATTATTATAACTATTGGTTATTTTATCATAAATATCTCATTATTTTCTCACACCAGCAGGAATAACCACCCCTTTGTCGAAGTATTCCAATAAATCATGGGATTAGTTTTGCCGTAAGTGAAAGGGATTTACTGAACAGCTTGGGAGTGTGATTCACAAATGATCAAAAACATCACCATCTATGTCATCATGAAGTTGGAATATGGCAAAGGTCAGGAAAATGTCTACTCCAGCATCCTCAATGTTTCCTCCAGCAAAAGTACTGCTGAAACCTTCAAGGAACATTACGAGGAACAGTTCGCCGACGAAATCCAGAATGAACACGATGGCCGCTTCGTATCCATCCATATGCACAAAGCACTGATTCAGCTGGATGATGAAATCATCGCGCCAGATATGTTCATTCGCTTTATCGGTGACAAAAAAATAAAAGACCGTTACTAAATAAATGATAAAGTCTCATTTATCAAAACGATAAACAAAAAATATGAAATAAAAAATCTCCGCTGAAATTTTTTCAGCGGAGATTTGTCATTTTAAAATAATGGTCGGGATGACAGGATTCGAACCTGCGGCCTCTTCGTCCCGAACGAAGCGCGCTACCAAACTGTGCCACATCCCGGCAACGAATAATAGTATAGCGCATACCGACACACAATGCAAGTACTTTTTTTACTTTTTTGCATTATTTTTTAATTTTTTTTCTGCCATTACCTCTTTCAGGCCATAAACGGCCCCAGCAAAAGCAGCGCCCATGATCCGCGTTTCATTGTCCGGCTGCTTCCTGAGTTCATTCATGCGGGCATGAAATGAATCCTCTGCAATCGCTATGTTCAGATAGATGGCCAGACTGAGTTTGTCCTGCAGATCCTGGGACGTCAGGAAACCTGCCACCAGTTTGCCGCGGCGCTTGGGTTTCTCGGCAGCCGTCAACGCATTGGAAACAGCCTGAATGATCGGATCATGGAACTGATCTGCCACCCGCCAGGCTGACATGCAGGCTTTTTTCATCTTCATGCCATCCCTGACCAGGAAGAAAATGATCAAAGATGCCATGGCCAATACGCTTTTATTGACCGAAGCCCGCTTATTGCAGGATTCATACAGTTCCACGGGATCTGCATCCGTCCGCAGCCCCAGATCTATCGCCTGGGAAATATCTTCTGCGCCTGGCTGAAAGAAGAGCCCCGCCGCCGTCATACAGCCACGGGCACGCTCTACTGCGTCTCTATCCATGTTCATCACCTCGGCGATTTTTGCCATCCTATTCTAATCCTGCACTTCTCGTGGCAGCCGTTCTGCACATCGATTGCAGCATCAGCATGACCGTGGTCGCCCCCGGATCCTGATGACCGATACTGCGCTCACCGATGTAGGCGGCCCTGCCCTTGCTGGCCTGAATCGTCTTGGTATATTCCACGCCTTTCCCAGCCGCTTCAGCACCAGCCTGGAGAATCTCCACGAAGCCATGCCCCTCTTCCAAAGCCTGCTGCATGGCTCGGACAGCCGGAAACAAGGCATCCAGCATGGTCTTTTCCCCTTCCGTGCTCCTGCCAATATGTGCCACGCCCATAGCACCTTCCTCAAAGGCTGCCACGAGATTTGCCTCTTCCATTTCGAGATTGTCAATCTTGATCATGCCAGCCTGCAGATAGAATTTGCCAAACAAGGGGCCAGCGGAGCCGCCGATTTCCGTGATACAGCGCATCCCTACATGCTGCAGGATCTCTCCCATATTGTCTTTATTAGTTTTTAATTCCGGCAGATCCCGCAGGATGATGCGGGCAAAGCGGGCCATATTCGTGCCATGGTCGCCATCACCGATGACGTTATCCAAATGATTCAGTTCTTCCTCATGCTCGATGATATCCCTGCTGATTGCCTCCAGGGCATCCAGCATATAATCCTTTCCAAACATACAGACGTCCTCCTTTAACGCCTGATAACGGGCGTTGCCGCTACCGCATCATAAAGTGCTTTCAAATGCGGATCCAGGCGCATCAGGCTGATTGAAAAACCGCCCATTTCCATCGAAGTCATATAGTTGCCAATCATCGTGTCGTAAATCACGATTCCCTGTTCAGCCAGGTACTCATGCACAAATTCATTGATCACATAAAGCTCCATCAATGGCGTACCACCGAGACCATTGATCAGCACCACCACTTCACTGTTCTCATAGTTGCAATCGAGCAGGATAAGCTCGAGCATCTGCCGCGCCGTCTCCCTGGCATTCATCATTTCACAACGCACGACGCCCGGTTCACCATGCAATCCCATGCCGATTTCCATTTCCCGCTCCCCCAGCTCAAAACTGGGCTCGCCATCTGCTGGAATCACGCAGGGACGGCAGGCAACGCCCACCGTACGCAGTCCGCAAGCTGCCCATTCTGCCACTTTCTTTACGCCGTACAGATCTGTTCCCATTTCCGCTTCGGCTCCGGCAATCTTCAGGATCAGCACCACGCCAGCCAGACCGCGCCGCCCGACAGACTTGTTTTTCTGCGTAGCTACGTCATCGGCTATGACAACGGAATCCACCGCAATGCCTTCCATCTGTGCCAGTTCCATCGCCATGCGGAAATTCAGCACATCGCCGGTATAGTTCACGATAATGCAGAGCACACCTGCTTCCGTCTGTACTTCCCGGATTCCCTTCAATATCATATCCGGTGTAGGCGAAGAAAAAATCTTGCCAGGAATGGCTGCATCGAGCATTCCATAGCCCACATAACCGCTGGGAGCCGGCTCATGGCCGCAGCCGCAGCCAAAGACCAGCGCGACTCGGTCCGTTTTCAGCTTCTGCCTGACCATGACATTACAGTCCGGCAGCTGACGGAGAATCCCTGGCTTTGCCAAAGCCATTCCCCTTGCGACTTCAGCTTCCAGATTTTCCGGCTCGTTGATAAACTTCTTCACGATCTCACCTCTTTATACGCATCAGACAGAATTTTATCAATGTTCATTATTCGTGCCCAAACGCCTTATTTCCTGCTTGCCAAGCGACACAGGAAAAAGAAAAATCCTGACCAGAATCCTGGTCAGGATTTTTCTTTTAGCCTACTAATTCATAACCGGCTTCTGTGATGACCTGGGCAAATTCCGACTCGGGAATTTCCCGGTCCGCTGTCACGGTTGCCGTACCAGCTTCCAAATTCACCGTCACCGCCGTAACGCCTGCCATCTTTGCCAGCGCATCGTTCACATGCTTCTGGCAATGGGCACACATCATCCCTTCAATCTTCAATTCTTTCTGCATCGTCGTTTCTTCCTTTCTGACAGTTTCCTGTCCTTCCTGTTTATCTATATCTGCCGTCTTGAATGACCGCAGCCGCAAAGCGTTCATAACCACACAGACGCTGGACATGCTCATGGCCGCTGCCCCAATCATCGGCGACAGCTTGATTCCGAAAGCCGGATACAACAGCCCTGCCGCCAGAGGGATGCCAATGATGTTATATATAAAGGCCCAGAAGAGGTTCTCCTTGATATTGCGGATGACCGCCCTGGACAATTTGATGGCACTTACCGCATCCAACAGATTGCTGCGGATGAGCACTGCATCCGCACTTTCTATGGCCACATCCGTACCTGCCCCGATGGCAATGCCGATATCGGCCCGGGCCAGTGCCGGCGCATCGTTGATGCCATCGCCAACCATAGCGACCCTGTGCCCCTGAGCCTGCAAAGCAGTAATATGTCTTTCCTTGGCCTCGGGGAGCACCCCAGCGATGGCCTGTGTGATTCCCAGACGCCGGCGCACCGCTTCAGCTGTGCGCTCATTGTCTCCGGTCAGCATGATGACCTCCAGCCCCATTGCCGTCAATTGCCCGATAGCCTGTACACTGGATTCCTTCTCTTTGTCTGCCACAGCGATGATGCCCAATAGTTTTCGCTCTCTTGCAAAGAGCAACGGTGTCTTGCCCTCATCTGCCAACCGCCTCAATTCCTGCTGGCAGTCCAAGATATCCACGCCCTGTTCTGTCATGAAAGCCTCATTGCCAGCCAGGCATAACGCATTTTGGACACTGCCCTGCAGGCCACGGCCGACCACGGCCTGAAAATCACTTATTCCTGCAGGCGTGATCCCCTTTGCCTGCGCATAAGCCAGCACTGCTTCGGCCAGTGGATGCTCGCTGTTTTTCTCCAGCCCTGCAGCCAGGGATAAAAGCTCTGCCTCCGGCACAGACAGCGCCAGTATATCCGTAACCTGCGGCCTGCCCTCGGTAATGGTTCCCGTCTTATCCAGCACCACGGTATCCACGGCCTGCGCAATTTCCAACGCCTCACCGGATTTGATGAGGATGCCATTTTCCGCGCCCTTGCCGGTACCCACCATGATAGCCACGGGCGTAGCCAGCCCCAAGGCGCAGGGACAGGAAATAACCAGGATGGAGATAGCGATGGAAAAAGCAAATTCCACGCTTGCACCCACGGCCAGCCAGATACCACCCGCTGCAAGCGCAATCAGGATGACCACCGGCACAAAGATGCCGGCAATCCGGTCAGCCAATCTGGCCATAGGAGCCTTGCTCGCACTGGCTTCCTCCACCAGCCGGATGATCTGGCTGATGGCCGTATCACTGCCGACCTTCTCCGCCCGGAAGTGGATAGCGCCTGTCTTGTTAAGCGTGGCCGACGTCACCTTATCGCCCGGTTGCTTGAACACTGGCAGGCTTTCGCCAGTGAGTGCAGATTCATCGATACTGGTCTGCCCGGCAAGCACCGTTCCATCGGCCGGCAGCCGCTCTCCAGGACGCACGATGATCTCATCCCCGACCAATAAATCTGCCACTGGCAGGGACAATTCCTGCCCATCCCGCAGGACAGTGGCTGTCTGCGGAGCCAGTTCCATCAGTCTGGCCAAGGCTTCACCGGTCCTGCCCTTGGCTTTGGCCTCCAGGAATTTGCCCACGGTAATCAGCGTGACGATCATCCCTGCCGATTCAAAATAGAGATTGCGGCTGTATTCTGCCACCAATGCCAGCTCACCATGACCGAGCCCCCACCCCATGCGGAAAACGGCGAAGGCACCAAAGAGTGCCGCAGCCATCGAGCCCATGCCGACCAGGCTGTCCATATTGGGCGCCCCCTGCCAGAGATTACGGAAGCCGTTGCTATAATACTTCCGGTTGAGATACATGATGGGCAGGATCAGCAGGAACTGGGCAAAAGAAAAGGTAATGGCATTTTCCGGACCGGCAAAGAGGTCCTGCAGCCAAGCCGGCACCGGAATTCCCAGCCAGCCCAGGACCATCTGATGCATGGCAATGAACATGACCGGCAAGAGAAACACCACCGACCATAACAGCCTGTACCGCATGGCCGCAACCTCCCGTTCCAAAGGAGCGGTTTTGGCTTGCATGGACGCTTCTGCCTTTTTTCCTTTGACACTGGCACCATAGCCTGCCTGTTCTACGGCCCGAATGATCTGCTCTGTATTGAGCACCGCTTCGTCATAGGCCAGCTGCATGCTGTTGGTCAGGAGATTGACACTGACCTCCGCTGTCCCCTGCAGTCGGCCTACCGCCTTCTCCACGCGCGCCGAACAAGCCGAACAAGTCATGCCGGTGATGTCAAAGTGTTCTTTTCTCATAAGTCACACCACCTGTCAACGTACCATTTTTCCCAAAAGCGTAATCAGCTCATCTACGACCTGATCATCGCCTTCACGAATATCATGAACCACGCAGCTATGGATATGCTGCGCCAAAAGTTCCTTGTTGAACGCCCCCAAAGCCGCCTGAATGGCGCCGACCTGCGTCATGATATCCACACAGTAACGGTCTTCTTCCACCATGCGACGGATGCCGCGCACCTGCCCTTCAATACGGTTCAGCCGGGATATCAGCCCCTTGTATTCCTTGCCTTCCTTATCACGATATTTATGCCTGACTTCTGCACAACAGCATTTTTCCATGGGAACCTCCTCAACGATACAATATATACCCCATATAGGTATATTATACCCCCACACGGTATATGTCAAGGAACAAAAAACTGCACATAACCTTCAAGCCATGTGCAGTATGCGTTCATTTCCAATGCAGATATACCAAACCTGCCACCTGCAGCAGCAGGATCACCGGCACGCCGTAACGGAATTTCAGATGCCTCGTCTTATGCCGGAAAACCTGCATAGCCAGCAAAGCCCCGATGCTGCCACCCAAGAGGGCCAACAACAGCAGTACTTTCTCCGGCACCCGCCAACTGTCCAGCTTAGCAAAGAGCTTATCGCCGCCGTAAACTACCAGGACCACTATGTTGATGATTGCTAGATACCAGTAAAATATTTCGTGCATGTTCATAATACTATCCTTTATCCACCAAAATAACCAATCTGCCCGACAACATCCTTATTCTTTTCCTTGCATTCCAGGATGCGTTTATACAATCTTTTATAGTATTCCTTGTAAATCGGTTTCAGGGGACTCTCCTGAATGGCGTCCAGGGCTTCCACAAGTTCCAGATCCGAATACTGATGCGGGTGATGCATGACATCCACAGCTCGATGCAAGTCTTTCATGATGCGCTCTTCCTCCTACACAGAAATACACAGCTATCCCTATATTTGAATTCCATACGAGCGCTAAAAGTCCTGCCTGCTCATGCAAGTTCTTTGCTCATTTTGAAGTAATTCATTTTTGTGTGTCATTCTAAAATTTCCACATCAGTCCCAGACTGCCCGTAGCGCCTCTTTTATTGCCACAGGCTGCGGTTGCCCCCAAATTCAGCGTAAGATTGCTGTTTCGTGGCTGATACAGCCAGCCGAGCTCAAATATCCCCCGATTTCCCTTGAGACTGGGAACAGCTGTACTGTACCCTGCTATTGTGGCTCTGGCATCCCCAGCAAATTCGCGCTCGTAGTAAGCACCAATATAGCCCTTGCTGTACGGCTGTAAAAATATTTGAGGAAAACATCCAGCTCATTGTCCCCCGCCAGCCTGAGAACCTTGCCCATTCCGAGATGCGCCCCCCAGTAATTACTGCTGGTATCATAGCCAACGGCTGTTCCCTCATAGCCCGTAAAATTGCGGGAACTATAATCTGCCTTGGTTCTGCCGGCACGGAGACTCCCCTCGTAATACAAGCCTCTGTTTTCCTTCAAGCGGACAAATAGTGCACCTCCAGCATAGTCGCTATCCCCTTCGCCGTTCATATGCCCGTAATAGCTGTCATAGCTGCCTTTTCCGTATTCTCCCACCAGGCCATAAAGCAATGTCCCTCTGTCCTTTTTGATTTCCCTGGCGACGCCAAGAATGCCGCTGAAGCCGCGGCTATCCACATGGGAGCCGGTCTGATAGCGGTACTTGCCGCCCTGCCTCAACGTCCCTGCTGTCTGGCTGCCATAGCTCAGCGCCCCCTGCGAGGAAATGAGATTTATGTTCTGACCTCGAGAAATAGGCGCATCTCCCGCCGCAGACAAGACTACGTTTGTGCGCGTCAGGTCGGTACTGAGCGGATGTCTTGCCATGCCGCCGGGCGATTTCCTTGATGGTTTCATTTTGCAACACTTTCTGCGACAACGGATACCGCCTTGTGCGTTTCCGCTCAAACGTAATACACTCTGTCCGGCTTGTACTTGCGGATGCTTCTGCGCTCAAGAATGTTCTTCATCGTCTCGTTCATACTGGAATCCTCCCCTGTGCCTCAGCGTATGAAATGTGTATGCGTAATCTTCTCGTATTCCGGGGGTGCGCCTCCGGCTTTGATTCCATTCAAAAGCCACGCTATATTCTGTGCCAGCGTCCGCATGGTCTGAAGTCCCTCGGCATCTTTGGCGACATCTTCCGGCGTGAAGCCGTGTACCTGATTCCAGTATTGGGAGGTCGCTACCACCATATTGGTCATCTGAAAATACATATTGAGCCGCGTAAATGCCGCCGATGCTCCCCCGCGACGGCAGGACACCACAGCTGCGGCAATCTTTCCTGCGAACCGTCCGCTTGCACTGAACATGAAGCGATCGAGAAAACTCGTGAGCCGCCCGTTCGGGCCGCCGTAGTAAACCGGTGAGCCAACAACCATGCCGTCAAATTCGTCCCATCTGGCAGTGGTTTCATTTACAAGGTCATTGAACACACATTTTCCCGTTTCCTGACATTTGTAGCAGGCAATGCAGTCCTGCATCGGCTTCTTGCCAAGCCAGAGGATTTCGGACTCCACATTAAGCTCGCCCAGCTTGTCAGCAACTTCCTTCAGCGCGGTAAAAGTGCAGCCTTTTTCATTGGGACTGCCGATTTCTCATGTGAATCCAGCAAGCGCCCACGCCAAACTGCTCTGCGGCCAACAAAATGTATGTGGAGGCCACCGCCGCATCCTCTATCCAAAGTTCGCAGTCTGCTGTATCGGCCATGACCACGATGGCAACATCTGCCGTGGGAAGCGGCCCCGCGCCCATGCGCTTGCAGCGGGCAACCGCCTCAATGGTATCCCTGTCACGAATCACCACGAATTCCACGGGATGCCTGCCCCAGGAGGACGGAGCCAGAAGCGCAATCTTCAAAATTTCCCGCACCACATCATCGGAAACTTTCTCCCCCGTGTAGCGACGAACGGAACGGCGCTGACGCGCCAATTCAAACAGGGGATTTTCCTGTGTCTCATTTGAAAACATACTCCACATCCTCCTGCTTTTCGTAAAGCTCCCAATATTTTTCCGCAATGTCGGCGGGGTCATAGTGGGTATTGGGGGCAATGCTGCCCATGATGGTGACGACACCCACATAAACGCCTTGCTCCTTCACCTCCTGTGACAAGGCAAAGGCAAGCGCCCGAAGCGCCGCTTTGTCCATGGAGATGCAAGTGTACTCGGCCATGGGATAGAGAGCAAGGCCGCCGCCTGTGAAAATAATCGCACCGCTGCCCCTGGCTATCTGATCCGGCAATACGAGCTTGGCCGTGTGAAGCGCGCTTGCCACATCCACTTGGTAATACGGCATGATACCCACGGAAGCGGGAAAAAAAATCCTCCTTTTGGCACGGCAAATGGAGGACTTGGAGAACCGCATCCGCCAGACGGCTTTTCGGGAAAACAATTTCATCGGCGGCAAACTTCGCATTGCTTCCGTCCCCGTGACCACCACGGCGCTGCTGTCCAAAGTGCTGCGGCAATATCGGGAGACTTATCCCTATGTAACGGTGGAAATCAAGGAGGACAATCCCCTTGCCGTGCAAAAGATGGTAGAGGAACACGCCGTTGACTTTGCCATTACTTACGCGCCTTTCGGCAACTTGGATGCCGAAATTCTCATTAGGGATGAAATGGTGGGCATATTGCCGCTGGATTCCGAGACAGGAATCATAGAGATAAGCAAAGCTGCAGACCATATGATTCTGTGTCGTGCCGGAATGGAAACTGTGACAGAGCGTTTGCCTGCCGGACATGGGATTGATTTTAGCCGCAGTCTGCTCGTTCAGACTGCCCAAACCGTGGTGCGCATGGTGGAAGAAGGAAACGGAGTGGGGCTTATCTCCAAGTTCACTCTTTCCTCGATTTCGCATAACCTGCGTATTTGTCCAATACAGCCGCCGCTTGACACACAGATTGGCCTCCTTGCTTATGATTTAGCCGATCTGACTCCCGTGGCGCAGGAATTTGCCCGCATGATACGGGAGTTATGCGCGGAAATGATTTGTGGAGGGTGATTCTCTTATGTAGTAAGGCAAAGTAAATATAAAAAAACTCAAACAGATAGCATCTCGGTCTGTTTGAGGATAAATAAAAAACAGTCAGTATCCGAAAGAACTGACTGTTTTTGTTTTGTTGGTAAAAATTCATACAGCGAATTAAATCATGCGGAGATTTTCCCGCCGAGAACGCAAGCCTTCTTCTCCGAAACGTCGAAAGATAGTTTCCAGAGTATCGAGCATCTTTTGCTTGTCATTCGGCAATTGCCCATAGATAGGCGTGATGATGGAAGCATTAGTCGCATCTATGGTCGTTTCTATCGTCAATTTACGCAAAAACGTCTGAAGTTCTTCAATTCGTTCGGCTTCCGTGGCTTCAACAAAAGTACCGTTTTTCACGTCTTCCATGAGCGGGGTATCGGGAAAAAGAGTAAGCCCTGCCGCCATAACCCGAAACGGCGTGAGCTGGTTGATAACTTCTGCTGTTTTTTCCGCATGGGAAAGACCGTAGCCGTGACCGCCAAGACCACTCAGGAAAATGACGGCATAATCCATGCCTGCCTCCGTCAGTTTTCCCAGCTGTTCCACGATATCCTTTGCTTCATAACCTTTGTTCATGCGTTTTAACACAACATCATCGCCGGATTCAATGCCAAATACGAGACGGTCATACCCCATCCGGTGAAGTTCTTTGATTTGCTCAACCGACTTGTTCTTTACGCTGTCCACACGACCATAGCCTCCGATGGACTGGACAAAAGGCAGGTATTCGTGGATAAGCTCGGCAACGGTTTTCAACTTATCGAAAGTCAGCAGGAAGGGGGCGGCGCCCTGCAGCCAGATGCGTGGGAAAGATACGCCATACTCCTTGAGTTCCTGCAAATCCTCTTTGACCTCATCCAATGGCGATACGCCAAAGGGCGCATCCTTGTAGTAGGTGCAGAACCGGCAGGCATTATGGGAACAACCGGACGTTATTTGCAGGAAAACACTGTTTGCCTCATAAGGCGGACGTACAACGGTACTGGCAAAATGCATGATACAACACTCCTTAATAAATCTATATATCGCTTTTTTTAGATATAACTATTTCTTAGAAAAGGGCAGTTGATTCTGCCCTTTTACAGATTGCTCTTGACATACTCGCCAAATTCACGGATTGTTTCTTCATTGCGTTGGTAGTATGTCCACTTGCCTATGCGCTCGGCTTTCAATAGCCCAGCACGCTGAAGAATGTCAAGATAATGGGACACCGTGGACTGGGAAATCCCCGCTTTCTCCTGAATGCTGCCGACACACACGCCTCCTGTCCATGTGCTGCCATCCGGTAGATGCAGTCCTTGCGGTGGGAAATGCTTTTCCGGCTCTTTCAACCATTCCATGATATTCAAACGTATTTCGTTCGCCAAGGCTTTGTAAATTTCTAATGTGTTCATGCTCATATTATATCTTGTTTTCGCGATATGTCAATGATTTTTTATGCGAGTGCGAAGAAGGCAAGAAAACCGGCAGGGCGAGAAGCGGGCTGATCTCCGGGTGTACTGCGTGCATATACATACCAATGGTGACGCAGGAAAGTCCCACCGGAATGACGATAACACCGCAAGAATACCAACACTCAAAAGCGACATAAAGCTAATCCTTTTGTATGCACTCCACGAACTTATCAAGCGCCGGGTTGGTATTTTTTTCCTGCCAGATAGCAGCCACTTCGGCGGGGAGCGCGCTGTCCTCCAACGGAATAAACAGCAGATTGATTCCTGCCGGAGCGCATGGCAGGAAATACTCGGGAACGATGGTGATTCCCTTGCCCAACGCCACAAACAGCAAAATACTTTCTATGGCCTGATGCTGGAAGTTTATATTCGGAACGAGGCCGACATCCGCAAAATCAGCCAGAATGGCCTGTGTGGGGTCATATTCGCTGAGAGCATTTTGCCGATAGGAAATGAATATCTCATCTGCCAGCTGCTCCCTTTTCAGGGAATGGAACTCTGCAAAAGGATGCTGGGGCGGTACTGCTACATACAGCGGATAACGGGCAAGCACCATTTCTTTCAGCCCGGACTTCTTTTTGCCGGGCAGGGGCAGATTGAAAATAATATCATACTTTCCTTCCATCACCCCATCATATAAGGCTGCCACTTCATCCCGTTCGATAAGGATTTCAATGTTTGGGTATTCGTACTGAAAATCCTGCAGAACTCTCGGAAAGACGGTACGCTCAAAGCCCCATTGGTAGCCCACATGGATTTCTCCGGCGAATCCCTCGGCGGCATCCTTGGTATGCTGGACAGCCTCCTCGATTCTCGTGATGATGCTTTTGGCTTCCTTGACAAAGACTTTTCCTGCCGGGGTGAGAATAACCTTACGATTATCCCGCTGAAAAAGCTGCACGCCCAGTTTTTCCTCTAAGGCTTTGATTTGATTGGAAACCGCTGTCTGAGAGATGTAGTATTTTTCCGCCGTCTTGGTAAAACTCAATGTATCGGCCAAGACAAGGAAATATCGTAGCTGCTGAATGTTCATGTTCAGAAATTATCCTTGTTCTCGGCGTAAACTTCCGGCAGGATTGCAGCCAGATTGGTAAACTCTTTGATATTATGGGCAAATAAGCCTTTGGACACTTCCACGGGAACTTTCGCACCATCAGGCAGAGTGCAGCGAATCTCCCCGTCCACCACGCCGTAGCCGATCCAAAAACGGGAACACAGCATCACACCGTCCTGATAAGGATACCATTTATGCGCCATCGCCGCCGCGCAGGAGCCATCACCGATGCCGCAAACAAGGGATGCGCAGTTTTCCTTGCCAATCAGAGAAGTTTCGAAACCAAAATCAGCAGGGCTTTTGAAGCAAATCTTCAAAAAGCCGGGGCCACCACCCACATCCTCCAAAATATAATGATTAACTCCCCATGTCTTTTCGTTGACCGGCACATTGGGGTCACAAACATAATCCGCTTTATCGGCGCGAGCAAAATAATGGTCTTCTGGATCCCAAATCTTATAGCGCAAATCCGAGCCTACGCTGTGCCACGGGAACCACCAGTCCAGCATTTCCGGTGTGACACCTGGCATATAGGTTTCGTTGCAGACAAAGCCGGTGCCATTTGCCGCCGTGCCGTAGCCAACCTGAGCATAGTCCTTGTCTTTCCCTGCCAAATAGAGGTTTTTCTCTTCAAAAGGCACAGCGGACTTTTCCTGCGGCGCATCCAGAAGAGCGATTTTCTCCGCCGGGATGTTCGCCATATCCCGCTCAAAGAATTTGTAATAAGAAAGTGCCTTCTCCTCTTTGCTCACGCCGACTTTTTTGCCTAAAAACAGTTTCATGATGATTTCCTCCCTGCAAAATTTATATTATTAGAAGTATGGCCTTCCGTAGTACCGTAACATTTCTCAAGTATGTATCCCCATCCCATCCCGGAACATAACATAGAAACTCAAACAGGCATCAGCCCTATCTGCATAAGAATACCGAAAATATCAGGACAGCCAGTATCCGAAACGAACTGGCTGTTTTTTATTTGGTAAAAGTTCATGCAGCGAACCTTGAACTTCTTGCCCGTAGCCGCCTGTCCCATAAAATCACCATCATGCGTTCCCGTACAGGTCCAGCATACGGCGATTTTCCCCAGTTCTGTCACGCAGTCCTCCAAATGCCATGTTACATCGGAAAACGCCGACCGCATCATGTGCACAATCGTCAGATATCCCTTTGGCCCCACCAACGGCTCCGACTGCGTCGGTGCGTAAAAGATGGCATTTGGAGCAATCAGTTTTTCCGCCAAAGCTTCATCCGCTGTATTAATCATCGTTTCAAACGCAAACAGTAATTGTTTTTCCTCGCTGTTGTTCATGGTCAATGCTCCTTTTTCAATCATCGTCTGTTATCCAAAATGCCGTAACCCCCCTAACTTTAGTTATGGGGATATAAGGCGTGTCCACCGTATTTACGTAAGTAATTGAAGGTGGACAATTACTTTTTAACTTGTGTTGTATTATCTTTCTTAAAGTTGTATAATACAAACATGGGAGAAATAAAATATCATTCAAGCCACAATATCGTATATTCATGTAAGTACCATATAGTGTTCTGTCCCAAGTACCGCAGAAAAGTGTTGGTCAATGGCGTTGACACCAGACTAAAGGAGCTGGTCAAGTCAATCTGTGAAGAAATCCAAGTCGATGTAATCGAAATGGAAATCATGCCAGACCATGTGCATCTTCT
>NZ_FNJQ01000035.1 GCF_900104055.1 Pseudoselenomonas ruminantium
TCAACAGAATAGCGCTGATGATGTCGTTTGAAGAATACATCCGGGCCGCAAGCATCATAGTTACGAACCCATTGCCTGAAGGATCTGCTGTCAACGCCTGCATCCGCGGCTATGGAGGCATAACTGCCCTCTCCACGTTTATACTTTTCAATGAAGTGGATTTTCTCTTCGGGTGATAATCTCTTCTTGTACATAAAATGCTCCCTATCAAGCAGACAGTTTTATTATTTCTTCTGTCTACCTAATAGGGAGCATATCAAGATTTATATTCTTGACTAGCGGCCTTTTTCTATGCTTTGGGATGGTGGTCCGGTGACGGGGGCATAGTTATCATCATTTTAATAAAAATTCTCCTTAATTTGCCTGCAAAAATCTCAGCACATTTTCCCTAAACTTCTTGTAATATGGTTTTTCCATGACCATAGCATGACCACCACCATCAATAATTACGAGCTGAGACTTATCCCTATTGGATAGCATTGCAAATGCTTCTTTGCATAGGGCAGGGGACGCATATTGGTCTTTAGAACCGGCAATAATCAGCACAGGAACATTGATACTTTCCATAGGTATCAGCCTTACATTATCACTGACCAATAAATCCCGTCTTCCTCCGTTAGGGCTGCTGTCCCGGTCATAATGCCAAGCATTGGCAATGTAGGTATTGACAAGAAGCTCTTCTGCGATATCAAAATCGATGCTTCCATCAGCTTTTCTCTGAAAATCAGAGGCCGCACTTCCCCATGTATTGTGATGGAACGGCTCCTTAACTGCCTTTTCGCCCATGCCAACGAAAATAGGAGCATACAGCACAAGACGATGCACCAGTTCCGGGTGACGTGCAGCAAAGCGCCCGCTGGTCACAGTCCCCCAACTCCAACCTAAAACATCCATGGAGGAAAGGTTATTTCGCGCCAAAATGCAGCGCACAGCCGCTTCTATGTCCTCTGCCGCATAATCTGAGTCCGGCATAAAACCATCCTTGACCGCCTCTGAATGGCCAAATCCTGCAATATCCAGCAGCCATACTTCATAACCATGCTTGGCAAAATATCTCGCCAAGCTGTAATCTTTATAATTGACATCGAACTCATGGGAGGAAAAAGTCACGCCATGTACGAACAGGATTGGTTTTTTCGACTGCCCATCCTGTTCTATATAGCGTTCCAAATGCAAGGCCACATGATTACGTTCTAAAGGAACTACCTCTCTGAGAATTTCTGCCGCCTGCGCAACTGACGCATAAACCAAACTGCACAAAAAACCAATTGTCAGCAAAAATAAAAACGAGCGTTTTCCTGTCATTTTTGGCATATTCATTCCCCCTTTGTCTTGTTGCTATAGAGTGTTCATGCTCCACATCATTCAAAAACATCATTTTCCAAATCACGGACTTTTTTGGCTGGTACTCCAGCCACCAATGAATTATCCGGCACATCTTTAGTAACGACAGCACCAGCCGCAATAACCACGTTATTCCCAATTGTAAGTCCCGGCATAATCGTCACATTACCGCCAATCCACACATCATTGCCAATACGAATAGGCTTTGCTATGGCACAGTGCATACGACGCTTTGCCGGGGACAACGGGTGCCCCACTGTGGCAATAAGCGTATGCGGTCCTATCATCACATTATCTCCGATTCGTACTTCTCTATTGTCGAGGATAGTCACATTATAATTGGCAAAGAAATTGTTCCCGACATGAATGTTTCCCCCATTGTCGCAATGAAAGGTGGGAAGAACCACCGGGCTTTTTCCCGCACTCCCGAAAAGTTCCCGAATTGCAGCCTCCCTTGCCGCCGTTTCTGTCATGTCTATGCCGTTGAGCTTCTGGCACCCCTTGACAGCACGGAACTTTCGTCCGCGCACTTCCGGCTCCGTGAAATCGTATTCAAGCCCCGCATCCAGTTTTTCCGCTTCTGTCACAAAAATCCCTCCTAATCCATCGATTCCAGTAAAAACTTATCGAGCAAAAGCCTTCATCTCTCTACATCGCGGCGCCACATGGAACGTATTTCCCGGGCGCTCTTACCGGCGCGAATGGCCTCACGGACATAGGGAATCCAAAAAGCTGAAAACAGCCTCCCAATACTCTTTTCCGGCCACTGTCATCGCATCCCCATGTCCTGCTCCTTCTACGATAAATTTACTCTTGGGAGCAGGGCAGGCATTGTACAGCTTATCCATCATAGAAGGCGGCACCATTTTGTCCGCCGTCCCATGGATGAACATAATCGGAACCTTGATGCCGGGAACCGCCTTTATGGGGGCGGCGTCTGACACTTTCACCCCGGTTTTAATGCCGCTTACAATGTCTACGCATGTCATAATGGGGAATTCCGGCAGGCCAAAGATAACGTCCAGTTGATTTGTAAACATATCGTAGGCGCTGGTATAGCCGCAGTCCTCTATGACGGCTGCCAGTCCCGGCATTTCGTATCTGCCCGCTGCCAGCATTACCGTGGCAGCCCCCATAGATATTCCGTGCAATACAATTTCTGCATTCTCATCGGATTCCTTGACTTTAGCCGCCCATTTGGCAATTTCCTCGCTTTCCTTGACCCCCATGGTAATGTACTGCCCTTCACTTTCCCCGGCGGCGCATAGATCCGGAGAAAGCACGTGATACCCCTGCTTCAGATAAACCTCGGCATAATCCCGGACATAACGGTGGTCCCTGCCATAGCCATGGGCCAGTATAACCCAGCGGTGCCCCGTTTGGGCTGGCCTATAGCTTACTGCCACTACATTCCTGCCATCCGGCATGGTCATACGCCACTCTTCCGTTGGCACCGCCGGTTCTTCAGGCATTTCCCTGCTCTTGTCAAGAATATTGACGCAGGCAGCAGGAGGCGCCAACGGATCTGTCTCGTTGCCGCGCTTCAGAGCATAATCAACAAAATAATCTCCTATGGCGTAGCCTGCCGCCAAAACAGCCCCTATGAATACGATAACAACAGCTCCCCAACACTTTTTCCGATTATAGTTCATCTTATCGCGGGCAGGAGACCCCGACTTCTATAAGTCGGGGTCTCCTGCCCGCTCCCTCCTTTCTCAATACTAGATTTTCAGCAAAATATAAGATATAATATTTTTGATGAAGTAATATACGCCTTAGAAAGGCAGGTGAGAAAAATGTCCAACCTAACTAAAACAATAAAACTTCGTATACATGTTGCACCTGAACAAGAGACTCTGTTCCGTCAAATGACCGAACAGTATCGTCAGGCTTGTAACTTCGTGTCGCAACATATCTTTGACAATCAATTCAACTTGGCTTACCAAGGCCTCAATAGAGAACTATACAGCGAGCTTCGCGGCCGATTTGGCCTTAAATCACAATTAGCTCAGTCTTCTATCAAAACCGCTATCGCCAGATATAAGACCGTCAAACAGCAGCTCTTTCAAAATACTTACAAATATAAGGACGAAGACGGTAACTGGCAGTATATCACCAGAACTTTGGAATGGCTTTGGAAACCTGTATTCTTTAGCCGACCTCAGGCAGACCTAGTTCGCAACCGTGATTACAGCTTCGTTGACGACGGACAGACTTTATCCATCAATACCCTTGGCAAGAGGACCAAATGCACCTTTGAAGGCGAACATTTTGCAGAATATCTTGATGGTTCTTACGAGCTTGGCACAGCCAAACTGGTCGAGCTCAAAGGATTATGGTATCTCCATATTCCCGTCACCAAAACCGTTGAAGACTTCCAAAAGGAGAACGTCCGCCATGTCGTCGGTATTGACCGTGGGCTACGATTCCTGACAGTCAGTTACGACGAACATGGTAAAACCGAGTTCGTCTCTGGCAAGAAGATTGCTGCTAAACGCCACAAGTTCCAGGAATTTCGTAAGCAACTCCAATCCAAAGGGACTAAATCCGCAAAGCGTAGACTCAAAGCCATTTCTGGGCGAGAGAACCGTTGGATGTCCGATGTAAATCATCAGATTTCTAAGACACTCGTTGAGAAATACGGTAAGGATACTCTTTTCGTACTTGAGGATTTAACTGGTGTCAGCTTTGAGGAGTCAAACTTGTCCAGAACCGCAAAACAGAATTATGATTTGCGGAGTTGGAGTTTTTACCAGTTAGAGCAATTTCTGACCTACAAAGCCCATGAAAATTGTTCCGAAGTCCTGAAAGTATCTGCTAAATACACTTCTCAACGTTGTCCTAAATGCGGTACAATCCATAAGGAAAATCGTGACCACTATAGACACTTATATAGCTGCCAGTGTGGTTACAAATCTAACGATGACCGTATCGGCGCAATGAACATCCAATTGCTCGGAACCATGTGGGTTTCTGGGGACAATAATCCTCGCTATGAAAGAATAACAACTACCTCGGAGTAAATCTCCTTGGTAAAGCGGGCATTGTCAACTGCCCGACGATGCGGCCGGCTTTAGGGAGACATCTTGCGATGCCGTTAGCACCTATGTTTTACCGAGCTGTAAGCCCCCACTTCAAACGCGAAGCGTTAAGTGGGGGGGTTGACCCATGTATATACTGTATGTTCTGCGCATGATTTACTATCTCCATGTCCAAAACATTATATTCCTTCAATACTGTTTTTACGACATAATGAAGATAATTTCCTGTTTATGTCAGAATTTTTTTATTTTTTTACCAGTCCTGCGGAATAAAATAATTCTGCACTAAATAGTCCACGAAACCTCCTATGCGTTAAAATTAAGAAAAAGAATTTTTTCGCAAAGGAGGTTTTATTCATGCTGAAACGCAGAGATTGGCTTAGAAAAGCACAAAAGCGGTTAATCCATAAGCACGACCGGGGTATTGTGGACTTTATGAAAATCAGCTATCACTTTTTTCGCTGAACTCTGCACATGGTTCAACCAAATGTCAGAACCGCGTGCAAAATGATTCGTCACCTGATACGCAGCCGAACCTTTGATAATTTTCGGTTTTTAGAAAAATACTGGCCTGTTGTGCTGGATGGTACTTTTCTGAACGCCATTGTGAGCATGACCTTGTATGCAGGCGGAAACTTCGGGATGGCAAAGAACAAACCATCTATTACCATAAAATTTTGGAAGCAAAACTGGTAGTAGGCCCGCTGGTTCTGAGTATAGGCACAGAATTTATTGAGAATGAAGATAAACATGTCACGAAACAGGACTGTGAACAGCGTGCAGCCAAACGGCTGATGGAAAGACTGAAGAAAGAATATCCGCGATTGCCTGTCTGTCTGCAGGGGGATGGTCTTTATGCAACAGAGCCTGTGATGAGGAAATGCCGTGAATATGGCTGGCAGTATATCTTTACGCTGAAAGACAAACGGCCAAAAGAACTTGCGCAGAACTATGCGGCACTGCGGGCCTTGCATGCCTGTGAGGAAAAAACAGATTTTGGACCGGAGCATGGTATAGGAAATTTCTGCGCCAAATTTCAGGTGATGTCCGCGATTAAGTGCTAAGTTGGTAGATAGAAGATGAGTAAGCGCGATATAAATGTGATGAAGATATTTATTCCGCAACGCTGCGAACATATTTTTTTATTTAATCTGTACAATACTCGAGTAAAATTATTTTCAGTAAGAAAACAGGCAATGAACTAGTTGAAATATCCGGTTCATTGCCTGTTTTTGTAGGTTTAAAAAATTATTTTTTGATAATCAAAGCCATGAATACAAGGTCTTCTGTCTTGGACGGGTTGGCGATGCCGTGTTTTTCGCCGTCTGGGCAGAAGGTCGTGGCGCCGGCGCCGAGGGTTACTTCCGTGCCGTTGTCATTGTAGAGGGCCGTGCCGGAGAGAATGTGGTAGGTCTCCGTGTTGCCGTGGTGCTCATGGACGCCGATGGAGCAAAGGGGCGGGATGATGACCTTGGCATACATGTCGCATTTGCCGTCGAGTTCAGCTGGTGTCAAGAGTTTGACGATCGTGATGGTGCCATTGCCGTCGGCCTTGTTGGTGGCCTGAATGGGAGCGGGTTCGATAAAAGCCATGATAAAGTCTCCTTTTACACAAATAGTTTTTTCTATATTATACCGCGTTTATTTCAAACATGCCATGATAATAAACTGATTGGCCAGTACATTCATATTGGCGGAATTGATCTTGCCGGCCGCTGCGAAATCCTTCCAAGCTTCGTCATATTTTTTCTGGGCGATATGGCAGAGACCGATGAGGTTCTGGGCATCGGCAGAACGTTCTTCGATGGTGAGCAGCTGGCGCAGATCGGCGATGGCACCATCGTAATCTTTGGCCTGATAGCGCAGGAGTGCCCGGTTATACCAGGCCTGGTTGGTATTGGGCTGGAGTTTCAGCAGTTCGTCGTAGGCCTTGCGGGCGGCTTTCTTATCGCCGAGCTTCTCGCTGGTCAGCGCCAGATTGAAGAGTGCCTCGCCGGATTCCGGGCTAAATTTGCGGGCAGCGGTGAAATCGGCCAGGGCGTTCTGGAAGTCATCACGGTTATAGTAGACAATGCCGCGATAGATGAGATTGATGGCCTCGTCGGGGGCCTGGCTGACTTTTTTCTGGGCGGCATTCAGTGCCGCTGTGGAGCCGTCTGGGGCCTGGGCTTCACGCCAGAGCATCAGGATTTCCTGACCGTAATTCTTCCCGGGAACGGCCCAGTTGCCATTGAGTTTCGTCCAGGTCAATACCTTGCCATGGAGGTCCGGGCGGTTCTTCACCACATGCTGATAGCGGGGATCGACCAGTTTCTGTCCGGGCGGTTTGTATTTTGCATAGGCCAGCAGGTGCTGGATATGGGCACGCACGCCGAGCTGCGGTGTGGCAAAGCTGTAGCCGGGCTCGTGGTTGCCCGTGGCACCCAAACCGCAGAAGTTGTTCTGCTTCGGTGCCACGTCCCCGCCGTAGGCAAAGAAGCCGGTTTCTTTCAGGGCCTGACAGAGGGCCACGTCAGGGCGTACGCCTTCGGCGCCGGCTTCCTGATAGTAAAAACTTACCATTTCTTCCACCGTGCAGTTGGTCTTGGGATTGGGATTGCGTTTTTTGATGAAGGCGGCCATCTGTTCCTGCGTGGCTTCTGCCGGCCCCATAATGGTGACGGTATCTGGCGTGATATCCACGGCCATCATGGGTTCCTCAAAGGCGGGTTCATAACGGAAATGGACGGATTGGATGGCTTTCTTGTTGATGGGGCCAGGCATTTCGCCGGGGAAATCCGGACGTCCGGTAATGGTGCGCTGGGCCACGGGGGCTGCCGGTCCGCTTCCCCAGGCGCAGGCCGGCAGCAGCAGGCAGACTGCGGTAAGAACGGGCATCAGAGCATAGCGAAGATACATGGGAAGACTCCTCCTAAAATTTTCTCTACCTAATTATAACGCCGTTGTCCTGGTTTTGCCATAGGCAAAACTTCCTCCTGGCGGTTGCTCTTGCCATTTTTGATACTCTGTTATATGATGTACAAAGAGTATCGAAGGGGAGTGATACACATTGAAACGCAGCGAGCGGATTTATCAATATATAAAGGAAAGATCGGCAGCTTTGGCCGGGCAGAAATTGACCGGTCAGGTTGGCTTTGATGCCCAGGAGATTGCCTCAGAACTGGACATCTTGCGGAACAATGTATCCAAAGAATTGAATGAATTACATCGGCAGGACAGGATCGTGAAATTCACAGGCCGGCCGGTGCGGTATTTTGATAAGGAGACACTGGCGGAAAGCTTAGGCAGTGAATTGGGGCAGGGGCCGTTGCAGTTCCGAGATGTGGAGGAGTGCAAGCGGCTCTTTGTGACGGAAGATGAAGAAGTCAATCCTTTTGCCCGGCTGATTGGTGCGGACAAGAGCCTCAAGCGGCAGGTCGAACAGGGTAAAGCTGCCATCCTCTATCCGCCGGACGGATTGCATACCCTGATTGTTGGCCAGACCGGCGTCGGCAAGACGCTCTTTGCCCATATGATGTTTGCCTATGGCAAGGCTATGAAGCGCTTCGGCGATGATGCGCCGTTCATCACCTTTAACTGCGCCGATTACTATAACAATCCGCAGCTGTTGATTTCCCATGTGTTCGGTCATATCAAGGGGGCGTTCACCGGTGCGGATACGGCCAAGGCTGGCTTGGTGGAAGAAGCCGATGGCGGCGTCCTGTTCCTTGATGAGATTCATCGCCTACCGCCGGAAGGCCAGGAAATGATCTTCTATTTCATGGATACGGGCACGTTCAACCGTTTGGGCGAAACCACCCGCAGCCGTAAGGCCAAGGTGCTGATCATCGGCGCAACTACGGAAGATCCAAAATCGGCGCTGACCAAGACATTTGTGCGGCGCATTCCGAATATCATCACGATCAAGCCGCTTTCAGAGCGTACGTTGGAGGAAAAGCTCGATATCCTGAAGCTGCTATTCATGGAAGAGGCCCAGCGCGTCAAGAAACCCGTGCGCATCAGCGTGGAGGCCGTCAAGGCACTGATTGGCAGCATCGGCAGCGGCAATGTGGGACAGCTCAAATCCAACATTAAATTGCTCTGCGCGCAGGCGTTCCTCAACGGTATCGACAATCCGAGCTTTATCGAGGCGGATTTCCGGATGCTGCCGCCTAGCGTGCGGGATGGGTTGCTGACGTTATCGGCTAACCGGCAGGAATTGGCTGAACTTACGCAGTATGTCAGCGAGCCTTTGCTTGTTTCACCGCCGGGCGGCAAGTTCAAGCTCGACGATGAGGGCAGCCGCGAGGGCTTCAATCTCTATCAGGTGGTGGAGGACAAGGTCGCGCTCCTCAAGGGCGAGGGCATTAGCGACGAGCTCATCAAGCAGATCGTGGCCACGGATGTCAATGTCTATGTCAAGGAACTATATAATAAGAAACATTCGGTCAATATGACCACGCGGGAACGTCTGCTGAAGATTGTGGATGAGGCTTTGGTGGACTTTTCCGAGCAGATTTCCCTCTATGTGCAGAAGCGGCTCAACCGCAGCTACCGCGACCGCTTCCTCTATGCCTTCAGCCTGCATCTGTCGGCATTCCTGAAGCGCGTCAAGGCACAGGAGACGATTCCCTATACGGAAATCGAAGGTGCTATCCCTAAGGATTCGGATTATATGCGGGTTGCCGAGGAAATCGGCGGCCTGATTGAACAGCACTATCATGTGACCGTGCCACAGGCAGAGATAGAGTATATCGCCCTGCTGCTCGAATCAGCAGACGATGATGAACTGGAGGAAAAGATCATCATCCTCGTGGCCACCCATGGCAAGGCTACGGCAAGTTCGATGGTGGATGTGGCCAAGCGTCTGTTTAGCTCTGTGGATACGAATATCATTGCCATTGATATGCCGCTCGAGGTCAATCCACAGGATATACTGGAACAGACGGCTGCGATGCTCAAGGGGATGGAATGCCAGAAGGGGGTACTGATTCTCGCGGATATGGGTTCCCTCTGCAATATCGGTGCTTTGCTGGCCGAACGCCTGAAGATTCCCGTGCGTACGCTCGATATGGTATCCACGCCATTGATCCTGGAGGCTATGCGCAAGGTGGATATCGCGGGTATGGACCTCGACAGTATCTATGAATCGCTGCTGAGTTTCAAGGGATATGAGGCTGTTGATACACATGAATTGCCTATTAATACACAGGAAGCCATCGTGACCATTTGTTCCTCCGGGCATGGTGCTGCCATGAAGATAAAGGCACTGGTGGAAGATGTCCTGCGTCATGCGGGGCGGATCATCGAGGTTATCCCTGTGGGGGTACTGCATCTGGATGAGCGTTTGGCGGAAATCGCCAAGGAATACCGCATTGTGGCGGCCGTGGGCATGAAGAAGCCCGCCATGAATGTGCCTTTTATCCCCTTGGAGCAGCTTATTGATGGGGAAGGGGAACGGCTGCTGACAGAATTGGTCTTTGACAGCGAAACGGCCATTGAGGCCAAAAGCCCTCAAAGCGATGGCAAGGGGAATATGGTGGTGCAGCGGCTCTGTGAAGAATCCTTGCAAAGATTTCTTACCTATTTAAATCCTGCCAAGATCATGAGTGTGCTGCTGGAATTTGACAAGTCACTGGAGGCAGACCTGCAGCTCAAGCTCTCCAATCCCCTGCGGGTGCGATTGTTGGTACACTGCGGCTGTGCCCTCGAACGCGTAGTCACACGCAGTCCGTTGGTTTATAAGGAAGACAAGTCGCTGGTGGATGAAAGGAAACTGGCAGCGCTGAAAAAAGCTGCGGTCATCTTTGACGAAACGTTGAAATTACGTTTTGATGAGGATGAGTATTACTTTATGGCAAATATGCTCTGATACAGATGAAACACTATGACAATGACATTTGTCATAGTGTATTTTTTTTTATGTGATGGGCGTAATTTTTAGCAAAAGAGTATCGGAAAGTGTATTGAAGTGTATCAAAACAATATTAATAGTATCATAAATAAAAAAGTTTTATGAAAAACAAGTGAAAAACGCAGGGAAAACAAACGAAAAGATAAAATTTCGTTTTTGATACACAAAGTTGGCACGCTGTTTGCATTATATAGGGGCGTAAGGCAAAATAAGCCAAAAACGTTCAGATTCAATCATAAATCATGAGGGGAAAAGATTTTAGGAGGTAATGAGAATGTTTGGTATTATTGTTGGTACGCACGGCATCTTTGCCGAGGAACTGGTTCGTTCCTGCGAAATGATCTGTGGTGAGCAGAAGAATGTGGCAGCTGTAACGCTGGTTCCTGGTGAAGGCCCGGATGATGTGGTAGCTAAGTACGAAGCTGCCATCAAAGACCTTGACTGCGAAGATGGTGTACTGTTCCTGAACGACCTGTTCGGTGGCAGCCCCTATAACGCTGCTTGTCGTCTGGTAATCAGCAATGAGAAGTATGGTATTGTGACCGGCGTGAACCTGCCCATGCTCATCGAGATGTGCAGCGCTCAGCTGGCTGATGATGGTTCTGATATCAAGGCTCTGATGGAGCGCGCTGTGGAAGCCGGCAAGAACGGCCTGCAGACTTTCCATGCCAGCCAGATCGCCGATGATGATGAGGAGGATTTATAATGAATATTGTACTTGCAAGAATTGATGACCGTCTGATCCATGGTCAGGTAGCAACCGTTTGGTCCAAGGTTACGGGCTGCAGCCGTATTATCGTCTGCGATGACGAAGTAGCAAAAGACACGATCCGCGCAACGCTCCTGAAGCAGGTTGCTCCGGCCGGCATCAAATCCCATGTGGTTGACCTTGAGAAGGCTGTCCGTGTTTACAATAACCCGAAATATGAAAACGAGAAATGCCTGCTGCTCTTCACGAATCCGACCAGCGTGCTCTACATGGTAGAACATGGTGTGGATATCAAGAGCGTCAACATCGGCGGCATGAGCTTCCATGAAGGCAAGCATCAGATCACTGGTGCTGTTTCCGTAGATGACAAGGATATCGAATCCTTCAAGAAGCTCAACGAAAAAGGCATCGAACTGGAAATCCGCAAGGTTGATACGGATAAGAAAGTCATGCTGATGGATGTCCTCAAATAATTGGCCGTATTTTTTGCGGCGGCAGGCTGGGGTGTATGACGGCCTGCCGCTGCGGGAATTAGATAATGGAGGGAATATATAATGGGCACTATGCAAGTTTTGCTGATCTTTATTTTTGCCACGATTGCAGGTATGGGTTCCTGCCTTGATGAAATGCAGACGCACCGTCCTCTGATCGCGTGCACCGTTACTGGACTTATCTTAGGCGATATGACAACTGGTATTATTATCGGTGGTACTCTGGAAATGATGGCTCTGGGCTGGATGAACATCGGTGCTGCTATCGCACCGGACGCTGCTCTGGCTTCCGTAATTTCCACGATTCTCGTTGTTGCCAGCCATCAGGATGTGGCAACTGGTATCGCTATCGCTATGCCGCTGGCTGCTGCTGGTCAGGTTCTGGCTATCATTTGTAAGACGATCTCCGTTGTATTCCAGCACAAAGCAGATGACTATGCGGAACAGGGCAACCTCTTCGGTATCGACCTCTGCAACTATGGCGCACTGATCCTGCAGGGCCTCCGCGTTGGTATCCCTGCACTGCTCGTAGCTATGACGGTTGGTACGGGTGCTGTTCAGGACATGCTGAACGCTATTCCGCCTGTTATCTCCGGTGGTCTTCAGGTTGCCGGCGGTTTCATCGTCGTAGTTGGTTATGCAATGGTTATTAACATGATGGGCGCTCAGTACCTCATGCCGTTCTTCTTCCTCGGTTTCGTTGTTGCCGCATTCACGGACTTCAACCTGGTTGCTCTTGGTGTTATCGGTCTCGTTTGCGCTGTGGTTTACATCCAGCTCAACCCGAAATATCAGGAAGTCGCTGCCGCTCCGGCTGGTGCTGCTGCAGCTGCTTCTTCCAGCGACCTTGATGATGAACTCGACTGATCTGTAACAACGAGGAGGACAATATAATGGAAAAGAAGATTACTTCTAGCGACTTTTTCTGGACTTTCGTCCGTTCTAACTTCCTGCAGGCTTCCTGGAACATGGAACGTATGCAGGGCCTGGGCTACTGCTTCGGTATGGTTCCTATCCTGCGCCGTCTCTATGAAGGCGAAGAACTCAAGCAGGCCATCAAGCGTCACCTGGAATTCTATAACACGCAGCCATTCGTAACGGCTCCGATCATCGGTATCACGGCCGCTCTTGAAGAAAAGAAGGCTAACGGTGCTGACATTCCCGATGGTGTTATCAACGGTATCAAAGTTGGTATGATGGGCCCTCTGGCCGGCGTCGGTGACCCGATTTTCTGGGGTACGCTGCGTCCGATCACCGCTGCGCTTGGTGCATCCTTCGCCCTGACCGGCAGCATCATCGGCCCGATCCTGTTCTTCGTACTGTTCAACCTGATCCGTTTGGGCGTTCGCTGGTACGGTATCAAATACGGCTATGCCAAAGGTACGGACATCGTACAGGATATCGCTGGCAACAAGCTCCAGAAAATCACGGAAGGTGCTTCCATCCTCGGTCTGTTCGTCATGGGTGCACTCGTTAACAAGTGGACTTCGGTCAACATTCCCGTGGTGGTATCTGAAATCACCAATGCCAAGGGTGAGCATGTAGTAACCACGGTTCAGGGCATCCTCGATCAGCTGATGCCGGGCCTCGTTCCGCTGCTGATGACCTTCGCTTGCATGGCTCTGCTGCGCCGCAAGGTCAACGCCATCTGGATCATCTTTGGCCTCTTCGCACTGGGCATCGTTTGCTATGCACTGGGCATCATGAGTGTGAAGTAAGAAATTTTATAAAAAAACCTTCCCTGCGGGGAAGGTTTTTCGTATTATTTGTCGAACAAATTGCGTGGAAATACTTTACATTTGTGAGCTAGTTGCGTAAAATAATAATAGGTATGTTTCAAGACCTGCCTATATTACTTTGGTTTATTATTGTTATGGATTTCTATATAGGAGAGATGTTTGCATGATTAAAAAAGCAATTGCCGTAATGACTTCTGGCGGCGACAGCCCGGGAATGAATGCGGCAGCCCGCGCCGTAGTACGTACTGCCCTGCATGAAGGGGTAAAGGTCTATGGTATCTATGATGGTTACGCTGGCATGATCGATGACCGCATCGAGGAGCTCACGAGCCGCAGCGTATCCGATATGATCCAGCGCGGTGGTACTTTCCTGGGCACGGCCCGCAGCATGGAGTTCAAGACGCCGGAAGGCCGTAAGAAGGGCTTTGAAAATCTGGTGAAGCGCGGGATTGAAGGTCTTGTAATCATCGGCGGTGACGGTTCCCTCACCGGCGGTTCTCTCCTGTCCAAGGAAACGGGCATGCCGATCGTCGGCCTGCCGGGCACGATTGACAATGACGTATGGGGCATGGATTACACGATTGGCTGCGATACGGCTGCCAATACGATTGTCGATGCCATCAACAAGCTCCGTGACACGGCTTCCGCTCATCGTCGCATCATGCTCGTAGAGGTTATGGGCCGCAATTCCGGCTGGCTGGCTATGATGGCTGGTATTGCCGGCGGTGCAGAATACGTGCTCGTACCGGAAGTGAAATATGACCTTGACGAAATCTGCCATGAACTCAAGGCTATGTACGATGCCGGCAAGCGCTACAGCATCATCGTAGTGGCTGAGGGTGCAGGTTCTGCTGTTGGTCTGGGCAAGGTGGTTGAGGACAAGACGGGCATCGATACCCGCGTATCCGTTCTCGGTCATATCCAGCGCGGTGGTTCCCCGACAATCGAAGACCGCATCAAGGCTTCCATGCTGGGTGAAAAGGCTGCTCTGGCCATCATCTCCGGCGCAACGAACCTCGTCTTCGGTTTCAACGAAGGCAAGGTCGTTGGCGTGAATCTCTTCGATGCTGTCAATAACAACAAGACTTTGAATCCGGAACTGGTCCGTTTGGCAAGAGTGTTGGCATAAGGATAATTTCATAGGCCGTCCCCTGTTGGGGACGGCTTTTATACAAGGGAGGGATAGGCTGTGCGAGCAAAGTCAGCTAGAGGCTGGATGGCTATTGTTTTGCCGCTGCTGACCTCCCTTACTTTATTGCTGATGATCCTGGCTTTGCCTTTTGTCCGGCGAGGCGTGGCAGCAGAGTTGGAGGGGCGTTGGTACTGGCAGACGGAAAATGAAGGCATTGAGGAGTCGGCCTGGCATTCCTTCGATTTTCCCCATACGCCGCCAGTGAACAGCGAGGACGACAAGGTCTGGCTCAAAACCCTTTTGCCCGCGGAACTGCCCCATGATGCATCATTGCTGATTCAGACCAGGGATCAGGCCTTTGAACTTTGGCTGGACAATGAGTGCATCTATAAATACGGGGAGCTGAAACCTGCCTTCATGTCCTATGGCCAGCGCTGGCATATCGTGAAGCTTCCCATAGATGGCGGGGGCAAGGAACTGCGGATCCATGCCTATTCGGCTTCGGCTCATAGCTTGGGATATTTCGGCAAGGTATGGTTGGACAGCGATGTGGATCAGGTCCTGCGCATTTTTCGGCAGGACGTGCCCTATGTCATGAACATTCCTCTGGCCGGTTTCATGCTGGTGATGATCCTGATCTATGCCACGAGTCCCGCAGCGCCCAAGCGGCTTTATAAATCCTTTATTGCCTTTATGACGGTATTCCTGGTTTGGATGGTCTGTGCGACAAATTCCAAGCAGTATGTTCTGGATGCGCCGGTGTTCTGGCGCTTCCTTATGCAGACGGCGGAGTATCTGTTGCCCCTGCTGGCCAATCTCGTGATCTTTCAGGTGGTAGACACGGGCTACAAGCGCATCGTAAGGGGCACGGTCTTTATCTATATCTTACTGCTGCTGGGAGCAATCCTGACAGAACTCTTAGGCTTCAATGGCATGAGCCGGGGACAAGTCGCTTTTTATGTCTTGCTGCCAGTTTTGGAGGGCATAGCTCTCTATGCGATCTGGCGCTCAGCCCATCAGGGCAACATGTATGCCCGGGCTGTGTCGGTGCCGCTGGTCTTTATGGCGGGGGCCGGAACGATTGATGGGATTTCCCTGTATGGTCATAAAGTTGTGATGGAGGGCTACATGCTGCCCTATACCACGCTTTCGCTGTGTGTGTTCGTTGTATTCATTGTGCGCCACCAGATCAAACGCGAACGCAATCTGATGACGCGCAACACCGGCTTGCAGCAGGAAGTCAGCCAGGCCATGGAAAAGGCTACCCGGGATAACCTGACCAAATGCTATAACCGCAATAAGCTGGAAGAAGTGCTGACCGAGGAAATCTTCCGGCATCAGAGAGAAGAAGAGCCGTTCTCCCTGATCATGCTGGATATTGACTTTTTCAAGCAGGTTAACGATACTTTTGGACATGAGGTGGGCGATGAGGTCCTCGCAGGCTTTGCTCAGGTCGTCCGCGATCATATCAAGAAAAAAGACCTGTTTGTCCGCTGGGGCGGGGAGGAGTTTATCATCCTCTTCCAGCACTGCACGGGGGATGAGGCCGTAATGATTGCCGAGCGCCTGCGGGTGCAGGTGAGCATGGCAAAAATCCATGAAAGATGCAATATAACCTGCAGCATCGGGGTGGCCTCCTGGCATGGCGTGACGGATTCTGCTACGCAACTGCTGAAACGGGTGGATGATGCCCTCTATACAGCCAAGCGTACGGGGCGCAACCGGGTGTGCCGGGAGCCGCAAAACAATATGCACTGGTTCAAAACTCTTTACAATGAAGAAAGCGAATGAAAAATATAGCAGGTATTAGGCACCTCTATAGCGAATAGTTAAGCCAAGGGATTTGGGCTGGGATAGCTATTAGAAGGGGGCATAGACTATGAGGCGGTTTTGCATAGTAGTTCTATGCCTCTTTGTGTTGCTTATGTTTCGGGGCGGCGCAGCCAGAGCTGCGGTCATCGGCAGTGACTGGCAGTATCTGACGGCAGAGAGTCAGGGAAAATGGCGTTATTTCGATATCCATAGTTTCCGTTCGCCGGCCAAGGGCAATGCCCATGAAATCTGGCTGGAGGTGCCATTATCGCCCCTGAATCCGCAGGAAAACACGCTGCTCTTTGCTACCAGCGGGCAGGCGGTGGAAGTCTTTGTGGAGGGCAATAAGGTCTATGCCGATGGTGACTTTGCACCGCGCTTTCTGGGGCATGGCAGTAAATGGCATCTGGTGGAATTGCCGGCGCTCACTCATGATACGATGCTGCTCTTTCATTTCTACGCCGACTATCCCCATCAGCTGGGGGTGTTCAATAATTTTATCATCGATACCGATGAAGCGCAGGCCAAGCGTATCTTTTCCACGGATCTTGCCTATGTGGTGACCTTGCCGGTGGCAGTGCTCCTGGGCATGATTACAGTGATGTATCTCATGCATCGGTCATCACGGCGGCGGCTTAATGGCAAGCTGCTGCTCTTCATGGTAATCATGACGGTATGGACGGTCAGCCTTTCCAATGTGAAACAGCTAATCTGGGATGCGCCGGTGATCTGGCGATTCTTGGAAAATTTTCTTTGCTATCTGCTGCCGGTATCGGCGAATGCTGTGGTAGTGGAGATGCTGGAGCCGGACCTGCGTCCTGGCGTGCAGCGTACGGTCTGGATCTATGCCTTGCTGGCAGCAGGGACATTGGCGACGGAGCTTATGGGCTATGATGGGCTGGTACTGGGCAAGCAGCTCTTCTATGGCGTGTTGCTGGTGATGCAGGCCATTGTCTTCCGTAGCATGTGGGAGTCCAGCCAGCGCGGCAATGAGTATACAAAATATGCACTTTTTCCCATGGTGGTCCTGGCAGCGTTGGGGCTGTTGGATGGTGTCCTGCTTTACACTCGCTTCTGGTCGTGGCATATCTACCTGCTGCCCTTGGGGGTTTATGCCTGCATTTCCTTTGTCATCTGCATGATCAAGGAACAGATTCTTCACGAGCAGGAGTTGGAGGCGCATGCCGAGGATCTGACAGCGGAGATTGCTGCCGCCATGACGAGGGCAGAGATGGACGAGCTCACTGGCTGTCGGAACCGGGGCGCCTTTGAGGATTTTATCCGGCATAAGATTGAGGATGGGGCGAATTTCTCGCTGATTATGCTGGACATTGACTATTTCAAGGACATCAATGATACGTATGGTCATGAGGCCGGTGATAAAGTGCTGCGGGAGTTCTGCAGCTTGGTGCGGCAGCAGCTCGCAGAGGAACAGGAATTCTTCCGCTGGGGCGGCGAGGAATTCGTTATCTATTGTCACGCTTATAGTATCGTGAACGCCGGTGATCTGGCCGAAAAGATCCGCAAGCTTACGGTGGAGTACGAGTTCTTCCCACAGCATCCGGTGACGTTGAGCGCCGGGGTGGCGCAGTGGCACGCTGACAGTGACAGCCAGGTGGGGATTTTCCGCCGCATGGATGATGCGCTCTACAAAGCAAAATGCAATGGACGTAATCAGATCAGTCTGGAATGAGAGGGAGATGAGCAGAATGAGACAATTCCTATATGCAGTTCTGCTTATTCTCTGCCTGAGTGTGGGCCATTGCGGGGAGGCGGCAGTGCTGGAAGGCCCCTGGCGCTATATGGAAACCAATGAGACGGAAAATGGCGGCGTGAACGTGCCAGCCCTGGTACGGGAGAATTCAGAGGACTGGCCCCTGTTTGACATGGATAACAGGCCGCCGCTCAGCGGCAAGTACCAGCATATCCTGCTGACCGTCAAGGTGTCTGGCCAGGATCCACAGAAGAATGTCCTGCTCTTCATGACTACAAAACAAGCCGTGCGCATGTGGCTCGGGGATGAACTGTTCTTCAGCCGGGGCAGATTCTATCCTCAGCGCTATGATGAAGGTTCTCAGCCTTATATGGTGGCGTTGCCCGCGTTTGAAGGGGAAACGCAGTTGGTGGTGGAGATGTATTCCGATTCACCTACCCATCTGGGTTGGTTTGGCATGTTTTCTCTGGACACGGAACAGATGCAGATGGCCCGCTTCTTCTATTCCGACATCCCCTTGGTGATGGCCATTCCTGTGGGCATAGCCATCATCTTCATCATGGTCCTCTATTACCGCTTCAATCCTCAGGGTTGGCGGAGGCTCTATGGTTATATCATCCTGTTCATGGTGGCCTTCTGCCTGTGGCTGTTCTGCGTGTCCAATGTAAAGACGCTCTTCTGGGATTATCCCCGGCTTTGGTGGTATTCCCTGAGTATCCTGGCTTATCTACTGCCGCTGGCAGCCAACCTCATCCCCCGCGAGCTGTTGAAGGGGAAGCCCTATGCTCGCATGGATATCGTGCTCTGGATGAATGGGCTGCTCTTTGTGGTAGCGATGACTGGGGAAATCATGGGCCTGCATACGATGAACGCAATGATGAGCCTTTATTATCCCATGCTGGCAATCGGGGAAAGTGTCGTGGTGTATTGGTGCGTGCGTGCGGCCAGGGAAGGCGATACCCTGTGCCGGTCCGTGCTGCTGCCCGTCGTGGTCTTTACGCTGCTGGGCGTCATTGATGGCGTAGGGGGGCATTTTTATCTGCTGCCCTGGCATATGTACCTGACACCTTTGGGAATCTATGCATTCCTGCATTTTGTCGTAGCCATCCTGCGGGAACAGGTGCGCCATGAAGAAGATCTCCTGCGCAGTACGGTGAAGCTGGAGCATAAGGCGGCATTGATGCAGAAAAAATCCGAGACCGATGCGCTCACGGGCTGCTGGAACCGCAGCAAGCTCAAGGAATTGCTGGCGGATGCTATTGCCGGGGCCAGGAAGACCGGTCAGCCTTTCGGTATGTTGATGCTGGATATCGATTTTTTCAAGAAAATCAACGATACATACGGTCACGATACCGGCGATGCCGTGCTGCGGGCTTTTGCCACATTGGTGAGGACACATCTGGCCAAAGAACAGGCCTGCGTCCGTTGGGGCGGTGAGGAATTCCTGATCCTGACGGATATCACGGAACAGGCTGGCCTGTTGGCCCTGGCCGAAAAGATATGTGAACAGGTAGCTGCCGTGCCTTTGGCTGGGCATAAGCTCACCTGCAGCATTGGTGCAACCTTATGGCAGGTGGAAACTGATACTACCGATACCCTGTTCAAGCGGGCAGATGATGCCTTGTATCAGGCGAAGAAGGACGGACGGAACTGCGTGGTTTTCAGTGAATAGATATATAATGGGCATAGTGCACACTTTTATTCTTGAGAAACGGGCACTATGCCCATTGTGATTGTGTGGGCAGCAGGTTATAATGGGAACATCTTAAAGATAAGGATTTGCAAAGGCGCAAAGCATTTCATTGCTTTGCGTCTTTTTCTTTTTGGGGGTGCGATTATGGGGGTTGCGATCGAGTATCTGCACAAGGCTTTTGATCTGGTGGATGGGGAGCCGAAATTCGTATTAGAATTACCGTTTACGTCATGCTGCAGCATAAAAAAACGGTAGCAGCATATAATTGCTACTACCGTTAAGGTCTAACTTTATGGGGTCACTACACTTTGTCAAGCAGTACCTCTTTGTACATTTTATAAGATTGTAGGTTTAAAGCAGGGAGCCGGGATACTTTAGCGTTGCGAAGTAGTCGTCGATGGTCTGGGCGCGACGGATGAGTTCGATGGAACCGTCCTCCCGCAGCAGCAGCTCTGCGCACCAGAGTTTGCCGTTGTAGTTGAAGCCCATGGCGCTGCCATGCGCACCGGTGTCGTGGATGATCACGATATCGCCGATATTGATTTCCGGCAGCTCGCGGTTGATGGCAAACTTATCGTTGTTCTCGCAGAGGGAGCCGGTCACATCATAGACATGGTCGCAGGGGGCGTCTTCCTTGCCGGCCACCGTGATATGGTGATAAGCACCATAGAGAGCTGGGCGCATAAGGTTGGCCATGCAGGAGTCAAGGCCAATATAGTTCTTGTAGGTATGTTTCTCATGGATGGCCGTGGAGACGAGCCAGCCGGCAGGACCGGTCATGGCGCGGCCGCTTTCGGTCATAATGGCAGTCTTATCAAGGCCATGTGGGACCATCATCTCATTGTAGAGCTGATGGATGCCTTCGCCGATTTCCTTGAGGTTCAGTGGTTCTTCTTCGGGGCGGTAGGGAATGCCAAAACCGCCACCGAGGTTTACGAACTCCACGGCAATATCGAGTTTTTCCTTGAGTTCTACGGCCAGTTCAAACATCAGCCGGGCGGTGAGCAGGAAGGCTTCGGTGCGGCGCTCGTTGGAGGCCACCATAGTATGCAGGCCGAAGCGCTTGACGCCCTTTTCTTTGGCGCGGCGGTAGCCTTCAAGCATCTGCTCATGCGTCAGGCCGTACTTTGCTTCCGTGGGCTGGCCGATGATATCGTTGCCCTCCACCTCGTCACCAGGATTATAACGGAAGCAGAGCACCTGCGGCAGGCCTGCATGTTCTTCCAAAAAGTCCAGATGGGTGATGTCGTCGAGGTTGATGATGGCCCCGAGCTCCACGGCTTTCTGGAATTCATCGGCGGGGGTATCGTTGGAGGTCAGGAGGATTTCTTCGCCTTTGAGGCCGGCTGCTTCGGAAATCAGGAGCTCGGCCAGGCTGCTGCAGTCCGTGCCGGCGCCTTCTTCATGGAGGATCTGCACGATACGGGGATTGGGCAGGGCTTTGACGGCGAACTGCTCATGGAAAGCTGGCGCCCAGCTGAAGGCATCTTTCAGGGCGCGTATATTCTCGCGGATAGCTTTTTCTTCGTATATATGGAAAGGCGTAGGAAATTTCTGGATTACTTCGTGTAATCTCTCAGTGGACAAAGGGAAATATTTTTTGCTCATGGCGTTCCTCCTATTTGTGCGTTGGGCAGAAAACCTATGTAAATATGTAAACTATTATAACGCAAATATATAACTTTTGCTATAGGGGGGAGAGAAAAATTATCATAAAAAATCCCCTTCCCGATAAAAGGGAAGGGGAAATGATCAAGCGTAGTGCCTCAGATCCAGGACGTATGCGTCCTGAGCATATGGCGCGAACTCATCCTCACGTCTGATATCCACATCAAAAGCGGGGGAGGTTGGCCAGCTATAGGATTCCAATTCCTGTGAACCCTGCAGGGCATCGAGCCGGGATAATAGCGTGTGCAGTGGCGGCAAGCCTTTGCTGGCATTTTCGTTTTCCGTTTGGACCACATTGATGATGCTGAGTAATCTGTTCCGCTGACTCTTCAGATCTGCTTCGTGCCGGTGTGGCAGCAACAAATCAACATTTTTTACATCCATGTCAAGCCTCCTCCTTTCGGAAAGGTATAATACTCCTAACCTAATGATATCAGAAAAATGCAACAGCGTCAATGAATTTATATCATAGCTGTCAATATTCAATAAGGTATTTGTTAGCGTGGGATTTCATGATACAATAGAAGCCAAGATGAATAATTCCAATGAGAGGAGTCTTGGCATGATCAAACTCATTATGTCGGATATGGATGGTACGCTTTTGGATGAGAACGGCCAGTTGCCGGCAGGTTTTGACGATATTATCCGTCAGCTCCGGGAGCGGGGCGTGCTCTTTGCACCGTGTTCCGGGCGGCAGTATTATTCTTTGCTGGAAACCTTCAAGGGGTACGAGGATGAGTTCCTGTTCCTCGCAGAAAACGGCACCATGGTACGTTTCCAGGGCAAGGAAGTTTTTTCCAGTGTCATGCGCCGGAGCCTGGGGGAGAAAGCCTTGCAGGCAACGCAGGACATTCCGGGTGTTTACGAGGTTTTCTGCGGCAAGCAGGATGCCTATGTGCTGCGCCCCAAGATGAATGAGACCTTTGCGGCGGAACTGCGCAAGTATTATACGCATACGCAGGTTGTGGATAGTTTTGCGGAAATCGATGATGAGATGATCAAGGCATCCTTCTTTGATGAACGGGGCCGGGCTGGTGAGCGGATCTATCCGTATCTCAAGTGTTATCGCGGTCCTTTTCAGGTGGCGACCTCCAGTGACTATTGGGTGGACATGATGCGGTTTGACATCAACAAGGGCATTGCCATCCAGCAGGTGCAGAAGAAATTGCATATCACGCCGATGGAATGCGCGGCTTTTGGCGATTACATGAACGATGCGGAGATGATGAGCTCCGTTTACTATAGCTTTGCCATGGAAAACGCCCATCCGAAGATCAAGGAGCTGGCGCGGTTTCAAACGGCCAGCAACAAAGAACACGGTGTACTGCAGGGCATCCAGAAACTGATTGACGACGGCCTGTGCGGCTGAGGGGGAGGCAGTTATGCGAGCAGATTATCATATGCATTTTGAGAAGGGCTCCTATGATGAGGAGTGGGTGGAAGGTTTCTTCCATCAGGCAGGTTTGCTGGGGCTCGATGAGATCGGCATTTCCGAGCACTCCCATACCTTCCCCGAATTTGAGCAGCTTTATTACGATGATTTGATTCTGGATGATTCCTTCATCGGCCAGTTCCAGAAAAAATGGCTCAAGACCAACAAGTTCAAATATACACTGGATGAATACTTTGCCTTTATGGCGAAGCTCAAACAGAAACACAAGGTCAAGACGGGCATTGAGGTCTGCAATTTCCAGAATCAGGATGCCGTGCGGGATATCCTGAAGGATTACAAGTTCGACTATGTGATTGGCTCCGTGCACTTCCTGAACGGCTGGGCCTATGATTCTGCAGAGATCATGGCGCAGTGGGACAAGGAAGACCTCAATGATGTGTATGAGGAATATACGCAGGAGATTGAGAAGCTGGCCGCTTCCGGCCTCTATGATGTGCTGGGACATCCTTACAACATCCGCTTGTTCCACTATATTCCCGAATTTGACGCAACCCCGTATCTGATCCGGGCGGTGGCAGCGCTCAAGAAGGCCAATATGGTGGTGGATATCAACACGGGAACGTTCTATCGTTATCCGATTGCCGAGATCACGCCTTACTATAAATTCATGGGAGTGGCCTCGCAGGAAGGATTGCCGGTCATCATCACTTCCGATGCCCATAAGCCGGAAGATTGCGGTGCTTACCATGATGAGGCGGTCAACTATGCCCGTTCCTATGGCTATAAGGAAACGATCCGTTTCACTCAGCGCCAGCGTGAAGTCGTACCTTTGGAATAACGTGCGAAAGCCTTCCCTTGCGGGGAAGGCTTTTTTCGTCAGGCTGACGATGTAGGTGAGAATGACTGCATAATCTTCAGATAATAAAATATCTTTAAAAGATATTGACATAATAAGGCGGCTGGTGTACAATGAATATGAATCAGTAAACGTAGCTTATATGCAGAACTGAAAAGTATCTGAAAATTTTTCCATATTTTCATCAAAAAACCTTAAGTATTTTCAAAAACTATCGATATACCTTGTAAGAAAAACCTCTGGAAGCAAAGTACAGGGGAGTGTACTTGCAGTGACAGCTGGCAACGGATGCCGTGGATGGATAATCCATCATAAGCCAGTAAGAAGTCATGAGTTTTTGATACAAGGAGAGATAGATCATGAAAGTACAAATTTGTTCGCAATGGATGGAAGAAGTTTTTATCCCTGTCCGCGTCAAACAGTTCACCAAAGCCGCAAAGCTCATGGGTCATAGAGACTTCAAAGCTTATGCAGGTGGACAGGACATGGTCGACCTTGTTCAGATGGGCCGCAAGTCTGCTGAACGCCAGGTAGTAGCTGAATGGCTCGATAGCCGTGGAATTGATGGTGTGACTGCTGGGGTCGCATGATGGAAATATGGAAAAAGGGCACTCCTTGCTAAGCGGGAAGTGCCCATTATTTTTTGTCTGGAATTAATTGAGTTTTTGTTTGGAGGGTGGCAGGGGGATATCCAGAGGAACCTCTATGACAGCACTGGCTGCCTCGCGCATCTGCGCGGGGCTTTTTTGTGCCCAGAGGGTCTGGACAGCCAGCGCAAAAGCGGTGTTGTCCATAGGAGAAGCTTTTTGTGCTGCCACATGCTTTTTCAGGAGTTCCATAAAATCTGCTGGAATGGTCACATCGCGCTGGGCCAGCAGAATCTGCAGCGTAGTGTCTACAAGATAGAGGTGCAGGGTATGGTCGGCCATACTCTTTTCCGTGGGGAGAAGTTCCGGCTTCATGCCTGAGAGCGAGAAGGGGGCGTCGCCCCAGCCTTCCTTGAAGATGCCGTCAATCTGGTAGAGGAAGAATAAAAGGCCGTCCTGCTCGTAGAGGGCCAGCTCCATCTTGCCCGTGCGGAAGGCCTCGGCAGCAATGATGTCGTGACGTGACAGCTGCAGGATGAACATGCAGCCGTTGGCATCAATCTGGAACAGGCCGCCGTCCTGCTGGTTTTTGATGGGCAGAGGGAATTTCTCGCCCACTTGGAAATTTGCATAGTTGCTCATGGGTAGTTGCTCCTTTGTGTTTGTTCTTTATCAGTGTATCATATTTATGAGGGATTGTGCTATACTGATTACATATGACAGCAGGGAGGTTTGACAGGCCTTCCTGCTGGGGCGGATGAGGTTAGAAGGGAGATTTTGCAATTGAGTCTTAACGATACAACCCGGGGCAATCGCTTGCACATCGGCCTGTTTGGCCGCCGCAATGCGGGGAAGTCCTCGCTGATCAATGCTTTGACCGGGCAGTCGGTGGCTACGGTATCAGAGGTACCGGGGACAACGACCGATCCCGTGTATAAGGCCATGGAACTGCATGGTATCGGGCCGGTGGTCTTCATCGATACGGCGGGGTTCGACGATGAAGGGACACTGGGAAAGCTCCGAGTGGAGAAAACGGAGCGGGCGGCCCGGGAGACGGACATTGCTTTGCTGTTGTTCAGTGGATTGGACATGGCAGAGGAACTGGCCTGGCTGGAAGTTTTCCGGCGGCAGAAGACACCGGTGATCCTGCTGATCAGCCGCACCGATGAGCTGCCTGATGGCGGCCGGGATTTGCAGGCGGCAGTGGAGCAGGCGGCTGGTGAGAAACCATTGCTGGTCAGTGCCGGCGACAGGCCAGGACTGGACCGCGTGCGGCAGGAACTTATCCGGGCTTTGCCGGAAGATTTCGAGCAGCCATCCATTACGGGGGAGCTCTGCCAGGCTGGAGATCTGGTGCTATTGGTCATGCCACAGGATATCCAGGCGCCCAAGGGGCGGCTGATCCTGCCGCAGGTACAGACCTTGCGGGAACTGCTGGACAAGGGCTGTCAGGCCTTGTGCTGCACGACAGACAGGCTGGCGGATACCTTGGCGCGGCTGAAGGAACCGCCCCAGCTTATCATCACGGATTCGCAGGCCTTTAAGGCCGTATATCCGTTGAAGCCGGCCCGGACGAAGCTGACTTCTTTCTCGGTGCTCTTTGCGGCCTTTAAGGGGGATATTGCGTATTTCCTGACGGGGGCAGAGGTCTTGCTGCACTTGACTGCATCTGCGCATATCCTGATTGCCGAGGCCTGCACGCACAAGCCTCTGCAGGAAGATATTGGCCGGGTGAAGCTGCCGCGGCTGCTGCGTAAGCAACTGGGGGCTGACTTGTCCGTGGATATCGTGTCAGGCAAGGATTTTCCCGCTGATCTGACAGGGTATGATCTCGTGATCCATTGCGGGGCCTGCATGTTCAACCGCAAGTACGTGCTGAGCCGCGTCCAGCAGTGTCAGGAACAGCAAGTGCCCATGACGAACTATGGCCTGGCTATTGCGGCCTTGCTGGGGATTTTGGACAAGGTATCATTGCCCAATGGATAAAAATACGTTAAAATGAGAAGTAAGTTTGAAAATACAGGAGATTAAACATGAGGTGAACACTATGGATAAACGAATGTATCAATTGATCGGACTGAGCCTGCTGGCAGGCTCCTTTATCATGGGGAATCCCCAACCTGCCCAGGCAGTGCAGATCGATTTCGAGCATCAGGCAGCAGCAACAGAAAACAAGGCGGCGAAGGAAAAGCCTGCCAAGGAGCAGTGGTATTGGCTGGCTTCGGATGACAATTACAGCAAGTATTTCGATCCGGAATCCGTGGTGGTGACACGTACGGTGGAAACAGCCCGGGGGAAGGTCCCCACGGAAGTACAGGTCTGGACCAAAACAGCCTATAGCTATGGCGGTGCGCAGGAAACCCTGGCGGCTTATGGCCTCAGTGAGAAATTCCCGGATCCGTCCCAGCTTTCCTTCAGTACGGCGCAGCTGGTGATTAAGCCGCAGTATCGCACGGTGCAGTGCGTAGCCGAGCATTTCTACAATGCCAACGGGGATGTGATTTGGTCGGAAGCCAATCCGGCGGCCAAGGAGCGGGAAATCAATTCTCAGCAGTTCAATGAGGCCTTTTATGCGGCTGCCATTGACCAGGCATTCCATCAGAGCAAGGAAATGGAACGTGTCAAGGCCAAGAACCGCTGGCTGACGGTGTTTGATTCCACTTCCCCGGAGGGTATCTACACCCATATCAAGGCAGATACGTCTACCATGCGCATGCAGGGGAGCAATCTGGTCTTCTGGCAGTGGCAGGAAGTCAAAGATGCCAATGGTCAGGTCATGGAAATCAAATTCCTCAAGGTAGCAGTCAATCTGCCACAGGCTACGGAAAAAGCCATTGCGGGCAAATACTGGACGCCGAAGGATGGCTGGAAGTCTCTGGACGCTGCCATTGATGGCCAGTATCGCATGGTCAGCCGGGCCAGTGAGGAATACCGTTATATCATTGAACTGAGAAATTATGTGGAAAACCATAGCGCCTGGGTACACCGCTATGGTTTGGATTAAGGGGAGATTCGATGCCAATTAAGATACCCAATGCACTGCCTGCAACACATATCCTGGAAGGGGAAAATATCTTCGTGATGGACGCGGACCGGGCGTACAGCCAGGATATCCGTCCGTTGAAGATCCTCATCCTCAACCTGATGCCGATCAAATACATTACGGAAACCCAGCTCCTGCGTCTTCTCGGCAATACGCCGCTGCAGGTGGAAGTGGATTTCATCTACACCGAGAGTTATACGCCCAGCCATACGCCCATGGATTATCTGGCCCAGTTCTATGGCACCTTCGATGAAGTGCGGCACAAGAAGTATGATGGCATGATCATCACCGGTGCTCCTGTGGAAAACATGGCTTTTGAGGAGGTCGCCTATTGGGACGAGATCTCAGAGATCATGGAATGGAGCAAGAAACATGTCTATTCGACCTTCCATATCTGCTGGGGAGCTCAGGCTGGTCTTTACTACCATTATGGCATTCCGAAGTATCAGGTACCGGAAAAGATCTTTGGCGTGTTCCCTCATCATCTGTGCGTGGAACATGAAAAATTGCTGCGCGGCTTCGATGATATCTTTTATGTGCCGCATTCCCGTCATACGGAGGAGCACAAGGAAGACATCCTGAAGGTCCCTGAGCTCACCATCCTGGCTGAAGCAGAAGGCGCTGCCGGTCCCTATATCATTGCCAATCTGGAAAAAAGGCAGTTCTTTATCACCGGTCATGCAGAGTATGATCCAACAACGCTCAAGCAGGAGTACGATCGCGACTTCAAGGCTGGCATGAATCCCAATATCCCGCAGAACTATTACCCGAATGATGATCCCGCGCAGCCACCCATTGTACGCTGGCGCAGCGTGGCCCATCTGTTGTTTGCTAACTGGCTGAACTACTATGTTTATCAGGAAACTCCTTATGAACTGGATGAGCTCTATAAGGAGCAGGATGATTGATGATGCGTGTTTCAGCGTTTTTTCAGCAAAGAGGTGTAGAATAGATTCGTTATAGAATAAAGACGTAGGGGGATTATCTATGAAAATGAGATGGGGCGCAGGCCTTTTGGCGGCAGCAATGCTTTTCGTGGCTCAGCCACAGGGCAGTGCTGAAGAGGTGATTTCACCGGAGATCTATCAGTGGGTGCAGTCTACTTCCCGTCAGAATTATTTCTTCAATAAGCAACAGATGTATTTTGGGCAGGACAGTCAGGGGAAACTGGACGCCAATATCATGCTGGTGCCCGTGCTGAAGACTTATGATCTGGTGCAGATTCAGGATGTACAGGCCAAACGCCGTTGGAAGATGCTTCCGATGGAAGGTTACAATGACCTGGTGGGAACAGCGGAATACCTGCGCTTTGACTTGGAGAAGGGCACAGTGACGGTCTATAAGCATGAAGATCTGGACTCCGAGTGGGGCGTGCTTTCGGTGACTACCGGCGATAAGGCTGTGAAGATTGCGGACTTGTCGGAAAAGGACGTGGATGGCATTTTCTATCGGACCATCCTGAAGTATGCTTATGCCCATATCGATGAGATCATGGACCGTACAGAGCGGCTGAAAAAGGCAAAGGTCACGGACGATGTGAAGAAGAAGATTGCCCATTTGAAGAATCCGGAGCTGAAGAAGGCGGAAAAAGAGGCTAAAGCTGAGGAAAACAACGACAAAAAGAAAAAAAGCCGTTGACCTAAGCAAATTTAATCAAAATTTAATCTGATTTCAATGAAATTTTAATCTTTCAATGCGATATTACGGATAGAAAAACAGCGTAAATGATTTCCATCTGCGCTGAAAAATGATAAAATTTGTAGTAGGAAAATCGTTTTGCAAAGTGAGGGATTGTGATGAACAGATTAGCAAAAGCAATGGGCCTGATGGGGTTGGTAGTGGCTATGCTCGTAGCTTCTATGGCTTCCGTATTGGCGGCAGAACACGTGGACTGGAACAGCAATGTGATTCGTGCTACAGGCGGCGGTGTGGCTCCAGCTGGAGCACGCACGATTGCCCAGGCGCGCATGATGGCCAGACGGGCAGCGATCACGGACGCCTATCGTCAGCTGGCTGAGTATGTGGGCGGTGTCAACGTCAATGCGGAAACTACCGTTGACATGGCTGCTGTGCAGAGTGATGTAGTCAAGACAAAGGTGCAGGCGACGATTCGTGGTGCCCGCATCGTATCGGAAGGCCGTACCAGCGATGGTGGCTATGAGGTGACCATGGAAGTGCCTCTGTTTGGTGTATCGTCACTGGCTAGTGCTGTGATTGAGCGCCCTGCACGAGTAGAAGCGTTCCCGGCACAGGTCCCCGATGTACTGCCGGCTCCGGTGGAAACCCATGACGATGGCGGCTGGACCAGCTCTTCGGCAGCAGCAGCTCCGGATGGCAAGGCAATCGGAACGTTTACCGGCCTGGTGGTAGATTGCCGCGGTTTAGGCCTGAAGCCGGTCATGAGCCCGGTTATCAAAAACGCCAACGGCAGCCCGATTTATGGTTATAAGAATCTGGACTATGATAAGGTGATCGAAAAAGGCATGGCTTCTTATGCCCGGGATATGGCCGGTGCAGAGCGTGCAGGCAGCCATCCGCTGGTGGTACGGGCTGTAGCCGTGGAGAATCATGGTGGCACGCCGGTACTGTCGCTGGCAGATGCCAATCGTGTCCTGATCGAGAATGGTGCTACCCACTTCCTGGATGCTACGAATGTGGTGTTCCTGAGATAATTTGAAAAAAATATAAAAAAGTGCTTGACAGATGGTTGCTATGATGCTAAACTAATTATCGTTGCAGGCGGGAAACGCAAGCGACGAACTGAATAGCTTTCGTTTTGAGAGCACACGGAGTGTTGTCCGAGTGGTTGAAGGAGCACGCCTGGAAAGCGTGTATACGGTGAACGCTGTATCGAGAGTTCGAATCTCTCACACTCCGCCATTATGAAATGATAGGCATTGCTGAAAGGCAGTGCCTTTTTTGCGTCTACAGATAATCCCACGTTCAACTGGATTCGCGCCAAGGTCGGTTAGTATGAGTGGCGGCGGTGCTTGCTTTTTGTCCTTGCACTAAATGACTCCCTCGAAAATGCCGTTGACTTAGCGACATGCTCCGGTCACCACGTCGCGGCCTTCAGCATTGCGTCCAGCTTTTTTCTTTCAGGAGCCAGCCTGACGGCAGCGTGTTGCGGACAAAAAGCAAGCACCGCCGCCAAGATAAAGCGTTAGTCTTGTGTAAAGCAGAAGGTAGGATATGCCCCCACAGCCAGGCTGTGATGAGTTTTCATGATTTTGCAGTACAACCAAACTTTTTCAAAAAAGGTGTTGACATATCTCTCCGACTCGTGTAATATAATACAAGTCGCTGACAGACACGGCAACGAAACAGCTGAGCAAGCCTTGAATGGCAGGCCGCTGAGAGAAACCGAAAAGCTTCGAAAAAAACTTCAAAAAAGTTGTTGACAAGCTGGTCTGATGGTGATAAGATAAATGAGTCGCTTGAAGCGAGAGCCGATAACGACAAAACAGATTGTTCTTTGAAAACTAAACAATGCAAATAATCATGCAACATGATTAAAGCCAGATGTTAAAGAAACTTTTAAGTTTCTTATCAAACATCGATTGGTATGAACAACATAGCAATCGGCAATTTCTTTAATAGATAATTGAGAGCCTAATCGGCTTTTCATAAAATTACTTTTATGGAGAGTTTGATCCTGGCTCAGGACGAACGCTGGCGGCGTGCTTAACACATGCAAGTCGAACGAGACGATTGAAAGCTTGCTTTTG
>NZ_FNJQ01000059.1 GCF_900104055.1 Pseudoselenomonas ruminantium
CGTGCTTTCTAGTTACTACCTGCGTCGGGCCGGTCTTCGCTTACGCTCAGACTGTCGCTCCCACAGCAAAAGCACTCCCCCGTGAACCCAAGAAACGGTATTGACAATCAGCACGAACCGTTGCTCCCGTAACAAGAACATCGATGTAATTGCGGCTTCCAGCCAGAACATATCTGCAGACACAAACGAAGCTTTGGGTGGAGGCGGGGATGCTTATTCGCCGACGGAACGACTGCCTGAACGAAGTGAAGGCTGGCCCGCAAACAGGCGTTACTGGAAACTGAGCTGAACATACGCGCCGCCGGCCTGCCCGGCGCAGTTTGCTAAAAAAATCCGTATTTATGCTGGCGGGTCATTTAGTGGAGCGGCGAAGAAGTATCCCCGCCTCCGCCCCACAAATCTGTAACCAATTGCGTTCAATCTCGCACCCACAAACTGCAATTTGTCTATTTTGCCTATGGCAAAATTTGCCCAACTGCGTTATAATGGAAAAGTAGTTTTTTTAAGCTAATTTGTGTTGACACATTGTTCTATGTTTACACAATGGGCGAGTGAGTTTATATGATTAAGGAGAAATGTGTAAATGAAACTTGTAGTAACAGTCGTAGGCAAAGACCGCGTGGGTATTATCGCTATGGTCAGCCAGATCTTAGCCGAGAACAATGTCAACATCCTGTCTATCAATCAGAATATCCTCGATGGCTATTTCAACATGATCCTGATTGCTGAAATCAGCAGCAGCAAGATCAAGCTGGTGGATCTGCAGAAGAAACTCAAGGAAAGCGGTCAGGAAATCAACGTGGATATCAAGGCCCAGCATGCCGATATCTTCAACGTGATGCACAATATTTGATTGGACTGTTGACCGTTTGGCCGATTGCTTACCATTAGGAGGAAAGTTTTTTGTTTAGCATAGACGATATCATTGAAACAAATGAGATGATCACCGAGAACAAATTGGACGTGCGTACCATTACCATGGGCATTTCCTTGCGGGACTGCGCGCATCCCAATATTGACCAGTTCTGCCGCAATGTGTATGACAAGATCACCAAATCGGCGGAATTCCTCGTCAAGACCGGTGAGGATATTGAAGCCGAATACGGCATTCCCATCATCCACAAGCGCGTTTCGGTAACGCCGATTGCCATTGCCGCAGACTCCTGCAAGACGGATACCTATGTGCCGGTGGCAGAAGCAATGGACAAGGCAGCCAAGGAAATCGGTGTCAACTTTATCGGCGGTTTTTCCGCGCTCGTGGAAAAAGGCTTCACCAATGGTGATCGCATCCTGATCAATTCCATTCCGCAGGCGCTGGCTACGACTGATGTGGTTTGCTCCTCGGTAAACCTTGGTTCCACCAAGACCGGTATCAACATGGACTGCGTGCGGGAGATGGGTGAGGTCATCAAGCGCACTGCTGAACTCACGCGCGATAATGACGCTTTGGGCTGTGCCAAGCTCGTCGTATTCTGCAATGCGCCTGGTGACAATCCCTTCATGGCCGGTGCTTTCCATGGTGTCAGCGAAGCCGACAAGGTTGTAAGTGTCGGTGTCAGCGGCCCAGGCGTGGTCAAGCATGCGCTGGAAGCCAAGAAGGGCGCCGATTTTACCGAAGTGGCTGAGACCATCAAGAAGACGGCCTTCAAGATCACCCGCGTAGGCCAGCTGGTGGCCCGTGAAGCATCCAAGCGTCTCGGCGTGCCTTTCGGCATCATCGACCTGTCGCTGGCACCGACGCCGGCCGTAGGCGACAGCGTGGCCCGCATCATTGAAGAGATGGGCATTGAAAGCTGCGGTGCGCCGGGCACGACGGCAGCCCTGGCCCTCTTGAATGACGCCGTGAAAAAGGGCGGCCTGATGGCTTCTTCCCATGTCGGCGGCCTGTCCGGTGCTTTCATTCCCGTCAGCGAGGACGAAGGCATGATCAACGCCATCAAGGTGGGCAGCCTGTCGCTGGAAAAACTTGAAGCCATGACCTGTGTCTGCTCCGTAGGTCTCGATATGATTGCCATTGAAGGCGACACGAGCGCCGCTACGATTTCCGGCATCATCGCCGACGAAGCGGCTATCGGCATGATCAACAACAAGACCACGGCTGTGCGTGTGATTCCTGTACCGGGCAAGAAGGTCGGGGATATGGTAGAATTCGGCGGCCTTTTGGGTTACTGCCCGATTGTACCGGTGCGCAACCAGTACAGCTCCGCGGCCTTTATCGCCAGAGGCGGACGCATTCCAGCGCCAATCCGGAGTTTGACGAACTAAAGAAGTCAGGCCTTCCCCAGAGGGGAAGGCTTTATATGTAGGAGAGCATCATGCGCGTTACGAAGAAGATTAAGGAAGAGCAGATACGCATTTTAGGGGAAGTTTACAAAGATACCAAGCCAGCCCTGATTTTCCGCAATCCATTTGAACTCTTGATTGCGGTGATCCTGTCGGCGCAGTGTACCGATAAGCGTGTCAATGTCACCACGGCCAGGCTCTTTCAGAAAGCTGCCACGCCAGCGGCCATCTTGGAGATGGGGCTTGCGGCGCTCGAAGAAGAAATCCGGGATTGCGGCCTGTTCCGCAATAAGGCCAAGAATATCCTGGCAACCTGTCAGATGCTCTGTGAGCAATATGGCGGCGAGGTGCCGGCTGATTTTCAGAAGCTGCAGGAATTACCGGGCGTGGGCCGCAAGACAGCCAATGTGGTCATGAGCGTGGGCTTTGGGGCACCGGCCATCGCCGTGGATACCCATGTATTCCGTGTAGCCAACCGGCTGAAACTAGCCATAGGGGATACCCCCCTGGCCGTGGAGCAGGGCCTGATGAAGGCCATCCCCAAGGATAAATGGTCGGAGGCCCATCACTGGCTGATCTGGCACGGTCGCAATATCTGCAAGGCGCGCAAGCCCCTATGCGACCAGTGTCCATTATCTGCTGTTTGTCCTAGCAATGGATTTTAAGCCTTCCCCTTGAGGGGGCGACAAAGTCGCGGGAGTCCGGTGGACTCCCCGGGCAGTGGGCGCGAAGCGCTCGGATGAGGTGGAAACACCTAATATAGAGTAAGTGAGATGAGAGCATGATTTATCGGAAGGCAACATTTGCCGATGTAGAGGCAATATATGAACTGGTAGCTGATTACGCCGAGCAGGGCGTGATGCTGGCCCGTTCCCGCAATACTCTTTACGAAACCCTGCGGGATATGGTGGTGGCCATTGATGATGATGGTACGCTGGCCGGCGTGGGCGGCCTGCATGTGATTTGGGACAGGCTGGCAGAGGTGCGCACCATGGCGGTGTCGCCCGCCAAGCGCCGCCGGGGCATTGGCGCCGAGATAGTGCGCCGCCTGTTGGAAGATGGCGAGGCTTTAGGCATTGAAAAGTATTTCACCTTGACCTATCAGCCGGAATTCTTCAAATCGCTGGGGTTTGAGGTCATCAATAAGGAAGAACTGCCCCATAAGGTTTGGAAGGAATGCATTGATTGTCCCAAGTTCCCCAACTGTGATGAGATCGCTATGATAAAAGTTTGAAATAAAAGTTCACTCGTGATGGAGAAACTGTACAATTTAACGTTTGATGGTTGACAATATCGCAATAAACTGATATAGTATCAAGCAACAAGAGTAAATGCGAAGACGGAGAGAAGTAAGAGGCAGAAATCTTGCAGAGAGCGGCGGGCTGGTGAAACGCCGCAGATGGAACCTTTGAAATACACTCCTGAGCAGCCGGTTGAAAAATCGTTTGGATTTAGTAGGCCGCGCCGGAATGCCACCGTTATCACAGGCTAGGATATGCATGTATCCGAAAAGAGAGGCTTGCAACTGGCAAGCAGGGTGGTACCACGGGTATAACAGCTCGTCCCTGTGAGGGGCGGGCTTTTTCTGTTTGAACTTTTTCTTTATATTGTGTTATTATGGAGGAATGGACATGATTATCGTAATGAGCCCCAATGCAACAAAAGAAAATTTAGAGAAAGTCGTCAAGAAGGTGGAAGCCGCCGGCTTGAGGACACATATATCGGAAGGCGAGGAAGTAACTATCGTAGGCGTTATTGGCGATAAGAAGAAAATTGCGAATCTGGAAATGAACATGATGGACGGCGTGGAAAAAACCGTCCGCATCACGGAAAAATATAAATTGGTCAGCCGTAATTTTCACCCGGAAGATACCATCGTGGACGTGGACGGTGTGAAAGTCGGCGGCAAGCAGATCGTGGTCATGGCTGGCCCCTGTTCCGTGGAGAGCGTGGAACAGCTGCGGGAGGCGGCCAAAGCTGTCAAGGCTGGCGGTGCTCAGTTCCTGCGCGGCGGTGCATTCAAGCCCCGCACGAGCCCCTATGATTTCCAGGGGTTGGCTGAAGACGGCCTCAAGATGCTGCGTCAGGTAGCCGATGAAGAAGGCCTCAAAGTGGTCACGGAAATCGTGGATAAGGACGATATGGAGCTTGTGGGCAAATATGCCGATATCTATCAGGTGGGCGCCCGCAATATGCAGAATTTCCAGCTTTTGAAGGCTTTGGGCAAAGCCGATAAGCCGGTCATGCTCAAGCGCGGTCTGTCTGCTACCATCAGCGAATGGCTCAATGCGGCGGAATACATCATGGCAGGCGGCAATGAGCGGGTCATCCTCTGTGAGCGCGGCATCCGTACTTATGAGACCTTTACCCGCAACACCCTTGATCTCAGCGCCGTAGCTGCCGTCAAGGAGCTGTCCCATCTGCCCATCATCGTTGACCCGAGCCACGGCACGGGCCGTTGGCAGATGGTACAGCCTATGGCCCGTGCGGCTGTGGCTGCCGGTTGTGACGGCCTGATCATCGAGGTCCATCCGCATCCGGAAGTGGCCCTGTCCGATGGCGACCAGAGCCTGACGCCGAAGAACTTCAACCGTCTGATGGAAGATCTGGGCAAGATTGCTGCGGTTATGGAGCGTACGGTGTAATGACAGAGGAGAGACTAACGCTGGCCATCATCGGCGTGGGCTTGATTGGTGGTTCCTTGGGGCTTTGCCTCAAGGATAAGCTGGGCGATGATATCTATATCACGGGGCTCTGCCGTACGCAGGCCTCCATGGACAAGGCCATGGAACTCGGCGCAGTGGACTTTGCTTCCGCCGATATTGCAGCCGTGGTGGGCAATGCCGATATCGTGTTCCTGAGCCCGCCGGTACTGCAGATTGTGCCTATGGTGGAAAAGATCCTGCCGTACCTCAAGAAAGGCGCTATCCTGACCGATGCGGGCAGTACCAAGCAGTATATCTGGCAGCATCTGCAGAAGATTCTGCCGCCAGATATCTACTATATCGCCGGGCACCCCATGACAGGACGGGAAAAGAGCGGTGTGACGGCGGCGAAAAAAGACTTATTTGTCGGCAAGGCTTATGTGATTGTGGAAGATACAGGGGCGCCGCAGGAAGCTCATGATAAACTTATGAGCGTGCTGCAGCATACGGGAGCCAATTTTACTACATTGGATATTGCTAAGCACGACCGCTGTGCTTCTGTTATCAGCCATGTGCCCCATGTGGCGGCAGCGGCTTTGGTAACGCTCCTTAATCAGTCCGGCGGTGACATGGAGTCCTGCATCAAGCTCATTGGCGGCGGCTTTAAGGATACCACCCGCATTGCTTCTTCCAACGCGGATATGTGGGCGGATATCTGCATGACCAACGGCAAGGCCATTGCGGCTAATCTCAAAACCTTGCAGGAGATTATCGGCAAGGTGATTACCGCCTGTGAAAATCAGGACAGACAGGTTATCCACGATTACTTCATGGCCAGCAAGCAGCGCCGTGACGCCCTGCTCGAAGATGCTGCGCATAAATTTGACACGAACTAACGAAATAGAAGCAGATTGAAAGGCTGTGACGAATGCATTTTCGTCGCAGCTTTTATTTTGTGAATCCTGCTGGCTCGGGGGCAATATTTGATTTTTATTCAATAGAGAAAAATTTACTGTTGAAAGCAGGAGTTTTGCTTTTGAAGACGAAAGCCATGGTGTGGAAGAAAAACATAATTCTAGGTCAAAAAGAAATGGAGCTGATTGTGCATGAAAATGAATCTTCCCTATGATATGCAGCAGTTGGAAGTGGATATTCCCGATGAAAACTTCGTCTGCAGTCTGGTGCCAGAGGAAGGGGAGCAGGCTGCAAGGGAAAATCAGGCGACTATCGTGGAGGAGGCCCTGGCGCATCCCATTGGCAGTCCTTCGCTGGAAGAGCTGGTCAAGGGAAAGAAGCGCATGGTCATCATCACTAGTGATCATACAAGGCCTGTACCCAGTCATATCACCATGCCGATTCTTTTGCAGCACATTCGGGCGGCAAATCCGGCGGTGGATATTACGATACTCATTGCCACCGGCTTTCATCGTCCTACCACTCGGGAGGAGCTGGTAAAGAAGTTCGGTGAGCAGATTGTGGAGAAGGAGCATATTGTCATTCACCATGCCTTTGATGACGAAATGGCGGATTTAGGCACGCTGCCCTCCGGAGGAAAGCTACTGTTAAATCGTGTGGCCATTGACACGGATTTGCTGATTGCGGAAGGTTTTATTGAACCTCATTTCTTTGCGGGCTTTTCCGGCGGGCGCAAGGCGATTTTGCCAGGAATTGCTTCCGGCACTACCGTCATGGCCAATCATTGCAGTGAGTTCATCGCCAGTCCCAAGGCCCGCACGGGGATTTTGGCCAACAATCCCATTCACAAGGATATGCTCTATGCGGCTAAGCAGGCGAAGCTGGCCTTTATTCTCAATGTGGCCATTAACCCGGAAAAGGAAATCATCGCCGCCTTTGCGGGGGATTCGGAAAAAGCCCATGAGACGGGCTGCCGCTTCGTAGCTAAGCGGGCGGAGGTCAAAAAGCAGCCCACGGATATTGTAGTCACCACCAATGGCGGTTATCCATTGGATCAGAATATTTATCAGGCGGTCAAGGGTATGACGGCAGCGGAGGCAAACTGCAAGGAACAGGGGGTTATCATCATGGTAGCTGGCTGCCGGGATGGTCATGGGGGCGAAAGCCTTTACCGTCAGTTGAAGGAAGTGGCGACACCAGGGGAGCTGTTGGCGCGCTTTGCCAAGGTGCCTCGCAATGAGACGGCTCCCGACCAGTGGGAGGCCCAGATTCTGGCCAGAATTCTCGATAAGTTCACCGTGATTATGGTGACGGATAAATGTGATCCTCAGATGATTCTCAATATGCATATGGAGCAGGCGTCAACCTTTGCCGAGGCCATGCAGCGTGCCTTAGCAATCAAGGGGCCAAAGGCAACTGTCTCCGTGATTCCCGATGGAGTCTCAGTGATTGTGCGCTAGTCCCTAAGCGTAGGAAATCGACAGGAAAAAATTATATGGAAATTTGTGGCTTTTCTCTTGACGGTGACCAGGAAATGGCTGACGGTACGGCAGCTGTCCGCAAACGTGGCGTGAAGGACAGCGAGACCATGAGGGTTGACGACTTCATTAAATATGTTCAGGAAAAGATTGTCAGCAAGAGCGAAGAATTCTAATCCTGTAATTGCCTAGAAGCAACAGGCCTGACATGTCAGGCCTGTTTTTTCGTGCGTATCTATCATAGATTGGTTAACTTATTATAGAATACAGGTTGACAATAAGGGCGAAGAGGAGTATCGTGTTAACCGTGATGATTGGGAAAGGAGCTATGACGATGCAAAGATTTATGAAGTCAAAAGGGAGGTCCTGCCGATGATTTGGTACCCCTACGAACAGATGAAGACCATGAAAGCACCTTACGAAATTGTCGATGCAGAAGGGCCTTATCTTTACACAAAGGATGCGAAGCTGCTGGATTCGATTTCCTCCTGGTGGAGTGTAATCTATGGTTATCATCAGCCCAAGATTACGGAAGCCATCTGCCAGCAGGCCAATAGATTTTCCCATGTAATGCTGGGGGGGCTTACCCATAAGCCCGCCCAGGAATTGTCCGAAAAACTGGCCGCCTGGCTACCGGGGAATTTGGATTACTGCTTTTTCTCCGATTCGGGCAGTGTGGCGGTAGAAGTCGCGCTGAAAATGGCCCTGCAGTATTATGTGAATCGGGGAGAGACCAAACATAAGCGGGTATTGGCGCTGGAACATGCTCATCATGGAGATACCAGCGTAGATAATCAGGAGGTGCGGCGCACTAAGGTACTGGCCTTGGAGCATGCCTATCATGGAGACACTTTCAAAACTATGGCGGTGGGGGATGATGAGGACTATCATTTCGTCCTGCAGGTCTATGGCAAGAATCCCTATGTTATCCATATTCCCACCGAAATTGCTGCGCTGGAGGAAGCCTTTGCCCGTTATCAGGATGAGCTGAACTGCTTTATCGTAGAGCCTCTGCTGCAGGGAGCGGGCGGTATGCGGATGTACGATATAGCCTTCCTCAAGCGGGCGCGGGAGCTTTGCGATAAGTACGGCGTATTGTTGATTTTTGATGAGGTGGCAACAGGCTTTGGCCGGACAGGCCATCGCTTTGTGGCAGATGTGGTACTGCCGGATATTTTGGTATTGGGAAAGGGCCTTACCGGCGGTCATATCGGCCACGCGGTTACTGTGGCCAACAAGAAGGTATTTACGGCTTTCTATGACGATGCACCGGAAAAAGCCCTGATGCATGGTCCGACCTTTATGGGAAATGCCTTGGCTTGTGCCGCGGCCAAGGCCTCGATCGAACTGTTTGATGAGCTCGATGTCATGGCAAGGGTGGCGCATATCGAAGAGATTACACGCCGTGAGCTCATGGGATTTACCGACCCGCGTATCCGTGAAGTCCGCATTATGGGTGGCTGCGCCTGCATTGAGGTATATGATGTTCAGACTTTGGCAGGCTATCAGCAGTTTGCCTATGAGCGGGGCGTCTTTGCCCGGCCGTTCCTGAACTATCTTTATTCCATGGTGCCCTATATTCTTACGGATGATGAGCTTGTCCATATCTTGGCGGTCATGAAGGAATGGTTCCGGCGTGGGTAAGCGGTGGTCCTTAGGAGGAAAATGTCAATGAAACATCTTACGGTTCGTGAAATTGTGCTATGTGGTTTGTTTATTGCTCTGATTACCACGGGAACCTTTATCCGCATTCCGGTGGGAACGGATGTCTATACGCTGCAATTCCTGTTCACATTACTGGCAGGATTGGTGCTCGGTGCCCGCTTGGGAGCGGTGGCGGTAACGGCTTATGTGCTGCTGGGGCTTTTGGGCGTGCCGGTCTTTGCTTCCGGCGGTGGCCCGGCCTATGTGCTGCAGCCGACCTTTGGCTATCTGCTCTCTTTTATTCTGCAGGCCTGGTTTGGTGGCTACTATGCCCGCCGTGGGACGACAGTATCCTATGGGCGGTTAGTGTTAGCTAACGTAGGCGGCATGGTTATCGTCTACATGATTGGCATAGCCTGGTTTTATCTGGTTTCTAATTATGTGATTGTTGCGCCGATTCCTCTTTGGACGGCTATATTCTACTGCGGCATTCTGCAGGCGCCGCCAGATTTCCTGCTATGCCTGGTGGCAGCGGGTGTCGGCCTGCGCTGCTATCGGAGCGGCGTCTGGATAGTTGAGGAAAAGCACACTGCCTTGCATAAGGAGGTGTGCGCATGAGCCGGAATCTTTTTGTCACGGGTACGGGAACCGAGATAGGCAAGACCTATGTGGCAGGGCTTATCGTAAAGACCTTGCATGATGCCGGTATGGATGTGGCTTATTATAAGGCCGCCATGAGCGGCAATGAACGCCGGCCGGATGGCACGCTGATTCCCGGGGATGCCTTGTTTGTCAAGGAATTTGCCGGGATTTCCCAGAGTCTTGAGAGTATGTGCCCTTATGTTTATGAACATGCGGTATCTCCGCACCTGGCGTCACGCATCGAAGGCAATCCGGTGCGCATGGCTGTGGTGAAAGAAAAATTCCAAGCGCTCAGCCAGGAGCATGATTATGTAGTGGTGGAGGGGAGCGGCGGCATTACCTGCCCCATTGGCTATGATGAAGAGCGCATCCAGCTGGAAGATATCGTTCGCAGTTTGCAGCTGCCCAGCATCATGGTGGCAGACGCCGGGCTCGGAACCATCAACGGCGTGGTACTTACCCATGCTTATATGGAGCAAAAGGGACTGCCTCTGAAGGGCATTCTCTTCAATAATTTTCATCAGGGGGATGTGATGGAAGAGGACAACCGGCGCATGTGTGAGGAAATGACCGGGCTGCCGGTTCTGGGGTGCATTGCCAAGGGGGATAAGGTTATCACCGGGCTTACGGCGGAAGAAATGGCTGCATTGTTCGATTGAATTGGGAAATCCGCACATATAAATTGCAGTTTGTGGGTGCGTGCTTGAACACTGTTTGTTACAAAGTAGTGGGGCGGAGGCGGGGATACTTCTTCGCCACTTCACTAAATGACCCGCCAGCAGTAGTGCGTACTATTTTAGTTACCTGCGCCGGGCAGGCCGGCGGCGCGTATGTTCA
>NZ_FNJQ01000019.1 GCF_900104055.1 Pseudoselenomonas ruminantium
TACGCCGAAAGTACTTGTCTGGAGACGGACTGGGAGGATAGGGCGTTGCTGGTTTGAATCTGGTGACGATAGCCGAGTGGTTCCACCTGTTCCCATACCGAACACAGTAGTTAAGCACTCGTACGCCGAAAGTACTTGTCTGGAGACGGACTGGGAGGATAGGGCGTTGCCAGTTAAGAACTCCTTTTTAGGAGTTATGCTTCCCCGATAGTTCAGCCGGTAGAACGGTGGACTGTTAATCCATATGTCGCAGGTTCGAATCCTGCTCGGGGAGCCAATTATGATATACCTCTGGGGTGATTGGGGTATAGCCAAGTCGGTTAAGGCACGGGACTTTGACTCCCGCATCCGCTGGTTCGAGTCCAGCTACCCCAGCCAGATAATGGTTCACTAGCTCAGTTGGCAGAGCACCTGACTTTTAATCAGGGTGTCCCGGGTTCGAATCCCGGGTGAGCCACCAATAAATATGGCGCGTTGGTCAAGTGGTTAAGACACCGCCCTTTCACGGCGGCTTCATGGGTTCGAATCCCATACGCGTCACCATATCATGACTCACTAGCTCAACTGGCAGAGCAACTGACTCTTAATCAGTAGGTTCACGGTTCGATTCCGTGGTGGGTCACCATTATATGGGCGATTAGCTCAGCTGGGAGAGCGCCTGCCTTACAAGCAGGATGTCAGCAGTTCGATCCTGTTATCGCCCACCATTTTATGGCCCGGTAGTTTAGTTGGTTAGAATGCCGCCCTGTCACGGCGGAGGTCAGGGGTTCAAGTCCCCTTCGGGTCGCCACTTGATATTAACGCCTACGGGCGTTAAATATATATATGTATGATGTGCCTTTGTAGCTCAGTTGGTAGAGCAGGGGACTGAAAATCCCCGTGTCAGTGGTTCGATTCCGCTCGAAGGCACCATTTTTTCAGGCTGGTGTAGCTCAATTGGTAGAGCAGCTGACTTGTAATCAGCAGGTTGGGGGTTCAATTCCTCTCGCCAGCTCCACTACTTGATATTACGCGGGTGTAGCTCAATGGTAGAGCCCCAGCCTTCCAAGCTGGTCACGTGGGTTCGATTCCCATCACCCGCTCCATAAGCAGATTGTTTACTGCCGGGGTGGCGGAACTGGCAGACGCAACGGACTTAAAATCCGTCGGTTGGAAACAACCGTACCGGTTCGATTCCGGTCCTCGGCACCACTTAAAATTACATAGTTTATCATGCGGACGTGGCGGAATCGGCAGACGCGCTAGTTTCAGGTACTAGTGGTGGTGACATCGTGGAGGTTCAAGTCCTCTCGTCCGCACCATTTTTATATTCAGGCCTTTTGGCTGGTGGTGTCCTTTTGAGGGCATATTTTTTTCGCGGTCGTGGCGGAATTGGCAGACGCGCTACTTTGAGGGGGTAGTGTTCACAAGACGTATGGGTTCAAGTCCCATCGACCGCACCATTTTCTTTTTTGAACATACAACTTGTTCTATGATATAGATTTCATGGAACAAGTTTTTTTTATATATTTATATCATTTATCATTTTGCAGGAGTGATGAACACACATGAAAGAAGCGAGTATCGGGAATATCTACCGGCTTGATGGCCGCGTGCCCCTGGAAGCAGCCATTCCTTTTGGCTTGCAGCACGTATTGGCCATGTTTGTAGCCAACCTGACACCCATCGTCATTATTGCTGGAGCGGCAGGTTTTGACAAGGCCATGACGGCCATGCTGGTGCAGAATGCCATGTTTGTGGCAGGGATTGCGACATTGGTGCAGTTATACCCACTGTGGAAGGTGGGGGCGCGCCTGCCAATCGTTATGGGCGTGAGTTTTACCTTCGTGACCGCAATCTGTTTCGTGGCAGCTAATTTTGGCTATGGCGCAGTCGTTGGCGCTGTTCTCGTTGGTGGTATTTTTGAAGGGACACTGGGGCTGCTCGCAAAATACTGGCGGCGGTTTATCTCACCGATTGTTTCGTCGATTGTCGTTACTACGATCGGGTTCTCCCTGTTGGGGATCGGCATCCGTTCCTTTGGTGGCGGTTATAGCGATGGTTATGGTTCCCTGGATAATTTATTTTTGGGGACAGTCACCCTGGTTACCTGTCTGCTCTTTTCTTCGTTTGCCAAAGGGCATTACAAGCAACTGGCTGTATTAGTGGGGCTGGTTGTAGGTTATGTCGTGGCTTTTGGTTTGGGAAAGGTAAATCTGTCCGCCGTGTTTGCGGGCAATATATTTGCCCTGCCTGCGTTTTTACCAGTAGCACCGGAATTTAATTTAGGCGCAATCATTTCCGTGGGAATCATCTTTTTGGTATCGGCGGCGGAAACGATTGGTGATACGACGGCAATGGCTGTGGTAGGTCTCAAGCGGGATATCAAGGAGCGGGAGATTTCTGGCTCGCTGGCCTGTGATGGTTTCTGCAGTTCTGTGGCTGCGCTGTTCGGCTGCTCGCCGATTACGTCGTTCAGCCAGAATGTTGGTCTGATCGCCATGACGAAGGTAGTCAACCGCTTTGCCATCATGACCGGAGCGGTGGCCATGATCATTGCAGGGATGTTCCCGCCAATCGGTGCGTTCTTTGCTTCCCTGCCCGACGCGGTATTAGGTGGCTGCACGATCATGATGTTTGGTTCCATCATGGTCAGCGGTATCCAGATGATGAGCCGTTTGCAGATGACACAACGCAATGTGACGATTGCCGCGCTGTCCTTCTCTCTCGGAATCGGGACAACCACGGCTTCGGAAAATGCCATCTGGCATGTATTCCCGCAGATCGTGCAGGATGTATTCAGCGGCAACTGCGTGGCAGTGGTCTATGTGGTGGCAATCTTGCTGGATACTTTCCTGCCGGCTAATATGGAAGTGGAAAAGAAAGAGGCTGAGGAAGAAGTGCTGGAGCCGGCCATTGACAACCATTGAGAATAGGAGCTTATTATCGTGGAATTATTGAAAGAACGTATCTTAAAAGAAGGTTACTGCCTGTCGGGCAATATCTTGAAAGTGGATTCCTTCATCAATCATCAGATCGATCCGGAATTCACGGTGGAGATGGGCAAGGAATTCGTGCGCCGTTTCGCTGATGTGAAGATTGACAAAGTGCTGACCATTGAGTCCTCGGGGATTGCTATCGGCATGGCCGTGGCCTATGAACTCAAGAAACGACTGGTCTTTGCCCGCAAGAATCCTTCGCTGCTGATGCAGGAGGATATGTATACCTGCCCGATCACTTCCTATACCAAGAAGGAAGCCAAGCTCGTGTATGTGCTCAAGAAATTCTTGCAGGCTGGGGAAAATATCCTGATCATTGACGACTTCATGGCCGATGGCAATGCTGCTCTAGGCCTGGCCAATATCGTCGAGCAGGCTGGTGGCAAGGTCGTGGGTATTGGCATTGCCATTGAAAAATCCTTCCAGCAGGGTGCTCAGCGTGTCCGCGATGCCGGCTACCGGGTGGAATCTCTGGCCCGGATCGCATCTCTGGAAAACGAACAGATAAAATTCGTGGAAGATTGAAGTTTTTTGTAAAAAAACTATTGACAGATGAGCGAATGTAGATTATAATAATTTTCGTTGATTCGGTGATTTCACCGAAAGCAATTGAATAAGCGGACGTGGCGGAATCGGCAGACGCGCTAGTTTCAGGTACTAGTGGTGGTGACATCGTGGAGGTTCAAGTCCTCTCGTCCGCACCATATTCGCGGTCGTGGCGGAATTGGCAGACGCGCTACTTTGAGGGGGTAGTGTTCACAAGACGTATGGGTTCAAGTCCCATCGACCGCACCATTTAGATTTCAGGCCCAGACAGATTGTCTGGGCTTTTCTTGTATAACAGAAGGAGGAATTTCCATGTGGCGCAAGATATTCCTTTTATGTTTCGCCTGGCTGCTTTCCTTATCTCCCGTACAGGCCAGGGAGCTGGACAAGGCCGAGCTTAACTTTGCTACAGCCCTGATTTCCATGTCGACCTACAGTGCAGAACTCAATGTGCTGGCCCGGCATTGGCTGGAGGAGTTGGGCTGGGTGGTGGACTCCCACGAATATGCCACAGCCTTGGCGGCAGGACGCGTGCACATACTGGCCAAGAAATTACCCGATGATGAGCAGGTCTATGTGCTGGCTTTTCCGGGGACGGAACGCAAGCAGGACGCCATTGTCGACCTGCGGGTGAAACGGGTGAATTTTGGGGGGACGAGTCCTGCTGAATTTGCGGAGGTGGCCGGCCTTGAGGACCGGCAGGGAGCCAATCCCTTGGTGCATAAGGGATTTAATGACTATACGCAGGCTGCTTTATTCAGCGAACAATTGCCGGAGTTTGGTAATTTGACGCTCGGAGAGGTCATTGCCCGGGATTTGCGGGAGCATCCTGCCTATCAGGTATATCTGACTGGTCATAGCCTGGGCGGGGCGGCAGCAACGCTGGCAGCGGCCCGGTTGGCGGATATGGGCGTGAGGCCGCAGCAGTTGCAGGTCATCACCTTTGGGGCACCGGCCGTGGGCAATACGGCTTTTGCCAGAGCCTATGAAAAGCGCATGCAGCTGACGCGCATCACCATGGAGGGAGATCCGGTGAAGGCGGCCTTGCAATTGCTGTCCGGCAGTTATGCCCAATTCGGGGAGAAATTGGTCTGGGACAGTCATTTAGGGCGTTTCCCGCATGATATGACGCTCTATCTGGATGAAGCCCTGCGCCATTATCAGGATGCTCATGATGAGTCGGAAAGGCCATTGTTGGTGACAGGGCATTGTCATCAACTGGATGGTCCGCTTTATGTGGCCCCGTTACGCTTCAAGCTGGATGATATGCTCAGCAATGACAGGAGTTATATGGAGCGGGTGGCTCGCGGCATCCTGAAAGGTGCGTATACGCCGATTATCTTTGGCGAAGCTCGGCAGGATGTGTATCAGGCGGCGCGGCAGCAGGGCGCAAAATATGTGCTTTATGAGCGTTTCCGTGGTCAGCGGCTCAAAAAAGAGGATGCCAATTTTCGGCTGACCTTGGAAGAAGAGCTCTACGATATGGAGGGAAATCTCTTGTCCTTCCAGTCATACAGCACGACGGCCAGCACCCTGACGCCGATTGAGGCCGTGGGGTATCTCGTCATGCAGGCGGAAGCAGAGCGGAGTGCCAAATTAAACGTGAAAAAATAGAAATCGGCAGGAATTTTTTTCCTGTGAGCGAATATTTAATATGTGTATGTATTGCCATAAGGCTAGGAGGTTACTATGGAAAAGTCGAAGGTCTATTTTACCAGCTTCCGTACCCAGGTGGGCACGAGCTGGCTGGAGAAGCTGCGCCGTCTGTGCATTGCGGCGGGCATCAAGAATATCGATATGGAAGGCAAGTTCGTCGCCATCAAGATGCATTTTGGTGAGATGGGCAATCTGGCCTTCCTGCGTCCGCAGTATGCCAAAGTTGTGGCCGATATCGTCAAGGAACAGGGAGGCATTCCCTTCCTGACGGATTGTAATACGCTCTATCCCGGCAGCCGCAAGCATGCGCTGGAACATATGGATATTGCGAACCTGCATGGTTTCAATCCCATGACCACGGGCTGTCAGATCATCATCGGCGATGGACTCAAGGGGACGGATGATGTGGAGGTTCCCGTCAAGAACGGCGAATATGTCAAGGCAGCCAAGATTGGCCGCGCCGTGATGGATGCCGATATCGTCATCAGCCTGGCGCATTTCAAGGGGCATGAGATGACGGGCTTTGGCGGCGCCATCAAGAATCTGGGCATGGGCTGCGGCAGCCGTGCCGGCAAGATGGAGCAGCATTCTTCCGGCAAGTGCGTGGTCAATCAGGAGTTGTGCCGCAGCTGCCATAAATGTGCCAAGGAATGCGGTTCGGACGCCATCAGCTTTGATACGGGCAAGGCTTATATCGATCCGGAAAAATGCAAGGGCTGCGGCCGCTGCATCGGTGCCTGCGGTTTCTCTGCCATCCGGAATGAGCAGTGGGATGCTGGTGACCTTTTGGATAAGAAGATGGCGGAATATACGCAGGCCGTGGTGCAGGATCGTCCCTGCTTCCATATCAACCTCGCCATGGACATCTCGCCGAACTGTGACTGTCATGGAGAAAACGATGCGCCCATCCTGCCAGATATCGGCATGTTTGCCTCCTTCGATCCCGTGGCCATCGATCAGGCTAGCGCAGATGCCTGCCAAAAGGCAACGCCGATTCGTGACAGCCAGTTAGGGGATAATCTGGCACAGGCGGATTGGCATCATCATCATGATGTCTTTATGGACAACAACCCCAATGTGCATTGGAAAGAAACGCTGGAACATGCCGAAAAGATTGGCATGGGTACCCGCGAATATGAACTGGTGACTTTGAAATAAAGGGAAAATAAAAGGGCATTGCCGTGGGTGGCAATGCCCTTTTGGCGCCGCAGGCAATTCACTCAGAACAAGGAGCTGAAGAGATTGCCAATCATGCCGTACTGAACAGAGGCGCTCAGTACCCGTGGGTTGGTGTAAGCCGAGGCGGTCTTGATGGAGTCGCCGAACATGCTCTGCAGGGAGGGGAACAGTTTTTCGCTTTGGCTTCCCGCCTCGTTGAGATGCTGTTCAGCCTTGCCCGCAAGTCCGTTGCTGCCGAGAGCGTTCTTGACGCGGTCGCCGTTTTCCGTAAGGGCTTGGGCGAGTTTGTCTTCATCGACAGTCATCTTTCCCGTCTTGCTGTCCACCGAGATACCGAGCTGCTTATAGGTGTCAGCCCGGTAAGTGGTGTCGGCGAACGACTTATGGAGCGATTCCATTCTCTTCCCCACACTGCTGTAATCGCTGGTGAGGTCTAAGGCATCGTTGTAGTCGGAGACGAGCTGCTTGACATTGCTGATGGCGTTTTTGAGGCCATCGCTATAGGTCTTCTGGCCGTCCTCGGCTTCTTTGATGTCGTCCGCACTGAATTCGTAGCTCATGTTCTTCACGGCCTTGGCCGATTTTTCTAGATCGCCCATATAGGCCTTGAACTGGGTGTCGAAGGTGGACTTGGCTTCGTTGTAGGAATTCACAAGTCCGGCCGCGCTGGATGAAACACCGGAAATGGCGTTCAGGCTGGCGAGGCTTGAGGCACTGGAGTACGAATTGGTGTAACCGGACCAAAGGCTGCTGATGGAGTCCTGGGAAGCATTGGTCTTCTTGTTGCCTTGGGCATAACTGAAAGAATCCACCAGCGTACTGAGCGAGCTGATATTGGAAGCCGCGGCGGCATAGCTCTTGCTCTGGGCAGAGCTGGTACTCTTGTCACTGCTTTCCTCAGCCTTGCTGGCTGCCTTTTGGGCAGACGTCGTTTGCTGGGTATCTCCCTGGGCCATCTTGTACATCGTGTACGTATCCTTGGTCATTGCCGAAATGGTAGACATGGTACATCCTCCTTTCCCACTGAATCTGGAAAGTGCGATACTTTCCTTATTGTTATATCGGCGAAAATGGGCGGAGACATAAGCACTTTTTGTACTGGGAACAATTTCAATCAATAGGGATAATTGCCCGGAGAATGGAGGAATAAAAGCAATGAATTTCAAGCAATGAGCCGCTTTTCAGAAAATAATTTTTTCCAGCGTTTTTCGCCGAAAATGTTTTACTTATGGGGACAAAGAGTGTAGAATAGTAACTGATGGGGAGTTTTCCCCGCATGAATTAGGCCGTAGACAGGACGCCATACAGCGACTCCGGAAGGGGAATTTTCCCCAGGAGGTGTCCGTCTAAAATATAATATGTAGTAAAAGAATAGGTGGGGTTTACAACATGTTAAAAAAGACGAAAATCGTTTGCACGCAGGGTCCGTCCACAGAGAAACCGGGCGTAATCGATGCACTGATTGCCAATGGCATGAACTGCGCACGCTTCAACTTCTCCCATGGTGACCACGAAGAACATCTTGGCCGTATCAATATGGTTCGTGAAGCAGCCAAGAAAGCTGGCAAGGTTATCTCTTTAATCCTCGATACCAAAGGTCCGGAAATGCGTCTGGGCGAGTTCAAAGATGGCAAGGTTATGCTCGAGAAAGGCAACCAGTTCACTTTGACTTATGACGATGTACCGGGTGACGAAACTCATGTTTCCGTAAACCACAAAGGTCTCTATACGGAAGTTAAGCCGGGCGACACCCTGCTTCTCTCCGATGGCCTCGTAGCTCTCAAAGTAGACGAAATCAAAGGCAAGGATATCGTTACGACGATCCAGAACAGCGGTAAGATGAGCACCCGCAAGCGCGTAGCTGCTCCGGGCGTATCCCTGGGCCTGCCTCCCATCTCTGAGCAGGATGCTAAGGACATCATCTTCGGCTGCGAACAGGATATGGACTTCGTAGCTGCTTCCTTCATCCAGCGTCCGGATGACGTACTGGCTATCCGCAAGCTCATCGAGGAGCACAATGGCCATATGGAAATCATTCCGAAGATCGAAAACCTCGAAGGTGTCAAGAACTTCGATGCTATCCTCGAAGTTTCCGACGGCATCATGGTTGCCCGTGGTGACCTGGGCGTAGAAGTTCCGGCTGAAGACGTTCCTCTGATCCAGAAGGAAATCATCCGCAAGTGCAACGCTGCTGGCAAGCCGGTTATCGTTGCTACGCAGATGCTCGACTCCATGGAACGCAACCCGCGTCCGACGCGTGCTGAAGTTTCCGACGTCGGCAACGCTATCCTCGATGGTACGGATGCCATCATGCTGTCCGGTGAAACGGCTTCCGGTGACTACCCGGTAGAAGCTGTTTCCACGATGAACCGCATCGCACAGCGCATGGAAAGCTCCCTCGAATACAAGGAGCTCTTCGTAGAACGTGGCTTCCAGCACATGGAATCCCGTACGCGCGCTATCGCTCATGCTACGGTTCAGATGGCTTACGAGCTCGATGCTCCGGCTATCATCACGCCGACCGAATCCGGTTACACGACGAAAGTTGTTTCCAAGTACCGTCCGAAAGCTGCTATCGTAGCTTATACGCCGAGTGAAAAAGCTCTGCGTCAGCTGAACCTGCGTTGGGGTGTATATCCGGTCCTCGGTTCCAAGTGGAACGATGTGGATGAGATGATCAGCAACGCTACGGCTGCTGCTGTCAAGGAAGGTCTCGTAGAACGTGGCGACCTCACCATCATCACTTCCGGTGTGAAGGCTGGCAAGGGCAACTCCAGCTCCGTACGCGTGTACAACATCTAATAGAAGCAAGCATAACGTTGATAAGAAACTCTCTGAGATATTCATCTCAGAGAGTTTCTTTATTGTTTTTATATGGAAAATAGCAGGTAAAGGCGTTATAATGAAAAGGTCTTGTTTTTACAGATAATTTACAGAGTCAAGTGTTAAGATAGGAGTCGTGGGGATGCAGGTTAGGATTTTGGCTAGTGGCAGCAAGGGCAATGCCGTCTTTGTGGAAATGGATGGCGTTCGGCTGCTGCTTGACGCTGGCATCAGTGCCACGAAAATAAAAAAAGGATTGCAGGGGATTGGTGTCGAACCTTCCTCTTTGGATGGTGTCCTCATCACCCATGAGCATCGCGACCATGTAGCGGGACTGGTAACGCTTTCCAAGTGGTATCACCTGCCCATCTTTACCCGTCCGGGCACGATTGAACACATGAAGGACAGGGCCGCAATTCCCGCGGAATGTTTCTGTCCTGTTGGCGAGCAGTTTTCCGTGGGAGGGCTGGCCGTAGAAAGCTTCAATATTTCCCATGATGCCGCTGAGCCGGTGGGTTATCGGCTGAAGGGTCGCAGGAATGTGACGCTGGCGACGGACTTAGGCTTTGTAACGTCCAGCGTGCAGGCCGCGTTGGAAGGTGCAGATGTGCTGATCCTGGAAGCCAATCATGATCCCGAGGTCCTGAGACAGGGCGCATATCCTTGGCATCTGAAACGGCGCATCCTGTCTAACCGTGGACATCTGGCCAATAGTGATGCGGCTTGGGCTTTACTGCGAATGCAAAAGCGTCCGGAAAAGGTCTTCCTGGCGCATCTATCTGAGGAAAATAACCGCCCGGAGCTTGCGGAGGATACCGTGCAGCGTATCTTGGCACAGCAGGGCGTGAATATCGATTTAACCGTAGCCAGCCAGACTGAAATGGTCAGCTGGTACTTGAATTAAATTTTTGGAGGGATTTTCATGAATAAGAAGAAAACTTCACTGATGGTTGCCGCAATGCTGGCTTTGTCAGCGGTATCGTTCTCCGGTTGCTCCGCGGGGACGGCGGCGGATAACTCGGCCAGTGTCAGTGAGTCGACGCAGAGCGCTCAGGCCCCCCGCAGCGATGTGAAATTATCCGATGCGCGGAACACACCGGCTGTGCGGGCGGCCAAGATGGTAGGCCCGGCTGTGGTCGGTATCACCAACAAGGCCGTGGCCCGTGACTGGTTCAACAATCCTGTGGAGACGCAGGGCGTGGGTTCTGGCGTGATCTTCAAGGAAGACGGCTATATCGTGACCAATAATCATGTGGTCAGCGGCGCCAAAGAAATCATCGTCTCCCTGCCCGATGGCCGCAGCCTCAAGGGCAAGCTGATCGGTGCCGATGAGCTGACGGACCTGGCAGTAGTCAAAGTTGAGGCCAAGGACCTGCCAACGGCGAAATTCGGGGATTCGGACCAGATCGTGGTCGGGGAACCGGCGATTGCCATTGGCAACCCCATGGGGCTTGAATTCCAGGGCAGCGTCACGAGCGGCGTGGTCAGTGCGGTCAACCGTACCTTGGATATCAGCGACAAGCTCGTGAAGCTGATTCAGACCGATGCAGCCATCAATCCGGGTAATTCTGGCGGCGCACTCGTGAATGCCGACGGCGAAGTCATCGGTATCAACAGCGCTAAGCTCGCTGCCAGCGGCGTAGAGGGCATGGGTTTTGCCATTCCCACCAACACCGTACAGAACATCATCGATGAAATCATGAGCAAGGGCTACGTGGCTCGTCCGTATCTGGGTGTGTCGGTATTTGATCCCCAGACGGCTGGTCGTTATGGGTATCAGCTCAATATCGACAAGGGCGTCTATATCTTCCAGCTGACACTTAATGGCCCGTGCGGCAAAGCCGGCCTCCAGCGCGGCGATATCATCCTCAAGGTCAACGATGAGGAAGTCAACAGCGTGACGGATCTGCGGGCAAAAGTGGCCAGCCATAAGGTCGGCGATACAGTGAAAATAACCTTTGACCGCAATGGTGCCAGCCGCAATGTGGATGTAGTCCTCGAAGAAATGCCACAGGATAACCGCTGATGAAGATCACGATTGTCTGTGCAGGCAAGATCAAGGAGAAGTATCTCTCTGCGGGCATCGCGGAATTCATGAAGCGCCTGAAGCCCTTCGCGCAGGTGGAGATCCGGGAGGTCCACGAGGAGAAGATGCCAGATAATCCCTCGGCGGCAGAGAAAGAACAGGTGCTGACCAAAGAAGGGGAAAAACTCCTGAAACTCGTGCCCGAGGGCAGCTATCTCTTTGTGTTGGATGTCTTCGGCAAGGAGAAGTCCTCCGAGGAACTGGCAGCCAGCATCGATAAGCTGGGGCTTTCAGGGCGCAGCAACATCACCTTCCTGATTGGCGGGGCCTTTGGCCTGTCGCCCGAGGTGCGCAAGTCCGCCGATGAACTCCTGAGCTTCTCGCGGATGACCTTCACCCATCAGATGGTAAGGCTGTTGCTAGTAGAACAAATATACCGCGCATTCAAGATCAACCGTGGGGAAAAATATCATTGGTAATAATGCCGGGTGGCTGGTTTGCAAAATAGTGTAAACCAGCCACCCTTGTGGTATAATGGAAACATAAATTTGCGGCAAGGGGAGAGGGAGATGCGGAATATATGCGGCCTGTTGGCCTTGATTTTTGGAATTGGCGGGATATATTGCCTGACGAATGACTATGATGCGGCGGGCCTGTTGATGCTGGTGGGCATGGGAGCCGGTCTTTACCGGGGGCAGCTGCCGCAGAAGGTCGTGCGCAAGCTGGATGTCAGCCAGTTGGCCGAAGCACAGGTTGATTCGGCGCTGGAGGATTGGGAGAAGGCCCGGCTGGATTATGACCGGGTGGAGGCCGCCAGGCGGAAAATCCGGGACAGCCAATTGAGCCAGCAGCTGGGACTGATGCAGCAGGAAGCTGCCAGGCTGCTGAATTATGTGGAAAAGCATCCGGAGCGCATCGCAGCGGCTAACCGCTTTATCCATTATTATCAGGACCGGGCGGCCGGCCTTTGCGAACAGTATATGGAGCTCGAGGATACGAAGCTTGAAACCAGCCAGGTCCGCCAGGTGAAAGCCCAGCTCAAGGAAACGCTGGTCAGCTTTGATGAGGCCTATAGTGCGGAGTTTACCAAGATCATCAACAATCAGCTGCTGGATATGGAAGCGGAACTCACGGTGATGAAACAGTCGTTGGAGGCGGAAGGTATCAGCAATACCCGGCAGGAAATGAATGGAGAGCCGGTGGAACTCAATGCGCATAGCGGTCCGCCAGCCACTGGCATCGGCCGGAAGAAACGTCCCCGCCGTGGGGCTGTTACCAAAGTAGGTCAGCACAGTTTGGAAACTGTGCAGGAGAGGCTGCCTGTGCCGGATGATCTGCGCGCGTCTGTACTGATGCAGAAGGCGATCATGAGCGGTTTGGCTATTGCCTTGGGAACTTTGGGGGCGCATAAATTCTATCAGGGCAAAACCAAGTGGGGAGTTGCCTATATTGTCCTATGCTGGACGCTGATTCCCACGTTTGTGTCTATCGTAGAGGGTATTCGGTATTTCTTTATGCCGGTAGATGATTTCTATGAACAATACTATCGCTAAGCGGGAGGACTGACCATGGAAGTAAAATTAGAAGATTTGATGAAGGCGAAGACCAATATTGCAAGTAGCGATGTGACGCCGGATAACCTGCCGTCCGCAGAAGTGATAACGGCGCAGGTAGAACAGGCGGTGAATGCCCTGAGTCCGGAGGAACGGGCACAGGTGGAGAAGATAAAGGACGAGCTGGACCTGACCGATTCCACGGCCATTTTGCGCTTTGGCGCACCGGCCCAGCAGAAGATTGCCGAGTTCTCTGACAGCGTATTGTCCCAGGTGCGTACGAAGGATAGCGGTCCTGTGGGTGAGCTGCTGGGAAGCCTCGTCAAGCAGGTGCGGGATTTTGAACCGGAGGAGAACAAGAGCTTCCTGACCAAGATCCCGCTGGTGGGCAGTCTCGTAAAGAAGGGGGAGGATATCAAGTTAGGCTATGATAAACTCTCCACACAGGTGGAACGCATCCAGGGGAATCTGGAGCAGGCCAAGCTCAAGATGATGAAGGATGTGGCGCTGTTCGATAAGCTCTATGCGGAGAATCTCAGCTATTTCAAGCAATTGCAGCTCTATATCCAGGCCGGTGAGGAAAAGCTTACGGAAATGCGGGAAGTTACCTTGCCGAAACTTCGGCAGCAGGCCGCTGAATCCGGCGATCCCATGGCCGTACAGGTGGTATCGGACTTTGAGGCCAGTGTCAACCGCTTTGAGAAGAAAGTCCATGACCTCAAGATCAGCAAGACGATTGCCATCCAGTCGGCGCCGCAGATCCGTCTGATCCAGAACAATGACAAGGCGCTGATCGACCGGGTGCAGACGGCTATCTACAGCACGATTCCCCTTTGGAAGAATCAGCTGGTCATTGCCTTAGGTTTGCAGGCTCAGCAGGATGTCCTGCGCATGCAGCAGGCGGTCAGCAATACTACCAATGAGCTGCTGCGCCGCAATGCGGAACTTTTGCAGCAGAACAGCATTGAGACTGCACAGGAAAATGAGCGCAGCATCGTGGATATCGAGACGGTGCGGGAAGTCAATGAACGGCTGATCAATACCATCGAGGAGACCATCAAGATCCAGCAGAATGGCCGGGCCAAACGGCAGGCCGCGGAAGCGGAACTGGTACAGATCGAAGGTAAACTCAAGGAAACCCTGCTGAAGAGCAGCGGCAGGCAGGAGGCTCATTAAAACATGAAGAAAGAACGCCGGGCAATACAACGGCGGGTAAGTTTTTTGGCATTTTTTATGCTGGGGCTATTGGGACTGACGGTGGGCCGTTATGCCTGGCTGCAGCTGGTGCAGGGAAATTCCCTGGGCGAACGCATGAAAGCGCAGGTAGGGCAGGATTATGCCATCCAGTCGCCCCGCGGGACGATCGTGGACCGCAATGGTCGGGAAATGGCCGTGAGTACCATGACGAAATCCCTCTATATCGATCCCTCGCATGTAGAAAATCCGCAGGAGGTGGCGGAGAATCTTGCGCCGCTGATTGGCAAGAGCGAGCAGGAAATCCTGGATGATATCGCCGTGGGCGGCGGGTTTGTCTGGGTGAAGCGGCGCATGGAACAAGCGGAATATGAAGCGGTGCGCCAGCTTATCAAGGACAAGAACTATATTTCCTGTATGAACTTCCGGGACGAGGCCAAGCGTTATTACCCCAATGATGTGCTGGCGGCTAATGTGCTGGGCTTCATCGGTACGGATGACAAGGGGCTGGACGGCGTGGAACAGGCGCTTGATTCCCTGCTCAAAGGAGAGGTCAAGGAAACATATATCACCACTGACCAGCAGGCACGGCCTATACTGGATTCTATCTTTTCCAACAAGCGCCGCTATATGGGCGATGCCTGCAAGACCGTAGAACTGACCATCGACAGTGGCATTCAGTTCATCGTGGAGCAGGAACTGGACCGGGCTATGGCGGAAAATAACCCCAAGGCGATCACCTGTATCGTGATGGATCCGAAAAGTGGGGAAGTTCTGGCCATGGCCTCCCGGCCGTCTTATAACCCCAACAAGTTTTGGGATTATTCGCCGGAACTCTGGAAGAATCGAGCCGTGTCCTTTATCTATGAACCGGGCTCGACCTTCAAGTCCGTAGTGGCAGGTGCTGCCCTGCAGGAAAAGGTGGTCAGCCCCAATCAGGTATTCGTGGATCCGGGCTATGTCATGGTGTCCGGGCGGCGTATCCAGAACTGGAACGGCGAGAGCTTTGGTACGGTTACCTTTACCGATGTCGTGAAGCAATCGCTGAATACAGGTTTTGCACAGGTGGGCTTGCGCCTGGGCGCAGAAAAGCTCATGAACTATGCCAAGGCCTTTGGCTTTGGCGAGCCGACCGGCGTTGACCTGCCTGGTGAGGAAAGCGGTATCCTCTTCAAACCTGAGGATATGCGGGATTCGGATATGGCGACTACGGCCATCGGCCAGAGTATCGCCGTGACGCCCTTGCAGCTGATCACAGCCGTATCGGCCATTGCCAACGATGGTGTGCTGCTGAAGCCGCATATCGTCAAAACCATCCGCAATGCGGATGGCAGTGTCTATGAGGAACGCAGCAAGACGGAAGTAAGGCGTGTCATTGACTCTGCTACGGACAAGACGCTGATGGGCCTTCTCGAGCAGGTCGTGGCTAGCGGCGGCGGTGCCAAGGCACAGGTCAAGGGCTATCGTATCGGCGGCAAGACCGGTACGGCGCAGAAAATCCGCGAAGACGGCAGCGGCTATATGGACGGGCGTTATATTGCCTCCTTCTGCGGCTTTGCTCCTGTGGAAGATCCTCAGCTGACGGTGCTCGTGGTGATTGACGATCCGGGTACAGGCAACTTCTATGGCGGCCAGATTGCCGCGCCGGTGGCTGGCCGAATCTTCTCCCAGCTCTTCCGTCATTTGCATATTGAGCCGTCCAGCGATCCTTTTGCGGGCATGGAACCGGCAGAGAAGAAGCAGCCCGTGCACAGGCCGGTCCGCCCCTTTACGGGTGAGGTACCCGAGGGCAAGGTCGTTGTGCCGGATTTCAAGGGCAAGAGCCTGCGGGAGGCTGCCGGCCTGGCCGCAGATAAAGGACTATCCTTCCAGAGCGAAGGATCTGGCTATGCCACAGGGCAGAGTATCGAGGTGAATACGCTGGTTGATGGCGGTACCACTATCACGGTGTATTTTGAACCCGGTTGAGAAACAGAAATTGAACAAGGGGTATGGGGATGCTGAGAAAAAATCGTCAGGACATTCTGGCAGGCCTGCGGGAAAACCTGAATAAGGGAAAAATCCTGACAGGCCTAGGAACAGGCATGGAGGAAATCCTTAAGCATATCGATAGGACTAATGTAGATTTTGTCGCGCTCTACCATACCGGCCGTTTGCAGCAGGCTGGACGCAATCTGATGTCCAGCCTGCTGTCCTATGATGATGCCAATTCATTGATGCAGGCCAAAGGTGAGGATTTGCTGCCGGTGGTGAAGAAGACACCGCTGATAGCTGGTGTATGCGGGACGGACCCCTTCCGGAAGATGGATATGTTCCTGGCGCAGCTAAAAGAACAGGGATTCAATGGCGTGCAGAACTTTCCTACTGTGGGCATCATCGATGGCCGCTTCCGGGCCAATCTGGAAGGAACGGACCTGGGGTATCAGCTGGAAGTGGATATGGTCCGGGAAGCACATGAACTGGATCTGTTTACCTGCCCGTTCGTATTCGATGTGGAGCAGGGCAAGGCGATGACAGAAGCCGGGGCCGATGTGCTGGTCATCCATTTGGGAATCGTGACCAAGGCCATGCTGAACGCGGGCAATGTCCCGCCGCTGTCGGACTGCTGTGCACTGGCGGAAAAGATCATGCGGGAAAGCAAGGCGATAAGGCCGGATGTGATTACGCTGGTCTGCGGGCAGAGAATGGCGGCTTCTGAAGATGCCGCCTATATCGTGGAACATGTTCCAGAATTGGATGGTTTTTTCAGTTTCTATCCGCTCAAGAGCGAAGATACGGAGCGCAGCCTGCAGGTCCGGGTGAGATCTTACAAGGTGCTGGATAAGATGAAGGCGTTTGTGGCCAGAAAACAGGGAGCTATGAGTGATGGCAGTTTATGATAAAAGCTATATCCTGCGCCGCCTGCGGGCGGAGGTCAACGTCGGCGGGCATATAATCGGTGCGGCGGTCGGTTCCGGTATGACCGCCAAGCTGGCGGCCATGGGCGGAGCGGATCTTTTGCTGGCACTTTCGGCGGGGAAATACCGCATCATGGGGCGCAGTTCGTTGAGCAGTTATTTCTGCTATGGCAACAGCAACCAGATGGTCATGGAGATGGGCAAGCGGGAGATCTTTCCCGTGGTACAGGATGTACCCTTGCTGTTTGGTCTGATGGCCAGCGATCCCTATCTGAAACTGTATGACTATCTGAAGCTGATCAAGGAATGCGGTTTTGCCGGCGTTGTGAATTCGCCGACACTGGCACTGGTGGATGGCAGTTTCCGCGAGGCGCTGGAAGAAGAAGGCAGTTCCTATGAACGGGAAGTGGCGGCGATAAACCTGGCCAATCAGCTGGATCTCTTGACCATGGCTTTTGTGACTTCCGTGGAGGAAGCCGATAAGATGCTGGCCGTGGGGGCCGATATCATCTGTGTGCATATGGGACTTACGGCTGGCGGCCTCTTGGGAGCCAAGCGCCATCTGACCATCAGTGAGGCCCGGGGCATCGCGCAGGCAATCTTCGAGCTATGCCGGAAAAAGAAGCCGGATTGCCTGCGCATGGTCTATGCCGGGCCGGCCAATACATTGATGGATATGCAGTATATATACCGCAATACGGACTGTCAGGGCTATATCGGTGGTTCGACCTTTGACCGCATACCGATGGAGAAATCCATCTATGATACCGTGAGTTCCTTCAAGCAGTACTGTAGTCCGGAAGCCATCGGCACATTGCGGGAACGCAAATGGGGCGGCAATCAGTTGGTGGAATCCATGCGCCGCTACATTGAGGAACACTATATGGATGATGTGAAGCTGGGCGACCTGGCCTTGGTGGCACATATGTCAGCGTCCTATATGGGCGGGCGCTTCAAGAAGGAAACGGGCATCAGCTTCACGGATTACCTTTTGCAATTCCGCATGGGCAAGGCCAAAGCTTTGCTGAAAAGCGACAAGAACCTGCAATGCAAGGAAGTGGCCGCGCAGGTCGGTTATCATGATTATGTACAGTTTTCCAAGATGTTCCGCAAGCATGTGGGGATGTCTCCACGGGACTATCAAGGAACATTAGATTAAAAATAAGATACACCTATAAATTTAAAGTTGTGTTTATACGCATATCAAATGCTGAAAACACAACTTTTTTATGGTTGGATTTCTGGAAATAAATTTTAAACACAAGTAAAAAGGCGATAAACACATTTACTATAAAGAATAAAACGATTAAAATAATAAGTAACAAGTAAGAAAACAGGCTGCGGGAGGTAAAATACAGTATGGAACGGCTGAATTATGAAGTATTGGAGAAAAGTGGCTATCAGGGATACATCCTGAAAGAAGCACCAGTAAAGATGCTGCAGTTTGGCGAAGGCAATTTCCTGCGGGCCTTTGTGGATTACTTCTTTGATGTGGCCAATGAGAAAGCCGGCTGGCACGGCAAGGCCATTTTAACCCAGCCGCGGGGGAAAGGGAAGGATAAGGTCTTCAACGAACAGGAAGGCCTATACACCCTCTATATTCGGGGCAATGAGAAAGGCCAGAAGGTAGATGAACGACGGGTGATTTCGGTGGTGGAAAAATGTTATAACCCCCTGGAACATTTTGACAGACTGACTGAAGCTGCCTGCCTGGATACCTTGGAATATATCACCAGTAATACCACGGAAGCTGGCATCGTCTATGATCCCACTGCGAAACTCACGGACGTACCCCCTGCCAGCTTCCCGGCAAAACTGGCAAAACTATTGTATGCACGTTTTCAGGCAGGCAAGAAAGGTTTGATCATCCTGTCCTGTGAACTGATTGATCATAATGGCCGGGAACTGCAGAAAATTGTCCTGCAGCATGCCCGGGACTGGCAGCTGGGCGAAGGTTTCGTCCGCTGGATTGAAGAGGAGAACCTGTTCTGTTCCACGCTGGTGGACCGTATCGTTCCCGGTGAGATCCGGGATGCTGGTGAGATTGCGGCGCTGAATCAGATCAATGGTTATGAAGATAGATTGATGGATGTAGGTGAGGTCTTCGGCGTCTGGTATATTGAAGGGCCGAAGGAATTGGAGGACAGGCTCCCCTTCAAGCGGGCTGGACTGAATGTCCATGTGGTGCCGGATATCGCACCATACAAGAAGCGGAAGGTGCGCATCCTGAATGGCGCCCATACAGGCTTTGCCCTGGGCAGTTTCCTCGCAGGCAAGGATATCGTCAGGGATTGCATGAACGATGATGTGATCCGGGCGTTCATGAATCACATGCTCTATGAGGAAGTGATTCCCATCCTGCCGTTGGATCAGCAGGATTGTGAAAAATTTGCCGCTTCTGTGGCCGACCGGTTCAACAATCCGTTCATGGAACATCAGCTTCTCAGTATTGCCCTGAATTCCACGGCTAAGTGGAAGGCGAGAGATATGGGCTCGCTGCTGGAATACCGGAAGAAGTTTGGCAAGCTGCCCAAAAGCCTCGTGATGACGCTGGCGGCGTATATCGCCTTCTATTCCACTGATATTCAGGCACGGCAGGAAAAAGCACTTCTGTGCCGGCGCCCTCAGGGAGATATCTATCCGGTGCAGGATGATGACTGGGTACTGGATTTCTATTATGAGCATCGTCATAGCGATGATGCAGTCCTGGTCCATGATGTGCTGGCTTACGAAAAGATGTGGGGCTGCGATCTGACGCAGCTGCCTGGACTGGAAATGCAGGTGCTGAAGGATTTGCAGCTGATTCGCCAGAAAGGCACGAAGAAAGCCTTTGCCAGTTGTTTGTTGGCATGTGCCTGAAAGGATTGGATATGGATAGGATAAAAGCAGTGCGCATCGCCGCAGAAGATAATGTGGCGGTGGCACTGACCAAGATAGATAAAGGGGAATGCCTGCAGGTGGGGGATGTGGAAGTTACCGCCTGTGAGGAAATTCCCCAGGGACATAAGATTGCGTTGCAGTCTGTGGCAGAAAACGAGAACATCATCAAATACGGGTATCCCATCGGACATGCAGCCCAGGACATCAGTCCGGGCTGCTGGGTACATACCCATAACTTGCGGACTAATCTCAAGGGAGAAATAGAATACGTTTACCATCCGGCGGTGCATGATCTGCCAGAGCAGCCAGCCCGGGAGTTTGCCGGGTATCTGAGACCAGATGGCCGGGCGGGTATCCGCAATGAGATCTGGATCATCCCCACAGTGGGCTGTGTCAATGATGTAGTGCTGAAGCTGGCGCGGGATAATCAGGATCTGTTGGGTGAACATATCGACGGCATCCATGCCTTCACGCATCCCTTCGGCTGCAGCCAGACCGGTGCGGACCATGCTCAGACCAGAAAGCTTCTGGCGGCTTTGGTCAATCACCCCAATGCCGGTGGTGTGCTGGTGGTGCACTTAGGTTGTGAGAACTGCACCCATGAACAGTTTGTGGAAGAATTGGGGGATTTTGACCGGGAACGGGTAAGGTTCCTCAACTGCCAGCAGGCAGAAGATGAACTGGCTGCCGGACGTCAGCTCCTGCAGGAACTTACAGCTTATGCCGGCAGGTTCAGACGGCAGTCCCTGCCAGCCAGCAAACTGGTGGTGGGGCTGAAGTGCGGAGCCTCTGATGGGCTTTCGGGAATCACCGCCAACCCCACGGTCGGCAGGTTCAGCGACCTGCTGCTGAGTCAGGGCGGCAGCACCATCCTGACCGAGGTGCCGGAGATGTTCGGTGCCGAAGGCATCCTTCTGGGCAGGTGCCGCAATCGGCAGTTGTTTGACAAGGCGGCGGCCATGCTCAATGGCTTCAAGGACTACTTCATCTCCCATCATGAGGTGGTCTACGACAATCCCAGCCCCGGCAACAAGCAGGGGGGCATCACCACACTGGAAGACAAGAGTTGTGGCTGTGTCCAAAAGGGAGGTACGGCGCCCATTGAAGATGTGCTGGGGTACGGGGAGCAGGTAAAGAAGCAAGGTTTGAACTTGCTCTATGGGCCGGGCAATGACCTGGTTTCCAGCACAGCTCTGGCTGCTGCTGGTGCTGCCTTGATCCTCTTCACCACAGGCCGGGGGACGCCCTTTGGTTCACCGGTACCCACCGTGAAGATTGCTACCAACAGCCGCCTGGCCCAGCATAAACCGCATTGGATTGACTTCAATGCCGGTACGGTGGCGGAAGGCGAAGCGTTGGACACGGCTGGTGGGCGCTTGCTGGACAAAGTCCTGCAGGTGGCCGGTGGCGAACTGACCTGCAATGAGAAAAACGGCTATCGCCAGATTTCCATATTCAAAGATGGTGTTGTTTTATAGGAAGGACTGATTTTCCGTTATGAAGGCTTTTATGGGGAAAGATTTTATGCTCCGCAATCAGACAGGTGCGCGGCTGTATGAAGAATATGCCCGGGACTTGCCGCTGGTTGACTATCATTGCCATATCTCACCCAAAGAGATTTTTGAGGACCGCCGCTTTGACAATATCGCGCAGATTTGGCTGGGCGGGCGCAATGATGATGGCACTTACTTCGGTGACCATTATAAATGGCGGGTGATGCGCACCAACGGCGTACCCGAGGATATGGTTACCGGCGGGGCAGATCCCTATGAGAAGTTCAGCGCTTTTACGAAATCGCTGGAAATGGCCATCGGCAATCCCATGTATCACTGGTGCAATCTGGAGCTGCATAAGTATTTTGGTGTGACCGAACCCCTTACCGAAAGCAATATGAAAGCCGTCTGGGACAAGGCCAACGATATGCTGCAGCATAACCCGGATATGTCCGTGCGGGGGCTTATCCGTCAGTCCAAGGTCGCTTACATCGGCACTACGGATGATCCCATCGACACGCTGGAATGGCATGAGAAGCTGGCTGCCGATGAAACGGTGGAGTTCAAGGTCTGCCCCTCCTTCCGTCCGGACAAGGCGGTCAATATCCATAAAGAGGGCTTCCGTGAATATATGGAAAAACTGGCGGCCTGCGTGGGCAAGGAAAAACTGGCTTCCATTGAGGATGTGCTGGCGGCCCTTACGGAACGGATCGCTTATTTCAAGAAGCACGGCTGCCGGGCCAGCGACCATGGCCTTGATTATGTGATGTTCAACCATCAGGGATTGGAGGCTGCGGATAAGGCCTATAAGAAAGCCCTTGACGGCGAAACGCTCACGACGGCGGAAGCCGAGGCTTATCAGACCGAAGTGCTGCTGCATCTGGCCCGGGAATACCATAAGCAGCAGATCGTGATGGAAATCCATTACTCCTGCAGCCGCGACAACAACGAAAAGATGTTTGCCCTGCAGGGGCCGGACACGGGGTTCGACATGATTGCCCAGACCACCTGCATCGGCAATCTGGCAAGGTTTATGAGTGAGCTTTACAGGGAAGGTAATCTGCCGCAGATGATTCTGTTCTCGCTGGACAGCACGGATTTTGACCGGATAGCCTCGCTGATGGGCTGCTTCCAGTCCGAGGAAATGCCCGGCAAGATCCAGATGGGTTCGGCCTGGTGGTTCCTCGATACCAAGGACGGCATGGAAAAGCAGATGCGCTCACTGGCCCGGCTTTCCCTGTTGGGGAATTTTGTCGGCATGCTGACCGATTCCCGTTCCTTCCTGTCCTATACCCGTCATGATTACTTCCGGCGCATCCTGTGCAATATCATCGGTGACTGGGTGGAACATGGAGAGTATCCCTGCCATGAAGCATCTTTGCAGAAGATCGTGGAGGGCATCAGTTATAAAAATGCAGTCCGCTACTTCCACATTTAAAAGTGGCGATTTAAGGAAAGGATTTAGAGAGAATGAAAGAGATATTCAAGCAGTTCAAGGAGATTGGGATTATCCCGGTGGTGGTCATGGAAGATGCACAGTATGCAGAACAGCTGGCAGATGTCCTCTGCGATAACGGTCTGCCCTGTGCGGAGGTCACCTTCCGTACGGAGGCAGCTGCCGAGGTGATTTCCCGCATGGTGAAACATCGCCCGGAACTTCTGGTGGGGGCGGGCACTGTGCTCACCACGCAGGAAGCAGATCTGGCCATCGCCGCGGGGGCAAAGTTCATCGTCAGCCCCGGCCTTAACCCCGAAGTGGTCCGGTACTGTCAGGCCAAGGGGATGCCGGTAGCTCCGGGAACCCAGACGCCCAGCGAAATGGAACAGGCCATCGGCCTGGGGCTGGATTTCGTGAAATTCTTCCCGGCGGAACCGGCTGGCGGCCTCAAGATGATCAAGGCGGTGGCTGCGCCCTACGGTCAGCTGGTCTTTATGCCGACAGGCGGCCTTACGCCGGAGAATGTCCGTGCCTATCTGGCCGATGACAAGATTCTGGCCTGCGGCGGCAGCTGGATGGTCAAGCAGCAGATGATGGCTGAGGGTGACTGGGACGGGATTGCCGGTCTGGTCCGTGAGGCTGCGGATATCGTCCGGGAAGTCCGGGGCAGGAAAACGGTCAATAGCCTCTATCGCAAGGACAAGTCAGACTATTTGAATAAGCGTAAATTGAAGATTTCTTGAATAGGCAATGGAAATGAGGTCATAAACGTGGCGTTTTCCTGGAATCAAAAACTTTATGAGGAAATCCTGGCTAAGTTCAGAGCGCCTTTGCCCCGTGTCAGGTTCTGCCGGATCACGGACAGCAGATATCAGGAGCTCTGGCGTTCCGTGGAGGAAATCTACTATGAGCATCCGCTGGGCCCTTACAGGGGCAGCAAGGCGGAGCTCAAGGAAGATCTGTCGTACCGGGAGGAAAGATTGTTAGAGCGGCGCCGGCATGTGCTGTTCCATGGTCAGGCTATCCAGCAGGCCATTGATGATATGGCGCAGGCGGGCGGCGGCCGGGTGGAAATCCCGGCAGGCATCTGGTATACCGGTGCGCTGGAGCTCAAATCGCATGTAGAGCTGTATCTGGCGGCTGGTGCCAGGCTCTGCTTCATCCGCAACAAGAGCAATGTCTTCTATCCCCTGCGCTATACTCGCTGGGAAGGCGTGGAATGCATGAACTTTTCGCCGTTCATCTATGCGGAGGGCGCAGAGGACATCAGCATCACGGGACAGGGCACGCTGGACGGGCAGGCCGATGAATTCAACTGGATGCCCTGGAAATTCGGCTACTTCGGCGAGCCGGATCAGGAGGAGCAAAGACAGCGACTCTTCCGGGCTGGGGCAGAGGGACTTCCCGTTTCGCAACGCATTTTTACCGATGATGTATCCACCCTGCGGCCGCCCTTCATCCAGTTCTACAACAGCAAGGATATCCGAATCATGGGCGTGCATATCGTCAATTCCCCCTTTTGGGAAATCAATCCGGTGCTCTGCGAGAATGTCTGGATCAAGGGTGTACATATTGAGACGGATCTCTACAACAACGATGGCATCGATCCGGAATCCAGCCGCAATGTGCTGATCGAGGATTGCTATTTTCTCACGGGGGATGACTGCATCGCGATAAAATCCGGGCGCAATGAGGATGGGCGTCGCATCGGCGTGCCGACGGCCAATGTGATCATCCGCCATAACCGCTTTGCCAATGGCCACGGCGGCATCACCTTGGGCAGTGAGATTTCCGGCGGGGTGCATGATGTGTTTGCGACAGGCAACCATTTCGACAGTCCCAACCTCGATTATCCCATCCGTTTCAAGACCAATGCCATGCGGGGGGGCACGCTGGAAAATGTCTATGTGAAGGACAGCGTGGTCAACAAGGCACGGCTGGCGGTGGTGCATGCGGATTTCTTTTACGAGGAAGGCCATGCAGGAGAAAACCTTCCGCAGCTGGATAATATCACGCTGGATGGTTTCCGGACCGCAGAGGGCGGCAGCATTGATGCACGTTATGCCTTTTATCTCAAGGGCTTTGCCGATGCGCCGATTGCCAATATCACCTTCCGGGATATGCAGCTGGAAGGGGTGAAAGGTGAGGCTGTGCTGGAAAATGTCCAGGGACTGGCCTTCGAGAATGTGACCATTAACGGAAGACGTCAGCCGGACCGGCTGGTGGATGTTGGCTCTGACGGGCAGGTCGGATAAGAGCCGGACTTTTAACTGTGTTAGGAGGATCAAGATGGAAGCAAGAAAAGTAACTTGGTGGAATGTGCTGGGCTATGCCTGTTTGAATTTCCTCGGTGGCGGTACCCAGGCACTCAGTTCCGCTTTCCTGATGTTGTTCTACACGATGTATTGCGATATTCCCGCCGTGCAGGCAGGTCTTATCTTTACCATTGCCAGATGTATCGATGCCGTGGGCAATCCGGTGATGGGCTATATCAGCGATAACTTTGGCCGTACCCGCTTGGGCAAGCGCTTCGGGCGGCGCAAGTTCTTTATCCTGACCGGTATTCCCTTGGTGCTTATCACCTATCCAATCCTTTGGACGCCGGGCCATAGTTTTGAATTCTATGTGGCTGCCAACATCATCTATGAGATCGTCTTTACCAGTGTGATGGTTCCGGGGCCGACGCTGCCGGCAGAAATGACGCAGGTCGCAGCCGAAAAGACCAAGCTGGTCTCGGCCAAGCAGTATTGCGGCACCTTTGCCAGCACCATTGCCCTGCTGTTCCCGGCCTTCTTCTTCCAGCGCTTCGGAGAAGGCAATCTCGATGCTTTCTTCTATACTGGCCTTACCTATGCTGTGGTAGTTTCCATCTCCTTAGCCGTTATGTATGTACTGACCTATGAACGTGCACCCGAGGACATCCACTATACGGAAGAGATGGGTTCAGTATCCCATGTGCTGCGCAAATTGGTCAATGACGTGTTCGCTTCCATGCGCATCCGGGCCTTCCGCCTCCATGCCGGCATGATGCTCTTTATCGGCATCTACAAGAATTTGGCCGCGGGCGTGTTCACCTACTATGTGGTTTATGCCCTGTCCCTGTCGGTTAGTGCGACCTCCATCATCACGAGTTTTGCCACCTTGGTTTCCTTCATCGCTTTGGCAATCTTCATCACCATCTGCTACCGCCGCGGCGGCCCGTTCGCCTTCAAGGTGGTAGGCGTCATCGTGACGGCTTCGCTGGCCGGTTATTATATCCTGTTCCAGAATCAGTCCAGCATGACTGAAGAGGCCGTGATTGTCTGGTTGACCGTTCTGGCCATCATCAACAATGTGGGCAAGGCTGGTGCAGACTATATCCCGGTATTCCAGCTGCCGTTTATGGCTGATATTGATGAAGCGGTTACCATGGAACGCCGCGAGGGTATCTTCACAGGCGTGAATGGCCTGCTGTCCAAGCTCGCCTCGGCTGCCGAAGGCTTCCTGCTGGGCGTAGGGCTGGCCCTCTTCGGTTTTGAAAAGGGCGCTGGCCAGCAGACGGCAATGGCTATTGATGGCGTGCTGGTCATGACCATTGCGGTGCCAATCGTTCTCTGCGGCATCGTTTATCTGATTTCCCGCAATCTGACGCTGACCAAGGAAAACCATAAGCTCCTCGTGGATGAGGTACATCGCATCCGTTCGGGCGGCAGCATGGCCGATGTGACGCCGGAAACGCGCAAGGCTGTGGAATCCCTGACGGGCTGGAAGTATGAGCAGTGCTTCGGTCATAATGATCTGATGCGCGTCCACGATGAACCCGCTAGTGTTCATTCCCACTGAATACACGAAAAAATTTTTGCAATATTTAGGAGAGAACGAAGAAAATGAAAAAATATTCACAGTGGATGGCTGATTCCGTTATCCAGCGCAAGACCGACCTGACAAGTTACTGGGCTTATGAATTTGGCCTGACGCTGGACGGCATCGCGGAGGTCTGGCATCAGACCGGAGAGCGGAAATACTTTGACTACATCAAGTCCTGCATGGATACGTTTATCGGGGAGGATGGCAGTATCCGGGGTTATGATGTCCAGGAGTACAATATCGACCATCTCAACAATGGCAAGATCCTGCTGACCATATACAAGGAAACCCATGAGGAAAAATACCGCAAGGCACTGGAACTCCTGCGCAGCCAGATTGAGCATCATCCCCGCACGAAGGAAGGGGTGTTCTGGCACAAGGAAATCTATCCGGAACAGATCTGGCTGGATGGCCTCTATATGGGGGCAACCTTCTATGCCAAATACGTCAGTGAGTTCAGCCGCAGCATGGAGGAATATGATGATATTGCCCGGCAGTTTATCATCGCCCGTAAGCATACGCTCGATGAGCAGACAGGGCTTCTCTATCACGCCTATGACGATGCCCGCCAGCAGCCCTGGGCCAACAAGCTGACAGGACTTTCCAAGCACTTCTGGGCCCGCTCCATTGGCTGGTACTGCATGGCGCTGGTGGATACGCTGGCAGAATTGCCGGCGGACAATCAGTATAAGCCGGAGCTCATCCAGATCCTCAACGATACGATGCAGGCGCTGATCAAAGTGGCCAGCCCCCAGTCCCATGTCTGGTATCAGGTGCCGGACTGCGGCGACCGCAAGGGCAACTATGTGGAAGCTTCCGGCTCGTCCATGATCGCCTACGCTCTGTTCAAGGGGGTGCGCATGGGCTGGCTGCCGGAGAGCATGCGGGAATTTGCGAAACTCTCCTATCATGGGCTCATTGATGAATTCATCACCGAAACGCCCATGGGCACCATCTGCCTCAATAAGATCTGCTTCGTTGCCGGGCTGGGCGGCCAGCCCACCAAGGCTTACGGCGAGCGGGATGGTTCCTTTGCCTACTATATCAGTGAACCGATTGTGACCAATGAACCCAAGGGATTGGGCCCCTTCATTCTGGCGGCTGCGGAATATGAGCGCCTTTGAACGTGGAAACGGATTTAGTAAATAGTTGGCTGTTGATTTTTCGTATTGTGTGTCCTTAGGAGTGAAAACGAAACGATGATAAAACAGAAGATGCTTTTAGGTCTAGTCAGTGCAGCATTTTTAGGTATGGGCAGCCTGCCCGGTGCGGCCGAAGCCGCCGACAATCCCTTTGCCAGCGTGCCGCCGGACAGCGGCTATTATGATGATGTGGATGCGCTGGTCAACAACGGTCTGATCTATGGCTATGAGAAAGGCGAATTCAAGAAGACGCGCATCATCAGCCGCATGGAGATGGCCATCTTCACGGCCAAGGCCATGAGTGCCATGGACCGGGCCGGGGCTGAGGATGCCCAGCGCATCCAGCGCTTGATCAAGGAGTTTTCCGGGGAACTTTCCGATATGCATGTGAAGGTGCCGGGCGTAGCGGCAAAGAAGGAAGAATCCAAGGCAGCCAGTGGACCAAAGATCAAGCAGATGCCCAAGAACTTCAGCCTGACGGGCCTGATCCGCCTGCGTGATGACTGGGGACACAACAAGAATGCCGATGGCAAGGATGATACCTTCGGTGGAACGAAGAACCATCAGCTGCTCTGGCAGATGTTCACGAAATTTGATATCGGTGCTGGCTGGACCGGTGAGATCGACTTCCTCGGCGCCAAAGATGGGGATGGGGATTCCCGTACTACTGGCGAAAATACCAGCGGTACCGCCGATGTCAACAAGGCTTTTGTAACCGGGCCGCTGGCCGGAGGTTCCGTGCGTGTGGGCCGTGTGAAAGGTTCCACGGTCTATGGCGATTCCATGATTATGGGGCAGTATTATCAGGGGATTGATTACACCCGTAAGATGGGCAAATGGAAAGCTGGGGCGACCTGGGGCAAGGTAGATTATAATACTTCAAGATGGAGCGGTGACACTGAGAAAGTCAATACGACATATTATGATAAAGATGGAAAGGCCCATTATGGATATAAGGCAGAACGGGGCGTTTCAGGTTCAGATATGAATCCGGACGGTCTGGGTGTTAATATGACACAGATACAGACTTCTTATCAGGCCAGCAAGGACTTTGCCTGGAATATGGGTTTCTGGCATCTGACAGCCCGGGGCAGCGGCAATTACCGCAGCAGCAAGGATATTGCGCTGGGTAAGGCTTCCACGCACTATAATGATCCCAATATCTTTGAGACCAGTGTCAGCTGGCAGGCTTCCCGCAAGCTGAAAGTTCTGGGGAACTTTGCCATCTCCGATGATACGCGTGGCAAGGATACGGACTTTGGCCGCCAGAACAAGGCCTATGGCATATCCTTCCGCTGGGGGCAGGTGGCGGCCAGCAATCCGCATTCCAGCAAGCTCCAGCTTGACCTGCTGCATCAGGAACGCTATACGGGCATCAAGTCCACTTATGATCTGAAGAACAAGATGGGCGAAGGTGAGCGGGGCTTCATCCTGGATTACCGCTATGTGCCCATCCAGAATGTGATGTTCGACTTCCGTTGGATGCACTATCATTCCCTGGGCAAGACCGCGGCTAAGACGGATCATGGCAATCAGTACCGTGTACAGGCATATTATTACTTCTAAGGCATTGTAGGAGGCAGAAACATGTTTATCAATAAAAAGAAAGTTGCAGCATTGGCATGTGTGATCGGTCTGTCCCTGTCACAGGGCGTTTGGGCAAATCCGGCCGCCCCCACAGGGCTGACGGCTCCAGGGCAGGCGGTGACGGATAACAGCCTGAGCCTGATCTGGGACCGCCCGGCCAAGGATGATGAGGTAGTCAGCTACAATGTCTATATGGATGGGAAATTGGTGGCGCAGACTGCCAAGGATTTCTCCTCTGAGGCCAAGCAGGAGATCCGGGATTTCTACACCGCCTCTCCGCAGGGGCAGAAGGTCGTAAGCCATAATTACCGGGTTACCGGTCTGCAGCCGGGCAGCAAGCACAGCTTCACGGTGCGGGCAGTGGATGCCAAAGGTGCAGAATCGGTGGACAGCAACAAGCTCAGCACGGCAACCCTTACGGCTGGTGCTCGGCTGGACGTGACGAAATACGGTGCCGTCGGGGATGGCAGCACGCTCAATACCCAGGCTATCCAAAAGGCCATTGATGCCTGTCCCGCTGGTGGTACGGTGGTTGTCCCGGCAGGTAATTTCAAGACCGGCAGCCTCTGGCTCAAGAGTGATATGACCTTGGAAGTGCAGAAAGATGCTACCTTGCTGGGGACGGAAGATCCGTCAGCTTATCCTTATCATTACAAGCTTTACTCCTACCTTTCCGATGAACGCTATTTTTCCCTGCTCAATGCTCGTCCTGGTCAGGATGGCAAGCAGCTGCAGAATATTCGCATCGTTGGGGAAGGTACCATCGATGGCAATGGCTGGAAGATGGATGAAAAGGGCAATTATCTCTACCGGGCCAGAGCGAAGAAAGGCGAACCTCTGCCGGCCAATCATGTTTCCAAGATCGGCGTATTGGCCGCCAATCAGGTAGCAGCCCTGGAAAAAAACGAGGGCTTGGATGAAAACAAGGCTTATCCGCGCCGTTCCAGCCTGATCCTGCTGAAGGGTGTCGACCATGTTTACGTCACGGGCGTAACGCTCAAGAATCCGGCCAATCATACACTGGTCTTGCAGAAATGCAATGACGTGGTCGTGGAGAACACCAATTTCCAGACCTTCAACTGCAATAATGGCGATGGCATCGAATTCGGCCATGGAAAAGGTTTGAAAGTCTACGACAATGTGTTCAACAACGGTGATGACTGCGTGAACTTTGCCGCTGGCCAGGGAGCCAAAGGAGAGAAGGGCGCACCCACCGAGGATATCTGGATCTTCAACAACTCCTTCCATCATGGGCATGGTGCCGTGGTCATGGGCAGCCATACGGCAGCTTATATCCAGAAACTGCTGGCAGAGGACAATGTCATCGATGGCACGGAAATCGCCCTGCGCATGAAGACCAATCCGGCTAATGGCGGTGGTGCCCGGGACGTCTTGTTCCGCAACAATGCGGCTCGCAACCTCACGAAGAATTTCTTCATTGCCACGACGGCTTATAGCGATCCCAATGCCAAGACTGATTTCCCCAAGGCCAGCAAGGCCGGCAGCTTCTACAACATCCGCGTGGAGGACTGCACGGTGGAGAAAACCGGCAAGGCTGCTATCGAGATCGTGGGCCTGCCCGAGGCCAAGCACCATGATATCAACTTCAAGAATATCACGATTGATAAAGGCCAGCCATGGATCATCACCAATGCCGAAAATATCGATTTCGACAATGTAAAACAGAGTAATACCCCTATCAATAAATTCTAACCCTCCGGAAAGCCTTCCCCTCTGGGGAAGGCGCCCCGTAAGGGGCGGATGAGGTTAGACTGGAGGTCAGTACATGAAAAAATTATACCGTCTGACGGGCATCATGTTCCTCTTGTGCCTGTTGTGCTGCAGCAGTTTCCTGTCTGTCACGGAAGCGGCAGACAAGGAAGTATCCTTCAAGGTGACGCAGGTAGAGCTTTCCGGCAGCAAGGTTTTGCTGCATGGCAATTTTAAGAATGAAAGTGAAGAATTCCAGAAAGTCAGGCAACTTACCGTTCGTTATACCCTGTCGGACGCCGATGGTTATCCGCTGCTGGTAGGCAGTTGCCGGGGCAGTGATCTGGATATTTCCGTGGGCAGTGACAAGGTTCCCTATACGCTGACGGCAGAGAATATACACGCGCCGGAATTTTCCAGCAGTGATATCGCTGTTTGGAAAATCAGTGCCCATGTGGAAACTGAATGAAGGATTTATTGAAAACAATATGGAATATAAATAAGGGATATGAAAAGAAGGGATGACAATGTTGCAATTAGGGATTCGGCTGCATGACATGCGGCCGGGAAGTTTAGCCGAGCGGGCGGCCTGGGCACGGGGACAGGGATTTTCCTGCGTGCATCTGGCCTTGGAAAAGACCATATCTGGTTTCAAGCTGGAACCGGGAAAATTGACCGCTGGATTTGGCAAACATATCCGGGATATCTTTGCCTCGCATGATGTGGATGTGGCGGTGTTGGGCTGTTATAAGAATCTGGCCCATCCGGACCGCGCAGAATTGCAGAGGATTCAAGAAAATTACATCGCCCATCTGCGCATGGCGGTGAGTCTGGGCTGTTCGGTGGTAGGGACGGAAACCGGCGCCCCCAATGCAGAATATCAATATGAACCACAATGTCATACGGAAATGGCCCTGCAAACGTTCCTGCATGGTCTGGAGCCTGTGGTGGAGGCCGCTGAGAAATTAGGCGTGCTGCTGGCCATAGAGCCGGTCTGGAACCACATTGTCTGGAATCCCCAGGTGGCTCGGCGGGTAATCCGGGAAGTGGCTTCGCCGAATTTGCGGATCATCTTCGATCCGGTGAATCTCCTGTCTGGCGAAAACTATCAGGACAGGGAACGAGTTATCGGGGAAGCAATCGAACAGTTCGGCGAATATGTGGAAGTGGTGCATCTGAAGGATTTCCAGGTGCAGGGGGGAAAGCTGTCAGCCGTTGCTCCGGGCACGGGACTGATGGATTATAAGCCATTGTTGGCTTATCTGAAACAGGAAAAATACGGCATCCAGGCAACGCTGGAAAATACGATTCCAGAAAATGCCGTGGCTGCGCGAAAATATTTGGAAGAAATCTATGCTGAGGTTTGAGGCAAAAGGCTGTCAGCAGAGGTGAGAAAGGATAGATATTTATGGCTGAGGTACTGACAATCGGCGAGCCCATGGGACTCTTTGTGGCGGAGGAGGCAAAACCGTTGAAGGATGTACAGACCTTCACCCGTCTGGTATGCGGTGCGGAGGTGAATTTTTCTATCGGCCTTTCAAGGCTGGGACATACGGTTTCCTATGTCTCCCGGGTGGGCAGTGATCCCATCGGCCAGCATATCCGGGATTTCCTGCAGGAAAATGGCATCGAAGCCGGTTATGTGCAGGTTGACCGGGAACATCTGACCGGCATGCAGTTCAAGGAAAAAGCGCCGGAGGGGGTAGATCCGCTGGTGGTCAATTATCGCCGCCATACGGCCTTTTCCTATTTCACGCCGGAGGATCTGCATGGCATTGACTGGCAGGGTGTGAGGCATGTCCATGTGACAGGCATTCCCGCAGCGCTGTCCGCCAGCTGCTGTGCCGCAGTGGAAAAACTGATGGATGAGGCCCATGCCCATCAGGCAATGGTCTCCTTCGATCCCAATCTGCGCCCGGCTCTCTGGTCGTCCCATAAGGTCATGGTCAGGACTTTGAACCGTCTGGCCGCGAAGGCCGACCTGGTGTTGCCGGGACTTGGGGAAGGCAAGATTCTCACCGGGATGGAAAAGCCGGAGCAGGTAGCCGACTTCTATCTGGAACGCGGTGCTAAAGCCGTGGTCATCAAATTGGGCGGCAGCAAGGGCGCTTATGGCAAGGAGCGGAATGGCAAGGAATTTATCGCGCCGTCCTTCCGGGTGGAACATGTGGTGGATACGGTAGGTGCCGGGGATGGCTTTGCCGTGGGCACCGTATCGGCCCTGCTGGAAGGCAGGACGCTGGAAGAAGCCGCCTTGCGCGGCGCTGCGATTGGTGCATTGGCCATCATGTCGGCAGGTGATAATGAGGGCTTGCCAAATCGCACGGAATTACAACATTTTATGGAGGCAGTTTGAACAATGGATATTCGTTATTCGGCAAATCAGAGAGATTTCAAGCGTTATACGACGGAGGAAGTGCGGCAGGAATTCTTGATTGAAAACCTGTTCCAAGCCGATGAAGTGACGGCGGTATACTCCCATGTAGACCGCATGGTGACTTTCGGCTGCATGCCGGTCAAGGAAGAAGTGGCGCTGGATAAGGGAATTGATGTCTGGCATAATTTCGGCACCCATTTCATCCTGGAACGCCGGGAAATCGGCATTTTCAACGTGGGCGGCGCTGGTACGATCACGGCTGATGGCACAGCCTATGAATTGGGCTATAAGGACTGCCTCTATATCACCATGGGGACAAAAGAGGTCACGTTCAAGAGTCAGGACGGCAGCCAGCCGGCGAAATTCTACATGGTTTCCGCTCCAGCTCATAAGGCCTGCCAGACAAAGCTCCTGACCATCAAGGATGCCAACAAGGTTCCCTGCGGCGATGCCAGGACCAGCAACAAGCGCACCATCAATCAGTTCATCCATCCGGATGTTTTGGAAACCTGCCAGCTCTCCATGGGCATGACTTCCTTGGAACCCGGCAGTGTTTGGAATACCATGCCCGCGCATACCCATGAACGCCGCATGGAAATCTATTTCTACTTTGAGATTCCGGAAAACGAAGTGGTGTTCCATATGATGGGCGAACCGCAGGAAACCCGTCATGTGGTGATGCAGGACGAACAGGCCATCATCAGCCCGTCCTGGAGCATCCATGCCGGCTGCGGTACCGCCAACTACACCTTTATCTGGGCCATGGGCGGTGAGAATAAAGCCTTTGACGATATGGATCATATCAAGAATACCGAACTTAGATAAGGAGCGCATGGAGATGGATATGGAATACCTGAAACAATTCTCATTGGAAGGCAAGGTGGCACTCGTTACTGGCGCGGCTTATGGCATCGGCTTCGCCATTGCCAAGGCCTATGCCAAAGCTGGAGCCAGGATCGCCTTCAACTGCCGCGGTGAAAAGCATATGCAGGAAGCAATGGCCGCTTATCAGGCTGAAGGCATCGAAGCCAAGGGCTATTACTGCGACGTGACCAAGGAAGATGAAGTGCAGAAGATGGTCGCCGATATCGAAAAAGAACTGGGCACGATCGATATCCTCGTGAATAATGCCGGCATCATCAAGCGCATTCCCATGCTGGAAATGTCGGCCGAAGAATTCCGGCAGGTGGTGGATATCGACCTCAATGCGCCGTTCATCGTAGCCAAAGCCGTGATTCCGGGCATGCTGAAAAAAGGACATGGCAAGATCATCAACATCTGCTCCATGATGAGTGAACTGGGGCGGGAGACGGTATCGGCTTATGCGGCCGCCAAGGGCGGACTCAAGATGCTGACGCGCAATATCTGCGCGGAATATGGCCATGCCAATATCCAGTGCAACGGCATTGGCCCTGGCTATATCGCTACGCCGCAGACAGCTCCCCTGCGCACGCCGGGGCATCCCTTCAACGAGTTCATCCTGGCCAAGACACCAGCTAACCGCTGGGGAACCACGGAAGACCTGGAAGGCCCGGCAGTATTCTTAGCCTCTGATGCCTCAAACTTTGTCAACGGACATATCCTCTATGTGGATGGGGGAATACTGGCCTATATCGGCAAACAGCCCTGAGACAAAGAAAACAAATTAGAGGTGAATCCTGATGGCAGTTCATGTAATCAACGAAGCGAGGCGTTGCCTGCAATGCAAGAAGCCGCTGTGTCAGCTGCAAGGCTGTCCCATCGGCACCAATATCCCAGAAATGATCCGGCGGTTTCTGGCCGGTCAGGGAAATGAGGCCGCTGCGATGTTATTTGCCAACAATCCCATGAGCATTATCTGCTCGTTGGTCTGTGACCATGAAAAACAGTGCGAAGGTCATTGTATTCAAGGGCGCAAGGGCAGTGCGGTACAGATTTCCAGTATTGAGCATTATATCTCCAATGGCTTTTTTGAGAAGCTGCAGCTGGAAAAGCAGCCGCCCAAAGGCCAGCGGATAGCGGTGATTGGCAGCGGCCCGGCCGGGCTTGTGGTGGCGGTGGTGATGGCGCAGAAGGGCTATGATGTGACCATCTTTGAGCGCAAGAGCCATATTGGCGGCATGATGCGCTATGGGATTCCGGACTTCCGTCTGCCCCGCACGATCCTGAGCCGCTATAAAGAGAAGCTGCGCCTGCTGGGCATCCATATCCGGCCCCATACCACCATTGGCGGTGCCCTGCATCTGGATGATCTGATCAGCGATGGATATCAGGCAATCTTCATCGGCACGGGCACCTGGCGGGCACGGCGCTTGGGCGTACCCGGGGAGAGCCTGGGCAATGTACACTATGCGATTGACTATCTGCAGAATCCCGGCGCCTATGCGTTAGGCGAGCGGGTGGCTGTGATCGGTGCCGGCAACTCGGCCATGGATGCGGCCCGTACGGCCTTGCGCCAGGGCAGCCGCTTCGTTACCATCTATGCCCGCAGCAATCATGTCACGGCCAGTCAGCGGGAACTGGATTATGCCATCGCTGATGGTGCGGAGATAATCTATGGCATGGCAGTGGAGAAGATTACAGAACAGGGCCCTGTTTTTGTCAAACGGGAATTTTCCGAGGCCGGTGAATTGCTCAGCCAGGGGCTGGCGGAACTGGCTCCGGCTGACAGTACGATCATCGCCGTCAGTCAGCGTCCCAAGGACAAGCTGGTGAGCACCACATCCGGACTCGATGTGAATGACAAGGGCTTGGTGGAAGTTGATGAACATGGACAGACCACCCGCCCGGGAATATTCTCCGCCGGTGATGTGGTCACCGGCCCCTGGAATGTGGTAGAGGCCGCCAAAGCGGCAAAAGAAGTGGCAGAGCAGATGGACGCCTATTTGCAATCGTTATAGGCGGATAAAGCAGTGTCTGTCAGGGTAAAACAATAGAAACATAATATGAATAATTGTACGAAAAAACCTCCAGCTATTCATCAAGCTGGAGGTTTTTCGTTCTGCGTATGATTGTTTATACAATCGGAAAACTTTCGATTGCGCCATACTGGATGTACTTGCTGGCGTTGGTGGGTTCCCCTTCCATGATGGCCGTGCTCACAGCATCCATGTTGTCATCGATTACATTGATGCGGCCGGCTTTTACTTCTTCCTCGACCTTGGCTAGCAATTCCTTGCGGGCTTTTTTCGTTCCCTGATAGATGGTCTTGTTGTAGAAGATGTTCATGGTCTTCTGTGTCTTTTCTTCATCGCAGTTGAAGAAGACATAAGCGTGTTTAGCGTTTGCCATTGGTTGATAATCCCCCTTAAAATACAAATAATATAATCGCATTTATGAATATGTAACCAATAAAGATATTATAACACAGCTTGTCAAAAATGATAAATTAAATTGAATTTTCACAGGTAGTTGACAAATAAAATAAGAAAGAGTAAAGTGAAACTTGTATAGAATTGTAGAAAATCATACACAATTCTAAGTCGAAAACCTGGGAGGTATATATATGGCAACAGTTAAGCATGAACCCTTTGGCAAACTCAGTGACGGGCGTGAGGTATCGCTCTATACCCTGCGCAATACCAAGGGGACGGAAGTAAAGATTACCAACTACGGCGCACGTCTGGTCAGTTGGCGGGTTTTTGGCAAGGATGCGAAGAAGATAGATATCTTGCTGGGCTATGCGGATGCCGCTGCTTATGAAAAGGACGATACGAGCATGGGCGGCATCGTAGGCCGCCATGCCAACCGCATTGCCGGAGGCAAGGCAATCATAAACGGACAGGAGTACCAGTTGGATTTGAATACCGGTTCGAAGATGCAGAACCATATCCATGGCGGCTCCAAAGGCTTCCATAATGAACTTTGGCAGGCTGAGGAAGTCTATGAAGGGGTAAAGCTGACCTATCATAGCAAGGATGGCGATGCGGGCTATCCTGGCAATATGGATGTAACCGTTATCTATTCTCTGTCCAATGATAATGAGCTTTCTATTAAGTATGAAGCTATCAGTGATAAGGACACCATCTGCAACCTGACCAACCATAGCTATTTCAATCTGGATGGTTTTGCCGCACCGCCGGTGCTGGATCAGAAAATCCAGATCTTTGCCGATGAATATACCTGGGCTGACAGCGAATCCCTGCCGGATGGCAGAATCCTGCCGGTAGAGGGCACGCCGATGGACCTGCGTCAGCCGGTGCGCATTGGTGAACATATCGATGATGATTTCGATGAACTCGTTATGGGCAAGGGCTATGACCATAACTGGGTACTGCGGGATGAACCGGTGAGTGTGGAGATGAAACCGGGAATGTTCGGCTATGATCCCCATTGTCCCATTGACTATTTGAAGGGCGGACTCAAGAAGGCTGCTTATGCCGAATCGGACAAGAGCGGCTTGACTTTGACTTGCTACACTACTCTGCCGGGAATCCAGTTCTATACGGGCAACTTCCTCGAAGGCGGCCTGCCAGGCAAAGATGGCGTGGAATTCCAGCGCCGCACGGGCTTCTGCCTTGAAACGCAGTACTTCCCTAACTCGCTGGCCAATCCGAATTTCCCGCAGCCAATCATCAAAGCCGGTGAAAAATGGGAATCCCAGACGATTTTTGTCTTGTGGCCCAAGGACTGAACATCGCGAGTGTGTAGGAAATTTGAGCTTCATAAGCAATATGTATAAATTCGATATGTAATATTTATGTAAAGACGGGCGAAAAACGTATTTTGCTCAAATAGGCATAAATTATGATAATTTTTGCGAATACTGCATATGAATAATAAATAGTAGACAAAAATACGAAAAAAGCATACAATATACATGTAAACGAGAACGAAAGCTAGTTAAGTATTCTCGAAACGTCATACCAATTTCAGGGAGGCATGTTTGATGAATATTCATGAGTATCAAAGCAAGGCAGTATTGAAATCCTATGGTGTCACTGTACCGGAAGGATATCCTGCCTTCAGCGTAGAAGAAGCCGTGGAAAATGCCCAAAAGCTCGGTACGCCGGTGGTAGTGGTAAAGGCCCAGATCCATGCAGGCGGGCGCGGCAAGGCTGGCGGTGTCAAGCTGGCGAAGAACCTCGACGAGGTGAAAGCTTACGCGACGGAACTTTTAGGGAAGACCTTGGTTACCCATCAGACAGGTCCTGAAGGCAAGAAAGTTGGCCGCCTCCTGATTGAAGCTGGTTCCAATATCAAGAAAGAATATTATCTGTCCTTTGTCATTGACCGTCAGACGGCCCGCGTGGTCATGATGGGGTCCGAAGAAGGCGGTATGGAAATCGAGAAGGTTGCGGCCGAAATGCCGGACAAGATCTTCAAGGAATACATCGATCCGGCTGTTGGTCTGGCTCCGTTCCAGGCTACTCGCATGGCGTACAATATCAATATCCCGCAGGAAGCCATCCGCAAGGCAACCAAGCTGATGGGCTGTCTCTACAACGCTTTCGTGGGCAAGGATTGCTCCCTGGCTGAGATTAATCCGCTGGTCGTAACGGCTGATGATGATGTGGTAGCGCTCGATGCCAAGCTGAACTTCGACGACAGCGCCCTGTTCCGTCATCCGGATATCGAAGAACTCCGGGACGAGAGCGAAGAAGATCCGAAGGAACGCCGCGCAGCAGAAGCTGGCCTCAATTACGTCAACCTTGGCGGCGATGTGGCCTGCATGGTCAACGGGGCAGGCCTTGCCATGGCTACGGTGGATATCATCAAACACTATGGCGGCGAACCGGCTAACTTCCTCGATGTAGGCGGCGATTCCTCGCCGGAAAAGATTGCCGAGGCATTCCAGATCATGCTGGACGGCGGTCAGGCCAAGGGGATCTTCGTCAACATCTTCGGTGGCATCAACCGCTGCGATGCGGTAGCTGCCGGTATCGTGGAAGCTGCGAAAATCATTTCCGATGATGGCAAATCCCTGCCGGTTCCTGTTGTGGTGCGCTTGGAAGGCACCAATGTGGAACAGGGCCGCAAGATCCTGCAGGATTCCCCCATTGCCAATGTCATCATGGCACCGACTATGGAGGGCGGCGCAGAAGAAATCGTCAAACGAGTCAAAGCAGCAGAATAAGGGAGGCCATCTGACATGGGTGTTTTAGTCAACAAGGATACAAAGGTAATCGTACAGGGCATTACGGGCAAACAGGCCACCTTCCATACGAAACAGATGCTGGCCTATGGCACGAAGATTGTCGCTGGTGTAACGCCGGGCAAAGCCGGCCAGGTTGTAGAAGGTGTTCCCGTATTCAACACCGTCAAGGACGCAGTGGACGCAACAGGGGCTACGGCCTCCGTGGTCTATGTACCCGCAAGGTTCGCCGCTGACTCCATCATGGAAGGTGTGGATGCCGGACTGGATTTGGTGGTCTGCATTACGGAACATATCCCCGTTGAGGATATGGTCAAGGTACGCCGTTATATGGAAGGCAAGAAAACCCGCCTGATTGGGCCGAACTGCCCGGGCATCCTGACTACGGATGAAGCAAAACTCGGTATCATTCCGGGCAATATCCAGAAGAAAGGTCATGTAGGCCTCGTTTCCCGCTCCGGAACCTTGACCTATGAAGCCGCTTTCCAGCTGATGAACGCCGGTATCGGCGTGACGACAGCTATCGGTATCGGCGGTGACCCGGTCAAGGGCACGGACTTTATCGATGCTTTGCAGCTCTTCAAAGAAGATCCGGAAACCAAGGCTGTGCTGATGATCGGTGAAATCGGCGGTACGGCTGAGGAAGACGCGGCTAAGTGGATTAGGGAAAACATGCCGGAAAAACCGGTAGCAGCCTTCATCTCCGGCCGTCAGGCGCCTCCGGGAAAACGCATGGGCCATGCTGGTGCCATCATTTCCGGTGGCAAAGGTACGGCTGCTGACAAGATCAAGGCCCTCAATGCTGTGGACATTCAAGTGGCTGATACCGTAGCTCATATCGGTGCAACGGTTGTCGATACGCTGAAAAAAGCCGGCATCTATGATGAATGCCATACCTGCTGAAGATAGCATAAAAAAATCCCGCTGGACAAAGTCCAGCGGGATTTTTAGTTCCGTAACAAAGGAAATTATTTGATGCCAGCGCCATCGAGAGCGGAACGAACGCTCTGAGCAGCTTTGTGCATCTTCTCCAGTTCATCATCCGTGAGATGAACTTCGAAGGAGCGCATGATACCATCAGCGCAAACCATACGAGGAATGGAGAGGGCAACGTCTTTGATGCCATATTCGCCTTCGAGAACTGCAGAGCAGGGCAGGATCGTGTGTTCATCATAGAGAACGGACTTGATGAAGCGGCAAGCAGCCATAGCGATACCAGTGTTGGTGAAGCCCTTCTTATTGATGACATCGTAAGCAACCTGAACCAGTTCCTGTTCAACAGCTTCGTGGCTGAGTTTTTCCGTGCGGTGGAAATATTCATCCAGATCATCGATGGGGAAACCAGCGCAGCCAGTCGTGGACCAAGCAACGAATGCAGCGTTGCCGTGCTCACCGAGAACATAACCGTTGATGTTCTTCGGATCCACCTGGTACTTGTCAGCCAGGATGCGACGGAAACGGTAGGTTTCGAGCATCGTACCAGTACCGAGGATGAGGTTGCGCGGATAATCAAACTGGGTGGAAACAACATAAGTAGCAACATCGAGCGGATTCGTGATCATGATGATCATAGCTTCCTTCGTACGCTTAACGATCTCGCCCATTACGGAGCTCATGATCTTAGCGTTGGTGCCAGCCAGCTTCAGACGGTCCGGAGTTTCGCCCGGGCGGATGGAAGGACCAGCGGTGATAACGATGATGTTTGCATCTTTGCAGTCTTCATAGTCACCGAGGTGGAACTTGATGTTCGTGCTGTAGATGCAGCTCGTTGCATGGCTGGAGTCCTTAGCTTCGCCCCAAGCTTTGTCTTCGTTGAGGTCGATCAGAACTACTTCCGTAGCAAGCTGGAAGTCAGCAATCTTGTTGGCAACTGCGGAGCCAACGTTGCTGGCGCCAATGACGACGATTTTTCTTCTGTTGTTCATTTTGTTATTACCCCCTGAATCATTGTGAAATATATCCCTAAGTCGTGTTAATCGTAGCACTATTAATACCTAGTGTCAATAAATAATTTCAAAGAAACAAAAGCAATATTTTTCGCAAAATTGCTGAAATGTTGTAAATGAGGGGAAAATGTGTCAATTTTTGGCAGGGCCAAAAATTATATCAGATTTTGAGGGGGAAGTTGTTGTAATTCATGTTTTTTTATTATATATTATAGTGTGTTGCGATGAAGATGACTTCGGAAGGAGATTTTTGACATATGTTTGGCATGTCTTTAGATATTGGTATTGACTTGGGTACGGCAAACGTACTGGTTTATGTGAAGGGAAAAGGTATTGTCCTGCGGGAACCGTCGGTAGTGGCGGTGGACCGGGACACCAACCGGGTATTGGCCATCGGTGAGGAAGCGCGCCAGATGATCGGCCGCACGCCGGGCAATATCGTGGCAATCCGTCCGCTGCGTGAAGGCGTTATCGCCGACTATGACATCACGGAAAGCATGCTGCGACACTTCATTGAAAAGGTTGTGGGACGCCGCTTCGTCTTCCGTCCCCGCATCATGATCTGCATTCCCTCCGGCTGCACCATGGTGGAGCAGCGGGCTGTGCAGGAAGCTGCGGAACAGGCTGGTGCCCGTCATACCCAGCTGATTGAAGAACCGCTGGCAGCAGCACTCGGTGCGGGGCTCGATATCGTGGAACCCCGCGGTTCCATGGTCGTGGATATCGGCGGCGGCACGACGGATATCGCCGTGATTTCTCTGGGTGGCATCGTGACCAGTGCCTCCCTGCGCGTGGCTGGTGATCGCTTCGATGAGGACATCATTGCCTATGTGAAGAAGGAATTCAACATGATGATCGGCGAGCGCACGGCTGAGGAGATCAAGATGCGTGTCGGCGCTGCCTTCGTGGGGGCCCGTAATGAAGTGATGGATATCCGTGGCCGTGATATGCTCTCCGGTCTGCCGAAGAATGTGCAGATCACCACGGAACAGGCAGCTGCGGCTATGCATGAAAGCGTGGCGAAGATTGTCAGCTGCGTGAAGAAGGTGCTGGAGGATACTCCGCCAGAGCTGGCTGCCGATGTGATGAACTGCGGCATTGTGCTCACGGGCGGCGGTGCGATGCTCTATGGTCTTGACGAACTGATCCGCAAGGAAACAGATATCCCCACGGCGCTGGCTGAAGATGCCATGAGCTGCGTGGCTATCGGCTGCGGCATGGCACTGGACAGTTTCAGCAAGTTCGATGGCAAGGCCAAGAATATCAAGACAGGACACTGATCTGCGAAGAAAATAAATTTTTTGACAAAGGCGAAACTCGAAAAGGAGTTTCGCCTTTTTTAGCGAATAAACGAAGCAAGGATAAATGTGAGATGGGACAAGGAGGACGCATTATGTGGCGCGGTCTATATACAGCCGGCGCGGGGATGATCACGGAGTCCAAGCGCACGGACACATTGGCCAACAATCTGGCCAATGCCAATACCAACGGTTTCAAGCGGGATGAGGCCGTCAGCCGGGAGTTTGAACCCATGCTGATCAAGCGCATCAATGATGGCATCAACAAGAATGACGTGACCAGTTTCAAGCAATTCCATGTAGGCGAACAGTATCCGGTTGTGGGTACTTTGGGACTGGGTTCCCGCATCGATGAGATTGCGACCGAGCACACCCAGGGGGCTTTTGAAACCACCGGCAATCCATTGGATCTGGCGATTTCGGGCAATGGTTATTTTGCTATCCAGACGGAAAATGGGGTGCGGTATACGCGGGACGGGAATTTCTATAAATCTGCCAATGGACAGATTCAGACGGTGAACGGGCAGACTGTTTTGGGGGCGAATGGACAGGGCATCACGATCCCGCAGGATGCCACCCGCATCATGGTGGGGAGCAAGGGCGAAATCTATGCGGATGACCAGCAGGTGGGACAGCTGCAACTCGTGCAGTTTGATAATCGCCGGGCTGTGCTCAAGCAGGGAAACAATCTCTATTATCCGCAGGAAGGTGCACAGCCTCAGCCGGCTGCGGGCGAGGTCTTGCAGGGCGTATTGGAGCGCTCCAATACGAATATCGTGTCGGAAATGGTGGAGCTCATCAATAACTACCGGCTTTACGAAGCCGGGGCAAAGGCGGTTACTACACAGGATACCATGCTCGAAAAATCCGTGAGTGAAGTTGGCAGAGTGTCTTAAGTTTTTTTAGGCTTGTTCGATATATATTGGAGAGGTTGGTTTTCTGTACTTTTCTTTGGCGCAAAGAAAAGTACCAAAAGAAAACGCGGACTGAAATCCCATCACGGGATTTACGTCCGCCTGCGCCCGTCCATGGGCGCTGGGCAACGATTTAGTGGTATCTTTTTCGTTGTGGCAGTAAAAGCCTTTCCTATTGAGGGGAAGGTGCCGAACGTTAGTGAGGCGGATGAGGTGAGGAGGTAGCTCGGTATGATGAGAGCACTTTGGTCGGCGGCTTCTGGTATGAAGGGTCAGCAGACTAATATTGATGTTATCGCCCATAATATTGCCAATGTCAATACCTATGGCGGCAAGAAGGTGCGGGCGGAGTTTCAGGATTTGATCTATCAGACCTTGCGGGATGCTGGGGCCCAGAGCGGGCAGGACAATCAGTATCCGACCGGCTTGCAGGTCGGATTAGGGACGCGTGTGGCGGCTACCCAGCGGGTGATTACTCAGGGGCCTTTGCAAAGTACAGAACATCCTTTGGATATTGGCATTCAGGGCGAAGGATATTTCCGAGTTACGATGCCGGATGGAACCACAGCATATACCCGCGATGGCTCCTTTAAATTAGATTCTCAGCGGCGTATGGTGACTTCTGATGGTTATCTGCTGGCGGATGGCATTACTTTTGCGGAGAATTCACCAGTGGATTCTATCGTCATTGCCGGTGATGGCACTGTATCGGAAACGCCGGCAGGCGGCACGCAGCAGAATGTGGGACAGATCACCTTGGCCCGGTTCGTCAATCCGGCAGGCCTTACGGCTGTTGGCAAGAACCTCTTTATCGTATCGGCAGCTTCCGGCGATCCCATTGAAGGCAATCCTGGTACGGACGGTGCGGGCACCCTTACCCAGGGTACATTGGAGATGAGCAATGTGCAGATCGTCGAGGAAATGGTCAATATGATAGTTTCCCAGCGTGCTTATGAATCCAACTCCAAGGCCATCACCACTTCCGATTCCATGCTGGAAATTGCCAATGGCCTGAAACGCTGATGAAAGTGAAAAGAAGCCGCATAGCCAGTCTGTTTACATCATGGATGTTATGGATTGGCTTCTTCTGTCTGTCAGTTTGTGTTTCTCCGCCGCAGGCAGAAGCAATCTATGGCGGCGGTCAGCAGGCGGAGGCTTTTCCACAGCTTATGAGTTCCCAGAAATTGGCGGGGATTGCCCGGCAGCAATTGGAGTTGGAACTCTATAAAGTGGGAGAAGGGCGGCGGCATGTACTGACACTGACCGTTTCCCCCCCGGATATGCGTCTGCCGGCAGGGAAAATCCGCTATGAGGCGGAAATCCCGGGCAAGCTGCATTATGGCAATGTGCAGCCAGTGCATATCCGGGTGTTCGTGAATGAAAAGCTCTATCGGCGGGCCATCTGCTATTATCGGGTGCAGGTATTTGAGAAGGTGCTGGTGGCCGGGATGAATCTTGGTTTGGAGCAGACTATTGGCGCCAATGCCGTACGCCTCGAAGAACGTGAGGTGCAGGGGGGCACAGGGCGCTATCTGACGAAATACGAGGATATTGCCGGCCGGGTACCCATCCGTTACATCCATATGGGGCAGCCCATCGAACAGAATATGCTGCAGAACCCTGTGGTGATCAATCCGAATTCGCCGGTAAAGCTGATCGCGAATATCAATGGCGTACAGGTCAGCGCTGACGGCATTGCCCTGCAAAAAGGGCGGATTGGCGGCATGATCCGGGTGCGCAATGCCCATTCCAACAGGCTGTTGCAGGGACGGGTGATTGACGCGAATACCGTCGAGATTACAGGTCGTTGAAGGCAGGTAATAAGTATGCAGATAAAAAAATATCATAAAAGAATCGCCTTGGCGTTGGCGGCTGGCAGTTTGTTTTTCAGTGCAGCGCCGATGGTTTCGGCGCAGTCGCTTTGGGCTGAGGGCGGCAGGTATCGGAATATCTTTTCGGATCGGAAGGCGCAGGATGTAGGGGATATCCTGACCATTGCCATCAGTGAATCCACGAGCCTGTCTACGAGCAAGTCCAGCGCCAACAGTAAGAGTGGCAGTACATCGCTGTCAGCAGGCGTAGGCATCTTTGACTTCCTGAAGGCGGCTTCGGCCAGTGGTTCGGATTCGTTTAAGGCTGATGGTTCCTCCACCGCCAAGAACACGACGACAGCCAATGTGACCGTCACCGTGGTGGATATCCAGCCCAATGGCAATCTGGTGCTGGAGGGAACACAGTCCATCTGGCATAATAAGAATGAGCATAAAATCACCTTCCGGGGCGTTTGCCGGCCGGAGGATGTGACGGCGGCCAATACCATTCCTTCGACGAAGATTGCGGCTGCGGAAGTGCGATTCAATGGCAAGGGACCTCTGAATGCCAAGCAGCGGCAGGGAATCCTGACGCAGATATTCAATATCCTGTTCTGATTAGGGGATGTTTATATGAAGAAGATATTGGCTTGTTTTTTGGCCGGGGCGTTAGTGTTTGGCGGCATGCCCACGCTGGCGTCGGCGGATAATGCGGTGACGCGGATCAAGGATATCGCCAAGGTGCAGGGCGTGCGCTCTAACCAGCTCATGGGCTATGGTCTGGTAGTGGGGTTGAATGGCACCGGCGATTCGAATAAGACGCTGGAAACCATCCAATCCATTGTCAATATGCTCAAGACCTATGGCGTGTCGGTAAATCAGGCTTCCTTGAAGTCGGATAATGTCGCCGCGGTTATGGTTACGGCCACCCTGCCTCCATTTGTGCGGGAAGGCGACACAATCGATATCACGGTTTCGTCTATCGGTGATGCGGACAGTATCCAGGGCGGTACGCTCCTGCAGACACCACTCCGGGCTGGCAATGGGACGGTATATGCAGTGGCGCAGGGCGCAGTGTCCACGGGCGGTTTTGCCGCGGGGCGCGGTTCTTCGACTTCGACCAAGAATTTTCCTACCGTCGGCATGACGCCGAATGGGGCAATCGTAGAACGCACGGTGGAGGATGACCTGGGCAATAATGGCAGGTTATCCCTGTCGCTCTCCCATCCGGACTTTACGACGGCTACGCGCATGGCAGCGGCCATCAATTCCCAGTATGGAGGTGTGGCGCAGGCTGTGAATCCCGGCCGCATCGATATCAATATCCCGAGCTACTATCAGGGAAATGTGGTAGGCTTTGTGGCTTCGATTGAAGAACTGCCGGTGATGCCGGATAAGGTGGCCAAGATTGTGGTCAATGAGCGCACGGGCACCATTGTCATGGGCGGCGATGTTTCGGTGGATGAGATCGCCATCACCCAGGGCGGTCTGACCATCAAGGTGCAGAAGAATAAGACGGCCAGCCAGCCGGAGCCCTTCAGTTACGGCACCACCATTGAGACGCGCAATGAGAATGTGGATGTCAAGGAGGATAAGGCCAGTACGCTGGTTCTGCCGGCTACGGCCAATGTCAGTGACATTGTCGGTGCATTGAATGCCGTAGGGGCGACGCCACGGGATACGATATCGATCCTGCAGGCTATAAAAGCAGCAGGCGCACTTCATGCAGAATTGCAGTTGATTTAAGCGGGGTGAAGTGAATGCATATAGCACCTTTGACAGCGCAGGGGATAAGTGCCGGCGCCAACAATAACTATGATGCGGCGCAGTCCGCAGCGGAGTCGGCGAAGTTTGCCGATGTACTGAAGGAACTGCAGGGACGTGTGGACAAGGCGCAGAAAAGCGGTGATGCCAAGTCCGTGCAGGAAGCGGCAGAGATGGCCAAGCGGGACAAGGAACTTAAAAAGGCCTGTGAGGGCTTTGAAGCCATGTTCCTCAATATGATGTACCGCCAGATGCGAGCGACTGTGCCGGAGAATAGTCTGTTTGGCGAGTCGCACGGCGAGAAGATATTCAAGGATATGCGGGATGATGAATTGATGAAACAGGTGGCAGCGGGCGGCGGTATCGGCATTGCGGATATGATGTATAAGCAGCTCAAGCCGCAAGTTGTGAAGCAAAGTCAAAATGTGGTAAAATAGATTAGGCTGAGGCGGTTGTGTCAACCGCCTCTCTATTTTTGGCATGAAAGTTACAACTATATGAGGAGGTATTTGACTTGTTCTATAAATCAAGAAAAATAACTGCTTTACTGCTGGCATTGTCGTTACTGGGACTACCGGTGGCTGAGGCTGCGGATTTGAATTCGGTACGCTATCACAGTGGGGCGGAGCATGACCGGATCGTGTTTGACTGGTCAGAAATGCCCCGTTATAATGTGACGGTTTCAGCGGACAAGAAGCTGCTGACCATTGATTTCTTCAATGCGGATAAGCGGGCAATCAACAAGGAGGCCTTTTCGAGCAGCCGCATTGAATCGGTGGATTATACAACGCGGAATGGGCATTTACTGGTAAGCATGAAGCTGAAAAGCGGGCTGGGCTATAAGGTCGAGAAATTAGGCAATCCGGCACGGGTGTTCGTGGATATCCTGCCGGAAACCATGGTGCATAATGGCAGCAGTGCAGCGCAGAAGAAACCGACAGGCGTGGTAAGAAAGCCTGCGGGCACGGTCAAACCGTCAGCATCAGATGCGCGCAATATGATGCCGCTGAACTTTGATGGCCTCTATACGGAGATGATGGCGCCGGGGATTGCCAAGCGGCAGTATGTCTATTGGGATGATGCCGGGAAGATTTCGGCTTATTTTGTGGAGGCGGACAAGAATCTCTACACCATCAAGCCGGTGCTGGCAAAAGGCAGGATCCCAGGATTGCAGACTACCAGCGGGATGTCGGATATGACGGATGCGGTGGCGGCAGTCAATGCCACTTATTTTGCCGGCAATGGCGATGCCATCGGCATGGTCAAGATAGATGGGGATATGGCTGGCACGACTTATTTCCGCCGTACGGCTATCGGGATGAATGCCAGTGGCCAGCCGTTTATGGGGCCGGTAACCTATAGCGGACATGTGACGCTGGGGGATGTGACACTGCCCGTGTCCGGTGTGGACTGCGAGCGCGGCGCCAATAACCTCACGATCTACAATCATTGGTATGGCCCCAGGACACGTACGAATGAGTATGGCATGGAGTATACCGTGGTGAATGGGGAAGTGACGGCCATCCATACGGGCAATTCAGTGATTCCGAAGGACGGCATGGTGATTTCCGTGCATGGTTCGTCCGCCGAGGCTTTTGCCGGTGTGCAGGTGGGGGACCGGGCAGAGATCGATCAGGAAATGGGAGCACGCTGGAATCAGGCCGTAGATATCATGGGCGCTGGTCCGCGGCTGGTGCAGAATGGTCAGGTTTCCGTGACGGCCGGGGATGAACAGTTCCCTGGCGATATCCGCTATGGACGGGCACCTCGCAGCGCAGTGGCCATCCTCAAGAATGGCAATTATCTGTTCGGCGTGGTGGATGGCCGCCAGTCCTCCAGCCGGGGGTTGACATTGACCGATTGGGCAAAGCTCCTGGTGAAGATGGGCGCCAAAGACGCAATGAACCTGGATGGCGGTGGCTCCAGTGCGCTGGTTATCGGTGGTCAGCTGCAGAACTCCCCCAGCGATGGTTCTGAGCGGTATGTGGGCAGTGCACTGATTATCACGAAAAAATAATTTTGACATAGGACTTTGTGCCTATGGTAAAACATCTTGGCGGGCGTTATAATGAGAAGATGGACAAATATAGAACTGCAAATGAGGTGAATGATTTTGCGTAGATATATAAGGAAAATGGTGGCAGCAGGTCTGGCGGGAATGATGATGTCTGCCCCGGCTACAGGATTGGCCATGGATCCCATCATGCCCCATAGTCAGGTGACCGGCGGCATGGTGGGCACTGCATATACCGTTGTGGACAGCAGCGGCGAGCTCAAGGATTTCCAGGTGGATATCGTAGGCAATATGGACAATGGCAAGGGTTCCCAGCCCATGATCATGGCCAAGGCCTCTGGTCCGGTGATCGAACAGACCGGCGGTATCCTGCAGGGGATGAGCGGCAGCCCTGTCTATGTGGATGGATATCTGATCGGCGCTGTGGCAGCCGGAATCAAGGGCATGACGCCGTACACCTTCTTTATCACGCCCATCGATGAGATGACACCGCTTTGGTCTATGCCGGACCGAAAGAACAAGACAAAACTTTCTACTATAAATATCAAGAGGGCGGCAGAGAAGCGGGAGCAGGAAGCCAAGGAGAAGAAAAAGCAGCAGGAAGAGCGGGCTAAAGCTGGCGATAAGAAGGTCTATGGTGATGAGTTGTTAGACCGGGCCCGGGCAGCAGTCAAGGCTGACAAGGATAAGGGAAAAGAGAAGCCGGCAGCTGCGAAAGCAGGCGAAAAGGCAGCAGAGAAAACTGCAGAACCTGCCAAGGTTGCAGTGGAAACGGTAAAAAAAGAAGTAACCAAGACAGAGAAAGCATCTAAGGCAGCCAAGGCCAAAAAGGCGAAGAAGGATAAGCCTGTTAAGACAGCACTGAAATCTGAGCCGAAGGATGTCATGTATTTTTCTGGTTTCAATCAGGCAGGGCTGGACTTCCTGAAACGTCAGCTTGATCCGCAGGACAGTTATACTTTCCTGCCCATGGGAGCACCTACGAGTGCAGAAATGGGCAGAACTGTCTACAATGCCAGCCTCGTTCCAGGGGCGGCAGTGGGCGTAGCGGTGGCCTATGGTGATTTTGCTGTTGGAGCTACCGGCACGGTGACGGCTGTGGATGGAGATAATATCCTGGCCTTTGGTCACCCCTTCCTGCATCGTGGCAATGTGAACTATTTCATGACGGATGCCACGGTGGTAGGTACGATCAGCGGTCAGAGCAATGGCATGAAGGTGGCCAATATCGGCAACATCATCGGCCGCATCAAGCAGGACCGGGCAACGGGCATTTCCGGTACTTTGGGTGAGTTTCCTTCGGTGGTGCCAATCAAGGTCAATGTCCGGGATAATTCCCTGGCCCGTAATGTCAACTACGGTGCCCGGATTGCCTATGATGAGGACTTCCTGCCGCAGCTTTCGGGTGGCATTGCTTATGCAGCCCTTTCCAAGACCAGTGACAACCTGAGTGGCAGCACGGCCAAGGTGGGGTTCAAGATCCGTACTGATGCGGTGGAGAAGGGCGTAGTGTCCCGGGACAATATGTTCTATAACACCGCCGATGTGGGGCAGATTGCCATGGCAGAACTCATACAGGCAGTGAGTACCATCTGCCAGAACACCGATAAGGAGTCGGACATCATCGATGTACAGGTGAATATCACTGTAGATGATGGCCGCAAGACGGCGTCGATTGTTTCGGCTGTGCCGGACAAGAAAAAAGTGAAACCCGGTGATACGGTGAAGTTCACGACTACGATCAAACCGTATCGCAAGTCTCAGGAAACTTTGATCATTCCCTACACGGTGCCCGAGGCCCAGCCGGCAGGCACCCTGAATCTGGACATCCGCGGCGGCGGATTGACGCCGGTGACTTCACTGATGCTTCTGCAGCAGGCAGGTGTGGATGTGACTACGGAAGCTGAGAGCAAGCTGACAACTGCAGCGAAGCTGCAGAAATTGGAAAAAGCTGGCCGCAACAATGAAATCGTCATTGCGCCCGGCGCCGTACAGGTACCGGCCAGCAAGACGGCAATCCTGCAGGCCAAGCGTGACGCTGCCCGCAAGAGCAGGGAAAAGGTCAGCAATCTGGATAAACTAGGCAAGCAGCCGGCAACACCTGGTGAGACGAAATTTACCACCAGCTACATCATTGACAATGTAATCCATTCTACGCTGACCGTAGAACGGGACTGATGGTAAAAGTGCGACTCCCCTATTGTAAAGACTGGCGGTTAATGGTAAACTATTGGTTGGTGCTTTTAAAAGCGCGACTACTAGGAGGATAAAGAACTTAATGGAAAAGTTGATTATACACGGGGGACGCCCCTTAAAAGGGCGCGTAAAAATCAGCGGGGCCAAGAATGCTGTTCTGCCCATCATTGCAGCAACGCTCTTGGGACAAGATAGGGAAAGTCTTCTGGACGAAGTTCCAGCCTTGGAAGACGTACATACCATTACCGAAGTCCTGAAAAAATTAGGGGTAAAAGCAGACTTCGACGAGGAAAAGCATCAGCTGCGCGTGGACAGCACGGTGATTGGCAGCTGCGAGGCACCTTATGATCTGGTGCGTAAGATGCGGGCATCTTTTTTGATCATGGGGCCGCTCTTGGCGCGTTGCGGACAGGCGAAGATTTCCCTGCCCGGCGGCTGTGCTATCGGCACCCGTCCAATCGACCTGCATTTGAAGGGGTTTGAAGCACTGGGCGCTAAGATCAAGATCGGTCATGGCTTTATCGAAGCCACGGCCCCGGAAGGCCTCAAGGGTACGAAAATCTATCTGGATTTCCCCAGCGTAGGGGCTACGGAAAATATCCTGATGGCTGCTTCCATGGCCGAAGGTGTTACTGTGTTGGAAAATCCGGCACAGGAACCGGAAATCGTGGATCTGGCCAATTACCTCAACGTGATGGGGGCGAAAATCCGCGGTGCGGGTACCAATGTCATCAAGATTGAGGGTGTGCCCAAGCTCGTGGGGCGTGATTACACGATCATCCCTGACCGCATCGAAGCTGGTACCTACATGGTGGCCGCAGCGATGACGCAGGGTGATGTCTATATCGAGAATGCAATCAGCGAACATCTGAAACCTGTCATTGCCAAGCTCAAGGAAGCTGGCGTGAACATCGAAGAGGATGTGGATGGTATCCGCGTGACCTGTGACAAGCGCACGAAGGCTGTGGATATCAAGACCATGCCTTATCCCGGCTTCCCGACGGATATGCAGGCTCAGTTCATGGCGATGCTGGCCATTTCCGAAGGCACGGGTATGGTGACGGAAACGGTATTCGAAAACCGCTTCATGCATGTGGACGAACTCAAACGCATGGGTTCCAATATCAAGATTGACGGCCGCACTTCCGTGGTGGAAGGGGTGGATACCCTTACGGGCTGTCAGGTGAAGGCTACCGACCTTCGTGCCGGTGCTGCTATGGTATTGGCTGGTCTTGTAGCTGAGGGGGAAACTCAGGTGGGCTATATCCATCATATCGACCGTGGCTACGACAATCTCGTACAGAAATTAGTAGGCTTAGGCGCAGACATCTGCCGCCGGGAGTCCTGAAAATAGCAAAGAGGCCTTGCGGCCTCTTTATTTTTTTCGCATATTCTGCTATAATACTAGATGTTGCGGTTGTAGCTCAGTTGGATAGAGCGTCCGCCTCCTAAGCGGCAGGTCGCGCGTTCGAATCGCGCCAATCGCACCAGATATATGCAAAAGACGCCCGGTGACGGGTAATATTTTCCTTCATTTTGACAAGTTTGCCAAACGTTACGGAAAACATTACCCGTCACCGGGCTTAATTTATGCTTTGGCTTACTCAATCGGGCAGGAATGTGCTTCGCCGCCTCTTTCTGCCTGGTGCTTGCCCTCGAACAGGGCTTCGCTGACTTTGCGCATCAGCTCATCCTGTTCTGCTGCGGCCGAGAAAATCACCTTGTTCTCCGGCGCGGTGCTTTCGTTTTCGAGCTCCGTGATGGAAAGCTGCAATCGATGACTTTTGTCCTTGCGGAAGGAATAATTCATCCGGGTGGCCAGCCATTCCGTGATCATTTCGATGTTCTGGAAGGATGCGACCTTGTTGTAATCCTTGTAAACTTCTGCTGCCAGTCCGGCGGCTTTTTTTTTGTCGCTGGTCACGCCTACCAGTGAGAACGTTGTGGATTCGCCTTCCGTGACAAGGCTGTTGATGATATAAAGCATGTCAAAACCTTCTCTTTCTTTACAGAATCATGCTTCTATTGTAGCAGATAAAGATTTGCTGTCAAATTGTGTAAAGTTTGTTTCACGGACAAATGTAGTATTGTGTGTATACATAGCGTGGACATAAGGGCTGAATGTATATCTTATATTACATGTTTACATTTGCAAATATTTTTTTGTGTTATTTTTCTTGCACAACCATCACTTATAAAGTATATATGATAGACTTTGAAAATTTGCTTGCATAAAAAGGACATATGTCTTTGTTTTGCAGAGGGGAAAAATGTATAGTTGTCCATGTAACAGTTTTTACACATTGCGTCGCTTTGCAGATACTTTTATTTATGCTATAATGTCTACTCGTAACAAACATTGCAATGATGCGATGCTGTGTGTATGTATTTTCGAGAAGTTAGGAGAATGATTATGGTAGAAACGCAACCTGTAAATCGCAAAAAAGCGTTTAATATGCTTTTCTTCCTGGAATTCTGGGAGCGGTTTGGTTTTTACGGTCTGCAGGCTGTGCTGGCAGGTTTCTTTGTTAAGAGCCTGGGCATGGAAGATGCAGAGTCCTTTGTAGTATTTGGTGCATTCAGCGCCATGGTATATGGTTATGTATCCATCGGCGGTTTCCTGGGCGATAAGGTGCTGGGAACTCAGCGTACGATCACTTTGGGGGCCGTGGTGCTCATGATCGGTTACTTCATGATGGGCATGGCTGGTACCAATAAGGATATGGTGTTCCTGGCTCTGGGTGCTATTGCCTGCGGTAATGGTATCTTCAAGGCGAACCCGTCCTCACTGCTTTCCAAGCTCTATGAAGGGGCAGAGGAAGAACTGGACAGTGCGTTCACCATGTATTATATGGCCGTGAACATCGGTTCCTTCATCTCCATGCTGCTGGTGCCGATCATCGGTGCACAGTATGGTCTGGATCTGGGCTTCATGATCTGCGCTATGGGCCTGGTCCTGGCTATTGGTGGTTTCATCAGCTTCCGTTATCTGGTACGGGGCATTGACTCCCCGGCTGGTGCGGAGAAGCTTTCCGTTACGAAGCTGGCTGTGGTTATCGCTGGCGTGGTCGCAATGACCTTCATTTCCAGCTGGCTCCTTTCGCATCTGTCCGTAGCTCATTGGCTGCTGCTGATCATCGGCATCCTGGTATACGGCGTATTCTTCAAGATGATCATCCAGTCCAAGGGCGCAACCCGCAGCCATATGATTGCGGCCATGATCCTGATCGTGGAAGCTATCGTGTTCTTCACGCTTTACAATCAGATGCCGACGTCCCTGAACTTCTTTGCCATCAAGAACGTGGAGCACAGCATCATGGGCATCAATATTCCCGATGCGCAGGTGTTCCAGACACTCAATCCGTTCTGGATCATGCTGGCCAGCCCTGTCCTGGCATTCATGTATTCCCGTTTTGGCAGCCAGGGCAAGGACCTGTCCATGCCGGCTAAGTTTGCACTGGGCATGCTGTTGACGGCAGGTTCCTTCTTAGTAGTAGGTTTCTCTGCTAACTTTGCCAGCGAAGGCGGTATCGTTTCTGCCTGGTGGCTGGTTGGTTCTTACTTCCTGAGCTCCATCGGCGAGCTCCTGATCAGTGGTCTTGGCTTGTCCATGATTTCCAAACTCGTGCCGCAGAAGCTGATTGGCTTCCTGATGGGTGCCTGGTTCCTGACCACGGCTATTTCCTCCATCATCGGTGGCTGGGTGGCAAGCCTCACGGCTGTGCCGAAGGATGTTACGGATCCTGTCCTGACGTTGGGCGTATATTCTGACGTCTTCACGCAGATTGGTCTCGTAACCCTGGGGGTGACGGTTGTTATGGCCGCTACGGTGCCGCTCCTCAACAAACTCATCAACAAGCAGGATGAGGAAGAGGTTACGGCAGAACCTGCTTTGGAAAAATAATTTTTCAATAGGTATTGACACATGCTTTCGCAATCGCTATAATAATATATGTTGATTGCGGAAGCAATTATCGTGACTCAGTAGCTCAGTTGGATTAGAGTATTTGACTACGAATCAAAGGGTCGGGGGTTCGAGTCCCTCCTGGGTCACCATTTTTTTTATAATGGGGTTATAGCTCAGTTGGTTAGAGTGTCTCGTTGACATCGAGGAGGTCACAGATTCGAATTCTGTTAACCCCACCATTTGCTCGCCTAGCTCAGTTGGCTAGAGCATCTCCGTCACATGGAGGGGGTCTGGGGTTCGAATCCCTAGGCGAGCACCAGATAGAGATATGCAGGAAATTTATCAGTTTGATAAGTTTCCTGTTTTTGTATATATGCGGTTCATGAAAAAATCCCGCCGTTAGCGGCGGGGTTTTTCATATTCACTCGTCCACAAAGGAGTCCTTGAGGGCCTGCTGCTGTTCTTTGTTCATGGTGATTTTGCCATGGAGCAGGGTGATGAGCCCTGCTTCTTTTAATTTGAGTACGCCGCGGTTGACGGTCTTCACGCTGGTGCCGATGTCGTCGGCAATCTGCTGGCGGCTCGTGTGCAGGATGAAGAGGTCGGTTTCGATATCGCCGAGGCGTTTCAAGAGATAGCTGTGCAGGCGTTCGAGGCTCGGCAGGAATTTGATGCGCCCTGCTTCATTGGAGGTGGGATACATCTTGGCAGCCAACATACGGGCGACGGCTACGGCGAATTCGTTGTCCAGATGCATCCACTGGATGAAGGTTTCGGCGCGCATGGCGATGACCTCGCAGGTGCTGTCCGCTTCGTTGGTGGCGGCATAGACGCTCTTGCCGGCCAGCACGTCCAGGTCGCCGATGATGTCAGCTTCGCCCAGGGCGGCAAAGGTATAGCGCTGCCCGCTGGCGAATTCGTTGCTGACGCGGGTGCTGCCCCGGGTGATCAGGTAGACGTGTTTGGCATCCTCGCCTTTGCGCACGATGGTCTCGCCGTTCATATAGGTCCTGTGGGTGGTCTGGCGCCGGATTTCCTCTGGCATATGGGACAGGATGAAATCTAAATCCATAGTCGATATCCTTTCTGTAGTGAGCTGAAAATTTTATTCATTTATTATATAGCATTTTTTTATGGAAAAAAAGGACATATTTGGACGAATGTCCTTTTTTTTTATGGGGTAAATAGATACAATGGTTGTGAAATGATAAAAATGAAGGGAGAGTGCGAAGCATGCGGAATTTGTTTGGTCATGCCCTGAACCATCCTAAGGTTTGGCAACGGGAGATTGTGTCTGGCATTACAGCATTTTTTGCAATCTCTTATATCATAATCGTCAATCCCCTGATCCTGGCGGATGCGGGTATTCCGGTGGAATTGTCCGTCTTTGCCACGATCTTTTCTTCGGTGATTGGCTGCCTGCTGATGGCCTTTGTGGCCAATGCCCCGATTGTACTTACCCCTGGCATGGGGATAAATGCCTTCTTTACTTACACGATCTGTGTGCAGATGGGGCTCAGCTGGCATGAGGCGCTGGCGATTTCTTTGCTGTCCGGTGTGATCTTTGCGCTGGTGGCTTGTACGCCTTTGGCGGGCAAGCTCAGCCGGGCGGTGCCGCCTTCGCTGAAATGTGCGATTACCGTTGGCATCGGCCTGTTCCTCGTGGAGATCGGTCTGGAGAAAGCCCAGCTGATCCGCCGGGGCACGAATTCGATCATCGAACTGGGATCGCTGACCAATCCTGCGGCACTGCTGGCCATCTTTGGCCTGATCCTGAGCCTGGGGCTGTATCTGCGGAATGTGATGGGCAGTTTCTTTATTGCCATCATAGCCACCAGTGTGCTGGGGTATTTCCTGGGTGTCAGTGAAGCCAGCCAGATCAGCGTGAATCTGGCATCGGTCAGCGATTATCCGCAGCTTCTGCTGCAGGCGGATTTTTCCCGGTTGCTGAGCATTCCCTTCTTGCTGGCAGTCTTTTCCATGTCGATGATCATGGTCTTTGAAACCATGGGGCTGCTCGAAGGCATCCTGCCCAATCAGGCCAAGTTTGCGAAGACCTTCAAGGGGTCGGCTATCACGACGATTCTTTCCAGTGTGATGGGCACGAGTCCGACGGTGGCGGCAGCGGAGAGCGCAGCCGGCATTGCCAGTGGCGGGCGCACGGGACTGATGGCGCTGACAGCGTCTGTCCTGTTTATTCTTTCTTTGTTCTTCATTCCCCTGCTTGCATATGTGCCGGCGGCAGCGATTGCCCCGGTAATCATCATCACGGGAGCCATGATGATGCAGCAGCTTAAATATATGACGTTTGACGATTTTTCCGAGTGGTTCCCGGCATTTCTGGTGGTGGTGCTGATTCCTCTTTCGGGCAGTATTTCGACTGGCCTGGCATTCGGCTTCGCCGCCTACCCCCTCCTGAAATTCCTGAGCGGCAATGGACGTGAGGTTCATGCGCTCAGCTATGTTCTGGGCTTTCTTTTCCTCTTGAATCTTGTTTTCCAGGCAAGGTTCTAGAATTTACATAAAGCTTTTGGCAAAAGGCTCTATTTTGTTCCTGCAAGACAAAATAGAGCCTTTTGCTTTGCAGGATTTTTCTCTGTACCTGTAGTATAATATAGTTAGTATACCTATGGGCGGAATACAAACTCACACAGTAAAGAAGGCGATATTGTGGATGAAAAAACTGTGATGTTAATCGTAGATGACGTGGAAATAAACCGGGTGGTGCTGACTCAGTTTTTCCAGGATGATTATGAGATCATCGAGGCCGAGAATGGCCAGGAGGCCCTGCAGGCCATTGCCGAAAACAAGGTCGGCATCGTGCTGGTGGACCTGGTCATGCCGGTCATGGATGGCTTTCAGGTGCTGGCGTTCATGAAACAGAACAGCCAGTATGCGGGCATCCCTGTGGTGGTCATGACGGCCAACAATGATGGGGATAGCGAGGCGCGGGCTATGGAGATGGGGGCGGCTGATTTCATCACCAAACCTTATAATCCGACTATCGTGCGCTGCCGCATCCGGAATGTCATGGCGCGGGAGGAAAATGAGTGGCGTCGGGCTGCTCAGGCGGCGCAGAACCGCCAGCTGGCCGAGATGCATCAATATGTGGAACGGGATGCCCTGACGGGAATCTACAACCGGGAGGCCTTCTATCGGAAGGCTTCGGAGCGGATGCAGGCGCACTATCAGATTGAGCATAGCATTGTCTATATGGATATCAGCTGTTTCAAGGTGGTCAATGATCTGTTCCGCATTGAGACGGGGAACCTGGTCCTGAAGACGGCGGCTTATTATCTGGATATCTTCGCCGGTGAGGATGGTATCTGTGCCCGTATTGAGGCCGACCATTTCGCGCTGTGCATGCCGTCGGCCAAACTGGATATGGATAAATTGATTGCCGGACTGGACAGCACCATACAGTCCCTGGGCATCAGCCACAATGTGCTTTTCTATGCGGGTGTCTATCCGGTGGATAATGCCTTCCTGCCGGTGGATCAGATGTGTGACCGCGCCCATATGGCCCTCAACCGCATCAAAGGAAAGTATATGCCGCGCTATATTTTCTATGATAAGGCCATGCGGGACCAGATGATTGAGGAGCAGATGATCGTCCGCAATATGGAATATGCACTGGAGCAGCGGCAGTTCTTCATTCAGCTGCAGCCGGTGTACGGCCTGCAGGAAAAGCGAGTCATTGCAGCGGAAGCGCTGGTGCGCTGGAATTATCCCAAGGGCATGATTATGCCCGGCAAATTCATTCCGGTCTTTGAAAAGAACGGTTTTATCGTGCGGCTGGACCGCTTTGTCTGGGAAGAAGCCTGCAGGGTGTTGCGCTCGCAGCTTGATGCGGGCATCAAGCCGGTGCCGATTTCCGTCAACGTGTCCCGACTGAATTTCTTCAGCCAGGATCTGTTGGCCTTCCTGCAGGGACTAGTGAAGAAATATGAACTGCATCCGAAACTGTTGAAGCTGGAAATCACGGAAAGTGCTTATATGGAAAACCCCCATCAGCTCATGGCCATCGTACGGGCCTTCCGGGGCAATGGCTTCCCGGTCATGATGGACGACTTCGGCAGCGGCTTTTCGTCGCTGTCCATGCTCAAGGACCTGCCGGTGGATGTCTTGAAGATCGATATGGCCTTTGTGCAGGAAGTGGATAAATCCAGCCGTGCCGGGGCGATCATGGAGACCATCGTGGAACTGGGCAAGCGCCTCAACATGGATGTGGTCGTGGAAGGCGTGGAGACCAGAGAACAGCTGGAATTCCTGGAGCGCATAGGCTGCCTGGAAGTTCAGGGATATTATTTTTCCAAGCCTTTGGATGTAGACACGTTCAAAGGTTTGATAGCGAGGAGTCAAGATTTTGATTGAAAAAAAAGCCGTTATCTTTGATATGGATGGGGTAATCATCGACAGTGAACCCATCCACAGCCGGGTGAAAATGGATACATTTGCCCACTTTGGACTTCCCTTTGATGAAGCGGATTTGGTCCACTATATGGGACGCACGAGCCGGGTGATATTCGAAGACACCTTGCAGAAGCATGGCCGTACGGACGTCACGGCTGCTGATATGGCCGCCTATAAGCATGACCACTATCTGGAGGTGCTGGAAAGCGGTGAGATTGAGCCGGTACCGGGTTCGGTGGAGTTCATCCAAAGGCTGCATGCCGCAGGCATTCCACTGGCGCTGGCCACGTCGTCCAATGTACGCGCCATGAATGCGGTGTTGGATAACTTTGGCATCCGGCAGTATTTCACCTCCATCCTTTCCGGCGGCGAACTGCCCGAAAGCAAGCCGCATCCGGCCATCTACCTGATCAGCGCCCAGCGTCTGGGCGTGAAGCCGGAGGACTGCATGGTGGTGGAGGATACCACTAACGGTATCCGGGCGGCCAAGGCCGCCGGCATGTACTGCGTGGCCTACCGGAATCCGAATTCCGGCGAGCAGGACCTGTCCCTGGCTGATGAGATAGTGGATGATTTTCGTAAAATAAATGTGTAATTAGTGACATATGTCTCTTGACAGCACTGCCCTCTTTGGCGACAATAGGAGGGCAGTGTTTTTTTACGTGGAAATGTAATGAAAACATTTTCAAAACGTGAAAACACGCTGAAACGATTTTCCTCTATACTATAACCATAGCAAGGGAGAACCGGGCAAGGGGTTCTCAATCAGAGAGAAAGAAAGGGAATCATCATGGAAAAACTCATCAAGATGGTAGAGACCATGAAGCCTTTGTTTGAAAAGGTTTCCAACAACATCTACCTGCGGGCGATCCGGGACGGTTTTGTAAGCTGCATACCGGTAATCCTGTTCTCGTCGCTGTTTATTCTGGTGGCTTGTGTGCCGGAAATATTCGACTACAAATGGCCGGAAAAGATCAGCACGGTACTCTGGCAGGCTTATAACTACAGCATGGGCATGCTGGGCATCCTGATGGTGGCGACCATCGCCAAGAGCCTGACGGACAGCATCAATACCAAGATGCCGAAATTGCGGCAGATCAATGACGTATCGGTTATGATCGTCTCCATCATCTGCTTGCTGCTGCTGGCGGTTGCTCCTGTGGAAGGGGGCATCTCCACGGAATTCATGGGCACGAAAGGTTTGCTCTCCGCTTTTGTCGTCGCTTTTACTGTTCCGAATATTTACAAGTTTTTCGTAAAGCGCAATATTACCATCAAACTTCCGGACGAAGTTCCTCACTATATCGCTCAGACCTTCGCTGACCTCATCCCCCTGTCGGTCGCGGTCATGGTTTACTGGGTATTTGGTATCGTCTTCAAAGAGGCAACGGGCATGATGTTCGGCGCCTGGATCCTGGAAGTTTTCAAACCCCTCTTTGTGGCGGCTGATGGTTATATCGGCCTGGCAATCATCTATGGCGCTATGGCGATGTTCTGGTTCGTCGGTATCCATGGGCCCTCCATCGTGGAACCGGCCGTGACCGCAATCTACATTGCCAATATCGAAGCGAACCTGCAGATTGTCAGTGCCGGTGGCCATGCCACGAATATCCTGACGCATCCGACGTCTTACTTTGTCGCTACATTGGGCGGCACGGGCGCAACCCTGATGTTCTGCGCCATGTGCGCCTTTATCGCAAAATCCAAGCAGCTCCGCGCCGTAGGCCGGGCATCCATCGTGCCCGTGACCTTCGCCGTCAACGAACCGATCATCTTCGGTGCCCCCATCGTGTTGAATCCGGTACTCTTCTTCCCCTTTGTGTTGACGCCAATCCTCAATGTATGGGTGTTCAAATTCTTCGTTGACAATCTGGGCATGAATGCCTTCACTTACATCCTGCCGTGGACTACCCCCGCGCCCATCGGCTTGATCGTTGGCACAGGTTTTGCCCAGCTGGCCTTCATTCTGGCTCCGCTGCTGCTCGTCATGGATGCCGTGATGTACTATCCGTTCTTCCGCGTCTATGATGCCCAGCTGGTGGAAAGGGAAAAAGCCGGCGTGACGGACGAAGCCGTTGAAGAAGCTGCTCCGGCTGAGGAAGCCGCACCTGTTGTGGCCGCTGCAGAAGTGCCGGAAGATGAAAAGCGCGTCCTGGTTCTCTGCGCTTCCGGTGCCACGAGCTCCATGCTGGCCAAGGCCATCACCAAAGGCGCTGAGCAGCGCCATGCACCGGTCGAATCCATTGCCATGGCTTACGGCCAGCACAAGGACATCATCACGGACTTCGATCTGATTGTCCTGGCGCCGCAGATGGCTTCCATGTATGATGAGCTCAAGAACGACTGCGAGGCCAAGGGTGTCAAGAGTGCAACCACCAGCGGCCGGGAATACGTAGGCTTGACGCGTGATCCGGACAAGGCTTTGGATTTCGCCCTGGCTTTGATGGCACATTAACAATTCAGTAGGATATCAACTCCTGCTGCCAGCTGTATGGCAACAGTGGCAGCAGGAGTATTTTTATACGCAAAATTACAGAAGATTAGAAATTTTAGGAGGAATTGTCATGAAGAAATCCGCTCTTGCTGCCGCTGTTCTGGCAGCTACGACCATCAGCACCACGGCCTTTGCCGCACAGAATCCCTTCAAGGACCTGCCGGAAGGCCATTGGGCCTATGATGCCGTCACCATGCTCGCCGAGGATGGCGTGCTGGAAGGCTACGGCGATGGTACGTTCAAGGGGGCTAAGACCGTGAACCGCTATGAAATGGCGCAGATTGTAGCCAAAGCCATGGAGAAGTACGACAGTGCCCAACCGCAGGACAAAGGTGCCATCAATAAATTGAAAAAAGAATTTGCAGCGGAGCTCAAGGATATGGATGTGCGGCTGTCCAATGTGGAACAGGAAATCAATGCCATCAAGAGCAAACAGTCCAATATAAAAATATTTGGCGATGTCCGATTCCGTTATGCGGAAAACATTAAAGGAAATTATTATAAAAGACTAAATGTAGCCGGAATGGATGCTGATACGAAAAAGCATTTGGACAAGAAGGAAAAAGTAGCACCGACTCGTTTCCGTATTGGCATGTGGGGAGAGCCTGCTCCCAATCTGTCGTTCAATGCGCGGTTGAAGCTGGAGCATGAGACCAACCGCAGTGATGCGGATAAAGACCATGGACTGGGCAGTGATAACCATGGTAATGTTACCCTGGATCGGGCCGAAGTGAATTGGTCCGCGAAAAATGGTTTCCGGATTGACGCTGGCCGCATGGAGAAAAACCTTGGACAGGGCCTTATCTGGTGGGAAAATGGTATCGATGGTTTCGCGGTAAATAAGACCTTCGGCCCGAAAATGGATGCCATGTTTGGCTGGGGCGATATCACGGCAGAAAACTGGGGTCAGGGAAAAGATAAGTGGATGCCAGGGTTCTTTGCCAATGTATCCGTACGGCCGAGCAGTGCTACGACCATTACCGTGTCCCACTTGAACGCGAAAATGGATGCGCAGCTCTGGAATCCTTCTGTCAACGACTGGGGCTGGATTAATTTCTATGGCAAAGCAGTGGATTATAAACTGAACCAGACTGCGGTGGGCTTCAACACCAAACTTTCCCCGCGTGTTACCTGGATCGCAGAGGGGATTGTCAACAATGTGGCCATGACGGGCAAAGACCAGAACAAGCATGGCTTCTGGACGCGCGTGGTCTATGGCAATCTCGACTGGATGAAGAAAAACACGTGGCATACGTATGTGGAATACGCAGCATTGGGCAACTATGCAGTGGATTCCTCGGGTTGGGGCCATCATATGGACTTTGCCGGTGGTAATGGTTATGGCGGCGACGCCGGCGGCTGCCGTGGCTATGGCTTGGGATTCAGCTACATGCTGGCGCCGCAGGCAAATCTGGAACTCAACTGGCATCGCATGAAGACCTATAATACGAAATATGGCACGTATGACAATATGCTGTTGTCGGGACTCATTTTCAGCTTCTAAAGGAACAGGGCAAACAGGTTGCAGGAGGAGAAGATAGTATGAAGAACGCAAGGCTTAAATCTTTGGTATTTGGAGCGCTGGCAGCAGGAGCCGTATCGTTGTTTCCGTTTACGGCTGAGGCAGCCGTGCAGGTCAATCCCATTCCCAATCTCAGCGCGGATTTCATCAAGGGTGCGGATGTATCCATGCTGCCGGAGTTGGAATCATTGGGGGGCAAATTCTACGATATGGATGGCACGGAGATGGATGAGCTGGCCCTCATGAAAAAATATGGCATCAACTGGATCCGTCTGCGCATCTGGAACAATCCGGACCATGCCAATGGCGGCGGCTATACGACGGCAGAGCGGGCGCTTGCCATGACTAAGCGTGCCCATGAGCTGGGCATGAAGGTGCTCATTGACTTCCATTACAGTGACTTCTGGGCAGATCCGGGCAAGCAGTATGTGCCCAAGGCATGGGAGAAGCAGACGGCTTCGCAGGTGAGCAAGAGCGTCTATAACTACACGAAAAAAGTGCTGGGTGATTTCAAAAAGGCAGGCCACTTGCCGGAAATGGTGCAGGTGGGTAATGAAATCACCAATGGCATGATCTGGCCGCTGGGGAAACTGCCGTCCAATGACAATGGCAAGACCTTGGCATCCTTTGTGGCCAGCGGTCTCAAGGCTGTCCATGAAACAGATCCTAACATCAGGACCATGATCCATATCGACAAAGGTGGGGATAATGCAGCTTCGCAGAATTTCTACAATCAGCTGATCAAGGATAACGGCGTCAATGACTTCGATATCATCGGTTTGTCCTACTATCCCTTCTGGCATGGCAATATGGATGCGATGCGGGCCAATATCAACGATCTGGCTGCCCGCTATGGCAAGGATGTCGTGATTGTGGAAACGGCCTTTGGCTATACCAATGAGAACTTTGACAAGACGAAGAACCCCTATGATGCGCAGGCTGAACTCGTGGGCGGCTTCCGCTCCACGGTACAGGGACAGGCAACGGGCCTCAGGACTGTTATGCAGAGCCTGGCGGATGTGCCGAACGGCAAGGGCATCGGCATGTTCTATTGGGAGCCGGATTGGTATGCCGTGCCCGGGGCTGGCGCCTTCAAGGATATGGGCGATGAATGGGATAACCTTGTGATGTTCGACAACAAAGGCAAGGCGTTGGAGTCCTGGAAGGTGTTCAACGATGTGAGCAATCAGAGCCTGCCGACCATCAAGCCGACCTTCAAGGAAGTGGACGATGTGACGGGCGAAGCCGGCAAGGGCGTGCCGGCCAAGCTGCCGGTCAAGACAAGGGTGACCTTCTCGGATGATCATGCAGAGAATCTGGAGATTAGCTGGGATAACCCTGCGCCAGTATTCGAGCAGGCTGGGGATTATACGGTCAAGGGCAGCGTTACGGTCGATGGCAAGAAACATCCGGTTACGGGGCTAATATCCGTCATCGACAAGGTGAATTTGTTCAAGAACGGCAATTTCGAGCAGGCCCAGAATCTGGATGGCTGGACGATTACCGGCGATAAGGTGCTCGATGTGGTGACCAAGGGCGGCGATGCCCTCGACACCAGCGCCATGCACTATTGGAGCGACAAGGCCTTCAAATTCACGGCCAGCCAGGAATTCACGGGCCTTGCGGATGGCAGGTACACCGTAGCCGTGTCCACCCAGGGCGGCGGCGGCCAGAGCAAATACCAGCTCACCGCTGCGACCAGTGCGGGCACGCAGTCTGTGGATATCAAGGACACGAAATGGAACGAGTGGCATACGTTCACCATCAAGGATGTGGAAGTCAAGGACGGCAAATGCACCGTGGCTGTGACCATGGAAGCAGCTCCGGGAACCTGGGGCTCACTAGATAACTTCGAATTCTATAAGCAGAAATAAATAGGCTCAAGGGGCTGCTGTACGTGCGAAACGTGCAGCAGCCCTGTTTTTGGGTTGAGAAGATAGCCGGATAAAAGGTATAATATAGTGCAATGATTCATTAAAAATATTAAATTAAAATTCATATTTTATACAATATATGGTATAATCAAGCCAAGGAAGGAGGATTGTATCATGTTAGCCAAAGATGTGCTCCGTGTCCTTGGAATAACACGCCCTACACTGACCAAGTATGTCAAAACTGGCATAATCCGAGTGACTGTCCTGCCCAACAAGCGTTATGACTACAATGAAGAAGATGTGTACGGCTTTTTGAATAAGGACATGAAGCGGAAAACATTTATTTACGCTCGTGTATCGACAGCCAAGCAGAAGCCAGACCTTGAAAATCAGATTT
>NZ_FNJQ01000006.1 GCF_900104055.1 Pseudoselenomonas ruminantium
AACCCAGCTGATAAAATACCTCTATGATGAAACAGGCCGCCTGACCGACAGAGCCGAAAAACTCAACCAAAAGCGCAAAGGCACATGGTGGGCACTCCAAGACCGCAATGGTATAGTTAATGAGTACCAGTGGAATGTCTACGGCAGTATGACCGAGCGCAAAGCCGGAAATTTGCGGAATGTCTATGAATATGCGCCTAATGGTCAGTTGACGGCTGCAATCTCCAATGGTATGGACTATCGCTACAGCTACGACAAAGACGGCCTGTTGACCGCCAAGAAAGCCAGCGGCAGGACACTTCTGGGCTATACCTATGACGAACTAGGGCGTAAAACCAGCCAGACGGACATTTCCGGGCGAAAAGTCAAATACCAGTTTGACCAGTCAAACCACCTGTGTGACATACGGGATGAATTGTTTGCAGGAACTATAGATGTTTTATCTGGTGTAGGAGCTATAATAGGGGGTGTTTATGAAATGAATAAGTTTTACCAATCAGGAAATAAAATGCATTTTTCGCTGGCAACATTTGGGGTAGCAAAAGGCCTTTCTGATCTTGAACATGGAAGAGGAGGAATAAATGACTTTGTTTTTGGAACAGATAGTGCGCATGACTATTTTAAAGAAGGAGTTATGAATGCTGGTAGCTATTTTACACCAATTAGTAAAGAGAGTTTTGGCTTTATGTATGATATTGGTAGTGCTATTTCGGGAGGGGTTAATGGGAAAGTAGAGCTGCTAGCAAAACAAAAGGATATAGTTAGTGTGGTTGGGGATGTACAAGATAGTGCACTAGAAAATGCGACGAATGATAGTAAAAAGACGGCAGAGGGGATTGTTGAGAAATTAAGAGATCCAGTAAAATGTTATAATGAGGACGCAAAGAATCGTCCAGTTAATATTACTATTGGTGAATTAATGAATGAATTAGGTACTGTAAATCGTTAGGAGTTTTTATATGAAAAAAGTGTTAAAATTCGTTGGGGAAGAAAAGTGGAGAGCGTATCTTTTTTGGTATTTGATTGCATATTTGTTTCTTGCATGGAATATCATAACAAAAGACAATAATCTTTCCTTAGAGAAGTTTTTCCCTTTTAAAATGTTTATGATATACATATCGTATATGTTTGCACCGGTGAACTATAAAATGGTTCATGAGATTTGTTCAAGTGAATGGATACTTAAAAGAAGTATTATAATCAGTGCTGTTTTTATTTTTGTCGTTGTAGTAAGTGCTTTGATCGAGAAAGACTATCATATGGGCGTGTATTGGCTAATTTGGTAATATGGGTGGCGATGTATATAGTTTCATAAAATTACTAGCATCGATTTGTTATGGATGATACTTTAAAAGGTAATGGGATGGTATGCACGTTATTACAATTCAGATGCTATACAATTACTGTTAGCCCAGACACAGCAGAAGCTGATTTTTCTATGGCTGAACCAAACGGACGGCTTTGCCGCCAGCTCCATCAACTCATCCCCGCCAGAGAGCACGAGAAATAAAAGCTTCAAAGCCCCCGGCGGCAAGGAGATACTGCTGACCGATGAGGGCATCTACATCATGTGCCAGCACCAGAGCATCTTTATCGACCTGACACAGGGCGATGGCATCAAGATTGTATCGTCCAAGGATATCCATGTTTCCTCCGATGCCAACGTCACCTTGTCAGCAGAGAAGAAACTGACCATGCTGGCGAAGGAAGGGCTTACTTTACAGGTAGGCGATTTAGCAGGATATTTGGATATTACAGGTGGATATACAGATATAACAATGGCGGTAGAAGCTGCAGGACTATTGATGGCTAGTGAGACTGCTACAATGAGGGAGCAGACGATTGGCTATACAGGAGCTGTAATTACTGGTGTTTATGGTTTGAGTAATGCTGCAAGTGGCGTGGGAGAGTTTTTAGAGGGGGTTGGAGCAGGTGAACACGATTGGGATTTTTTGAAAAGAGGTGCCAGGTGGATTTCTCCTGAAAATGGCGAAATGATATATGATTGCGGTAATTTATTAAAAAGTGGACGTGGAGCAATAGAATCAAAGAAGATAATGGATATTGTAAGTTCGGGAAAAGATTTTAATGATGTGCTGGATGAAACGCAAAAGAAAATAGAAAAATATAATGAAGACATAGATGCGGTCAAGAAAAATGTAATTGAATATGTAAATGATGGTGCGAAAGAATTTAGAAGATATATACCTGAACATGTTGGCGAGAAGAAAAATCAATATCCTACAGATGTTAAGGTTGATAAAAATCTAGGTGTACTGTTTGATGTGTTTAGATAGTAATTGTATAGGGGGAGAGAAAGCAATGAAAAATTTTTTTGTTAAAATGATTGATGGAATTGGGGAAGAAAGATTGAATGATTTTTTTAAAAGCAAAAAAAATCATTCTTATTTTGGTATATACTAACATATGTTATTGTTGCGATTTTTGATTGTGTTAATTTTAATTGGGGGTTACAGAGAAGTTTCTTTCCGTTGAAATTATATCCACTACTGATTGCAAAAAATATAGGAACTGTAATGAATAAAAGAGCAAATAAAGAATTTTTTTCGCCCCAAGAAGCAAAGTGTGATTTTTCGTTAATGTTTGCAATTATTGCTACTACTGCAATAGTAGGTGTTGTTATATATGAATTCACTGGAGTTAACTTGGTTTGGTTAGTGATGTGAATTGTTTGTAAATTAAGAGGAAATTTGTGCTATATTATCGATGATAAAGATACAGTTGATTCTTTGTCAAGGGATGTGGAGATAACGTGAAGAATAATATAATTCTATCATTTTTGACCTATGTGGGAGAAAAGAAATGGAGAGCATATTGTTTTTGGTATTTGATAGGGTATCTGGCGATTGTATGGCATGTAGGAATTAGACGTGGCGATTTTTCATTGTCAGCTCTTTTTCCTTTGAAGATATTACCTGTTTACATATCAATATTTTTTGCACCTGTTAATTATAAGGCTGTACGTGGTCAAGGAACGCAAGAATGGGTTTTGAGAAGGAGTTTTAAGCTGGGAATAGGATTTATAGTGTTGTTGGTGACTATTGCTATATTTGAGAAAACTTTCCGGACTGGTTGGTTTTTGTATATTTGGAAAAAAAATATTTAGAATTTAAGCGGCAGATAATAAGGAGATACTGCTGACCGATGAGGGCATCTACATCATGTGCCAGCACCAGAGCATCTTTATCGACCTGACACAGGGCGATGGCATCAAGATCGTATCGTCCAAGGATATCCATGTGTCCTCCGATGCCAATGTCACATTGTCGTCGGAGAAGAAATTGACTATGCTGGCAAAGGAGAACCTGACACTTCAGGTGGGAGATTCTAAAATCAATATGGGGAAGGATTAGATTGTATTGGGGGCTAAGAATGTGAAGTTAAGTTGATAGATGGGAGAATGTATAATGTCAGATATAAAAGAATATATGACGGATAAGAAAAAAACACATTGTTCTATGGGAAGCTGGCCGGATATGGTGAAAACGAAAGGTCATGGCATAAATAACGAGAATGAACAATATTTAAATGCAACGGATCATTGGCCAATCAAAAATATTATTTGTTATGGGTATTGCCGATGCACAGGCATGTTGTGTGTTCCTGATACGCCTAAGGTGTGGATTGATGTTGATGAAAATGCATTACTGGATGGAGCTCCTCGTTTGACAGAAAAAAGTCGCTTGTTATGTAGGCATGGTGGTGAAATAAGTTTTGGCGAGGGTGAATCATATGGCTTACTAGAATGTATTCAAGATCTGATTGAAGGAAAGTATGCTAAATCTATCGCGCAGGATGATTTAGCGAGCCAATTAAAAAAAATATACGGTAATAAGTTAGTATCAGCATATTTAGATATTACGGGGGGCTATGCTGATGTGAGAGTAGCTGCGGCTGGTGCTGGTTTATTGTTTGCTAGTAATACATCAATGTGTGGTCGTGCACTTGGAGTTACAGGCGTAGCTGTTCTTGGAATATATGGTGCTGGTAATATGGCTAATGGTCTAGGAGAATTTTTGGAGGGGGTTGGAGCAGGTGAACATGATTGGGATTTTGTTAAGAATGAGTTTAAGAGAATTTCTCCGGAATATGGAGAGGCAATATATGATTATGGTAATCTTCTCAAGAGTGGACGTGAAGCAATAAAATCAAAGCAAGTGATGGATATTATAAGTTCTGGGAAAGACCTTAATGATGTAATAGATGTGACAAAAAAGAAAATAGATAAGTGTGCTGATAATATAGAGACAACAAAGAAAAATGTAATAGATTATGTAGATAATCGTGCACGGCAGATTAAAGATAATGTGGATGAATGGAGACGTGGTAAGAATAATGATTATAATACAAATGTTAAAGTAGATAAAAATATAAGTGTGTTATATGAGGTATATAGGAATTAGTTATAATGGGGTGAATTTTCATGATAAAAACACTAATTAAATACATTAATGAAGATGCGTTGAATTCGTTTTTTCAAATAAAAAGTAGAGCTTTTTGGTTCTGGTATATAGTATCGTATATTATTACTATATGCTTTGGATGCTTATATTTTAAATGGTATTCATTGGATGGGGTGGTTCCTTTAAAATTATTCCCATTTTTGTTTGCTAGAACCGCGGGGAAGTGGATGAGTAAAAAGGCAAATAATGAAATATGCCTTTCTAAGGATGTAGAACGGGATTTTAGAAGAATGTTTTTGACTGTTGCTGTTATTGCAATGGTTAGTGTGGTTGTTTATAAATTTACAGGAGTAAATTTAATTTGGTTGATAATGTAAATATCTAAATAGGTGAATTCATATCAAGAGATTAAAGACTTTTTTTATGGAACTCAAACTTCCCACATGCAAAATACTCATGGCACCTTGAAAACTGTATATCTCAAGAGATAAATTCCTTAAGCAGCCTGCAATAACCGCAGCATAGAGTCAGGCAGTTTGGACGTGAACTTTTCGTAGAAGACTTCAACCTGTTCGTCCGTGATATGAAATTCTTCCTGAACCGCAGCCAGCATGGCTTCCACTATGATTTGCATAGACTCCTGGTACGTCTTGTCTGCCATCTCGGCAATGCTTATGATGCCTTCGGTAATACGGTAGACAAGGAAGAACAAATCCTCAACCGCTACCAATACACCGGTCAGCAGTTCGACGCAATTACGCAGCAATACTACCTGCGAGCAAGATTCTACAACCCTGCCATCGCTAGATTTACGCAGGAAGATGAGTATCATGGAGATGGGTTGAATCTTTATGCGTACTGTGCAAATAATCCGGTAGATTATTATGATCTGAGTGGGTATTGTGCAAGCGAAACAAAAGAATCACCAGTTGCAAAAATTTCTGATGTAGATGAGAGTAAATTATCAGGTTGGGTAGAACGGCCGAATAATGAAATATATAATAAGTATAAAGAAACATTTGATAATTCTACTTTCTACAATCAGAAAAATGGCAAAGTTATATGGCCTGAAAATGATGGTGCTGTTTTTGGGACTACAAAATCAGTAACATTAACAAAAGGATATCAAATTGACAGATTTGGCAAGGAGACTGGCTACTATGTTTCACCTAAAGATATGTCTTATGAAAGTAGGTATTTGAGACCGAGAACTAAGGAATTAACGCCATATACGCAATATGAGGTATTGAAGCCAATAAAAGCAGAAGGGAGTGTGATTGCACCATGGTTTAATCAACCAGGTGGAGGTATTCAGTTTAAATTAGAAAAGAGTATACGGGAACTTATTGAAGAAAATAAAATTAGGAGAATTGATTAAATGAAAATGTTAGAGTTAAGGGGAAAATTAAATGAAAAAAAGGTTCCATCTGATATGTATAGTCTTGATGGTTGGACGCCTTTTGAAAAAATGTGTATTGAAAAAATGGGGGGCGAATGGCATGTTTGCTGTAGTGAAAAAGGTTCTAAAAACGGATTGAAAATTTTTAAAAGAGAAGATGATGCATGTGAATATTTTTATAAATGTGTAATGTGGGATTTTAATGCATATTTAGAGTGGAAAAATAAACAGTGATTTATGATTTTTTATAAGAGGTTGTGGATTCGCTAGATAATTGGGTAAATATATTAGGGAAGTTGATAGTTTTATGATTGAAACACTAAATCAATATAAAGAAAAACGTTACCAAGATGTAGAAGGAGATTTTTTAGCCCAAAGCTTTGCCGAGTGGGATAAGGATTTTACTGCAATCTGCAAATTTTGGCGAGATGGTTTGCAGGAAGCAGTGGCTGGAGCTGCTGCGGTGCAACAGGAGACAGGGGAGATTTGTTCTTATCTTAGTATCTCCTTGCTGTTGTCATCAAGATTGTATCGTCCAAAGATATTCATGTGTCCTCTGATGCCAATGTCACACTGTCGGCAGAGAAAAAACTGACTATGCTGGCGAAAGAGAACCTGACACTGCAAGTTGGTGATTCTAAAATCAATATGGGGAAGGAGCAGATTGTGTTGGGGGCTAAGAATGTGAAAATGAGCTGATAGAGGAGACGATATCGTGGCAGATGAAAAAGAATACATGACCGATAAAAAGTTTACGTTTTGTAATAAAGGAAGCTTAAAAGTTATAGTTAGAACCCAGGGATATGGATCATGGAAGAACAATGATGAAATGTTTTTAAATGCTAATGATCATGTAGTAGGTAGTAATATTTTATGTTATGGATATTGCAAATGTTTAGGAGAAATTTGTCGGCCGCGTACACCTAAGGTATGGATATACACAGATGAAAAATCCTTGATAGGCGGTGCGCCAAAATTAACGCAGGATAGTCGTCTGTTTTGTATGAATGGTGGTGTTATTGGGGTTTGTGATGGTGATATACCTAGTATGGAGAGCGGTATAAAATGTTATATTGGAGCCAATAATAATAAGTGGGTTGCAGGTGCGGTTGATACTGTATCTGGAGTGACAGGGATGTATGCAGGCTTTATGCTGATGATGGGCGCTGAAGCTACATTTGGAACATCAGCTATTCTAGGGGTATATATATTCGCAAAGGGGGCATCAGATACTTGGAATGGAATAGGAGAAATTACTGATGCTGTAGTAGGAACTAATGATGCACATGATTATCTAAAAGAGGGAGTAGTTTATCTTGGGGAAAAAACACCGTTAGGTAAAGATGGAACTACCTTTGTATATGATTTTGGTAATATGGCAATGGGGAAGTTGGAGGGAAAAACTGTAGAGAAATTTATTTTTTTGGCTGGGAAGCAAAAAGATGTGAGCACTGTGGTAGAGGATTATATTAACATAAGAAGGAAAAATGAAGTTGTGCAAAATTATGGTCCTAATCCGCAGATAGATAAAAATATCAATGATTTATGCAATGAATTGGGAAGTATAAATCATTAAGAGGAGGATATGAGGTTATGAAGAAAAATATGCTATTTTCTGCTTTTATGTTTGTAGGGAGAAAAAAATGGCGTGCGTATTTTTTTGGTATTTATCTGTTTACTTTATATTGATTATAAATACGCTTATCAAGTGCGAATACTATACTTGGGAAATGTTTTTTCCGTTAAAATTAATGCCATTGTTAGCGGCATATTTCTATGGCCCTATTCATTATAGGCGTTCTAATGGCGAAAGCCCACAAACAATTCGTGATGAGATGTTAGCATCTAGAAAAATGGTGAAATATATATTGGGGGGATCTGCTTTGCTGATTAGTGTGGCTACATTGTCTAAAATTCTGCATGTGAATTTGACTTGGTTCATAATATGAAAATTATCAGGGGATAGAGATGCTGTTTAGAGATATCGACGAATATAATGATGACTTTTATCAAAAAAAGAGCAAGATTATATAAAAAAATATAATACCATTGTGTCAGCATTGGACATTAAACAAGGTGAAGATTGGATAAAATATATGAGGAATGTTATTACTGTTGTCCATCAAGTTCGGGAAAAGTGTGCTGGGGTATTAGCTTTTGTACCGCCATGCCATTATCTTCGTTTATCATTTTTACATATATTTGCTAATGCAGGACGATATGATCCTTGTTTTATCGTGGAGTTTTTCGTTGATGATGGGGATAATCCTTTTGGAAAAGCATTGATAGATGCGAGTGATGTTTTAGGTAAGCCAATCCTATAACTACGATGCGCAGGGTAATGTCACGGGTATATGTGATGGCAAAGGCAACGAAACCAGTTATGTACTGGACAGCTGGGGGCGTATTACCGAAATCCGCAAAGCAGACGGCAGTAAGGAAAATTACGCCTATGACTTTGCCGGAAATATCACCGAAGCCGTGGATGGCAATGGCAATAAACGCATCTATGCATACGATGACAACAACCAGCTGAAATCCATAACCTACCCGGATGGCAGTGAGGAAAAATACCTTTACGGCATTGAGGGAAATCTAAGCAAATTCCAAGACCGCAATGGTATAGTTAATGAGTACCAGTGGAATGTCTACGGCAGTATGACCGAGCGGAAGGCTGGAGATTTGCGTAATGTTTATGAGTATGCCGCAAACGGCCAGCTCACAGCCGCAATATCCAATGGTATGGACTACCGCTACAACTACGACAAAGACGGTCTGTTGACCGCCAAGAAAGCCAGCGGCAGGACGCTTCTAGGCTATACCTATGACGAACTAGGGCGTAAAAACAGTCAGATGCCAATAATATCTACGAATATGACGATTTCCGTCATACATCCAAGATAACAACCAAAGCAGGTAAAACGGCAATCTGGTGCAGTTCATCTTCAACGAGAACAAGGAAGTAATCGCGGAACAAGAAGGTGACAATATCACCCGCCTGATTCGGACAAGTGACCTTTGGGCTATGGAATCCGAGCCGGAGAAAACATGGTATCACTATGCAAGTGACGAGCAGGGCAGTACCATCTTCATTACAGATAGACAGGGCAAAGTAAAGAACCATTATGCTTATGATGCTTTTGGTAATATCATAGAATCAGAGGAACAGATTCCCAACCGTTACCAATACACTGGCCAACAGTTCGACCAGATAACCCAACAATACTACCTGCGGGCAAGATTCTACAATCCGGCAATCGCCAGATTCAAGCAGGAAGACGAGTATCACGGGGATGGGCTGAATCTTTATGCTTACTGTGTTAATAATCCGGTGGATTATTATGATCCGAGTGGATATATCCTCTGCGCGACAGTTGTTGGCTCGTGATATTAAAGAATTACGTAGAGTATATCCTGATATCCCCAATAAAAAATTAAAAGAGTTAATAGACTTGAATAAATTAAAATACCCAGAGATGAGAAAATGATGGTAATAGAAACGTGACTGAGGTGGTAAATAATGACAGGCAATGATTTTGTAAAACTTTGCATGGAAGAAAAGAAAATGATTTTAAAAGAGTATTTTGATGATGAATCTAAATCTGAGGGTGGAGAGATAGAGGAAAGTGCATATATCTATTTTATGAACAACTAATTATTGATTCGAATTGAGAATGATAATTTAGTGGGGGTGCCAATGAAGTTAGATGATTATATGAAAAGTTATGGTGTTAAGAAAAGCGTAAATGACATACCTTTGGGAAATTATATACCTAATGAATTAAAAAATATATATTTGGAATACGGAGGCGTTGAATTGCCGTTTGGAGAAATATTTGACTATGAGACAATGATGAAAGTATCCAAAGAACCACCATTTGCAAAGGAATGGCTGGCCTTTGGGAAAGATAATTTATTTTGCTTTTGGGTATGTAAAATTAATAGTGCAGAAGGTGATAAGATATATACAACATGGGATCATGAAATGGAAAAGGAGATAGGAGAACCGGTTTTTGAAAATATAGTTGATTTTTTTTATGATTGTGAAAAAGAATGGGATGATTTTGATAATCTCAACTCAAATTATGATGCGGTGCTACTCAAATATGATGGAGGATTATCAATGCTGGGGAGAATAAAAAAAGATTTAAATCTTAACATCTCAAGTAAAGATTTATTGATAAAATCGAAGAGCTTACCTTGTAGCTTGGGGGCTGTTCCATATGAAATAGTTGAAAAATTGAAAGCACCGCAATATGATTATTTAAAAGAATACCTAGAGTTTAATAAAATTTAAACCAATTGACGTGGATGAAAGTCAGACGTTGGAAGGAGATAGTTGAAATAAAATGAACGAAAAGATGGAATATTGTATAGAAGAAATTCGAAAGTACAGTGATGGTGTACATGAACTGAGAAAAGGAATTGGTAAAGAAAAAATAAAAATATTTGAGAAAAAGACTGGTATTGTTTTACCTGATGATTATATGGAATTTTTAACCATATATAATGGTGGAGAAATATTTATACCTGGAACATCTATAGCAGGTATATATGATGAAGAGATGAAAGAAAAAGAAAGATTTGGTAACTATTTAGATGATAATTTGCAAAAAAAATGGCCAGATATGGGAGATGAATTATTGATTGTGGCTGATTTGAATTATGGAGATATGATTTGTATTGATGAAAAAAATAATGTAATAGTACAATGGGATCATGAAAAAGGTGAGATCGTTGAGGAATGGGATAGTTTTTCGAGTTGGTTAAAGGACGAACTGGAGATAGGGAAAGATTTGGTTGACTATAATGGAGAAGATAAGTGAATTGATTAAGGATTTAGATTATATTTTAATCAAGCTTTAATGAAAATGTAATCCTGCTCTAATTGAAAGAGAGTATCATTTGTAATAGGTAGAGGAAGAAACGATGGGGGCACCGTGCCATGGAGATTTTCTTTGGCACGATGCCTCTTTTTGTCGGGCTTAGGGATAGAGGGCTTGAAGAGAAAGGAGCGGCTGTGTTAGAGCAGGTTTGGTTTGAGTTGCGTCCGGACGAGGATATCGTAAATCCCATAATGCCAATCGGGATTCCAATGCAGGACTATTCGCAGGTGATGACAGCAGGGGATTTTGCCAGGCTTCAGGATCGTGTCGGTTTCTATGAGCCGAAAATCGGGCTGGAGGTCTGTGATTTCCTGTTTGCGCCGACATTCATGGTAGGGAAAAAGGTAATTTCACTGTTTCGCTCGTTAGCGCCTGAGGTGGAGACGCGGGCACTGGCACTTTTTCCCTGGAGCGATGATGGCGGGCAGGGCATCAATTATTGGATTCCCTGCTTGCCACCGGTTAATTGTCTGGAAAAGGGGCAGGATGGATATTATGTGCATCCGGAGTGCATGGAAGGCAGAGATATCGTGAAGCACGAGGGAAAGCGTGAGGTTCATTGGCTCTTTTCTTTGGCGGCTGCCGAGAAGATCCTGTCCCGGGGCGTGATGGGCGTTCATTTTGTCAGATTACCAGCAGCAGGCAAGGAGGAGCAGATTTGAAAATCACACATGATTGTTTGCAGGTCAGGGGGATTCCCTGCAGCAGGATTCTGGAATTGGAGCTTTACCACGCACCTAATGCCTGCGGCATGGCCCGGTTGGTTTTGGAGACGACGGCGCAGGAAATGGAATATTTCATCCCGCGGGCAGGGAAGGATTTGGTGCGGCTGGTTGTATGCGCTGACGGAACCGGAGAAAAAAACATTTTTTGCGGATATCTGGACGAATTGGATTATGAATTGTCAGGTCAGTATGCTGTGGTTACCTGCACATTGGCAGATGCCTGTATTTTGTTGGATTTGCGCAGGCAGGATCAGACTTATCAGAATCAGTCAGAATCCTATCAGGCGGTTCTGCAGCGTGCTTACGATTTAGCCGGCGTGGCAGTCAATCTCAGTTTTGGGGTAAAGGATAAGCCTGTGGGCAGATTCCTGGCCCAGATGCAGGAAACAGCCTGGGAGTTTTCCAAGCGGCTGGCTTCGCATTTCCATACGGCATTGTTTACCCGTATGGACGAACCAGTGCCGGCTTTGTCAGTAGGACTCCCGAACAGTGATGGGACGGTGCTGCAGCTGAATGGAGCGGAAGCGGTTCTTCAGCAGGACAATCGGCGCTATTGGCGCTATCGCCTGCAGCGTGAACAAGCTGGCAGCGAGGCTGTGCCACAGGATTTTCAGCGGATTTCCTGTGAATCGGATACATATGCCTGCTTGGGGACAGAAGCAGAATTTCGCGGTAAATCCTATGTGATCAGCAAAGTACATGGCAGCCTGCGGGATGGACTCCTGCATATGACCTATGAGTTGGCGGACAAGCGCGGCGTGTTGCTGCCCTGGCGTTATCATCCCGGCTGTGGCGGGCGTATCATCAAGGGGAAGGTGCAGTCGGTGGAACGGGACCGGATAAAGGTCTGGTTTGACGGTATGGATGATGCCTACGATAGCAGCGGCAGTACCTGGTTCCCGTATTCCACAGGGTATTCTTCTCAGGATGGCAGTGGCTGGTATGTCATGCCGGAGCAGGAGGACGAGGTCAGGATACTGTTCCCTTCTCATGATGAGGATGCTGCCTTTGGCGCCAGTGCGGTCAATCAGGCACCGGCTCCATCTGAACGGAACAAGTATTTCCGCGCTCCCGGCGGAAACAATGTGCTGATGGATGAGGATGGCATCACATTGGATTGCGTCTCGGCGGATAGTTTCATCCGGATTTCACAAAGCCGGGGGATACAAATTTATTCCAACAGACCGATTACGATTTCAGCGGAAAAAGATATCACGCTGGATGGAAAAGAGGGCGTGATTGTGATGGCCGATGAAAGTATCACTCTGCAGGTGGGAAAATCAAACATTCATATGGATGCTAAGGAAATTGGTATGGGAGCAGATACTGTCGCCATTGGGGAGGGGGAGTCATGAATATCATTCATCAAGGATTGCAGGTTGACGGCGTAGAACTGCAGCGCATTCAAGATCTGACGATTCGGCATCGTCCCAATCAATATGCCTTTGCCAAGCTGACGGGAGAAGCAGACCGGGCGGCGATGGAATCATTTATGGATAGGTCGGCAGAAAGTCTGATAACCATTACTGTGGGGACAATGTCTGGTGCAGGAAAAAAGATTTTTTGCGGGTATATATTGCGAATCGATCTGGAGGAAAAGGCGGATTACTGTCTGGCGAAAATGTTATTGGCCGATACTTCTTATCGGCTGGATCTGCAACGGGAAAGAAAGTCCTTTCAGAATCTGGCCAGGACCTATGGTGAGATATTGACAGAGGCATGTCAGCAAAATGGTCTGGGGGATACGGCGCAGGTGGCGATGAATGTGCCGGATAAGCCCATCGGTGAATTCATTTTGCAGCTTGATGAGACAGATTGGGCTTTTGCCCGCAGAATGGCTTCCCGCTTCGCTGCGCCGGTCATCACGGATTGCACTGCGGAAAAGCCATATTTATCCGTGGGCTTGTTGCCGCGGGCAGACAGGGAAAACGCACTGGTGCGGGCAGAGTACAGTGTCCGTTATCAGGACGGAAAGCGTCAGTTTTGTGAGGAGAATTCCTTGCTTGGCGGGCGGCAGAGTATGGCAGAAGACTTTGCCAGTTTCACAGTGGAAGCAGATGTTTATCTGCCGCTGGGGGCAAAGGTTTCATTTCAGGGAAAATCGTATTATATCGCAGCCGTGTGGGGAAAACTGCAGGATGGCATGCTGCATATGCGTTATCGGCTGGCCGCTGAAACAGCTTTTTTAGCCCCCAGGCAAAAGAATCCTGCTTGCGCGGGGCTGGTGCTGATCGGGCGCGTGGAGGAAGTCGGTCAGGACAAGGTAAAAGTATATTTCGTGGATGTGGATGATCGCTATGATGAAGGCACGACCAAGTGGTTTACGTATTCCACTACATATTCTTCCAGCGATGGCAGCGGCTGGTATGTGATGCCGGATGAAGGCGATTATGTGCGTGTATTTTTCCCCACGCAGGAGGAGAAGGATGCGTTCTGCGTGAGTACGGTCAATGCCGCACCGCCGGCGAATACACGCAATAAAGTCCTGCGTGCTCCGGGAGGCAAGGAATTGTTGCTTACAGATGACAGCGTCCATCTGATCACGAAGCATCAGGATACATTTGTCGATATGTCTGGGACAGGGATTAATATCGTCACATCAAATACCGTAAATGTCAGGGCAGATAAAAATGTGCTGCTGCAGGGGAAGAAAATTGAGTTTTTGGCAGAAAGAGGAATAAGTTTGCAGGCAAACGGTACAATCATAGATATGTCTGCTAAGGAGCTGAAGTTAGCAGCTGAAGATGTCGTTATCGGAGGTGTATGAAGTGGCAGAGTGTAAAAATTATATGTCGATGGATACTGTATATACTTATTGTGATCATGGTACGGATAAGCAAAGGGTGTATATGTCGGAATCACATGGGGTAATCAATCAGAAGGACAAGAAACCGGTATTGAATGCCAATGATTATAAATATCCGGAGAATATCAAAGGTTACGGCTATTGTAAGGCCCAAAAGGCTCATTCTGTACTGAGAAGGCATAGGCACAAACATGGCAAATATGCGACGCCGACCACTGTATGCAGGCCTATCCTGGAACAGGCATGGCAGGATTGCGATCCCCATTATACCATTGAGGGGGCGCCGGTAGTGCTGGATACAAGCTGCCTGGTCTGTTCACGCGGCGGTATAATCCGTTTCGTAAAGGAGGGTTCTGAGGAGAGCAAGATGCAGGATGCAAGCAAGGATGAATATAGTGCGTTTAGGGGAATAAATGATGCTTTGGACAAATTTGACAAGGCGGTAGCAGAGCATTTGCCCGAATGTATGAAAGACTTGAAGGATGTGCATCTGACCTTGGGGAATCGGGAAAATGGCCTGTATGCGAATCTGTATATCAATGCGGTGGATGCAGATTATAGTGTGACGGAATTTAAACCGAAAGAAAGAGATCTGACTCATGAAAACGCTATCCAGAGCAAAACCGGAGCGGAAGTAGGGTTCACGCATGGAGATATGAATATTTCCGCTGGAGGAGAAGTGGAGGCTGGTAAAACAAAATCAGGGGATATTAGTAATCCAGAGAGTCCGGATGCAAAGGTGTTTGTCAAAGGCAAAGTGAAAGATGCAGAGGCAGAAGCTTCAATACATGCTGATAGGAAAAAAGAAGTCAATGCTCAATATGGCAACTTTAAGATAACGGGTGAAAAGGATAAAGATGGTAAATATAGTGGCGCCGTCAGCGTATCCGACAAGCATGATTAGAAGGAGTAGATATGGAAGCATTATCTTTGGGGGACATCGGATTTGAGGGGCTTCCCGCAGGGAAGCTTTTGGATTTTTCATTGCGGACCTGTGCTGGTGAACACGGATACTGCCACGTTGTCCTGGAAGTGCGTGAAGAAACAGATGATGTGGAATTGTTGTCCTGGCAGCAACATGAAGTAAACGTTTATGGACGGGGACAACTCATTTTTGCCGGTATGGTGACAGAGTCCAATTGTCAATATGCAGACGGTCGTAAGGTGATTTCATTGGTATTGCATTCGCTTTCCTGGAGGATGGATATCAAAAGAAGAAGCCGTACGTTTCAGGCTGTGGATAAAACATTGGAAGATGTAGCTAGGGAAGTGGCCCAAGAATATCATGCGCAGGTAAAGGTCGGAGACAATCCGGTGATTTCACGCATGCTTTATCAGAATGATGAAACCGATTGGATGTTTTTACGACGGCTTTGCGAAGGCTTGGGGCTTATGTTGTTTTGTGATAGCAGCAGTCCGGCGCTTCAACTTAGCTTGTCTGGGGAAGGTTTTAAGGATTACAAGCTTACAGGACAGGAAATCCAGCATGGTTATCATATATCGTATCTTGAAGTACGGAGAAGGCAGGAGAATACCAAAAAGCAATCACGGGTGGATGAGTTTTTGGATCAAAAAATAATAACTTATGATTTATTGCCGGGGGCTGGCTATGGCCTTACATTGGCAAATCGTGCACAGGTGGTGCTGAAAAGCAGAATTGGATTACAGGGAGATTTTTTGGAAAATTGGATGTTGATAAGGCATAAAGAGGGGGTGTGCACGACTGCCGCTAAACAAAGAAAGTGTTGGAACAGACCATGTTATATCCCTGGTAAGATACTTGATGTTCAGGGACAGCAAGTCAAGATGCAATTTGACTGCGATGAAAATCAGGATAAGGAAAAAGCCAGGTGGATCACACATGAGAATACGGTGAATAACTATATGTATTCGATGCCGGATGAGGGGGATAAGGCCTATACTTACTTTGAAGAATGTGGTGAACTGGTGGCGATGGGCAGCCAGCGTGGTGACCTGGGGGGCAATCCGGATTACCAGAATCCGGAAAATCGCAATCTTACATCTGAAAATCAGATGATTCAGTTCCAGCCAGACAGTACGGTGTGTATTGCCGGGCGTGAGGGCAGTGATTCTTCGCGGATTACTGGTGATACAAGTACGGGAATCGATATTATATCCAGTGAGAATATCTATATACAAAGACCGGAGAAAATTTCTATTCAGGCGAATGTGACAAAAAATGATGATGAAGCCAGTGAACTGCTCCCAGGGTTCGATAAAGGTTATAATGAGTATCTTGGCGCCGGAGGTGTACCGGTGGAATATCCTTATAAATTGTCAGATTTCTTAGTAGAGCTGGGCGAAGAACCCAAGAAGCTGCAAGAGAACAGTCCTTGGTTTGAACCTGTAGAAAAATCAAAATCTGTAAATCTATTGGATATGGCTGCGAAAGGACGATAAGGGTATGTCAACGATATGTATAAAGTCCGAGCATTATGTGAAGTTTGCTGTGCAAAAATCGCAGATGATCGTGAATGCCGATGCCAAAACGATTTTTTTACAGGCCAAGATCATCAATCAGGAAGGTTATACGCATGCGAAATACGCCAATGCTGTAAAGACTTCGGCAGAACTGCAGCAGGCGCAGTCTGCAGCGGATTTAAAGGCGCTGGCGAGAGCAGCGTTCTTCGTGGGTTCGTTTATCCCCTGCCCGCCGTTGCAGATTGCCTGTGCACTCGGTTCGGTGGCGCTGGATCTGAATGATGCGTACGAAGCGTCCAAAAGAGGAGATACCACAGCTAGAAATTGGGGCGTAGCCATGGCTGTCCTGGATGCGATCCCACTGATGAAAGCCGCCAAGGGGATTCCTTGTGTGGCCAGAGTGGCTTCGCGTGCAGGAGAAGCCGCTACAGCAGGTATGGCACGTGCGGGGGAAATAGCTGCCGCAGGTGCGGCGCGCGCCGGAGAATTGGCTGAGACAGTTGCAGCCTCGCGGGCTGCAAGAGCTTTGCGTCCTGCGGGGGAGGCTGTGATCGATACAATGCGGTCATTCCGAAGCTGGGGCGGAAATTTGCGGGTAATCCGGGGAGCGCAGGTGCTGGGCCGACAGGTAATCGAGGTGGGAAGTACGGTGCTCCCTGAGTTTGCAGCGGCGCATCCTGACCTGATCAGTAAATTGAATACAGGCCGTCGATGGGCAGTCAATGCAGGGAAAACTGGTGTCGAGGCGACACATAAATTCCTGACCAGTAAAGGGGTTACCGCTGTCAGATTAGGGGCTACAGGAGTAGTGGACTACAAATATAATGATAGCTGTAACAGAAAACATCTGAATGATGATATCGATGATGCAGAAAAAAATGCGGCAAATTCTATTGGTGAAGTAGTAAAATGAAAGCTTTAAAAGTAGATGAATTTTATCATAACAGGTATATCCCCTTGGAAGAGATGTTCCTCTCGGCCGTTAATCAATATTACATTGAACATTCGGCAGAGCTGCAGGGAAGTTTTTTTAGCTGTTTGCGGCAAATATTGCAGAAAACAGGAAATGGAACAATAGGACCTGTCCGTAACGTATATTGTACTTTGCAGTATACTGATTTTTTTGCCGGACTGGCCAGGGTTAATATCTATCTTTGTGACGAACAAGGGACAATCATGACCATGGGCGAATGGGATTGTCGCTGGCTGCTGCCTCTTTGGCATAGCTTTGTTGAGCAGGTCACGGATGAAAGGGCCTATGTGCGTGCCTATATCCATCCGTCGATGTTTCGTCCGTTTTACCCTGCGACGCTTCGGCAGCTTATGGGGGTTATGGCAGAGTATTTTAGGCTATGGATTTCCTTTGACCTGCTGGAGATTATGGAGGGGGTGCCACATACAGATGAAGTCCTGTTTACCTTTGGTGAATATCTGGGAAGGCAGAATATAGTCGGGCGCTTGCGTCCTGCGGTAAATCTCATGAAATATACAGGCCAGGATGATTGGACAACGGATGAATTGCAATATCGCTGTTTTTGCCGGAACCGTTATCGTGTAAAGACGCTGGGCAGGCTGGATTTACAGCATAGTATATTTCAGGATTGCCTGTTTGAGCCATGGCGGTTTGCACAAACTAATTTGCGTGAGGTACTGTTCCAAAATTGCAGGTTTCATCTGACGGATTTTACGCAGGCAGATTTGCAGGGGGCAATATTTGTGGCTTGCTCTTTTGAGGATTGCCATTTTTATGAAGTTACTGCTGCTGGCGAAGCAAGCATGTATGCGATGCTCTTTCAGGATTGTCTGTTCGATGGCGTATCCATCGTTGGTTGTGATTGGCATGATGTAGCAGTTCAGAATTGTGTATTCCGCCATATGAGCACAGAGCGTTGTAATTTGTCTGAAGAGTTATTGATGAATATGAAAGCGGAGGGATAACAGGTGGCGGCCTTATCATTTTATGATGACGATTACGAATTTGCGTTTCGGGGACATAGCTATAGATTCAAGGAAAGATTATTTTACGATGACAAGTTTTCGGTCAGGCTTCCTGAATCATTTGCGCTGATGCCGGATTCGGTAAAAGAGATATATTTGCCGGGAAGCAAACCGGGGCAATTATTGCTGACAGATGATGCAGGACAGTTTTCTTTCAGCCTGTTGCGGGCAGATGATCCGGTAGATGCAGAGATTCTGGCTAAGCAGGTGGAAATCTGCAAACTCGTTCTGCCTAAGATGGCAGCTGGTGTTCATATTTATGAGGCATCTGTATTGACCGGATGCTATCAGCAATTAGCTTATTTTGAATATATCAGTGATGGACTGCTGGAACGTATGTATAATTGCATGTTCCTGACAGGTGTCAGCGGGCATATGGTATGGGGGACGATTTCCTTTTCGTATGGCAATCGCAAGTTGAAATCTTTGGCCAAGGAAATCGCTTGTTCCTGCCATGATCTCAGCATAGTTGAATGATCTGATAAAATCTGTGAGGGGTTGTTTCTATGATGCGTTTTTATTTCATTGCTGCTGTTTTGATGGGGTGTTTATGGCTGCTGAGTGAGAATGGGGCACTGCAGGATATCGATTGCTTTTGGAAAACAAGCAGTTTCATTGCTTCGGAAAAGCAGGAACTGCGGATTGAGCTGCCGGTGCGCCTGGAACCGCTGTCCGAGTCCGATGAGGGCTATACGGTATGTCAGGCTGACTGTGACGATATGTTCGTGGATCTGCATAGCGAGAGCTTGTATCTGCAGGAAGACCGGGACAGATATATGCAGGAAGGGCCGCAGAAGCGTGTCCTGAAGATAATGGGAAATTATGGTATAGAGAATGTGTCCATGACGCATCAGGAGACTGCGGTCGTCAATCATATTCCGCTGCGAAGATTTCATTTTACCGGTCAGCAGAAAGGGCAGGATGTGGAGATCGAGGTGGTGACGATTGCCCGGAAGAATCTGGGCTGGATTTTCACCTTTATCTATGATGCCGGTGATAAAGAAGCGGAACGGCAGGTACAGAAGGGAATTGCCAGCCTGCAATATGCTGAGCGGGCAAAATGAAATTTTTTTCAAAAAGTGCTTGACGAAGCCGGATGATGGTGTTAATATATTACATGTCCTTGAGAACAAGGCGCATGACTCACTAGCTCAACTGGCAGAGCAACTGACTCTTAATCAGTAGGTTCACGGTTCGATTCCGTGGTGGGTCACCATTTGAAATTACAAGCTCTTAGGCTTTGCCTGGGAGCTTTTCTTGTATGCTCTTGCAGGAAAGGTTCATCTAATGAAAGAAGATACCATTGCAAAAATAAAAGAGGAGACGGCTGGCTGGGAATATATGAAAAACCTGCCGGAGGAGTGGCACGGTTTCAAGCTCCATAGGGAGCCGGTCATTGGCAAGAATAAGTATGACCTCTATGCCTATGTCAATGAAAATTGGCATAAAAGAGCCATCGTTTACTTCCATGAGGAAACCCGTGAGTACAAGGTGCGGCTGAAAATCGGCCTGATCGAGTTTGCCCGGATTGAGTTTATCACGGGCAAACTTTCCGTGTTTGAGGAATTGCTGAATAGTCAGTTTGAACAACTCCTGATGGATATGGCTGATTTCAATCCGGCCACCCTCAGCAGCATCGTGGTGGACAAGAATCTGCCGGATTGGCAGTATGGCAGGGATTTGCCGGCAGAAAATGAGGGGTTCGAGCTCTTTATCAAGCCGGCTGAACCGGTGAAAATCAATAATGGTTCGTATATTGTCATTGATTATGTGAACTTTGCACTCGAGAGCAGTTTTACGGTCTACTATAATATTTACCGGGATGAATTCTTCGCCGAGGCCCGGATCTGGAATATCCCTGATGTAAATTACGATTTTGATTCGAATGACCTGCGGGAGCTGGAGGAGAAACTGCGCACCCGCATGCCGGCCCGCTTGCAGCAGGTAAGGCAATGGGCGGAAGAACAGAAGGATGAGGTACACTATGATAGTAATTGATAAAGCAATCTTGCATATTTTGGATTTCAACTCCGGCATGACGGTGTATTCGGATGAAGAACTCACGGTACAGGACAGCATTGAGACCTTCCTGCACAAGCATATCGAAAAAGCCTGGGGCAGTCAGGATGCCAAGCCGGGGACGTTCTATGATGACAGCCACTGTGCCCAGCTGGTGAAGGAATACCTCAGCGGGGAAATGAGCTTTGTGCCCTTTTCCAAGGAATTGGGCAAGAAGCTTGAAGATGCTTTCGTCCATGCCGAGGAAATGGCGTCGAGCGATGTGATTGTGGCCGATGTGCGCATTGATGACCGGCGGCAGATCGTGATCTTCAAATCCAACAGCCATATCGGTTATACGCATCAGGTGAATCAGACCGAGGCGGGCATTAAGAACGAGATCATCAATCATTATTCCATCATGCCCAACCTGTCCCAGAAGATGGAGGAATTTGCCTTTATCGATGCCGAAACGAGGGAAGTTTCGGTCACGGCGAAAAAGTACACGATCGATGGCAACAGCATCCTGGTGTTCCCGGAAATCCTGCTCGAATGTAGCTTGACGCCTTCGCCGAAGGAAGCAATCAAGAACCTCAGCAAGACGGCGGCCAAGGTGGCCGAAGCCTATGGGCAGGACAAGGTGGCCACGGAAGCGGCGGTCAAGAGCTATGTGACGGAAAATATGCAGACGACTGACGAACTGGATCTGGTTGAGGCGGGCAAGGAAATCTTCAAGGAGAATCCTTCCATGCAGGCGGATTTTGACAATGCCATCAAGGAAGCGGGCTTCACGGAACCTGTGAAGATGGATCAGGAAGCGACCATCAAGAAGATGTGCAAGCATAAGCTCAAGACGGATACGGGCATCGAACTGACGATTCCCTCCGAGTACTTCGACAATACGGAGTTCATGGAGTTCCATAACAATGAGGATGGGACGCTCTCCATCATGCTCAAGCATATCGGCAATATCGTGAACCGCGGTTGACAGGAGCGAAACTATGCAAGTAAATGGCGATTTGGCCAATATCAAAACCTATGTGCTGGAGAAATTGAAAGCGCTCTATGAGCTCAAGGTGCCCATCGGGCAGATTTCTACCAGAGAATTGAATGAGGAAATGCTCGCCATCACTGAGGATACGGACCGGGAAGTGGCGGTGTATCTGAACCGTCAGGGAAAGGTCGTGCAGGTGTCCTTGGGGGATACGGCGACGGTGGACCTGCCGGAGTTCAAGCAGAAAACGCGCTCGGATCTGCGGCTGTCGGGCATCCGCTGCATCCATACCCATCCGAGCGGGGATGTGCGGCTTAGTGCGCCTGACCTGTCATCCTTGCGGCGTCTGCGCTTTGACTGCATGGCTGCCATTGGCCGCAGGGATGGCAAGATTATCGGCTGCCTGGCCTTCTTTGCCGGGGAGATGAGCGAGGACGGTGCGCAGCTGCTGACGCAGTACGGCCCGGCAGAGGACAAGGTGCTCGCGCAGATCAACCTGAACATGCTGGTGACGGTGGTCAACAAGAAACTGGCGGCCCAGAGCACGAAGTCCACGGAAGACGAGGTGGAACGGGCAATATTGGCTGGCGTGGAGCGCCCTGGCAGCAGCTGGCCCATCGAAGAATCCATGGCAGAGCTGGAACGGTTGGCCGATACCGCCGGGGCAAAAGTAGTGGCCACGTTCACCCAGCGCAAGGAAAAGCCCGATGCGGCGTTTTTCCTGGGCAAGGGCAAGGTCAATGAACTGGCTATGGAGATTCAGAACCTCGAAGCAACGCTGTTGATTCTCGATGATGAACTCACGCCCTCCCAGCAGCATAACTTAGAGCGTATGCTCGGCGTCAAGGTCATTGACCGCACGGCGCTGATCCTCGATATCTTTGCCCAGCGGGCCCACTCGCGGGAAGGCAAGCTGCAGGTGGAGCTTGCGCAGCTGCGCTATAATCTGCCGCGCCTCAGCGGCCAAGGTTTGGCGCTTTCCCGTCTGGGTGGCGGTATCGGTACCCGCGGCCCCGGTGAAACAAAGCTTGAAGTGGACCGGCGGCGCATCTACAGCAAGATCCACGACATCGAAGAGCAGATTGAGGGCATGAAGAAAAGCCGCACCCTGCACCGCAAGCGACGTAAGGAATCGCAGATTCCGTTGGTGGCGCTGGTGGGCTATACCAATGCGGGGAAATCCACGCTGTTGAATAAACTGACCGGTTCGGAGGTCTTTGCCGAGGATAAGCTCTTTGCTACGCTGGACCCGACCACCCGGCACTTGCAGTTGCCGGAAAAGCAGGATATACTTTTAACAGATACGGTTGGCTTCATCCAGAAGCTGCCGCATACGCTGGTCAAGGCTTTCCGGGCCACGCTGGAGGAAGTGCAGGAGGCAGATCTGCTGCTGCATGTGGTGGATTGCAGCAATGAGAATCTCGAAGCCCAGATTGAAGCGGTGGTTTCGGTGCTCAAGGAATTAGAGGCGGATAACAAGCCCGTGCTCTATGTCTTCAACAAGGCGGATCAGCTGGATAATCCCCATATCCGGGAACAGCTGTTGCGCGGCCGTGACGGCGTCTTTATCTCGGCCATGACCGGGGAGAATCTCGATGCCCTGCAGCGGCGCATCGAGGGCTTTTTCCAGGAAAGCCAGGTGCGCATGACGCTGTTGATTCCCTATGCTGAGGGCGCGGCGGTCACGAGGCTGCATCAGCTCAATGCCGTGGTGGAGACGGCCTATGAGGAGGCGGGCACGAAAGTAGAAGTGCGCCTGCCTCTGTCGGAAAAAGATAATTTCGTACAATATGAACTAAAGGAGTAATCGTTTTGGCTTTTTCGCAAAAAATCGTTGACTTGAAACAGGAAGTGCTCGCTGAGTCCCGCGAGCTCTTTGCCTGTGTGGACGGCATTGCCGAGGAAAACACGCTGAAGGTTTTGGATGCCATGCGCGAGTGCAAGGTATCCGATGCCCATTTCAACACGACTTCCGGTTATGCCTATGATGATATCGGCCGGGGCAAACTCGAAGAACTCTATGCCAAGATCTTTGGCGCGGAGCGGGCCTTGGTGCGCACGCAGTTCGTGTCCGGCACCCATGCTTTGGCGACGGTGCTGTTTGGCATCCTGCGCCCCGGTGACGAACTGGTGTCTCTGACGGGCAAGCCCTATGATACCATGCAGACGGTTATCGGCTATGACAATCCGAGCCCCGGTTCGCTCAAGGAATTCGGTGTGCTCTATAATGAATTGCCCATGATTGACGGCAAGGTCGATATGGCAGGCATCCAGAACGTCATCACTTCCAAAACCAAGATGGTGGAGATTCAGCGTTCCCGCGGCTATAGCATGCGCAATCCGCTGTCCATCGAGGATATCGAGGCCATCTGCGCCGAAGTGCACCGCATCAAGCCGGACTGTATCTGCTTTGTGGATAACTGTTATGGCGAGTTCGTGGATACGCTGGAACCGACGCAGGTGGGTGCCGATATCATGGCCGGTTCCCTGATTAAGAACCCGGGCGGCGGCATTGCGCCGACGGGCGGCTATATCGTGGGCAAGGACAAATTGGTGGAGCTGGCTTCCTACCGACTGACGGCACCGGGCATGGGCGATGAGCTGGGCGCAAGCCTGGCCAATAACCGCTTGCTGTTCCAAGGTCTGTTCCTGGCTCCGCATGTGGTGGCCCAGTCCATCAAGGGCGCAATCTTTGCGGCTGGTATGTTCGCCCGCCTGGGCTACAAGACTCTGCCGTTGCCGACGGATGTGCGCGGTGATATCATTCAGGCCATCGAGCTGGGCACGGCAGAGAAACTCATCGCGTTCTGCGGCGGCATCCAGAAGTATTCGCCGGTGGATTCCTATGCGGCGCCGGAACCCTGGGATATGCCGGGCTATGCTGACCAGATCATCATGGCAGCCGGTACTTTCGTGCAGGGCGCGTCCATCGAATTCAGCGCGGATGGCCCCATGCGGGCACCTTACAATGTCTATCTGCAGGGCGGCCTGACCTTTGAACATGCCGTGATCGGCATCATGGGTGCAGCGCAGGCCATTGAGGATATTGAAGAAAAATAAGGTATATAGAGGGCTGCTATGTTGCTACGAGATACTCGGCGCCTGGTCGCCATAGATATATTCCGGGGATTGACGATAGCCATCATGCTGCTGGTCAATTCCCTGCCAAATTTTGAACAGGCCTATCCGCTGCTGTTGCATGCCCCGTGGGCGGGGCTGACCATTGCGGATCTGGCCTTCCCGGGATTTGTCTTTATTATGGGTGTGTCAGCATCCCTGTGGTTTGCCAAACACAGGGATGACAGTTTTGGCGAGAAATTCAGCATAATCCTGAAGCGCTCAGTCCTGTTGTTCCTGTTTGGACTTATCCTGAATCAGCTTCCGCTGCTTCTGCAGCATTGTTTTTCGCCGGAGGCGGGCGGCTCTTTGCTGAACGATATCATGGAGCATGGCCGTGTCATGGGCGTGCTGCAGCGGTTGGGGCTGGTGTATTTCTTCGGCATGATCATCACCTGGTGGCTGCGCAGTGAAAAGCATATTGCCATCATGTCCCTGCTGTTGCTGGCCCTGTCCTCGACATGTTTTCATCTCTATGACACGACGAATCCCTTCAGTCCGGACAATAACATCAGTATGCTGATTGATGGGATTTTCCCAGGGGCGGCGCATTGTTACCTCGGAAAGCCCTTTGATCCGGAGGGGCTCTATGGGACAATCGCAGCCACAGCCTCTTTTTTGTGGGGCATGCTGGCCGGGCGGCAGCTGACCTTGGAGAGTGCGCCCATATTTGAGCGGGTGCTGATGCTGCTGGTCAGTGGCACGCTGCTTTTGATTTTGGGCGGTGTCTGGAGCTATCTGGATATCATTAGCAAACAGCTTTGGACGGCACCATACGTACTCTTTACCAGCGGCGGTTTCATGTGGGGGCTGGGCCTTCTGCAGATGGCCTTGAGTCTGTTTCCGGATTTTATGAAGTGGTTGTTTACGCCCTGCCGGCTGTTGGGCACGAACCCTTTGTTTTTCTTTATTGTGCCGGATCGGCTGTTATTGCTGTTTTGGTATATAAAGGTTCAGGGCACAGCAATCTATCCCTGGCTTTGGGAACATACGCTGCTGGGCGTGCTCGGCGCGCCTTTGAGTATTGCGGTGTTTGCTTTTGTTTGGGTGTTGCTCTGGCTGCCTGTGGCCAATTTCCTGTATAAGCGGCAGATTATCTTTAAACTTTAAGGAGGGATTGTGATGTGTTTCTTACAAGGCAAATGGAAATACCTGTTGGGGCTGGCGGTCTTGCTGGCGGTTTCTCTGTGTGGCAACCTGCCGGCATCCAGTGCGCCGGCCATTCCCTTGCGGGGGATCGTGGAAGGTTTCTATGGCACGCCCTGGTCGCAGGCTGACCGGCTGGATATGCTGAAGTTCTGCCATGAACATAAGCTCAATGCCTATATCTATGCCCCAAAGGATGATCCTTATCACCGGGCCAAGTGGCGGGAGCCGTATCCGGCCGATAAGATGGTCGAGTTGCAGGCTTTGATTGATGAGTCCAAGAAGCAGCAGGTCAAGTTCATCTTTGCAATCTCGCCGGGGCTTGACATCCATTTTGACGGCCCGCAGGTCGAGGCTGACAAACTGGCGATGGAACAGAAACTCACGGCCATGTACGAGATGGGCGTGCGGGATTTTGCCATCTTCTATGATGATATCAAGAACAAGGATGCCAAGGGGCAGGCCGAGTTCCTGAACTGGCTCAATGAGAACTTCATCGCCAAGCATAAGGATGTGTCACCGCTGATTACTGTGCCCACGGAATACTATCGGCTGGATATGGAAGCGGATGGGCAGATCAAGGAGTACACCCGGGATTTTTCCAATACGCTGGATAAGGATATTCTTGTGCTATACACAGGGGAAAAGGTGGTGCCCGACGGCCTGACCGATGAGGATTATGCCAAGGCCAATGCGCTTTACGGGCGTCAGCTGGGCATCTGGTGGAACTATCCTGTCAGCGATTACCGTGAATCTAAACTGGCTTTGGGGCCCATTGAGAAAATGCCGGTGAAGTCGGATATCCCGGCCATCTTCTACAACCCCATGAAGCATGCGGAGCTGTCAAAGATCTCGCTGGCTACCGGTGCTGACTATGCACAGAATCCGGCGAAGTACGATGCCAATAAATCTTGGCAGAAAGCCATCAAGGCACAATATGGCAAGCTGGCGCCGGCTATGGAAGCCTTTGCCGGTCACAGCCAGCATATGGTGGTAAGTTGGGCCGTGATTGGACCGGAAGACGGCCTGGAAATGCGGCAGCTGATGGAAACCTATTGGCAGGGGCCGGATAAGGCAGTCGAGAAAAAACTGCTGGCCGAACTGGAAACACTGGACCAGTCGGTCGTGAAACTGCAGCAAGAACTGCCAGCCAATGTATTGAAGGAATGCCAGCCGCAGCTGGCACAGTTCCACCGCATCCTGCAGGCGGACATGCTGGGCATTCGGGTGATGAACGGCGAGAAGCACAGACGGGCAGAATTCCGGCAGCTGCTGGATGAAGTGAAGGTCCATGATAAGGATGCGCAGGTATCAGAAGAGACAGCGCGGACCTTTTTGGATAAATTGGCAGCGCGCTTGTAATATTCTGAATATTATAGTATAATAGGACACATCGAAGCAAGTTTTCCATTTTATCTGTGGGAGGGGTTCTTATGTTTAGAGCAGTACCATTTCATCTCCGGGAAAACGCGGAGCGTGGTTATGATGTTTTGGAAAAGGTGTTGAGCTATGCCGCCGAGCAGTCCCTGAATCCGCTGGGCAAGGTCAGCGGAGCCCTGTCCTCCTTCAAGGTGGATGTGATTGAGACCGATACGGCCTACGAGCTCTTTGCGGAACTGCCGGGCTTCTATAAGGAGCAGATCACGGTTTCCTATGATGATGACAATTACCTGCGCATCAAGGCCCAGCGGGCCGAGGCTGTGGATGCCAGCATCAAGTATCTCTGCCGGGAGCGCAAAGCTGGCGACTTCGAGCGCACGTTCTACATTGATGGCATTGACAAGAAGGCCGTCAACGTGGCTTTTGAGAATGGTATCCTGCATATCGTCCTGCCGAAACAGACGGAAGACGAAAACCGTACGGTATTTGATATCGAGTGATTGAAGCTGAAAGCCTGCTGGCTGCCCCAAAAGGTGCCAGCAGGCTTTTTTTATGATAGAATATTGAAAGAATGGGAAAATATTTTCACGGTCTTGCAGGAAGAGGCAGGATTTTTTTGGATGGAAAGGGAATAGTACATAGAGTAAACAGGATTCGTTTATCAAGCTGACCAGAGGAGATTGGGAGGGACTAAAGATGATGGATGAAAAGGATTGGGCGGAGTTTAAGAGAAAACTGAAGGCCAAGACGGAAATTGACCTCGATCTATATAAAGAACCGCAGATGAAACGGCGTATTGGCAATCTGGTGACCAGAGCCAGCATGGATTCCTATGTGGAGTATTTTGACAATGCGGCCAAGAATAAGGATGATTTCGCGGCGTTCATTGAATATCTGACCATCAACGTGTCGGAGTTCTTCCGTACGCCGGAGAAATTCGGCAAGCTGGAGACAGATGTAATTCCGGATCTCTTGAAGCGTTCGCCGAAACTAAATATCTGGAGTGCGGGGTGCTCCATCGGGGCAGAGCCGTATTCACTGGCCATTATCATGAAGGAAATGACACCGGCCACCCGCCATCGCATCCTGGCATCGGATCTCGATATCGAAATCCTGGCCAAGGCCAAGAGAGGTGTCTATACCAAGGACGAGATCAAGGCCATGAAGCCGGAGCGCCTCAATAAGTATTTCACGACTGTTGAGGGAGATAAATACGCGGTCAGCCAGGATATCAAGAGCTGCATCGAATTCAAGCGGCATAATCTCTTGAAGGATCCCTTTGAGAATGGCTTTGACCTGATCCTCTGCCGCAATGTGGTCATTTACTTCACCGAGGAAGCCAAGGATCAGCTCTATGCCAACTTCTTCAAGGCCCTGAAGCCAGGTGGCATCCTTTTTGTCGGTGCCACTGAGGCCATCCTGAACTTCCGCAAATTAGGCTATACCAGTTTCCAGCCGTTCTTCTATCAAAAGCCTTTGGCATAAGAAAAACGCCAATTATTACGAAAAGATCGGAGCTAAGTCATGTACGCGAATCAACAGATAGAACAACTAGATAGGGAAAGAATGCAAGCCTTGCAGTTAGAGCGCCTGCAGAAACAGCTGAAATGGGCAGAGGAAAAGAGTTTCTTCTACCAGCAGAAGTTTACCAAGGCAGGAGTGTCGGCAGGTGACATCAAGAGCCTTGAGGACATCCGGAGGCTTCCTTTCCTGACCGCTAATGAACTCTTCCAGATTGATTCGCTCGATATGCTGACCATGCCGTTATCGGGCATCATCCGCTTCAGCGTGGTGCAGCAGGAAAATGGCGAGGTGACGAAGTTCTATACCGCCGGCGATATCGGCCATAATGTCGAGATGATGACGCGCGGTCTGGTGGCTGCAGGCATCAATCAGACTTCCGTGGTGGCCCTGCAGGGAGATATGGCGGACAGCCGCATCATGGATATCCAGTATGCGCTCGAGATGCTCGGCGCGACTGTGGTGGCTATGGGCACGGACTACCGGCAGTGGCTGCGCATGATGGAACTCATCAGCATGGATACCATTGTGAGCTCGCCGCAGCTTATCATGCAGCTGATTATCCAGCTGCAGGCTACAGGCAAGAACATTGCGGACTATCCGCTGACCAGGATCATCTGCTTGAACCAGCAGGGACTGCAGAATGCCATGCAGCGCCATATTGCCGACCGCACCCATGCGACGGTCTACAATCTCTATGAGCCGGCAGAATTGGGTACGGCCAGCATGCTTTTCCAGTGTGAAGCCCATAAGGGATATCATATCCAGGAGGATTATTTCTATCCGGAAATTGTGGCGTTCCATAGCAGCCATGTGGTGACCGAACCCCATCAGATGGGCGAGCTCGTAGTGACCACGCTGGCAGCCGAAGCAGTGCCGCTGATTCGCTACCGCACCGGACAGGCAGTGATGCTGGAAACGGATGTATGTGATTGCGGAAGGACACTATACAGGGTAACGACACCATTTACATTTATGTGAGAAAATTGCCTTCCCCTTGGGGGAAGGCTTTTTATGTGAGGAATGACAATGACAGCAACTTTGGATTTTATCATCGGCCGCAGCGGCACGGGCAAGACACATGCCTGCCTTTCGGCCATGCAGGCGGAAATGGAGGCGCGGCCTTTAGGGCCGGCGCTAATCTTGCTCCTGCCGGAGCATATGACCTATAAGACTGAGCGGGAACTGGCCATGATGATGGAGCAGAATGGGCAGGGATTTTTCCGGGCCTATGTGTTCGGCTTCCGGCGCTTTGCCCGGCAAATCCTGATGGAGACTGGTGGCGATATACCGCGCATCAGCGATGTGGGGCGGCGGCTTCTTTTGCAGAAGCTTTTATTGCAGCATCAGAAGGCTAAGGACCTGACGGTCTTTGCGCGGGCGGCAAGGCAGCGGGGCTTTACGGAAACCCTGTCCGATACGATCAAGGAAATCAAGAGTTACCGTCTGACCACGGATACCCTGCGGCAGGCTGCAGAGATGGTGGGCACGGGACAGGAGCGGCTCTTGGGCAAGGTGCGGGAACTCAGCATATTGGCTGATGAGTTTGCGGCAGCCATGGCTGGCCGCAAGAGTGATGCGGAAGATCTCATGAATATCCTGGCTGAGAAAATCCCGCAGGCGCAGCTTATGCGGGGCGCCGAAGTCTGGATTGACGGCTTTGTGTTCTTCAACCCGCAGGAAATGAATGTGCTGGCCGCCATCCTCGCCAGCGCAGCCAAAGTCCATATCACCCTGCCCATGATGGGCACCCCGCTGCCGGGCGGGCCAGTTAATTTCCAGCTGCCTGAGAATACCAATGAAACCGGGCTGTTCAACCGCCCCTACCGCACGATGGAAAATATCTGCCGTCTGCTGCAGGAACTGGTACCCAATCAGTCTTTCTTCTGGCAGCCGGTGACATTGCTGACGGAAAATCATCGTGCGAAAAATTCGGCTTTGGCTTGGCTGGAGAGAACGTTATTCGGTCAGGCAGAGGCTATGCAGGAGAAAGTAGAGAATCTGCGTCTGGTAGAAGCGGCCAACCGCCGTATCGAGGTGGAGACGGCGGCGGCGGATATCCTGCGGCTGGTGCGTGAAGAGGGCTATCGCTATCGGGAAATCGGCGTGCTGATTCGCAATGCCGAGGATTATGATGGTATCCTGCCACTGGTCTTTCAGGACTATGGCCTCCCGTTTTTCCAGGATGGCAAGCGGCAGAGCATCCATCATCCGCTGGCAGAACTGCTGCGTTCGGCACTTGAGGTCGTACAGCGTGGCTGGAATTACGAGAACATCTTCCGCTGCCTGCGTACGGGCTTTTTCCCGCTGGTGCGGGATGATGTGGACAAGCTTGAAAACTATGTGCTGGAATTCGGCATCCGCGGGCGCAAGCGTTGGCTGCAGACAGAGGATTGGAATTGGCATCGGCGTTACGCATTGGATACGGAAGAGGAAGAAGTGGACGCAGAAACGCAGCAACGGCTGCAGTTGCTGGATGGCTTGCGGCGGCAGGCAGTGGAGGCGTTAAGCATTTTTGACCGGTCAATCCGGCAGGCCGAAACTGTGACCGGTCAGGTTACGGCGCTTTATGATTTCCTGGTGGCGCTGGAAGTGCCAGCCCATCTGGCCAAGTGGCAGGAAGTGGCTGAGGCTGAGGGCCGCATGGCCGAAGCGGCCGAACATCGTCAGATCTGGGAAGATATCATGGAATTCTTCGACCAGCTTGTGGAAATCAGTGGTCAGGAGAAGATGAGTCTTAGTGATTTTGCAGCCGTGCTCGGGGATGGGCTCGATGCTGTGAGCCTGTCCCTGATTCCGCCGGGACTTGACTATGTGACCGTCGCTTCCTTGGACCAGAACAGCATGGCCGGCAGCCGGGCCATCTATATTCTGGGGGCTAATGCCGGGGCTATGCCACGGCGTATCAGTGAGGCGGGGATGTTTACCGATGCGGATCGGCTGCACCTAGCCGAAGCCTTGGAGAAAATGCCTGCAGGTGATGGTCAAAAGCCCATGATTTCCCGGGGCAGTCTGGAGCGCAGTTTTGGTGAACGATTCCTACTCTATCGTGGGTTCAACGAAGCCAGCGAGTACCTTTGGATTTCCTATGCCTTGGCCGATGCGGAGGGCAACGGCCTGCAGCCAGCCTCTCTGGTGGGAAAGCTGCGGCATTGTTTCCCAAAGCTGGAGCTGGATTCCATTCCGCTGGAAACGCTGGGGCGTCATGATCTGTTGCAGTTATCGGCACCAGTGCCGGCGGTATCCGGGCTGGCCAATGCCCTGCGCGGCCAGCGCGACGAAGGGCAGATGGATGAATTCTGGCGGGATGTGTATAACTGGGCCTTAAAGCAGCCGGATCTGCAGCGGCCGATGAAGCTGGCACTGGCAGGGTTATCTCCTAAGGCGCCGGTGGGTGAGATTCCCACGGAGCTGGCGCAGGCCATCTATCTGCAGGGCAAGTTCCTGCGGGGCAGTGTCACGCAGTTCGAGAAGTTCCGGCAGTGTCCGTTCAGCCATTTTGCCCAATATGGGTTGAAACTGCAGGAGCGGCACACCTATGAATTCCGGCATATGGATCTGGGGCAGTTGCTGCATGAGGTCATCCGCGAATACGGGGAAATGGTCAGCCGTGATTATGACCGTCGCTGGCAGGATGTGCCCGAAGAGCGCCGGGGGGATATCTGCCATGAACTGGTGGAAACCATTGCGCCGCGTCTGCAGAGTGAGATCCTGCTGAGCCGTCCGGATTACCGCCATTACAAGCGGCGCATGGAGGCTACGGCTTTGCAGGCAGTCAATCATCTGTCGGCCTGGGCGGCAGTGTCGGAATTCCAGCCGGCTTATTTTGAAGAAGGTTTTGGTCATAAGGCAGATAAGGTGCAGCTGACACCCTTGCCTTTGGGTAATGGTTTCGCTTTGTCCTTGAAAGGGCAGATTGACCGGCTGGATATCCATCAGGCCAGTCCGTATTTTTTGATTCTTGATTACAAGACCGGACAGGCGGCCATCAATCTCTTTGAAGTCTATTATGGCTTGAAGTTGCAGTTGTTGGTTTATATGCTCGTAGGGCAGGAACTTTTGAAGCAGCAGGATACGGAGCGGCTGCCGGCAGGCATACTCTATTCCCTGCTGAAAAATCCGACCATATCCGCCAGCCAACAGCTTAGCGATGAGGAGTTGGCGAAGGCTATCCGCAAGGAACTTACCATGCCGGGGTGGGTGCTCGCAGATATGGATGTGATTCGCAGTATTGATGCGGAATTGAACTATATCAAGCCCCAAATGACGAGTAAGGGAGAACTCAGCCAGGCCACGGCCAAATCCGTACGTACGGCGCAGGAATTTGAACTGTTGCTGGGCTATGTGGATTATATCCTGCGGGATACCGGCAGGGCAATCCTGGCCGGGGATATTGCAATCAAACCCTACCGGAATGGTGAACGCACGGCCTGCAAGTATTGCAATTATCGGGTGCTCTGTGGCTTTGATCCGGATATTGAGGGCTTTGCCTATAACGATGTGCATGATTTTGACGAACAGGAAATGGAGTGCCGCATGGCGGAGAAAATAGGAAGAGAGGATTTAGCTGATGCAATTCACCGAGGATCAACAAAAGGCCATTGAGACCTGCGGCCGCAATATACTTGTGGCTGCGGCTGCTGGTTCCGGCAAGACGCGGGTGCTGGTGGAGCGTATTATCCACCAGATCACCGAAGACGAAATGGATGTGGATGGATTATTGGTCGTGACCTTTACCAATGCAGCGGCAGCCGAGATGCGTGAGCGCATTGAAGGGGCCTTGGCAAGGGAATTAGATGGAATTACAGATCGGAAGATGGCTGCTCGTCTGGAACGACAGATAATCTTGCTGACCGGTGCCGATATCAGCACATTCCATTCCTTCTGTCAGCGGTTAATCCGTCAGCATATCGAAAATATCGATGTAGATCCGAAGTTCCGTCTGGCCAGCGAACAGGAAATGACCATAATGAAGCAGGATGTTCTGGAAACGATGCTGACGGAAAAATACGAACGGCCTATGCAGGCAGAGGACATGCCGGCTTGGGAGTCGTTTATCTCCTTTATGGATGACTATGGCGATGAAAAGGATGACGAGACGATAAAAGCGGCCATCCTGAAACTCCATGCCTTTGCCCAGAGCCAGCCCTTTCCGGAAAAATGGCTGCAAGGCCAGCAGGAACGGAAGGCGGAGACCCTGGCCGATTCCCTTTGGCTGACCGCAGTGATTCCGGAGATGAAGAACGGGCTGATGGCCATCATCCGTCAATATGAGGATGTGGCCGTGCTGGGCAGGAAGAACCCAGAACCAGCCTTTCAGGCGGCCTGGGCGCCTTATGGCGAACTGATGCAGCAGGACTTAGCAGGCTTGGATGCTATCCGGGAAGCTTTTTATCTGTTGGCTGATGCACCGGATAAAGGAAAGTGGGATGAGCTGACTTATCAGGTCAGTAATTTTTCCTGGGCAGCCATGCGGGGAAAAGTCTACAATGATTTGAAGAACGACTATCCGCAGATCCGGCAGGCTTTTGTCAATAGCCGGGATGCGGTAAAAAAGGAATTGAAAAAGTTTGACGAAAATTATATGAGGCAGTCGGCGGAGCAGCTGGAGGCGGATATCTATGCCAATCAGCAGGCTGCAGCGGTTTATGCCCAGCTGGCGCTGGATTTTTCTGCGGCTTTGCAGGTGGCTAAGAAAGAGCGTAATGTGCTGGACTTCAACGATTTGGAACATTATGCACTGCAGATTCTCAGTACGGAAGATGAGACAGGCATGGTCATTCCCAGCGAGGCGGCTTTGGCCTTACGGGAGAAATACAAGTCCATTATGGTAGATGAGTATCAGGATACCAATGGCGTGCAGGAGACCATCCTGAACCTGATTGCCCGGGAGGACAATCGCTTTACCGTCGGTGATGTCAAGCAGAGCATCTATCGTTTCCGCCTGGCTGATCCGACGCTTTTCCAGGCCAAGTATGACAGTTTCGTGGAAGAACCGGCGGCAGATGACAAGAATATGCTGATCACCATGAAGAAGAACTTCCGCAGTCGGGCGGAGGTGCTCGCACCCATCAACTTCATCTTTGACCAGATCATGACGAGAGAAGCGGCAGATCTCGACTATGATGAGCGCAGCAAGCTTTACCCCGGTTCGCTGGATTATACGGAACATGAACATACGCTGAAGGGGCCACTGGAATTAGACTTGATCTTGCAGGAACAGCCCGATGCGAAGGAAAAGAAAAAAGCCCCTGTGGATACGGCGGCAGAGGATGATAGCGAGGAGGAGCTGCAGGGGTTCAAGCTCGAAGCGCAGTATATTGCCCAGCGCATTGCCAAGTTGATGGAGGATAACCCCTTTGTTTTCGATAAGGATCAGGGAACGTATCGTCCCATTGCTTACCGGGATATCGCGGTGCTTTTGCGGGCAGTCAGCGGCAAGGCCAATATCCTGCTCGAAACCCTGCGCAGAAGCAGTATCCCGGCTTATGCCAATGTGGATGGCGGGTACTTCGAAGCGGCGGAAGTGCGGCTGATGCTGGCCCTCATGAAAGTCCTCGACAATGTGCGGCAGGATATCCCGTTGGCTGCGGTACTGGCTTCCCCGATTGGCGGTTTTTCCATGGAAGAACTTACGCAGATCCGCCTGGCGTCAGAAACCGGCGACCTTTATGACGGACTGCTCTCCAGCTTCTCGTTGGATAGCAAATTGCCGCAAGGATTGGCTGCTCGCACGGCAGCGTTCCAGGCCGATTTGGCCCGCTGGCGCAGCTACGCCATCAGTCATAGCGTGCCGGAATTGATTTGGCTGCTTTATCGAGAAACGGGCTATTATGACTATGTAGGCGGTCTAAAGGGGGGGCTTCTGCGGCAGGCCAATCTGCGCATGCTCGCCGACCGGGCGGCCGACTATGAGCGCACGAATTATCGGGGCCTGTTCCGCTTCCTGCGCTTTATCGAGAACCTGCAGAAGCGGGAAACGGACTTGTCCGTAGCCAGAACTTTGGGCGCCAGCGAGAACGTGGTGCAGATCATGACCATCCACCGCAGCAAAGGTCTGGAATTCCCTGTGGTTATCGTGGCCGATACGGCCAAGGGCTTCAATTTCAAGGACTTGAACAGTTCCTTCCTGATGCACAAGGACTTAGGTATCGGCGTAAAGATTGCCCAACGTTCGCGGGTAGGGCGGCAGATCTATAAATCCCTGCCATGGCAGGCAGTCTGTACGAAAATCCGCGCCGAAGCAAAGGCTGAGGAAATGCGCATCCTTTATGTGGCTATGACCAGAGCGCGGGAAAAGCTGATCCTTACTGGTGTGGTCAAGGGAAAAGCCCTGGAGAAGAAATTCCAGAAATACTGTAAGTTTGTGGAACAGGCAGATGTGCAGCTGCCGACCTTTGCAATCACGGGTGCAAACAGCTATCTGGATTGGGTGGCCATGGCCTTGAGCCGTCATAGTGCGGGCCTTCCTTTGCGAAAAGAAGCGGGGTTGGAAGATGTGACCTCAAACCTGGAGCAGCAAATTGAGCCAGATGCCCTAATCCGGGTAAACCTCTGCCCGGCAGAGAAGATTACGGCGGATAAGCAGGAAGAGGATATGACGAATGAACTCTTGCGGGCCTCTTGCCGCTTGCAGCCCATGCCGGCATCTGCTCATAAGGAACAGGTAGAGCAGATACTGGAGTGGCAATATGATGATAAAGGCCTGACTAACGTCCCAGCCAAGCTCACCGTCACGGAAATCAAGCGACGCTTTGCGGCCGGGGAAGAACCCGATGAAGAACTGCCTGCAGCCCGGCAGCTGATTGTCATGAACGAGCAGGAAGAATTGGAAGCGGTAACGGACACAAGTTCCCTGACATTTGTGGAAAAGGCCGCAGAGGATATCGAGACGGACTGGGCACGTCCGCGTTTTATGCAGGAGGTGCGCAAAACGCTTTCGCCAATGGAGCGGGGCACCGTCATGCATACGGTCATGCAGCGGCTGGACTTCCATGGCGATCTGAGCTATCAGGGCATCAAAAAGCAGGTGGCAGATCTTGAGGCCAGGGGGATCCTGCCCGAAGGCGCCGGCAAGGTCGTTTATATCAAGGGCATACAGGGCTTCTTTGAGTCGTCGCTGGGGGCGCAGGTGAAAGAGGCCCGCAGCCTTTACCGCGAACTGCCCTTTAGCCGGATGCTTAAAGCGAAGGATTTTTATCCCGAAGTGCAGGAGGAAGATGAACGGGTATTCACGCAGGGCGTGATTGATCTGCTCGTGGAAACGGCTGCCGGTGAGCTTATCCTGATTGACTACAAAACTGACAAAATGACCAATCCGGACCGCATCCGGCGGCGCTATCAGATACAGCTGGACCTGTATCGCAGTGCTGTGGAGGCCATCCTGGGGCGGAAGGTGGACAGGAGCTATCTCTATCTGCTGCAGAATGGCAGTTTTGTGCCCATGGATACCACGGTTAAGGAGGAAGCTTGATGCTATCGGTAGAAATCATGCAGGGGCTATTGATTCCCTTTTTGGGAACCACCTTGGGCGCCGCCTGCGTCTATATACTCAAAAAAGAATTGAAAGCCGGCGTGCAAAAAGGCCTGATGGGCTTTGCAGCCGGCGTGATGGTGGCGGCTTCCATTTGGAGTTTGCTGATTCCAGCGATGGATGGCAGTGCGGATATGGGCAGATGGGCCTTTGTGCCGGCTGTAACCGGTTTTTGGACAGGAACATTGTTTTTGCTGCTGCTGGACCATGTGATTCCGCATCTGCATTTGGATACGGAGGAAGCCGAAGGACCGAAGTGCAGCCTTCCCAAAACTGCCATGCTGGTGCTGGCCGTGACGCTCCATAACATCCCCGAAGGTATGGCTGTGGGCGTGGTGTTTGCCGGCTGGCTGGCTGGCAATGCCGATATCACGCTGAGCGGTGCTTTGGCGCTTTCCATCGGCATCGCCATCCAGAACTTCCCCGAAGGCGCCATCATCTCCCTGCCCTTGCGGGCGGAGGGGATGAGCAAGCACAAATCCTTCATCAGCGGCATGCTCTCGGGTATCGTCGAACCCATCGGCGCTGTCTTGACCATTCTGGCCGCAACCTATGTCCTGCCTGTTTTGCCATATTTACTGGCCTTCGCCGCCGGTGCCATGATCTATGTCGTGGTGGAAGAGCTCATCCCGGAAATGTCAGCCGGTGAGCATAGCGACATCGGCGTGCTGACTTTTGCCCTGGGGTTCACGCTGATGATGACTTTGGATGTGGCGTTAGGTTAAATGGTAAATATAGATTTTTCTAATTAAATATGCTATGATTGATATCGCAAGCTGTTGACAAGGCAATGTATGCTGTCAGCAGCTTCTGCGCCCTATGGCGCAAATACAGAACGAGAAAAGGGACGATAAATGGAAAAAGAGCTTCTGCGTCTTGAACGCGTCAACAAAAGTTATGATGGTCGGAAAATCTTGGAAGACCTGGATCTAACGATTCACGAGAATGAATTTGTAACCCTTTTGGGGCCGTCAGGCTGTGGCAAGACCACGATCCTGCGCATGATTGGTGGCTTTGAGACACCGGACAGCGGTAAGATCTGGTTTGACGGGCAGGATATCACGAACCTGCAGCCGGAAAAGCGTCAGGTCAATACAGTGTTTCAGAAGTATTCGCTGTTCTCCCATATGGACGTGGCGGAAAATATCGCTTTCGGTCTGAAACTCAAGGGGAAGAGTGCAAGTTACATTCGCGATAAGATAAAATATGCCCTGAAGCTGGTGAACCTGGATGGCTATGAACATGCCCGGGTAACCCAGATGTCCGGCGGCCAGCAGCAGCGCATTGCCATTGCCCGGGCCATTGTCAACGAGCCAAAGGTGCTGCTTTTGGATGAGCCGCTTTCTGCGCTTGACCTGAAGCTGAGGCAGAACATGCAGCGGGAACTGGTCAAGATCAAACGGGAACTGGGCATTACCTTTGTATTCGTCACCCATGACCAGGAAGAAGCCCTGTCCATGTCCGATACGGTCGTGGTCATGAACCAGGGCTGGATTCAGCAGATCGGCACGCCAGAAAACGTGTACAATGAGCCGGAGAACGCTTTTGTGGCCGACTTTATCGGCGACAGCAATATCATTGACGGCATCATGGTGCGGGATAAGCTCGTGCATCTGCTGGGCAAGGATATTCCTTGTATCAATACGGGCTTTGGCGAAAATGTGCCGGTAGATGTGCAGATCCGCCCCGAGGATATTCAGATCTGTGCACCCGAGGACGGTCAGTTCACGGGCAAAATCAAGCAGGTCATCTTCAAGGGCACGGTCTATGATATCACCATTGAAGCGGGCGGCTTTGAATGGCTGGTGCAGACCATCACGGGTCATGAACAGGGCAAGGAAGTGGGCTTAAAATTAGCTGCTTCTAATATTCAGATCATGGCTAAGCCCGAGTCCGAGGACGAGGAGGCCGTGAGCGATGAATGAGCGACTGTCTACGCAGCGGTTTTTGGCTCTGCCCTTCGGTCTTTGGTCCGTCCTGTTCATCGTGCTGCCGCTGTTCTTTGTCCTTTGGAACGGTCTGAAGGCCGAGACGGGCGGTTTTACGCTGGAACATCTGCAGACGGTATTGCAATGGGAATATCTGAAAGCGCTGGGGCTTTCGGTAGAGCTGGCGCTTGTCAGCACCTTTATCTGTCTGGTATTGGCCTATCCTTTGTGCTTGATCCTGCGGGAGCGCAAGGAAAGCCGCGGCCTTCTGGTCTTTGTGTTGTTCCTGCTGCCGCTTTGGATGAATTCGCTGCTGACTACCATGGCCTGGCAGACAATCTTGGAAAAGCATGGTCTGCTCAATATGTTCTTGCAGGTAATCGGTATGCCGAAAGTGCATATCATCAACACGCCGCTGGCCATCATCATCGGCATGGTCTATAATTTTCTGCCGTATATGGTGCTGCCGCTCTATGTGGCAATCAACCGCATTGATAACAGCATCATCGAAGCGGCCCGGGATTTGGGGGCTAATCCCTATCAGACTTTGCGGCGGGTGCTCCTGCCTTTGTCCATGCCGGGCATTGTCAGCGGTTCCACTATGGTGTTCATTCCGGCGCTGACCACCTTCGTGATCAGTGCCCTGCTGGGCGGCAATAAGGTATTGCTGGTCGGTAATATCATTGAACAGGAATTTACGGCGGCCTATGACTGGCAGCTGGGAAGCGCCCTTTCGATGGTGCTTATGGTCTTCATCATCCTGAATATCCTGCTGGAAGCCTTCACGGAAAATGGTGAAACGGGCAAGCAGGCGAAGAAAGGAGCAAGGCCATAATGCAGAAAATCAAGAACACCTATCTCGGCCTCATTGTGGCTTTCCTCTATGCGCCCATCGTGGTGCTGATTGCCCAGTCCTTCAATGCGAGCCGCTATCGCGGGCAGTGGACGGGCTTTACCTGGGAATGGTATGAAAAGCTGCTGGAGAGCGAAGATATCATCAATGCTTTTTCCAATACCTTGACCATCGGCGTAACGTCTGCCCTGCTGGCAACTTTATTGGCTCTGCTCACAGCTCTGGGCATGCGGCAGATGGGACGGCAGAGCCGGATGCTCCTGCGGGGGCTGGCCAATGTTCCTCTGCTTAACGCTGATATCGTTACCAGCATTTCGCTGATGCTGCTCTTCCTTGGTCTGGGACTGAAGCTTGGTTACGATACCATCCTGCTGGCCCATATCGTCATCAGCTTGCCCTATGCGATGCTCTGCATCCTGCCGCAGGTACTCACAATGGATAATGTCTGGTATGAGGCGGCCCGCGATCTGGGGGCGACACCGTTGCAGGCCTTCTGCAAGGTCATCCTGCCGGAGCTGATGCCAGGTATCATCGCCGCGTTCCTGCTCTCCTTTGCCATGAGTGCCGATGACTTCATCGTGACGTATTTCACCAAAGGTGCAGGCATCGAGACGCTGACTACGGAAATCTATGCGGAATTGAAACTCGGCGTGCATCCGGAGATGTATGCCCTGTCCACGTTGTTTTTCTGTGGCGTGCTGGTCTTTGCAGCCCTGCTGATGCTCAACTATAAGGTAATCAACCGTTATCGCCAGGCGGAGAAAAGGGGGCAGGAAGCATGAAATGGTTAAATGAATACCTGCGTTCCCTGTTGCTGGTGATGTTGGTACTCACAACTTTCACACTGACCGGCTGCGATATGTTTGCCGAGGAGGAAGAAGAGGGCGAAAATGTCCTCTACGTTTACAGCTGGGGCGATTATCTTAGCGAGGATGTTATCAAGCAGTTCGAAGAGGAAACCGGTATCAAGGTCGTGCTCGATGAATACGACACCAACGAGAGCATGTATCCTCGCATTGCCGAAGGGGCTGAGGCCTATGATGTGCTATGTCCTTCCGACTATATGATCAACAAGCTCATTCATAATGACCTTCTCCAGCCGCTGGATTTCAGCCAGCTGCCCAATGCCCGCAAGAATATCGGGCAGGACTTCTTTGACCAGTCAAAAATGTTTGACCGTGAAGGCAAGTACAGCGTCCCCTATTGCTGGGGCACCGTAGGCATCATGTACAATACGAAGATGGTGCAGGAGCCTGTGGATAGCTGGAAAATCCTTTGGGATGAAAAGTATAAGGACAATATCCTGATGCAGGATTCGGCCCGCGATGCGATCATGATTCCCTTGCGGCTGCTGGGCTATTCCATGAACACCACCAATGAGGCAGAACTTCGGGAAGCCCGTGACCTGCTGATCAAGCAGAAACCGCTGGTGCAGGCCTATGGCGTGGACGATATCCGCGACAAGCTGAGCTCCGGTGAGGCCGCCTTGGGCGTCATCTTCTCCGGCGAAGCCATCAAGCTCATGAAGTCCAATCCGGATCTCCGCTTCCAGCCAGCACCCAAGGAAGGAACGAATGTCTGGATTGACAGCTGGGTGATTCCGAAGAATGCCCGCCATGTGGAAAATGCGCATAAGTTCATCGATTTCATGTGCCGCACGGACATCGCGGCCGCTAACTTTGAAGAACTGGGCTATTCCACGCCGAACATAACTGTGCGCGATGAGGTGGAAGAAGACCTCGGTGAGTATGTTGATGTGGCCTTCCCGCCGGAAGAGGTCTACAAAGGCCAGGAATCCTACAGCTATTTGGGTGAGGCTTTGGACAAGCTCTACACGAAACTTTGGCTGCAGGTAAAAGTAGACTAATAATAAATAAAGGAAAAACAGCTTCTTTGTGGAATAATATATCTATAGACAAATTTCCAAGAACAAAGGAGTTGTTTTTTTCATGAATATCAAAGCCGAAGCATTCAGCAAGTATTTGGAAGAGAAGAAGATTGAAGCATTTCAGGTGGAAGAGATTGCCGACGATGCGCAGCATACGGTGGTATACCGTTCCCATGTGGTCGTGGAAGGCCAGCAGCTGCCTACGCTGGTACTCTTAGACGATAGCGTGTTCTCCATGATCCGCGTGCAGATCTCGCCGAATGCCCGCACGGAGGAAAATGAACTGGCCGTCCTGCGTCTGGTCAGCGAACAGAATATGAAGTTCAAGCCTTTCAAGCTCTACTTTGACCAGTCAGGCGCATTGATTCTCGATATCTGTCTGTTGACGCCGGGCAATGAAGAAAAAGATTTCGAGCGTCTGGGCGATGAAATTTATGGTATGTTTGACGTGCTGATCAAGTTCCTGGAAGAAAATTATCGGGGCTGGATGAAGGAAATCTGGTAAGAACTTGCGCAAACTGCCGTCCTGCTGACATTTCAGGACGGCAGTTTTTTTGTAGAAAAAGTTTGCTGACCGCTTAAGTTTCTCCCTAAATATACGATATATAAGGTAAGCGAAACTATATAAGGGGGTAGGTGTTCCCTTTTGGGGATAGATTTGCATCTCACATGGAGTGTGAGAGAGCAGATGCAGTAACAAGGCTGGATATTATCAGGGAGGATGTGTGAAGCCATGTCTATGGTTGTTAAAAACAATATCTCGGCGATTAGGACGCTGGGCACACTAAACAAGAACTCGGCGGCACTCGCCAAAAGCCTGCAACAAGTGTCCTCGGGCATGAAAATCAATTCCGCGGCCGATGACAATTCCGGATATGCCATCGCCGAGCGGATGCAGGTGCGGATACGGTCACTGGACCAGGCAGATCAAAATACGCAGAATGGTGCGAATCTGCTGAAAGTGGCAGAAGGATCTGTCTCTTCCACGATTGATATTCTGCGCACCATGAAGGAAAAAGCCATCAATGCAGCCAACGATACCAATACCGACACAGATCGGGGCATTATCCAAAAAGAAATGGATCAGTTCATCGACCAGGTGGATGACAACGCCCTGATTACTTACAATGGAAAGACATTGGTCGATGGCAGCAAGATGCCCAAAGGCAATGCTACGCGGACGTCGCTGACCAATCAGAGTCTCGACAAATCAACTACAGGCCTTACCGCGCTGGTGGATCTGAAGAACCGCAATGGTGAGAGCCTGAATATCCTGACATCGGACAGGATTACTGTATCCTATGTGATTCAGGGGCAGAACTATAGCAAGGAAATCGAGATTGATGCTACTAAAACACTGAATGATGTGTTGGTCGAAGCGATGGATCCTTATATTGATGTAAGCAATAACCCACAATTACGTGCAGCTAATGAAGCATATAACAGTGCAGTAAGTACGGCTAATGCCAATTATGCAGCAGCCGAGAGTACAGCAAATACTAACTTCAATAATGCGGTAAATGCGGCTACGGCTACATATAATCAGAATGTATATGATCCTGTTCATTCATATAGTAACAAGACAACTACGTATACGAATATAACTTTATCAGAAGCAATATCGCTAGCTGCTGCGGATGTGGAACTGAATACCCAGACATATTCCACCCAGAATAGAATTTTGACGGAGCATCCTAGCACAGATAATACCTATTGGAGCAATATGCAAACAACTTTTGGCCTTACGTATGCTAGTTATTCTAGCATGGCTGCAGATACTAGTACTGCTTTAGCCTCGACACAAGCGGTTTATACAACATATTCGAACCAGCTAAGTACACTTATAAGTGAACAAACTGAAATTAAGGAAAGTGCAATATCTACGGCAGCATCGACAAGGGATTCGGCTATTGCTTCGGCCTTGGCTATAAAGGTTGCAGAAATCTCTTCAGCTGTGGAAACCTATCAGGGGAACATAGGTGAATTGATTCCCTACCAGCTAACAATGGACCATGGTTATATTGTCGGTCAGGATGCCGCTGGTAATGATGTCTATACCGCCGATATGGGGTCAGGGCTGACCATCCGGGCTGCTGGTACTGGCAATAAGTATCAGTTGGCAGGTTTTACCTTTAATGTCACGGATGTTAATGGACAGATCAAGAAAAATGTTAACGCTGTACTGGATAACTTCACGGAAAGCATTCGTGCCTTTGATGAGTCATCGGATCGCTCACTTACATTCCAGGTGGATGCCAAGGCCAATCAGGCCATCAAGATTGGTCTTACAGATATGCGTTCCGAGGCCTTGGGGCTCAAGGGGGCTGATGGTACAACCATCAGTTTGGCAACCCAGAAGAGCGCCAATGTGGCGGTCAATGTTCTCGATAATGCAATCAAGAAGGCATTGGATCAGCAGACCGATATCGGCGCTATCGCCAACCGTCTGAATCAGACCTCAGCGAATCTGCATATTGCCCGGGATAACGTACAGGCTTCGGAATCGACCATCCGGGATGCCGATATGGCCAAGGCAATGACCGAATATACCAAGAACAACGTCCTCCTGCAAGCGTCCCAGTCCATGCTGGCACAAGCCAATCAATCGAGTTCATCGGTACTGGGATTACTGCAGTAAGATAATATTCAGCCGAAAAAGTCTCCCGTAAGGGAGGCTTTTTCGTGTTGGCAGCGTATATATACAGTATGAATTTATACGATTAAGTGAGGTGGCAGCAGTGGTGCGGAAGAAGATTGGGCAGGATGCCCGCATGGTGCATGTGGCCTATGCCATGACGGATAAGCAGGGAACCTATAGCAAATATATTGGAACGTCGATATATTCGCTGTTTGCTCGTACAGATGCCTGGGTAACGGTGCATCTACTCCACGATGAGACACTGACGGAACAGAACCGGGATTACTTTATCGAATTGGCACGCAGCTGCGGGCAGCAGATGTTCTTTTATAATATGGCAGAGCTTTGCCAGGATATTTTGCAGGAAGCAAGGGAGATCTTTAAGGAAGCCGTGGACACAGACTACTATACGCCGGCTGCGCTCTATCGAATTTTAGCAGCACGGGTATTGCCGAAGAATGTAAAGCGGCTGATCTATTTGGATGCGGATACGATTGTGAATATGGATATCCGCAAATTTTGGGAAATCTTCATGGATAATCATCCCATTGGTGCTGTGGGGGAACGTGATTTGATGAATCATTACCAACGGCAGGTGGATAAATCCATTGATGAAAAACTTTACCTGTTTAAAAATAGCTGGACAGATTCCGATAGCTGTTTCAACTCCGGGGTGTTGATCATGGATTTGGAACGCCTGCGGAATATGGGGGATATATTGTTGCCGGGGTTGCAGTTCCTCGTACAGCATCAGGATGAGTGCCAATTCTTTGACCAGGATATCCTGAACTATTTCTTTTCCCGGGATTACATGCATTTGCCATGGAACTACAATATTCTGCAACATTGGGACAGAAAGTGGGGAGAGCCGGAGTTGCGGGAAGGCATTTATCACTACATGGGACGTACCTTGCGCCTGAATTTTGCAGATCCGCGCGATAGTGTATTTTATGAGGCTTTTGTGCATACTCCATGGTGCAATGCGGAATATATCTGCAAGAGTCTTATCGTGACACGGGACGTCATATCGGGAAATATCCACAAGAATAATGAACTTAATCGAAGGGCTGCCGCGGTTTGGGGGAGACGCAGACGGGTATTTGTCGGGCCGAAAGAAAATGAGGAGAAACTTCGGGAAATGTTTTTTCTGCAAGATGTGGAGCCCTATGTGGCATTAGAAGAAGGATGGGAGAAAACAGGCCTGCATCTTCCCTATGATTTGAGCACCCATGTCTATGTGTTCTTCCTGGATACCTTTCCGGAACTGCGCAAGCAATTAGAGGAGGCTGGCTGGCAGGAATGGGAAGATTTCATTGATGGCAAGGCACTGATTCTGCCTCGTCCTGCACATTTGTTAGATGAATATCGTATTTTTATGGTTATGTAGGAGGTGCCGCTGATGATACATATTTGTTATGCAGTTTCTGATAAGAAGGGCACCTATACCAAGCTTATCGGAGCATCCATGCATTCAGTTTTCGCCCATACAGAAGAATGGGTGACGGTACATATCCTGCATGATTATAGCCTGTCTGAAGATAACCGGCGCTATCTGATGCAACTGGTGCGCAGCTATGGTCAGCAATTGGTTTTTCATGATTTGGAGCTCCAATATAAAGACCGTTTGGCACGAATGGAGTCGGGCAATAAATGGATGGAGAAAAATGGCAAGTCAGGAAATGGTCGGGCTGACTGGTTTCGGCTTTTGCTCGGTGAAGAGCTGACTGATGTAGAACGGCTGATCTATCTTGATGCTGATACCATAGTCAATCTGGATATCAAGGAGCTTTGGGCAGAAAAAACAGGTGAAAATGGACTGGCGGCTGTGCCGGATGGGATGATACAGGATGATCATGTCAGCAAGTTGGTCAAAAAAGGTCTTTGTGAGGCGAAACGTTATTTCAATGCTCAAGTTTTATTGCTGAATATGCCGGCATTCTCACAGGAAAAGGATCTTTTGGAAAGAGGCGTGGCTTTTCTAAGAAAACATGAGTTAAGTGATTATCCTGTACAGGATGTTTTGAATCATGTTTTTGGGGCAGCTTGTTGCTTGTTGCCGGATAAATACAATACTTGGGTTATGAAGGAAATCAATCAGGGAAACAATACGTTGGAACCATGTATCTATAGTTATAATGGATTGCATGCATTTGATTATGGCAACAACTATCAGCGTCTGTTTTGGGAGAATTTTTCTGATACTCCATGGTGTGATACGAATTTTCTTTGTCGGTTGGCGCATAATATTCAGCAGAATGCCAATTCAAAATTATTGATCTATGCAAATCTTACGGCAGGCAAGAGACGTATTGTTGTGGGGCCGGACAAGGAGGCAGATAAGTATAAGAAGATGCTGATGCTGCGGGAGGATGAGCGTTACCTGACTGCTGGTGAACTCCATGCCGATGGTATGAATCTTGCACCGGCTGAAATCTTGATCATATTCCTGCCTTACGAGCAATTTACGCAGATGAAGAAACATCTTGAAGCCTGTGGAGCCATAGAAGGGATTCACTTTTTGAATGGCATGGTATTGACCGCATTGGATGTTCGGCAGGATGCCAAGGCTTTCCTGGAGGCATGAAAAAAGGAGCTATAAAGCTCCTTTTTTCATTGCAGCAAGCCTAAGACATTGTTGCTATTCTGGTTAGCCTGAGCTAGCATGGATTGGGAGGTCTGCAGCAGGACGTTGGCCCGGGTATAGGACGTGAAGGCTTTGGCCATATCGGCATCCCGGATCACGCTTTCGGAGGCGGTGACATTTTCGTGGGCGGTGCTGAGGTTAGCGGCGGCAAAGTTCAGCCGCACCTGCATGGCGCCGACGGTGATCTGCTGCTTGATGGCCCGGTTAAGGGCGCGGTCTACAACGGTGATGGCCGAATTGGCTTTGGACTGCGTGACGACGCTGACGGTAGTGCCGTCGCTTTTTTTGAGTCCCAGTGATTCACAACGCATATCGGCCAATCCCATGCGGATGGCCTGATTGGCCTTGGTGCCGATCTGGAAGGACAGGTTCTTTTCCGGATCGGCGCTGTTTGCTTTATTCGTCAGATAGCGTAGTATCATATAGCCAGCCGCGTAGGCATCATCACCCTCGGCGGTAGAAGAATTTTCCAAGGTATTGCGCAATTTTTCCGTATCTGCCGCCATAGCTTCAATCTTGCTCTTGCGGTAATCGTCAATACCATGAACCAGTTCGGCGGCGCCTTCTTTGATATATTTGGGCAGGCTGCTGAAATTCTTGATATTGGCTGACATCAGGGCATGTGTCATTTCGTGGGCGATAGTTCGGTCCAGATAGAGTTCGTTGGATGAACCTGCCACAGCCCCATTGGGATCTGACAGGTCAAGATTGTTGTAATAGTGCATGTTGACGGTCAGGCTGAGGCCGTTGGTAATGCCGGTACTGGTATTGAAGCTTGACGTGACAAAGGCCAGTGTGCCATCATCCGCATCTGTGAACTTGACATCCATCGAGCGCACCGAAGTGCCGTTTTCCTCGAAATTCAGCGCATAGGATTCATCAATCAGGTCCATGCAGTTCTGCAGCCACTCATTATCCAAAGCGGAGATGATGGCAGATTTCATCTCGTCATTTTCGGTATCCGGCCAGTTGACGGTCAGGCCGCGGATGATGGTGGAGTCTTTGGGGGAGCCGGCATAGGGATTGCCTTTTTCCGGCACGATGCTTTCGGCAGTCTTGATGACTTCGCCGCCAGTATCCTTGCCGGTGATAGCGCCGGTATCATCGTTGCTGAGGTCAATGCCGCAGGCTGCCAGGCCATGTTCCTCGACATCGGCGATAAAACTGTCAATCAGTGCTTTTTCATCCTTGAACATGCCGCAGGAGGTGTAGTTGATGGCTGCATCGAGCGCCGCCTGGGCAGGGAGCTGGGAATCATCCAGATAACTCATAAAGGAGACGATGGCATCGTGCTGGTCGGCAACGATATTGCGTCCCATGGTGCCGTTGATCAGATATTGGCCGTTGAAGGTGATATTGGCATTGTCGTCAATCTGGGACATATACTGCGTCAGCTGGTTCTGGATAATTGCCCGGTCTACATCGGTGTTGGTGTCATTGGCCGCATCGAGGGCCTTTTCCTTGAAGGCTTTCAAAATATCCACGGTGGAGGAGATTGCGCCTTCCGCGACCTTCATCATGCTGTTGGCATTCTGGGTGTTGCTGTAGGCGGCAGCCAGCCCCCGGATATTTACCCGCATCCGTTCGCTGATGGCATAAGCCGATGCATCATCTGCGGCACTGTTGATTTTCATGCCTGTGGACACCTGTTGGAGCTGCTTGGCAAGTTCATTGGTGTTCTTGTTCAGCGTGTTCAATGAACTCACAGCTGTCATGTTGTTTTTGACCACCATCATAGCGTATCAATCCTTTCGCTGCTGATTGCTTCCTGCTGGTTTTCTTTTACCGGGTTATTTTTTTGTTTAAATCATCGAAGAAAGATTTGCTGATCCGGCCGAAGATGCCTTTCTCGCCATGGTTGGAGTCATCCCGCAGCCGCAGTTCATCGCGAGCCATGATGCGTTTGTTGGTCTTGGAGTCGAAGACTTCGAATTTCAGGCGTACGGTGGAGGTGTAGACTGTTCTGGCCGGATGATAGACGGGGACCGTATAGGAATAGGTTTCGGACACTTTCTGGCCGTTGGGGAGTTTTTTCGTCCGCGTAGCAGTGCGGGATTCCCAGGTGGTATAGGGCTCCTTGATATAGGAATCGTTATGCCATTTGAGCAGTTCACATTGGATATAGACGTCAGCGGCTTCGTTGGGATTGTCCGGGGAAAGCACGGCAGCCTTGTCCGGACGGATCAGGTGATATTGGGGGCGCTGGGCGTTTTTCAGATATTCTTCCTGCAAAGTCTGATTCAGCAGGTCGCTTTCGAATTCTGCGGTGTCCGTCAGCACAACATCGTAGACCACTGCTTTTTTGATCTGGCTGAAGTTGTAATCCTTGTCATACCAGTCTGTTTTCTCTGCACTGGCAGGTAGGGTGGGGAGCAGCAACAGACACAACAATAGCAGCAGTTTTTGCCAGTGGAATGATTGCAGCAATGTTTTCATGGGATTTCCTCCTTTGGAATAGATATAACCATTATTATTTATATCGAATAAGACTGTCAATAACTTAAGATTAATCTTGTTAACTTTGCGTAAAATAGGAGTTGACGATATGCGGGGATGTGTCTATAATGAAGGAGGTTTGTAGAACTTGTTATCCTTTTAGACGGAGGCGTTATCATGCAGAGAGATTTGGCGATTGATATGGAAAATGAACGGGAACATTTCACGGTGCGGGAAATGATGAAGATGGCGCTATGCGTGGCGTTCTGCTGTGTGTCGGCATTTATCTCCTTTCCTCTGCCCTTCACGCCGGGACTGGTGACGGCTTTGACGGTGGCCTTGACGGTGACGGCATTGGTGTTGCCGCCGCGCTTGGTATTTGTTACCGTGGCTTCGTATGTGTTCTTGGGAGCTATTGGCCTGCCGATTTTCCCCGGCGGTGTGGGCGGCTTGGGACGCCTTCTTGGACCGACGGGCGGCTTTTATATTGGCTGGCCTGTTGTCTGCATGATTGTCAGCTGGCTGAAAGGGAAGAATATAAACTTCCGCCGCTATGCGCTGGTCTCAGTGCTGGCCGGTGTGCCGCTTACCTATGTAGGCGGCTTGATTTCCATGATGCTGGTGATGCAGGTCGATTTGTGGCAGGGGCTGGTCATGGCGGTATTCCCCTTTATTCCTGGGGATATCATGAAGGCACTGTTGGCAGCCTTTATTGCCGTTCGCGTCAATAAGATGCTGGAAAAACGTTGAAGTGAGGGCGGATTATGTTTAGAAAGATACTGCTTGTGCTGATTGGTCTGTTGCTTTTGCCGGGAACGATGCTGGCGGGGGAACTGCAGATCATCGATAAGCCAATCCAATGGTCGGCACAGCGAGAGCAGCTTATCCGTGAATATGCACAGACGCATTATGGTATGGATATGGTTTATATTGTGCCGCAGGCGATAGTCGTTCATTGGACGGCTGGAAATACCTGGGAGTCTGCTTACCAGCATTTTTATCAGGAAGCCAGAAGTGATGGAACATTGAATGTGGCCTCGCAGTTCCTGGTTTCTCGTGATGGGACAGTTTTCCGCTTGACGCCTGAGACAGCTTTGGATCGCCATATCATTGGCTATAATTGGTGTGCAATCGGGATTGAGAATGTCGGTGGCGTGAACGGAGCAGAAGATCTGACGGCCAAGCAGCTGGAAGCCAATGTCAAACTTATCTGCTATCTGCAGGAAAAATATCCTACCATTCGTTATGTTTTTGGCCATTATCAGCAGGATGCGGCCAGAAGCAGCGGTTTGTATCGGGAGAAAGTAGCAGGGTATCGTTCTGAAAAAATAGATCCTGGCCGCAGTTTTATGGCAGCATTGCAGGCGCGGCTGCAGGGGCGTGAACTCGTGTTTTATCCGGAATAACCTATGGAGAAATGCAGCTCTGATCGTGGGAGCTGTATTTTCTTTTGCCTGAAAGTGTAAATTTATCATATGCCTATTGACATAATAGGTGTAATAGTGTAACATAAGGTCATCGTCATTTAGGAGAGATGTATATGAAGGATGTACCTGTTGGTGTATTGAATTACATTATGGATGTTTTGCGCGGCCTGTACTTTGGTGAAGTGGTGCTGATTGCCCAGAATGGTGTTCTGATTCAGGTGGAGCGTACAGAAAAGATGCGGGTGCATCCTTGGCAGGGCATTCCTAAGCCGGCAGAATGGTCGGATGTGACAGAGCGGAATCTGCGCAGGACCATCGAGCGGGAGTTGGCCAGCCTTTATTATGGCAGGCTCAGCATTATCGTGAAACAGGGAACTGTCACACATTTTGACCGGTTGGAAAAACAGCGGTTCATGGATGGCGACGGGATTTGACAAGTCAAGATAGATATATTGGATGAACTGACCAAAAAAATTGGAGGTTCCACAGATTGCCTGTTAGGGGCGATTTGTGGAGCCTCTTATTTTATATTTAGGAAATTATTTATTTATTGGGGAGGTAATCATGATGAAATGGTGGAAAAAGACAGGTTTGGCACTCAGCATATTGGCGGCAGCAGGACTCTTTACGGGCTGCGGCGGTGAACAGGCAGCCAGCGGCGGGGAAAACAAGGGAGCTGGGGAATTCTTGAATGTTTCCTACGATCCCACCCGGGAACTCTATGCGGAGTTCAATAAGGAATTCACGGGCGAATGGAAGAAGCAGAGCGGTCAGGATGTGGAGTTCCGTCAGTCCAATGGCGGCTCTGGCAAACAGGCCCGTTCCGTGATTGAAGGGCTGGAAGCGGATGTGGTGACCTTGGCTCTAGCCTATGACGTGGATGAGATTTCGCAGGCAGGACTTATCGATAAGGATTGGATCAAGAAATTTCCCGATAACTCCGCTCCCTACACTTCGACCATTGTGTTCTTAGTGCGCAAGGGCAATCCCAAGAATATCCATGACTGGGATGATCTGGTGCGGGATGATGTGAAGATTGTCACGCCGAACCCGAAGACCTCCGGTGGTGCCCGTTGGAACTATCTGGCGGCCTGGGAGTATGCGCGTCAGAAGTTTAACGGCGATGAAAACCAGGTCAAAGATTTCATCAAGAAGCTTTTCCAGAATGTGGTGGCTTTGGATTCTGGTGCCCGCGGCGCAACTACGAGCTTTGTGCAGCGCGGTCAGGGAGATGTGCTGATTGCCTGGGAAAATGAAGCTTTGATTACACTGAAAGATTCGCCGGACTTTGAGATCGTGGCGCCGTCCTTGTCCATTTTGGCAGAACCTTCCGTGGCTGTGGTGGATAAGGTTGTAGACAAGAAAGGCACCCGCAAGGTGGCCGAAGCTTATATCAACTATCTCTATTCCGATGCCGGTCAGGAAATTGCAGCGAAGAATTTCTACCGTCCCCGCAACAAGACCGTGTTCGAGAAGTACAAGAGCCAGTTCCCGGAACTCAAGCTCTTTACCATTGACGAAGCCTTTGGCGGCTGGACGAAAGCTCAGAAGGAACATTTTGCCGATGGGGGCACTTTTGACCAGATTTACAAGAAGTGATTTATAGAAGGGGGAAGCGATATGCTGAAGCTGGGGCAGGTCATCCCGGGAGGCGGATTCGCCTTGGGAATCGTATTCTTTTATCTGTCGTTGTTGATTTTCCTGCCGCTGGGGGCTTTCGTACTCTATGCCAGCGGCATGAGTGGGGAAAGCTTTATCCAGCAGGTGACGGATTACCGTATGTTGCATGGGTATGCGCTGAGTTTTGGCTGCGCTTTGGCCGCGGCGGTCATCAATGCCGTCTTTGGCCTGTTGCTGGCCTGGGTGCTGGTGCGTTATGATTTTCCTGGCAAGCGGCTGATGGATGGTCTTATCGATCTGCCCTTTGCCCTGCCTACGGCGGTAGCGGGCATTGCGCTGACCACCCTCTATGTGGAAAATGGCTGGCTGGGGCAGTTCTTCTATGCCGCAGGTATTCCGTCGGCTTTTTCGGCGGTGGGCATTACCATTGCGCTGGTGTTTGTGGGGATTCCCTTTGTGGTGCGCAGCGTCCAGCCGGTGCTCAGGGATTTGGATGCTTCTTTGGAAGAGGCGGCGGCCATTATGGGAGCGGGGAAGTTCCTGACTTTCCGCAAGGTAATCCTGCCGGAACTCATCACACCGCTGATCAGCGGTTTTGCGCTGGCCTTTGCCCGGGGGATTGGGGAATATGGCAGCGTGGTGTTTATCGCAGGCAATGTGCCCTTTGAGACGGAGATTGCGCCGCTGCTCATCATGACCAAGCTGGAGCAGTTTGATTATCAGGCGGCGGCCGCGGTGGCCATTGTGATGCTGGCTATGTCGCTGCTGGTATTGCTGGTGTTGAATGGGTATCAGCATTATAGATTACAACGATTGGGGGCTTGATTTCTGTCATTCAATGTTGTATCCAGGTTTTTTCTTTTAGGAGCCAGCCTTACGGCAACGGACTCCGGTCAAAAAGCAAGCACCTGCGCCAAGTTCAGTTTGATTCTTGGTGCGGGTGCTTTTGGCGTTTTGTGGAACAGTCGGAGGCGGCCTTGGGGCATTTTGCTTATGGTGGCAGGATTCATTTATGTGCAGGTCGAATTTTATCAGAGTATATTGAGTTGGAGATTGAAGGGAGAAATTCTATGCGGGATGATTTCAAGACCATTTATGGAGATGATGTGAAGCGGACTGTCCGCTGAATCTGAGGAGGATGGACATAATGGAACAATCATTTGGTATTCCTATTTCTCGGCGGGATTTCATGAAGATGACAGGACTGGCGGCGGCCGGGCTGGTTATGGGGGGCGGCGTTGCTGAGGCTAAGGGAAAAGCGGTGCTGGATTTTGGGCAGGAAAAACTGCCTGTGCTTTATGATGTGGATGTTTGCGTTGCGGGCGGCGGTCCATCCGGAACGGCGGCGGCTATAAATGCCGCGCGCAAGGGGGCGAAAACGGTCCTGCTGGAGCGCGGTGTGGCATTAGGCGGCTTGGCAGTCCTGGGTTGTGTTTATCCCTTTATGGATACCCATGCGCCGGACAGTGATACGCCCTATGTGGCAGAAGTAAAAGACCGCCTGCGCAAACATGGGATTGAACCTTATGATGGCGTGACGGCGCAGACTTGGCATAATCCTGAGTCTTTGGCCCTGATCTATGATGAGATGTGTGCGGAGGCCGGTGTCAATATCCTCTATCAGACGGTTCTCGTGGATGTGGTCAAGGAAGGGGCAGAGATTACGGCGGTTATCGTGCAGACTATTGCAGGTTTGGCTGCCATCAAGGCCAAGACTTTTGTGGATGCGACAGGGGATGCGTATCTGTCCCGGGCAGCAGGTATTCCCTTTGAGCGGGGCTATGAAAAGACCGGGAATAACCAGCCCCTGTCCTTCCGCTTTGAAATGGGCGGCATAGATGTAAAGCGGCTTTATCAGCATGTGGCCATTGAGCTCAAGGAGGATTGGTGCAAGTCTAAGCCGCCGTATTTTGAGATTGCCGAGGCCATGCACCGCAAGCAGCGCTATAAGCTCGAAGAGATTATGGCCAAGGGCGTGGAGTGCGGTGAAATCACGCAGGAAGAGGCGGAATACATGCAGGGCTACACCATTATTGGCAAGGATGGTGTCATGAGCATGAACTGTCCGGAAATACCTGTGCGTTTTTCGGCCAGTGATCCCATCTCCTATAGCAAGGCTGTGACCTTTGGCCGCCGGATGATGCATAATATTGCCAATTACTTGATCCGTCATTTGCCGGGCTTCGAGCATGCCTTTATCAGCCGCGAAGCGGCCATGCTCGGGGCACGGGAATCCTGGCGTATTCGTGGCAAGTATTATCTCGTGGAGGATGACTATCACAATCAGAGCCGTTTCCCTGATGCGGTCTGCCGTACGGCATGGTTCATTGATGCGCATGGGGAGAAGGTCTCGGAAAAGCTGCCCCAGGGCGGGTTCTATGAGATTCCCTATCGTTCGTTGGTGACGAATGAAATCAAGAATTTGCTGGTGACGGGGCGCTGCATCAGTGCCAGCTTTATTCTACAGGCGTCTATGCGCATCCAGCCTACCTGTATGAGCATTGGGGAAGCCGCGGGGATTGCGGCGGCCTGGGGGCTGAAGCATAAGATTCCGGCCAGTGAGATCCGTTGGGAGGAGATTCCTAAGGAAAAACGCAGTTATGTGAGTGCGGGGCAATAACAGAAATGCGTGGGGGCGCAGGTGCTTGCTTTTTGCCCTGCGTCCTGAATGACTCCCTCGGGAATGCCGTTGACTTAGCTGGATTGCGCCGGTCACCACGGCGCGGCTTTCAGCGTTATGTACAGTTTTTTCGCTTAGGAGTCAGCCTGCGGCAGCGGACTCCGGTCAAAAAGCAAGCACCTGCGCCAAGTCCGGTTTGTTTCTTGCTTGGCGTGGGTGTTTTGTGTTGATTTTGGCTTGGTCTTGAAGTATAGTGGAGATAGAATTCAGATTATAGGGAGGATATTTGATTGAAAAAGAGATTGAGGAAAATAGTTTCCTTATTGATTTTAGGGGGGCTGGTGTTGTCGATGCATGTGGGAGCAGCGGCGGGGAAGATTTTGTTTATTCCTCATGACGACAGGCCGATTTCCTATCGTCAGACGGTGGAGGTTCTGCAGGAGGCGGGGTATGAAATGATTTTGCCGCCGCAGGAGCTTTTGAGCAATGCCACGAATATGGGGCATCCGGATGAGCTTTGGCAATGGCTCGATGAGAATGCCAAGGCGGCAGACTCGGCGGTTATCGCTTCCGATTCCATGCTATATGGCGGTCTGATTCCATCGCGCAAGCATGAGGTTTCTGAGGCGAAGCTGGCAGAGCGCATCGAAGGTTTTGCGCAGCTGCGTAAGGATAATCCGCGGCTGCATCTCTATGTTTTCGATTCGCTGATGCGGACGCCTGACTGGGGGCAGGAAGGGAATATCGAGGAACCGGATTATTATGCGCAATATGGTGCGGATTTCTTCCATTATTCACGTTTGATGGATAAAAAGGAAACAGAGGGATTGTCCAAACAAGAGGAAAAGATGCTGCAGGAGCGGGAAAAGGCAATCCCTGCGGAATATATGCAGGATTGGCTGGCGCGCCGGGCTAAGAATCTGGCGGCAACCAAAAAACTGATGGATTATGCCCGGGATGGTGTGATTGACTATCTGATTCTCGGCCGTGACGATAATGCACCGCTTTGCCAGACGCATCGGGAGAATCGGGAAATCCTAGACTATGCGGCGAAGAACAAGCTGCCGCGGACGAAGTTCCAGTCCATGCCAGGGATTGACGAGTTCAATGTCCTGTTGCTGAATCGCGCGGTCAACGATATGACTTATGAGATGCCCTTTGTTTATGTGGCATATAATGAAGGCAAGGGCGGTGATACGGTTCCTGCCTTTTCCGATGAAAAGATTTCAGCTTCCGTAGATGCAGCGCTGGCCATTGCCGGTGGTCTTAAAGTGCCGGAGCCTAAGCGGGCGGATTTCGTGTTGCTGGTGAATACGGAAAAAAAAGGAAAAACCATCGGCCTGCATAATAGATACCCGGATGGCGGTAATTTCCAGCCGCAGCTGACAGCGGACAAGAGCACGAAACACTTTGCCGGTCTGGTGGCAGATTATGTGGCAAAGGGCTATCCAGTCGGCGTAGCGGATATCAAATATTCCAATGGTGCCGATAATGCGCTGCTGGAACAGTTGCGGCAGAAGGGCCTGTTGTTCAAACTGCGTACGTATTCGGGCTGGAATACCGCGACCAATTCCACGGGCTTTGCCATCGGGACAGGCATGCTGGCGCCCAAGATGACGGAGGCTGGCAGGAACAAATTGCTGGCTGTGCGCTATCTGGATGACTGGGCCTATCAGGCCAATGTTCGTACGGTGGTCGGCGATGAACTGGTGAAACAATTCGGCAATCCGGGTTACTATATAAAATTGCAGGATAAACTCGCCTTTGCGGAACAGCAGAACAATGAACGTATGCAGGCTTTTGCCAATAAGAATCTGCCGCATTTTGACTTCTTGCAGGGCTTTAAGGTCAAAAATCCATGGCTGCGGATGTTCGAGTGTGACATTATTTTGCCGCAGTCCGGGAAATAATTTTGGCGATAAACGAGTTTGAGGGGGAGAAATATGGGGAGAAAGAATATAGTAGCGAAACTGATGGTATGCATTATGACCTTTGCCCTGCTGATTTTGCCGGGAATGTATGCCGAGGCCGGGCATTTGGAGGATATTGCGGCCAGGGGAACGATACGGATCGGCACTACGGGGGATTATATCCCAATGTCCTATCGCAATCCGCAGACCGGAGAATATGAAGGGATTGATGCGGAACTTTCCCAGATTATCGCAGATTCTCTGGGGGTGAAGATTGAATATGTGCCGACGAGCTGGCCAACGCTTACGGCAGATACGCTGGCTGGAAAATTCGATATTGCCCTTTGCGGCATTTCGCGCAATTTCGCCCGGGCCAAGGTGATGGCCATGTCTGATGCTTATGGTGAAGGCGTGTTCGGCAAGACCATCCTCTGCCGGAAGGCGGATGCTGGTAAGTTCCAGAGCCTTGCAGATATTGACAAGCCCTCAGTCCGCGTGATGATCAATCCCGGCGGCACCAATGAGAAATTTGCCCATGCTAATCTGAAAAAAGCGCAGCTTATCGTCCATCAGGAAAACGCGGATATCCCCCGGCAGATTGCCGAAGGGAAAGCCGATATCATGATTACGGAAACCGTGGAGGCTGCCCGCTATGTGGAAAAGGATAGCAGGCTGGCCGCGCCGCTTATCCATGAGCCGTTTACCCGCCATTCCTGCGGTATCCTGATGACCAAGGGTGATCAGGAGTTTCTGAACTATATCAACTTTGTGCTGGCCGAGCTGCGCATGGATGGGACGCTGGCAAAGCTGGAGGCGAAGTATTTGAAGGTACGGGGGAACGTAAATGAAGCAAGATGAGGTACAGCGCCTGAAAGATATTGTCGATAAACTTCAAGCGGATGATGGTTGTCCTTGGGATAAGGCGCAGACGCATGAAAGTGTGAAGGCGGGCTGCATTGAAGAAGCCTGCGAGGTGTTGGCGGGAATCAATATCCTGTCGGCAACGGGCAAGGCGGAAAATCTCAAGGAAGAGCTGGGCGACCTGTTGCTGCAGGTTATTTTTCACGCTAATCTGGCGGAGAAGGAAGGGCTGTTTGATTTACAGGATGTGGCCCGCGTTGCGGCGGAAAAGATGATTCGCCGGCATCCGCATATATTTCATGAACCGATGCGTATGCCGGATGGCAGCCCCGTCACCGATTGGGCGGAAATCAAAAAGCTCGAAAAGGCAGGCCGGGAATGGGAAGATGATTATCTGCCAGCGGCCTTGGCAGAAGGGCGTGCGCTGATTGACCAGGCGGCCAAACGCAAGGATTTGTGCTGATTCATGATGAAAAGGGAAAAGTTTTTTGGCAAAAATGGCTTACACCTATTGACATGCTAGGTGTAATGGTGTAACATAAAGTCATCGTCAATGAGCGGCGATGGTAAAAAGTGTAAATCGGGTTGAACTGACCAAAGAAATTGGAGGTTCTGCAGATTGCCCATAGGGGCTGTTTGCAGAGCCTTTTTCTTATGCAGTAATTATTGGGGGGAGCGTTATGATGGTGTGGATTAGGGAAGCCGATGGCAGGGATAGGAGGTGTTGCTGATGGAACTGGTCAGCAAGTTGGCAGGTGTCAAAGCAAAAGAACAACTGGGGAAAGAGTCCTGGCAGGAAAAGCTGGTCAAGTGGTCGCTGATCTTGCTGGGGGCGGCCTTCCTGGTGGTGATGATGGTTCTGCCGCTGGTACTTATCGGCGTAGAAGCGCTGGCTAAGGGCTGGGCGGCTTATGTAAGAGCTGTCAGCGAACCCTTTGCCCAGAAGGCATTGTGGCTGACGGCGGAGGCAACGATTTTAGCGGTGCTGTCCAACACCATCTTCGGTCTGGCGGCGGCCTGGCTGCTGACGAAGTTTGACTTCCGGGGCAAGAGCCTGCTGGGGGCCATCATTGACCTGCCCTTTGCGGTGTCGCCGGTGGTGGCGGGCTTGTTCTTTATCATGCTCTTTGGCAGGCTGAGCCCTTTCTATGATACACTGCAGGCCTATCAGGTGGCGGTGGTGTTTGCGGTGCCGGGGATTGTGCTGGCCACCATCTTTGTGACTTTGCCCTTTATTGCCCGCAGCATTGTGCCGGTGATGGAAACGCAGGGGCGGCAGGAGGAAGAAGCGGCGGCCCTCATGGGGGCCAGCGGCTGGCGGATCTTTTGGCAGATTACCTTGCCCAATATCAAATGGGGACTGCTCTACGGCATTATCCTCTGCAGTGCTCGGGCCATGGGCGAGTTTGGGGCCGTATCGGTGGTGTCCGGTCATATCCGGGGCAAGACCAACACCCTGCCCCTGCATATCGAGATCCTCTACAATGAATATAATTTTACGGCGGCCTTTGCGGTGGCTTCTATCTTAGTGATATTGGCGGTCGTGGTGCTGATCCTCCGCAATCTGGTGGAGTGGCGGCTCAATAAGAAGGAAAGGACTGATGAACATGGGCTATGAGGTAGAGCTTAAACATATCGAAAAATATTACGGCAGCTTCAAGGCGGCAGACGATGCCAGCTTTGGGGTGGAGAAAGGCCAGCTGGCCGGACTTTTGGGTCCTTCCGGCAGCGGCAAGACCACGCTCTTGCGGATGATTGCGGGGCTGGAAAAGCCCGACAAGGGCGAAATCCTCATCGCAGGGCAGCGGGTCAATGATATTCCTGCCCGTCACCGGGGCATTGGCTTCGTATTCCAGAATTATGCCTTGTTCCGCCATATGACGGTGCGGGATAATCTGGCCTTTGGCCTGCGGGTGCAGAATGTGGACAGCCATACCATCAAGGTGCGGACCGATGAACTGTTGGAGCTTACGGGGCTGTCGGCGGTGGCCAAGCGCTATCCCCAGCAGTTATCCGGCGGCCAGCGCCAGCGGGTGGCCTTTGCCCGGGCATTGGCGCCCAATCCCAAGGTGCTCCTGCTGGACGAACCCTTTGCGGCCATTGATGCCAAGGTGCGCAAGGAGCTCCGGAGCTGGCTGCGCAATGCCATCCATAAACTGGGTATCACGAGTCTCTTTGTCACCCATGACCAGGACGAGGCCGTGGAGGTGGCAGATAAGATCATCATCGTCAACCGTGGACAGATCGAACAGGCGGGCAGCCCGCTGGAAATCTATCAGACGCCCCAGACACCCTTTGTGGCCGATTTTATCGGCGAGTCGGTGAAGGTGCCGGATTATACGCTGTTCAAGGGCTTTGCGGACAATACGAAAGGCGCGCATATGGGGCTGATCCGGCCGGAATTCATCGAGCTGGCCAAGGACGCCAAAGAGATTTCCCTGCCCGTTGGTGCCGAGGAAGGTGTGGTCAAGGCCACGTATTTCCGGGGCAGCAACATGGCGGTGGATATTGAGGTGCGGGGACAGATCCTGCGGGCGGCCCGCAGTCTGGAAAAGGAGCCTCTGCAGGTGGGGGATAAGGCTTTGGCCTTTATCCATCGCATCTACAGTCTGGAAGCGGGGCAGACCCGCATCATCGAAAACCGCGCCAAACAGCGGGAGTCAGTGGTGATTTAAGGCAGATGATAACAGTGAACGTAAGAGAAGAAAAAGCAGATGTACTCATAATCGGCGGCGGGGCGGCAGGCTGTTATGCCGCCATCACATTGGGCGAAGAACACCCTGGATTGTCTGTATTGTTGGTGGACAAGGCCAATATCAAGCGCAGCGGCTGCCTGGCAGCCGGGGTAAATGCCCTGAATGCCTATATTACCCAAGGCCATACACCAAAGGATTATGCGGATTATGCCAAGGAGGATGCGGCAGGCATCGTGCGGGAGGATTTGCTCCTGTCCATGAGCGAGGGGCTTAACGAAGTCACCGCCAAACTGGAAAAGCTGGGGCTGGTCATCCAGAAAAATCCCGATGGCAGCTATGCTTCACGGGGCTGGCGTAATATCAAGATCAACGGAGAAAATATCAAGCCGATTTTGGCTAGAGCTGTACTTGACCAGTCAAATGTCAAAGTCAGAAATCATATCAATGTGGTGGACTACATTGCAGCTGACGGTCAAATTCGCGGTGCCTGGGGGATTGATCTGCGAAAGGAAGAAATCGTGCTCTTTACGGCCAGGGCCGTTATCTGCGCCACGGGCGGGGCGGCAGGGCTTTATCAGCCCAATCATCCCGGCACTTCCCGCCATAAGATGTGGTACAGTCCCTTCAATACCGGTGCCGGTTATGCCATGGGTCTGCGGGCAGGGGCGGAGATGACCACTTTCGAGATGCGTTTTATTGCCCTCAGGTGCAAGGGGACAATCGCGCCAACCGGTACGATTGCCCAGGGAGTGGGCGCGCCCCAGGTCAATTCCCGCGGGAAGGCGTATCAGGCCAAATACGGCAATACCACAGCAGAGCGGCTTTGGGCAGTGGTCAAGGAAAATTTGGCAGGCCATGGCCCCTGCTATCTAAGCACCCACGGTATCAGCTTGGAACAGGCGGCGGCTTTGGAGCGGGCCTATCTCAATATGGCCCCCGCCCAGACACTTTTCTGGCGGGAAAGCGGGCTGAACCCCAGCGAATTTGATGTGGAAATCGAAGGTTCCGAGCCCTATGTAGTAGGCGGCCATACCGCCAGCGGCTACTGGATTGGCGCTGACCGGTCAACTACCTTGCCAGGGCTCTTTGCTGCCGGTGATGTGGCCGGCGGCTGTCCGCAGAAATACGTGACGGGTTCCTTTGTAGAAGGCGAGATTGCAGCGCAATCGGCGGCGAAGTTTGCCGAAGGGGTTGCACCGAATTTTGATTCAGCATGGATAAAGGAAAAAATCATCCGGCAGGTACAGCAATTCTTAGGCCAGGATAATGACAGTCCTTACACGGTGGAAAGTTTGGAAGAAGCCATGCAGCAGGCCATGGATGAATACGCCGGGGGGATTAAGACGTACTATGCTTACAGTGAAAGTTCGCTGAAGATTGCCCGCAAGCATATCGAGCGATTGACGCAGCTTAGCGAGGAATTGAAAGCCAAAGATTTTTATGGCCTCTTGAAGATTTTTGAACTGCGGGAGCGGCTGCTGGTCTGCCAGGCGCTGATTGAACATCTGGCTGCCCGCAAGGAAACCCGCTGGCATGCCTTTGCCGAGCACTTGGATTATCCTGAGCGCCGGGAGGATTATAAGGTGTTTATCAATTCCAAGCTGGAGCAAGGAAAAATCAGGATTATAAGACGGCCATTGGCTGCGGGGAAAGAGGAGGCGGTTGTATGAGCATCGCCATCGAAGCGGCCAAGTGTGTGGGCTGCGGCCTGTGCACGGAGGTCTGCCCCGGCAATCTCCTGCAGGTGAAGGCGGGCAGGGCAGTTATCCGCGATGTGCGGGACTGCTGGGGTTGCACGGCCTGTGTCAAGGAGTGCCCGCGGCAGGCAATTTACTATTATCTGGCGGCAGATTTAGGCGGCCGCGGCGGAAGGCTTTATGCCGAGAATACCAAAAATGAAATCAAATGGCAGATGTACTGGCCCGATGGCAGTTTTGATGAGATTGTCACGGCCAAGGGTGAAGCCAATAAATATTAGATATATAAGTGGGGGAGCGTTATGTCACAAGTGGAAACAGCAGATAAGTTGGATGCGTTGGAAGCAGAAAGCATCTATATTTTACGGGAAGCTTACAAGAAATTGGGCAAGCTGGGCATGCTCTGGTCGATTGGCAAGGATTCGACGGTCCTGTTATGGCTGGCGAAAAAAGCCTTTTACGGCCATTGCCCTTTTCCCTTTATCCATGTGGATACGAAGCACAAGATCCCGGAAATGATTGCCTATCGTGACCGGGTGGCCAAGGAACTGAATCTGGATTTGATTGTCCATACCAATCAGGCGGCTATCGATGTGGGCATGGGGCCGGACAAGGGGCGTCTGGCCTGCTGCCAGGCATTAAAGACCGAAGGGCTCAAGCAGGTGGTCAAGGAATACGGCTTTGATGGCCTGATCGTGGGCGTGCGTCGGGACGAGGAAGGTTCCCGTTCCAAGGAGCGTGTGTTCAGCGAGCGCAAGGAGGACGACGCCTGGGATTATGCCAATCAGCCGCCGGAACTTTGGGATCAGTTCAAGACGGATTTCCCGAAGGGCCATCACATCCGCGTCCATCCATTGCTGGCCTGGAATGAGCTGGATATCTGGGAGTACATCCGCCGGGAGAATATTCCTATCATTGATTTGTACTTTGCCAAGAACGGCAAGCGTTACCGCTCGTTGGGCTGTGCCTGCTGCACGGGGCAGATTGATTCCGATGCGGATACGCTGGATAAGATCATCGAGGAACTGAAGCACACCACCACCAGCGAGCGGGCGGGGCGCAAGCAGGATCAGGAAGATTCCTATGCGATGCAGAAACTGCGGAAAGAGGGGTATATGTAATGAGTAAAGAATTGGAACATAAAGAGGCAGGTCTGAACATCGTGGTGGTGGGCCATGTGGACCACGGCAAGTCCACGGTCATTGGCAGGCTGCTCTACGATACGGATTCCCTGCCCCAGGGAGCCATCGCCAAGGTGGAGAAAATCGCCCATGACACGGGCAAGCCCTTTGAGTACGCCTATCTCCTGGATGCCTTCGAGGAAGAACAGCAGCAGGGCATTACCATCGACACCACCCGCATCCAGTTTTCCACGGAGAAGCGTGACTATGTGATTATCGACGCGCCGGGGCATAAGGAATTCCTCAAGAATATGATTTCCGGGGCTGCGGGGGCCGAAGCGGCACTCTTGATTGTGGATGGCAAGCAGGGCGTGCAGGAACAGAGCCGCCGCCATGCTTATATGCTGAGCCTGTTGGGCATCAAGAAAGTTTATGTCGTGGTCAACAAGATGGATTTGGCAGGCTATGCCGAAACTGCCTTTGTGAAAATCAAGCATGAGATGGGCGCTTTCCTGGCGGAACTGGGCGTTTATCCGCTCAAATACATTCCCGTATCCGGTTTACAGGGAGACAATATCGCCAGCCATTCGGAGCATATGGAATGGTATAAGGGGGAAACGCTCCTGGAAGCGCTGGACTTACTGGAAGGGGAGTCAGCTGCTGCGAGCAAGGCCCTGCGCCTGCCAATTCAGGATGTCTATAAGTTCGATTCCCGCCGCATCATCGCGGGACGTATTGAGGCCGGACAATTGGCGGTGGGCGATGAGATTGCCATCTACCCCGGCGGCCGCAAGACGAAAGTTGTGGCTTTCCCTTATTGGCGGGCCAAGGATAAGGTGGAGCAGGCTAGTGCCGGCGCCTCCACAGGCATTCAGGTGGCGGATGAATTCTTCAATCAGCGGGGAGAAATCATCACGAAAGCTTCCGATACGCCGCCCCTTACGGGCAAGCGCCTGCGGGTGTCCTTGTTCTGGCTGGGCAAGAATTCCCTGAAGCTCAACCGCCGCTATAAACTCAAATTGGGTACCCAGGAAGTGGAGGCACAGGTGGAGAGCATTGAAAAGCTTATTGACGCCTCCAGCCTTGACCAGCGGGCAGCAGATACGGTCAAGGAAATCCGTCTCAATGATGTGGCAGAGGTTATCCTGAAACTCAAAGAGGAAATCGCCTTTGACCGCTTTCAGGACTATCAGGCTACAGGGCGCTTCGTGCTGGTGGACGGCTACGATGTGGCCGGCGGCGGCATCGTGCTGGGGGCCGAAAAGGAACAGGCGGGCGAATTCTCCCAGAAGGCTATGCGCTATATCATGAACCACCTGCCCCAGAACGGCGAGCTCATCGTGGTGGTCAAGGATGGCGAAATCGTCCGCCTTGAACGCACGGAACGGGAAGTCTTCAGCGGCATAGACGGCGAGGGCATTTGAGGTTATACTGATAGCAGAACTAAATTTAGGAGAGCGATACTATGGCATATGATTACAAGGAGCTGAAAGCCCACGGCTTTATGCAGCAGAAGCAGCCCGGCTGTTTTTCCATGCGTTTAAAGAGCGTCGGCGGCAAGTTCACCGCCGCTCAGCTGCAGACCGTGCAGGAAGTGGCGGAAAAATTTGGCGAAGGCTATGTGCATCTGACTTCCCGTCAGGGCATAGAGATTCCCTTTATCAAGGAGTCGGATATTGAGGAAGTCAAGCAGGCACTGGAAGCGGGCGGCCTGGCTACGGGCTTCTGCGGCCCGCAGGTGCGCACCATTACCGCCTGTCAAGGCAATGCTATCTGCCGGTCCGGGCTGATTGATACCGCAAGGCTGGCCGAAGAATTTGCCGAGCGCTATGCGGGCAAGATGCTGCCTCATAAGTTCAAGGTGGGCTTTACGGGTTGCCATAACAACTGCCTGAAGACCGAGGAAAATGATATCGGTGTCAAAGGCGGAGTCAAGCCCCTTTGGCAGAAGGATAAGTGCAAGCTCTGCGGCGCCTGCGTGAAAATCTGTCCGCGGGAGGCCCTGTCCATTGACCGGGAAAAGGGCAAAATCCTTTGGGATCGGAAGAAATGCTATTTCTGCGGCAAGTGTATCAAGGGCTGCAAATTCGAGGCCTTCGAGAAAAAGACCGGCTTCGTTGTGTCTTTCGGCGGTCTCTATGGCAACCGCATTGCCATCGGCAAGAAGATCGTGCCGCTGATTTACGGTGAGGACAAACTGCGCAAGGCACTGGATGCGGCCCTGGATTACTTTGAACAGCACGCCAACAAGGGCGAGCGCTTCCGCAATATGCTGGATAGAGTTGGCTGGGAGGAGTTTACACAGCTGATTCGTGAGAGCCAAAAATAAAATGGAAGTTTTTTCTAAAATACTATTGACATACTAGGTGTAATACTGTAACATATAGACATGCCAAAAAGATTTGGCATAAAACCTAAAAGAGAAAAGAACTGACCAAAAAAATTGGAGGTTCCAGGAGCAAGACACTCGTGCAGGGTGGAGCTTTTGGAGCCTCTTTTTGAATGAGAAGGGAGATTTTATTATGAGCCAGTACAAATTTGAAACCTTGCAGCTTCACGTAGGACAGGAACAGCCGGATCCGGCAACGGATGCCCGTTCGGTACCTATTTACCAGACGACTTCTTATGTATTCCGTAACAGCCAGCATGCTGCTGATCGTTTCGGCCTTGCCGATGCCGGTAACATCTACGGCCGCCTGACCAACTCCACGCAGGATGTTCTGGAAAAACGCATCGCTGCTCTGGAAGGCGGCAGCGCAGCTCTCGCGGTTGCATCTGGTGCTGCTGCTATCACCTACACGATTCAGGCACTTGCTGCAAACGGCGGCCATATCGTAGCACAGAAAACCATCTACGGCGGCAGCTACAACCTGCTGGCTCACACCCTGCCCCAGTATGGCGTAGAAACCACTTTCGTGGATGCCCATAATCTGGCAGAAGTGGAAGGGGCCATCAAGGAAAACACCAGAGCCATCTATTTGGAAACCCTGGGCAACCCCAACAGCGATATTCCCGATATCGATGCTATCGCCGAAATCGCCCATAAACATGGCCTGCCGCTGGTTATCGACAATACCTTCGGCACCCCGTACCTCATTCGTCCGATTGAACATGGTGCGGATATCGTGGTTCATTCGGCAACGAAGTTCATCGGCGGTCATGGCACCACCTTGGGCGGCATCATCGTTGAGGCCGGCAAGTTCGACTGGAAGAAGAGTGGCAAATACGCCGGCATCGCAGATCCGAACCCCAGCTACCATGGCGTATCCTTCTATGATGCAGTTGGCCCGGCTGCTTTCGTTACTTACATCCGTGCTATCCTGCTCCGCGACACCGGTGCAACGATTTCTCCCTTCAATGCCTTCCTGCTGCTGCAGGGTGTGGAAACTCTCTCCCTGCGCCTTGACCGTCATGCAGAGAACACCAAGAAGGTTGTGGAATTCCTGAGCAAGCATCCGCAGGTGGCTAAGGTCAACCATCCGTCCCTGCCGGATCATCCGGACCATGCGCTCTATGAGAAGTATTTCCCGAATGGCGGCGCTTCCATCTTCACCTTTGAAATCAAGGGCGGCAAAGAAGCAGCCTGGAAGTTCATCGACAATCTCGAAATCTTCTCCCTGCTGGCTAACGTGGCCGATGTCAAGAGCCTCGTAATCCATCCGGCAACCACTACCCATTCCCAGCTGACGGATGAGGAACTGGCTGACCAGGGCATTTCCCAGAGCACCATTCGCCTGTCCATCGGCACGGAACATGTTGACGATATCATCGCGGACCTTGAAAAGGGTTTTGCAGCAGCCAAATAATGACAGAAGGGAGTATTTCCAATGGCAAAGATATACAATAGCGTAACGGAACTGATCGGCAACACGCCGCTCTTAAAGGCCAACAACTTTATTGCAGCCAATGACCTGCAGGCCAATATCCTGGTCAAGCTGGAATACCTGAACCCGGCCGGCAGTGTCAAGGACCGCATTGCCAAGGCCATGATCGAGCAGGCTGAAAAAGAAGGCAAAATCAATAAGGACACGGTCATCATCGAGCCGACCAGCGGTAATACGGGCATTGGCCTGGCCAGCTTTGCGGCGGCCCGCGGTTACAAGGCCATCCTGACCATGCCGGAGACCATGAGCGTGGAGCGCCGCAACCTCCTGAAGGCTTATGGCGCGCAGATTGTGCTGACCGATGGTGCCAAGGGCATGAAGGGCGCCATTGCCAAGGCCGAAGAACTGGCCAAGGAAACGCCGAATGCCTTCATTCCGTCCCAGTTCACCAATCAGGCTAACCCGGCCATCCATGAAGCTACGACCGGCCCGGAAATCTGGCAGGATGCCGATGGCCAGGTGGATGCTTTCATCGCCGGCGTTGGCACGGGCGGTACCCTTACGGGCGTAGGTCGTTATCTCAAGAAGCAGAAGGCTGATGTCCATGTGGTGGCCGTTGAACCGGAAAGCTCGCCGGTGCTCAGTCAGGGCACGGCTGGTCCGCATAAGATTCAGGGCATTGGCGCAGGCTTTGTGCCGGAAACCCTGGATACCAAGGTTTACGATGAAGTCCTGCCCATCAGCAATGAGGATGCCTTCAAATTTGGCCGTCAGTTCGCGCATAGCGAAGGCGTGCTGGTCGGCATCTCCGCCGGTGCTGCGCTGGCTGCCGCTGTGCAGCTGGCCAAGCGTCCGGAGTTTGCGGGCAAGAACATCGTGGCTCTGCTGCCGGATACGGGCGACCGTTATCTCTCCACGGAACTCTTCAATGATTAACCTGAATGATTGACATCACACAGAAAATCGCTGGCTCTACAGGCTGGCGATTTTTGCTATCGTTTAAAGGGGAATTCCTTTTGAACAATACCACCTAATATGCTATAATATTTTTTGTTAATTTATGAATGCAGCAGAGGTTCCAGAAGTATGGTTAATGTATATTCACTGGTCGAACAATTTTATGAGGATAACAGCGCTGCCCAGCAGATTGTCCCGCAGGGGACAGTGGAAGCTTATTTGCGGCGCAATGCCTGGCATGGGGCAGAGGATGAGGATCTGAAGCGCATTTGGAGCGCGATTTCCCTGCTTATTGAATATGTGGACCAGCTGGATTTGTACTCACTGGGCTCGCTGACGGTCTATGACTATCAGGAAATCATCTATCGCTACGCCAGTGCGCAGCCGGACTTTATGCTGGCGGAGGCGGATGTGAATCGGTTCTTCGCCATGGCGGATAAGTTCTATGCCTATCTGCAGCGCACGCAGAAGACGGAGGACTATCGCCCGGGGCTTACGGCAGCCAAGGAGTCCCTCTATGAGGGGGGCTATTTCTTTCTGCCCGACCGCCGGGACGGGGATGAATTCTACAGCTCGCTGGAGCATATGGAGGAAGTGCCCGCTGAAACCATGCAGCGTCTGAACAAGATGCTGGATTCCCTGCTGCATAAAGTGGACGATTATTACAAGCAGCCGCCCTTTCGCCGGGACATGGACCGGGCTGTGGTCATGTATGCCGGCCCGGATTACGATGGCAACGACGGACAGACGCCGGATGAACGGCATAATTTCTGGTTCGGCTTTTGGGATTTTTTCCTGTTTGACTATCATCTGATTGGTTCCGATGCGATTCCGCTGCGTTATTACTATGAACATGAGCGGGAAAAGCTCTCGACTTCGGAGCAGGATATCCTGCGGGACTTATTGCGCTCGAAATTCACGGTGTTCCGCATCGAGTCGGTGACGGAAGATTTTGTGGGCTGCCGGGATTTCTTCACGGGGGAGAGCTTTGAGCTGCCGGTGCCGGAGCTGGCTCTGGGCAATTACAATTCCTGCCTGCTCTATGGGCATATCCATTCGCATGGAGTGATGCTTTTAAACTACATTACGTCCCTGCAGGCCAGCCCCAAATTGCAAAAGCGGATGCGGGATGTGATCCTGCGGCAGTTTGACCTGTTCAAGTGTCAGGCCCCACAGGCGGAACTCAAGGATTTCTTTGCCCGTCATGCCGGTGTCGTGCGGCATACGTTGCAGATATTGGTCAGCTATGCCCAGCTCAATGTGCTCAAAAGCTGCAAGATCACGCCGTCGGTGGAGGATAATCCAGAGGTGACAACGCAGTTTGCGGCCGATATCGATATGCTCAAACGCGTGGCGAAGCATGTAGGCTTCAGCCATTTTGAAATCAAGCTGCTGCTCAAATTCTTTATGGACTATGTGACGGTGGCAGCTATCGAGAAGACCGATGATATCATGATTACGGCGCTGATCCTGCAGTTTGCTCAGTTAAATGGGGTACAGCTGGCCAATCAGACGGAAATCTATGAGCTGTTGGGCATTGACAGTGCCCGGGTGAAGGCGAACATGCAGAAGATTTGCGAGGTTTTGGACTGCGAACTCTTCGATCCCCGCTATCTGACGGAGGAAGCCTTTATCAAGAGTCTTTATTATTGAAGAAAACGAGGTGAGAGCCATGGAACAGGAAGAGAGCAAAGTACGCGTCATGTCTCCGGACGAGCGCAATGCCTATGACGGCATAACCATTGAAGAAGGCGGCGGGCAGGAGTCCCGCTCCCGGCAGGAGCAATATGGCCGGGATTTCGGCCGGGGATTCCAGCTGCATACTTTCGGCTGGAAGGACCTGCTGTTCGGGCAGAAGAATATGCTGCAGCGGGTGTTGATGCTGGCCGGGATTGCGGCGGTGCTGGCGTTCCTGTTCTTCGTGGCACTGCCTGTGATTATCGTGCTGCTGGGTGTGGGTGTGGCTGTCTGGCTCGTACTGCAGCTGTTCTTTGGAAGATAAGAGGAGGAGATTGCGATGGATTTTCTTGGTATTGCCGATGAGGAGTTTATCCGCCAGGATGTGCCGATGACCAAGCAGGAAATCCGGATTCTGAGTCTGGTCAAGGCGCAGATTGCGCCGGATGCCGTGGTTTATGATATCGGTGCGGGCACCGGTTCCATTTCCATCGAGGCGGCAAGGCTGGCACCGCAGGGTGAGGTCTATGCCATCGAACGGGAAACGGCCGGCATCAATCTGATCCGGGCTAATGCTGCTAATTTTGCCGTGAGCAATGTGCGCGTGATTCAGGCAGAGGCCCCGGATGGTATCGCCGACCTGCCGGAGGCGGATGCCATCCTGATCGGTGGCAGCGGCAGCCGTCTGCCGGAGATTTTGGAGGCAGTGACGCCGAAGCTCAAGGCCAAGGGGCGGCTTGTGCTCAACTGCATTACGGTGCAGACGCTCATGCAGTGCATTGAATACATGCGGACGCATTCTGATACATATATCTATGAAGCGATTCAGGTGCAGGTAACGCGCTTGCAGCAGGTGGGAACCTATGATATGGCCAAGGCCAACAATCCCATCTATATCGTGACCTGCTGGAAGAAATAAGAGGAGAGGGATTATTAGGATGGTACATATTGTGGGAGCAGGCCCCGGCGATCCGGAGCTCATTACGGTTAAAGGTGCGAAATACTTAAAGGAAGCGGATGTCGTAATCTATGCGGGTTCTCTGGTGAACCCGAAACTGTTGGATTATTGCCGCGAGGATGCGCAGATCCATAACTCCGCTTCGATGACATTGGATGAAGTGGTGGCTGTGATTGAAGCGGCGGAAAAGGAAGGCAAGATGACGGTACGCCTGCATACAGGCGATCCTTCGGTCTATGGTGCCATTCAGGAGCAGATGGATGCGTTCCGCAAGAAAGATATCGCCTTCGATATCGTGCCGGGGGTAAGCTCCTGCTTTGCCACGGCAGCGGCCCTGCAACAGGAATACACCCTGCCGGGCATCAGCCAGACGGTCATCATCACGCGCAACGAAGGACGTACGCCGGTGCCGGAAGCGGAAAAGCTTCGCAGCCTGGCCCAGCATCAGTCCACCATGTGCATCTACCTGTCCATCACCATGCTGGACAAGGTCGTGGAAGAGCTCATGGCAGGCGGCTACCCGGCTGATACGCCGATTGCCATCGTGCAGCGGGCTTCCTGGCCGGAACAGAAGATCGTGCGGGGCACACTGCAGACCATCGTCAAGGATATCGAGGGTAAGGACATCGACCGCACGGCCATGATCGTGGTCAGCCATTGCCTCGGGGCCGATTATGATCTGTCCCGCCTCTATGCGCCGGAGTTTTCACATATGTTCCGAAAGGCTGTGAAGTAATGCGATTAGCTTGTATGGCACTGACGGAGCAGGGATTGCAGCTTGCTCAGACCATCCGGCAGTGTCTGGACCAATATGTGGATATCTATGTCAGCGAAAAACTGGCACCGGATGATGCCAGCAGGAAAAGGCTGCAGGTACATACCTTCCATAAGCTCAGTGAGGCGGTGGAGAGCAATTTCTTTGCCTATGAAGGCCTGATTTTCGTCATGGCCACGGGAATCGTGGTGCGCACTTTGGCTCCTTTGCTGCAGGACAAACTGACAGATCCGGCTGTCGTGGTATTTGACGAACAGGGGCGGCACGGCATCAGCCTGCTGTCCGGTCATGTGGGTGGCGCCAATGAGCTGACTAGTCAGCTTTGTCAGGCCATTGGTGCCGCTCCGGTAATTACCACGGCTACGGATGCCAATGAGCTGTTGGCACCGGATGTGCTGGCCACGCGGCTCGGTTTGCGCCCCTGGCCCAAAGTGCGGATCAAGACCTTGAATGCCGGGCTTTTGGCCGGCAAGAAAATCCATTGGCGCATTGACCAGACACTGCCGCATAGTGTGTTTTACCGGCGCAAATTGGAGCAGCTTGGCCAGTCGGTGGATTTATGTGTGACCAGTCAGTTGCTGGCGTTTCTCCCGGAGGAACGGGATCAGCTGGAGGCGGTTATCATGGCGGAACGGCAGCTGCCGGAGCTCGCGGCCTTGCCGCCGAACGTCCTCTGCCTGACGCCGCGCCGCCTGATTGCCGGTGTGGGCTGCCGCAGGGGAACGCCGGCGGCTATGGTCATGTCGGCACTGGATATGGCCTGCCGCATGATTGGCCGGGATCGTTCCTTCATCGATGCGCTGGCCAGTACCATTGTGAAGAAACATGAGGCGGGCATCCTCTATGCCGGGGACAGCCTGGTGCGCCCGGTGAAATTCTATGAGAATGATGAGATGGCCCGGATGATTGCAGCGCATCAGCTCGAAGAGTCCGAATTTGTCAAAGAACATATTGGCATTGGCAATGTATGTGAGGCAGCGGCCTACTGCGCTGTGGGCGAGCGCGGCGGCAGACTGGCCCTGCGGAAAACGAATTTTGAAAAGGTAACGGTGGCATTACTATGGGAAAAATAACAGTTGTAGGCATTGGCCCGGGGAGTCTCTTGGACATGACGCCCCGGGCGCGGCAGGCGATTGAATCTGCTGAAGTGATTGCCGGTTATAATACTTATATCAAATTGATTGAAGAACTCTTGGGTGACCGCAAGGTGATTGGCACGGCCATGATGCAGGAGATTGACCGCTGCAGGATGGCGGTGGCCGAAGCTGCTGATGGCCATGATACGGTCGTGGTTTCCAGCGGTGACGCGGGTGTCTATGGCATGGCCGGTCTGGTGCTGGAACTCGTGTTGCAGCAGCCGGAAGAGAGCCGGCCTGAATTTGGCGGTGTGATTGCCGGCATTTCGGCGGTCAATGCGGCTGCATCGGTGCTCGGTGCGCCGCTGATGCATGACTTTGCCGTGATCAGCCTGTCGGATCTTTTGACGCCCTGGGAAACCATTGAGAAGCGCATCGAAATGGCAGCGCAGGGGGATTTTGTCACGGCGCTCTACAATCCCAAGAGCAAGAAGCGCGTCGAGAATATCGAGCGCGTGCGGGAAATCATGCTCAAACATCGTAAGGCCGACACGCCTGTAGGTATCGTGACGGCTGCCAGCCGCGATGGTGAAGGCAAGATTATCTCCACACTGGAAGATTTTACCAACGAGGAAATCAATATGTTCTCGCTGGTCATCATTGGCAACTCCATGACCTATGTCAAGGACGGCTATATGATTACGCCGCGTGGTTATGGCAACAAGGAGCCGGGCTTATGATTTTCGTCGTGGCAGGCACCCAGGACGGCCGGGAAATCGTCAAGATGCTGTTGGAAAAAGGCTATGATGTGGCGGCCTCGGTGGTGAGCCGCTATGGCGGAGAACTGCTCTCCTATGCCTGCGGGCAGGAATGCCTGATCAACGATAAGCCGCTGGATGAGGCGGCCTTGCAGGAATATATGCAGGAGCATGATATCCGCTTGCTGGTGGATGCCAGTCATCCCTATGCGGCCAATGTCAGCATGAATGCCATCAAAGCTTGTGCGGCGCTGGGGATTCCCTATATCCGCTATGAGCGCGACCTGTCAGCACTGAACTATGACCGGATTACCATGGTGCATAGCTACGCTGAAGCGGCAGAGACGGCGGCAAAGCTGGGGCGGAAGATTTTTCTGACCACGGGCAGCCGCAATCTGGATAAGTTTGTCCATAGCCCTGCGCTGCAGGACTGTGAACTGACGGCCCGGGTGCTGCCTACAGCGGAGGTTATTGCCCTCTGCGAGGATTTAGGCTTGGATGCCGGGCATATCGTAGCCCTGCAGGGGCCGTTTTCTATGGAACTCAATGTGGAACTGTTCCGCAAGTATGGGGCGGAAGTCATCATCACCAAGAACAGCGGTGCCATCGGCGGTACGGATACGAAATTTGCCGCTGCGGCCAAGCTGGGCCTGCCCATTGTCGTGATTGACCGGCCCCAGCTGGAATATCCTCGTTTGGCCCATACCTATGCAGCAATCTTAAGCTGCGTAGGAAGTACGCTGCAGAAATAATACTTAGAAAATAAGACCGTAGGGGATGCCGTAAACCAGATCCAGAATATTGCTCAGCAGGTCAATGCTTCGGCGGAGGTCGTGGGGATGCTGGGAAAACGTTCTTCGGAAATCGGCACCATTGTCGAGACTATTTCCAATATTGCGGACCAGACGAATCTTCTGGCCCTGAATGCGGCGATTGAAGCGGCCCAAGCGGGCGATGCCGGCCGAGGATTTGCCGTAGTAGCTGAGGAAGTTCGCAAGCTGGCAGAGCAGTCCGGTAATGCTGCTCAGAATATCACAGACCTGGTCAAGGCCATCCAGCAGGATACTGACAAGGCAGTAGATTCCATCAATGAAGGCAATGAAAGCGTCAACGAAGGGGCTGCTAGTGCGACTGCCGCCGGAGAGGCGTTTGGGATGATTGAGGAGCAGATCGACAAATTGAACAAGACCGTGGAAGATGCCATAGCGTCTATTGAAACATTGAATACGGTCACCCATGATATCGCGCACAACATGGAATCCGTGATGGATGGCAGCCGCATTGCTACCGACGAGGCGCAGAACGTGTCGGCGGCAACCGAGCAGCAGGCCGCTACCATGCATGATATTTCCGATGCCAATAATAGGCTGGCCAAACTCGCGGAATCCTTGAGCGCCGAAGTGAAGAAATTCAAAGTATAGGCAGGAGACCTTCATCTGTAAAAGGATGGAGGTCTTTTTGACACTGCCTGCTTTTTCTGTTATATTAAATGCACAAATCGTACGAATAGATGCGGATGTTTAGAAGGTGGCTTTATGAAAATCTCAACTAAGGGCCGATATAGCGTGACGGCACTTTATGAGCTGGCTCGTCACTATGGGGAAGGGCCGGTGTCTTTAAAGAGCGTAGCCCAAAGTCAGGGCCTGTCGGAAAATTATCTGGAGCAGCTCATGGTGCCCCTGCGGCGGGGCGGCCTGGTGCAGAGCACCCGTGGGGCACAGGGGGGGTACATGCTGGCCAAGAGCCCTGCAGAAATCACCATTGGGGCCATCATCACTACGGTGGAAGGGCCCATCGCTGTGGTGGATTGCCTTTTGGCTGAGGCCGGGGCTGCTGAGCAGAAATGTGCCAAGGCAAGTGCATGTGTGACCAGAGGCGTTTGGGGACAGGTGTGCGACAGCATCAGTCAGGTGCTGGAGAGCATTACCCTGCAGACCTTGCTGGACAAAGCCAAGGGCAAAGAGAATATGAGCTGTGCTGTCAGCTGATGGAAAGCCCTCCCGCCGGGGAGGGTTGTTTGTCGTGGGTAAAAAAAATTTGTATTAAGCTATATATTTATGTATAATGATGATTAGCAGTGTTTTCAAGGCACTTTTTATATAAGGGAGGAATTTTCAGTATGATAGGGGATATGTTACGTTCCGAACGGGAACGTCAGAATCTGACAATTCAGGACATCGCTAAGGGCACGAGCATCCGCGCCCTCTACATAGAAGCCATTGAAAATGGCGATTACGAGCAGCTTCCGGGGACGGTATATGCTAAGGGATTTATCCGTAACTACGCCAACTTCCTGAAGATCGATGCCGATGCAGTGGTGCATCAGTTCATGGAAGAAAACCATCCGGAAGAAGTCGCTGCGGCAGAAGAAGCAAAACAGCAGCTGGCTGAGGCCGAAGAGGCGAACCGGGAAGAAGTGAAGCAGAAGCTGGCGACGGGCAGCGAGTATCGGGAGCATGTTTCTTCCTCGAGCAATCGTTCCAACAATCTGCTGATTGCACTGATCGTATTGCTGGTGGCCGGCGGAGCATATTATCTCTTTGCCATGGAAGACAGCAATGCGCCGAAGCAGCCAGCTAAGGCTGTGACACAGACGGCAAAAGCTCCGGCAAGTGCCAAGACTGAAACTGCAAAAGCTGAGGAGAAAAAGGAAGCTCAGCCCGTTAAGGTTGATGGCGTTGAACTGGTAGCCAAGTTTACGGATAAATGCTGGACACAGGTTGTAGCCGATGGCAAGACTGTTTACGAAGGCACGATGGAATCCGGCAAGACGGAAACCTGGAAGGGCAAGGAGAAAGTGGTTATCACCGCTGGCAACGCCGGTGCTGTGGAAATGAAGGTTAACGGCCAGGATATGGGCAAGGCTGGCAATGCCGGACAGGTTGTGGAAAAGACGTTCACGGCCGATAAAGCCGGTCAGCCTGCTGAGGCTGCAACTGCCGATAAGAAGGATAGCAAGTAATAATGAAGGAATTTTTGCCAATCAGCAAACAGGATATGGAAGAGCGGGGCTGGGAGCAGCTGGACTTTGTGTTTGTGTCCGGGGATGCCTATGTGGATCATCCCAGCTTCGGCCCGGCCATTCTCTGCCGTTTGCTCGAGAAGCATGGCTATAAAGTAGGAATTATTCCCCAGCCGGACTGGCATTCTACCAGGGATTTTGACCGCCTGGGAAAACCACGGCTGGGTTTTCTTGTTTCTGCGGGGAATATGGATTCCCTGCTCAACAAGTTTACGGCTGCCAAGAAGATGCGCCATCAGGATGCTTATTCGCCGGGGGGCAAGTCCGGTTATCGTCCGGAACGGGCGACGATTGTCTATTGCAACCGCCTGCGGGAGCTTTACCCGGATGTGCCCATCATCATTGGAGGCATTGAGGCCAGCCTGCGCCGCATGGCCCATTATGATTACTGGTCGAATGCAGTACGCCGGTCCATATTGGTGGACAGCGGCGCCGATCTGCTGATTTTCGGCATGGGCGAGCGGGCCTTGTTGGAAGTGGCCGCTGACCTGCAGCAGGGCGTGGAAATCGGCAATATTCAGGATGTGCAGGGCACCTGCTATAAGGTACCCAATATGGATTATGTCTGGGATCATCTGCCTTTGCCGTCCTATCAGGAAGTGGCAGCAGATAAGAAGAAATTTGCCGAAGCCTTCAAGGTGGAGTATCTGGAGCAGGATGCTTTCCGTGGGCGCAGGCTAGCCCAGCAGAATGATGAGTGGTGCGTGGTGCAGAATCCGCCAGCCAAACCGCTGGACGAGGAGCAGATGGATGAGATTTACGACCTGCCCTATATGCGCACTTGGCATCCTATCTACGATAAGGATGGCGGCGTGCCGGCTATTGCTGAGGTACAGTTCAGCCTTTTGAGCCAGCGAGGCTGCTTCGGTGGCTGCAATTTCTGTGCGATTATCTCCCATGAAGGGCGGATTATCCAGCGGCGCAGCCATGAATCGCTGCTCCGTGAGGCGAAGATCTTGACGCAGCAGCCGGGCTTTAAGGGCTATATCCATGATGTGGGCGGCCCTACGGCCAATTTCCGCCGTACCAGCTGTGATGGACAACTTACGCGCGGTACCTGCCGCGGCAAGCCATGCCTGTCACCGATCCCCTGTCAGAATCTCGTAGCGGATCATAGTGACTATATCAAGCTCTTGCGGGAACTGCGGGCAATACCGGGGGTCAAGAAGGTCTTTGTGCGTTCCGGCGTGCGGTTTGACTATCTGATGTTGGCGAAAGACGAATTCCTCAAGGAACTCTGTGAACATCATATCAGTGGCCAGCTCAAGATTGCACCGGAGCATATTACGGACCGGGTGACACGCATGATGGGTAAGAGCAACCGCAAGGTCTATGAGAGCTTTGTGGATAAGTTCACGGCGATGAATAAGAAATTGGGCAAGAAGCAGTATCTTGTGCCCTATTTCATGTCTAGCCATCCCGGTTCCCAGCTCGAAGATGCCATTGAACTGGCCGAGTTCATCCGGGACAAGGGGTACCATCCCCAGCAGGTACAGGATTTCATCCCGACACCGGGAACCCTTTCCACATGTATGTGGTATACAGGCATCGATCCGTTGACGGGTGAGGCCGTGTATTCGGCCAAATCCCCGGAAGACAAGCTGATGCAGCGGGCACTGATGCAGTACTGGCTGCCGAAGAATCAGGCGATCGTGCGCAAGGCCCTGATGAAAGCCGGGCGCATGGATCTGATTGGCTATGACAAGAAATGCCTGGTACGGCCCGCCGGTGACCGGCCTGACAAGTCAAAAAATGACCGGTCAAAATGGTCAGGTGCTGAAGCGTCGAAATTGACGCGTCAAAAAGCAAATGGGCCAAAAAATAAACGAACAAAGAAGGTGCGGCGATGAAATGCCCATATTGTAAAGAAAACGACAGTCGAGTAATAGATTCCAGATCGGCAGATGATGGGGCAACCATCCGCCGCCGCCGCGAGTGTACTTCCTGCGGCCGCCGGTTCACCACCTATGAAGTGGTGGAAAAGCAGCCGCTGATGGTGGTCAAGAACGATGGCCGCCGTGAGGTGTTCAAGCGGGATAAGATATTGAATGGCATTATCCGGGCCTGTGACAAGCGGGATATCTCGCTCGAGAGCATCACGAATCTCACTAATGAGATTGAGCGGGATATCCGCAACAGCATGGAACAGGAAGTCAGCACGGCCGAAATCGGCAAGCTGGTCATGAGTAAGCTCAAGAATTTCGACGAGGTCGCTTATATCCGCTTCGCCTCGGTGTACCGGAAGTTTGCCGATATCAGCAGCTTCATGGAAGAGTTGCAGGAACTGCAGGCGCAGAAGCAGGCTGCGGAAACAGATAAGGTTTGAAATGAGTTAAAGGAGTAAGGCATTTGGCTTGGGAGCTGAAACAGGAATTAAAGGAACAATTGGCGGCAGAGGAAGGCTATTACCGCTATCCTCTGGGCACGCGTCTGCCCGTGGCACTGGCCTATCCCAATTCCTATTTTGTGGGCATGTCCAATTTGGGGCTGCATATCATCTATGACCTCTTGAATAAGCGCAGCGATACGGCCTGTGAGCGGGTGTTCCTGCCCGAGCGCAAGAGCATCGAGCGCTATGAGCATACCCGCACGCCCCTGATGAGCGTGGAAAACCAGCTGCCCTTGCAGCAGTTTGCCATGATTGCCTTTGTGCTCTCCTTTGAAATGGACTACTTCAATGTGGTCAAAATGCTGGAACTCGGCAAGGTCCGGGTGCGGGCGGACGAGCGCAGCGATATGGACCCCCTGGTCATCGCGGGCGGTCCTTGTGCGACCTTTAATCCTGAACCGCTGGCGGCGGTGATTGATGCCTTTGTCATCGGGGAGGGCGAAGTCATCATGCCGGCACTGATGGATGTGTTCTATCAGGCCCGCAGCGAGGGCGTTTCCCGCCAGGAAATGCTGGCGCGGCTGGCCAGAGTTCCCGGCGTCTATGTCCCTTCCCTGTATGAGCATAGTTATGATGAAGCGGGGCATTTGCAGTCCATTGCGCCGCAGGAAAATGTGCCGGGAAAGGTCAGCCGCCAGTGGGTGCAGAATTTGGATGCTTATCCGGCGCATACCGTGGTACGCACGGAGAATACGGAATTCAACTTCTACCTGATCGAAACTGCCCGGGGCTGTGGGCGCCATTGCCGTTTCTGCATGGCAGGCTACTGCTTCCGCCGTCCCCGCAACCGCTCGTTGGGCGTGGTGACGCGGGAGGTCAAAGAGGCCCTGCAATATAAGAAACGCATCGGACTGATGGGCGCGGCCATTTCCGATTATCCGGAAATCAACGAGCTTTGCAAGGACATCTTAGGCGAGGGGCTCTCGATGTCAGTGGCGTCCTTCCGCGCGGACTCCGTAACGCGGGAGCTGGTGGACTCGCTGGCCGAAAGTGGCCTGAAGACTTTGACCATGGCGCCTGAAGCGGGCAGTTCCCGGATGAGGGCGGTCATCAACAAGGGCATTGAGGAGGAACATCTCTTCAATGCCATGGATATGGGCCTGCAGGCAGGCATCCGGCATTTCCGCCTCTATATCATGATTGGCTTGCCCTTTGAGACGGATGAAGATGTGGAGGCCATCGTGGACCTGGCCGGGCGTCTCAAGGATTACATGGAGGAACATGGCAGCAAGGGAACGCTGACCTTAAGCGTCAATCCCTTTATTCCAAAGCCTTTCACGCCGTTCCAATGGCTGCCGATGGCGGACAAGAAATATGTGGAAAAAGCGGCGAAGACCTTGACACAAGGCCTGCGCAAGCGCAAAAATATTATTGTGGGCGTGGAATCGCCCAAAGAGGCCTTTATCCAAGGCGTGCTGGCCCGAGGGGACCGGCAGGTGGGCGAGGCGCTGCTCCTGGCCTGCGAGAATGGTGGCAGCAAGGCCTTTAAGCGGGCCATGAAAGACGTTGGCCTCTCCATGGATGATTATCTCTATCGTGAGCGGACAGCCGATGAGCTGTTCCCTTGGGAGGCTCTCGATATGGGCTTCACGCGGGAATACATCTATCAGGAACTCAAGAAAGCAGAAGAATTGAAACCCACCATCCAGTGCTTCGATGGCTGCCATCGTTGCGGTGTATGTGGATAATAGTGGCAAACGGGGTGAGCAAATGAGTTTTGCAATCGAACATCTGGGCAATAATCTCTGGCGGGGGAAGTTTACTTCCTTTGCAGAAAATGTCTGTCAGCATGCGTTCAGTGCGCGGCTGGGCGGCGAAAGCGTCAAGCCTTACAAGGGGCTCAATATGGCTCTGCATGTGGGGGATGAAGAAGATATTGTCTGGGAGAATCGTCAGCGCTTCTTCCAGGCGTTGGAACTGAAGGCGGACAAGCTGGTGACGCCGCAGCAGGTGCATGGCGCTAATATCCAGCGCGTGACCATGGACGATGCCGGCCGCGGAGCGAAGGCTTATGCCGATGCCATTGCAGATACTGATGCCCTGATTACCAATGACCCGGGGTTGCCGCTGATGCTTTGCTTTGCCGACTGTGTGCCGGTGATCTTCCTCGATCCGGAGAAAAAGGCTGTGGGCATTGCTCATGCTGGCTGGAAGGGCACGGTTGCGAAAATCGCGCGGGAAACCGTCTGGCGCATGCAGGAAGAATTCGGCTCAGATCCGGCGGATATCTTAGCGGGCATCGGCCCCTCCATCGGCCCCTGCTGTTTTGCCGTAGGTGAGGAAGTCGCAGAAAAATTCCGCGCAGCCTTCCCGAAGAATGCTGAAAGCTTGATTTCTCAGCGCGATGGCCAGCTTTATGTGAACCTTTGGGAGGCTAACCGCCTGCAGTTGCTGGAGACGGGGATACCCGCCGCTAACATCGAAATGGCCGACACCTGTACCGACTGCCAGCATCAGTGGTTCTATTCCTATCGGGCTGACGGCGGTCAGACCGGGCGCATGGCAGCCATAATTGCACTGAATCAATACTAATATTTTTATCAGGGGTGAGTGTTTTGGGGCAGGAAATAGCAGAGCGTTATCAAGATGTTGCAGCAAAGATTGAAGCCGCAAAGAAACGGCGCACCACCGTGCCAAAGGAAGCGGCGGTTACCTTGGTGGCGGTGACCAAGAACCACGATACTGCCGCCATGCGGGAGGCCATTGCTGCCGGCGCCACGGACGTGGGCGAGAATCGCGTGCAGGAGGCTAAGGGCAAATTTGCCGAGATTGGCAATTGTGTGACCTGGCATCTGATTGGCCACTTACAGACCAACAAGGTACGGCAGGCCGTGAAGTTTTCTGACCTGATCCACTCGGTGGACAGCCTGCATCTGGCTGAGGCCATCAACAGCGAGGCGGCCCGCATCGATAAGGTGCAGGACATCCTGGTGCAGGTAAATCTGGCCAGGGAGGAAAGCAAGTCCGGCATCTATAAAGAGGATTTATTTGCCGCTTTGCAGGCAATCAACGTTTTTCCGAATCTGCGCCTGCGGGGGCTTATGTGCATGGCTCCAAACTATGAGGATGTGGAGATGTGCCGTCCGCTCTTCCGGGAAATGTATGAAATTTTCCGGGAAGTACAGGATTTAGACCTGCCGACGTCGAATATTGATACGTTATCGATGGGTATGACTCACGATTACGAGATAGCCGTAGAAGAAGGCGCCAATATGGTGCGGGTAGGCACAGCCATTTTTGGGCCGCGCCAATATTAACGAAGGGGAAAAGTCATGAGTATAATCGATAAAGTTTGTGGAAAAATGGGGCTGATGGATCCGGCTGATGAAAAGCTGGACGCCATCGAGGAAAGATTGAAAGATGACCGGGATTATGAACCGGAAGAAGAGGAAGAGAGTTTTGACATGAGCCATGAACGCAATGAAAGTGCCCGGAATGTGGTGGATTTCCAGTCGGCAGCGTCTGCCCGGGAAAGCAGTACGGTGACCAATATGAAGATGAAGGTCATCGTCATCGAGCCCAAGACCTTTGATGATGCCCAGCAGGTGGCCAACAACCTGCGGGAGAAGAAACCTGTGGTCATCAATTTTGAAAAGACGGAAGCTGACGATGCCAAGCGCATCATCGATTTCATCAGCGGTACCACCTATGCCCTGAACGGTGAGATCAAGAAGGTCGGCCACAACGTATTCCTGTGCGCACCGAGCAATGTCAACGTTAGCTACACGGAAGAGGAGAAGAAAGTCTCGGCAGAGATGCCCTGGCTGAAAAAATAAGGGGCATTTACATGGCAAGTGAACAGAAAGAAAAACTGATTCGATTTTATAAAGGCACTGAAGGCGAAGAAATCGTCATCAAGCTGGTGGATCTCGCGGAAAATGTCCTGCGTACGCAGAAGTTCCGCATTTCCGGTTTCCTTGATCCGTTCGGTCAGGAAATCGCGGAAACCGTCGCTGCCAACTATGGCAATATCCGCGTGGACTTTGCGGGTGGCTATCAGGGGGCAGAGCGGGCCAGAGCCATCTTTATCCATGAGGACTTTGCGGGTACGCCCACGGGCTTCGGCATCGATTGCATCGAAGCCAAGTGGAACGGCCAGTTTGCCCGGCTTAGCCACCGCGATGTGCTTGGGGCACTTATGGGACAGGGCATTGAACGCGATACCATCGGTGACCTGCTGGTAACCAACGATTCCGCGAAAATCATCTGCGAGGAGAAGATGGCAGACTTCCTGCTGTCCAATCTTGACAAGATTGGCGCTGTAGGCGTGGCATGCGAAAGAGCCGACCTTAGCACTATCGCGCCCAAGGAAGAACGCTGCAAGGAAATCCGTGCTACGGTAGCCTCTCTGCGCGTCGATTCCATCGCTGCTGCTGGCTTTGGCTCCTCTCGCAGCAAGGCGGCTTCCGACATCGCTGCCGACAAGCTCAAGATCAATTGGCAGCCAGTCAAAAGCGCATCGCAGAATGTCAAAGAAGGCGACATCCTCTCCATGCGCGGCAGAGGCCGGCTTGAGGTAGCGGAGGTCAGAGGTACGACGAAAAAAGGCCGTACTGTGGTGGTGCTGAAACGATATCTGTGATATAAGCTCCTGAAAGAGAATGGCAATTCTCAGTCGGGAGCTTCTTGTTGATATTAGAATTGCATTAGATTCCAGGCCTAAAGTGGCATTTTAGGTGGAAATATGATAGTATAGTTGATGTAGTACAAGAATACTGGCAGTTTTCTGTCATACAGATAGGGGATAATAGTTTTGCTTACACCAATGGACATACACAACAAGGAATTCAAGCGCAGTTTCCGCGGCTATAACGAGGATGAGATCGACGATTTCCTGGACAAAGTCGTAAACGACTATGAAAAGCTGTTCCGGGAGAACGATCGGTTGAAGGAAGAACTGGCCCGGGCCAAGAAGGATAATGAGCAGTATCAGCAGCTGGAACAGAATCTGAAAGATACGCTGCTGGTCGCGCAGAAGACGGCAGAAGAAGTCACGAGCAGTGCCCGCAAGAATGCGGAGGAGACGCGGGAAAACACCGCCAGGGAATGTGCCAATAAGGTGCAGGAAGCCGAGCTGAAGGCCGACAGGATCGTCGAGGATGCCAAGAAAAAGGCACAGGTCATCGTAGAGGAGTACGATCGTCTGGTACGCGAGAAGAACAATTTCCTGCGGAAGATCAAGGTGACGCTGGAATCCGAACTGGCCGTGATCGATGATACCATGTCCCAGCTGCCGGATCCCGAGAAGGAAGAACGGGAGAAAAAAGCCATGGGCACGCAGGCTGAGGCTTTACAGAAGGCCCTGAGCGACCATCAGGCTGTCCCCTACGAAGCCAAGGAATTGGGCAAAGAAGAGAATAACGAAAACAAGCAGGAGGGCTGAGCATACATAGATGGCTGGAGGATTGTTTTTTGTACTGCTGGCCTTGGACCAGCTGGTTAAGTTACTGGTTATGACCACTATGACGCCGGGGGAAAGTGTTCCGGTTATCAAGGGCATCTTTCACATCACCTATGTATTGAACCCGGGGGCGGCTTTTGGCATGCTGCCCCATCAAAGCTGGTTCTTTATTCTGGCTGGCGCAGCAATGATTGCTGCGTTTTGCTTTTATTATCCCCGGCTGAAGCGCCGCTGCGGATATTTCCACTATGGCTGCGTATCTTTGCTGGCCGGCGCCGTGGGAAATCTGATTGACCGCATCCGCAGCGGCCTCGTGGTGGATTTTTTTGACTTTCGCATCTGGCCGGTGTTCAATATCGCGGACATCGCCATTGTGCTGGGCGTTATGAGCATGATTTATGCCATACTGTACAAGGAAAAGGAAATGGATGAATAATATGGAACCTGTTGTATTTACGGCTGAAGAAAAAGGTCAGCGCCTGGACGTATTTGTAGTGGAGAAGTGCCCGGAACTCTCGCGTTCCCATGTGCAGAAGCTCATTGAGCAGGGACATGTGCTGGTGGATGGCGCGCAGCGCAAGGCGAATTTCAAGCTGCGGGGCGGCGAGGCTGTGCAGGTGGCACAGCCGGAAGCAGAACCCATCACCGCAGCACCGGAGGATATTCCCTTGGATATCCTCTTTGAAGACAAGGATATCATCGTAGTCAACAAGGCCCGGGGCATGGTGGTGCATCCGGCATCCGGTGTGTACAGCGGCACTTTGGTCAATGCGCTTCTCTATCATTGTCAGGACCTGTCCGGTATCAACGGGGAAATCCGTCCGGGCATCGTGCATCGTCTCGACAAGGATACCAGCGGCGTGATGGTCTGTGCGAAAAATGACACGGCCCATCTCGACCTGGCCGAGCAGATCCGCACGAAGGCCGCCCACCGTACCTACTGGGCCATTGTCCATGGTAATATCAAGGAAGAAGGGGGCATCATCAAGGGGGATATTGGCCGCCATCCGACCGACCGCAAGAAGATGGCCATTGTTCGGGAGAACGGCAAGCCTGCGGTAACGCATTTCAAGGTATTGGAGCGCTTCGGTGAGTATACGCTGGTGGAATGCAAGCTGGAAACGGGCCGTACCCATCAGATTCGCGTCCATATGAATAGCATCGGCCATCCCTTGGTCAATGATCCCAAGTATGGGCCGAAGAAATCCTCGCCCTTTGCGATTCAGGGGCAGGCGCTGCATTCCCTGCAGCTGACACTCACGCATCCTGTCACCAGAGAAGAAATGACCTTTACGGCACCTTTGCCTGCTGATATGGAGAAGATTCTGACCGGCTTGCGCAACAAGCGCGCCAAGGCCGCACAATAAAGAGGAGGCGTTATTATGCCAGAGTTTACAGATAAGACCGTTCTGATGGATATGGAGGGAATCCGCCGTGCCCTGACGCGTATCTCTCATGAGATCGTGGAGAAGAACAAGGGTGTGGAAAACATTGTGCTGGTGGGCATCCGCACCAGAGGTGTGCCCATTGCCGAAAGATTGGCGGAATATATCGAGAAGATTGAAGGGCAGAAACCGCCGGTAGGGGTACTCGATATCACTCTTTACCGCGATGACCTGTCGACTCTGGGCTATCAGCCTGTTGTGCGGCCGACGGAACTTCCCGTGGACATCACGGGCAAGACCATCGTGCTGGTGGATGATGTGCTCTATACGGGGCGTACGATCCGCGCTGCGCTGGATGCCATCATTGATAATGGCCGTCCCAAGACCATCCAGCTGGCCGTGTTGGTGGACAGAGGGCATCGGGAATTGCCCATTCGTGCCGATTTTGTGGGTAAGAACGTGCCGACCTCGTCCAAGGAAGTCGTCAGCGTGCAGCTGGAAGCCACGGATAAGGCGGAAAATGTCATTTTGCGGGAAATAAAAGAATAATGGGTTGCCTTGACCGGTCGAATTGACTGGTCAGGGCAATTTTAAGGTGAACAATAAGCGTCAAAAAGTAGTCTATTTACGTGAAATATGATAATATATTAGTGTTTGCGCGTTTTGGGCGCATGCACTTTTGATTTTTAAAACAGGGGGACTTATTTTATTATGGCAAGATTATTTGGTACCGATGGTGTACGCGGTGAGGCAAATGTGAACCTGACACCGGAACTGGCTTATCGTCTGGGCCGGGCAGCAACGATCTATTTCGGCGGGGATAATGGCGAGCAGCCGCTGATTCTGATTGGCCGTGATACCCGTCTGTCCGGTGAGATGTTTGAAGCAGCGCTGACGGCTGGTATCTGCTCTGCTGGTGGCCGTGCCATGCTGGCTGGCGTGATTCCGACGCCGGCTATCGCTTATCTGGCCCGCCGTCACAAGGCCAAGGCGGGTATCGTGATTTCCGCTTCGCACAATCCGTTCCATGACAACGGCATCAAATTCTTCGGCGGTGACGGCTACAAACTGCCGGATGCTGTGGAAGATGAGCTCGAAGCCATCGTGCATCAGCTCGAGAATGATGATAACCTGGCCCGTCCAACGGGTGAAAACATCGGTCATATCGAATACCGTACCGACCTGCTCAACCAGTATATCGAGTTCGTCATCAGCACCTGTTCGGAACGCTTTGATGGCATGAAGGTCGTATTGGACTGCTCCAATGGTGCGGCCTATGAGGTTATGCCCAAGGTTCTGCGTGAGCTCGGTGCCAAGGTCAAGGTCATCCATGCCCTGCCGAACGGCGTCAACATCAATGACAACTGCGGTTCCACCCATATGGAATCCCTGCAGAAGGCTGTCGTGGAAAACAACGCCGACTTCGGTATTGCCCATGACGGTGACGCAGACCGCTGCCTCTGCGTGGATGAAAAAGGCCAGATCATCGATGGCGACCATATCCTCGTGATGTGCGCGCAGGATATGATCAAGAAGGGCACGCTGCCCCATAAGACCGTCGTTTCCACGGTCATGGCCAACATCGGTTTCCACAAGGCCATCAAGGAAGCTGGCGGCCGCGTCGAAGTGACGCAGGTCGGCGACCGTTATGTACTTGAAAACATGCTCAAGAGCGGCTACAAGATTGGCGGCGAGCAGTCCGGTCACATCATCTTCACGGATTACAGCACCACGGGTGACGGCCCCATCACGGCTCTGCAGGTCCTGTCTTCGCTGAAGCGCAGCGGCCGCAAGGCATCTGAACTTACAGCACTCATGACCACGTATCCGCAGCTTCTGGTCAATGTCCGCGTGGCAAGTAAGGAAGGCTGGGAGAAGAATGAGGCAATCTCCGCCGCTATCGCCAAAGGTGAAGCTGAACTCGGCAGCGAAGGCCGTATCCTCGTGCGCCCGTCCGGCACGGAGCCTTTGATTCGAGTTATGGCAGAAGGTCCGGATCAGGCACAGCTTGACCGCATCTGCAATGAGATTGCGGAAGTAGTCAAAAAAGAGCAGGGCTGATCATGGATAAGAAACAGGCAATCTTATTCACGAGCTTCGGGGTGGCAAGCGAGCAGGCCCGCAGGAACTGTATCGATGCCGCTGCCAAGCGGCTGCAGAAAGCGTATCCGGATCTTGCGATCCGTCAGGCCTATACCTCCGTTTTTATCAAGAAGAAGCTGGCCGGGCAGGGAATTCAGGTGGATTCCCTGCCAGAGGCTTTGGAGCGTCTGCAGGCAGACGGTTTTTCCCATGTGATCATCCAGCCTGGGTATCTGACTGCCGGGGAAGAATACGAGAAAAAGGTCCTGCAGGTGGCAGCAAAGTATCAGGATAGCTTCGTTAAACTGGTGATTTCCCGTCCCATCATGGAACGGCCGGAGGATGGCGCTGATGTGCTCGCTGTCCTGCAGGAAATCTTTTCCCTGGCAGAGGGGGAGGAACTGGTGCTTGTGGGGCATGGTTCGCCCCATCAGCATAATCCGGCCTATGAAAATCTGCAGGCTCTTTGTGACAAGGCAAGTTTTCCGGCGCATATCGGGGTGATTGAGCCGACGGATACACCGGATTTTGCCATGGTGCTCAAGCGCTTGCAGGCTAAGGGCGTACAGAAGGTCCTGTTGGCACCGCTGCTGCTATCCGGTGGCAGCCATGTCAATGAGGATATTGCCGGCGATGAGCCGGACTCCTGGCTGAATCGCCTGCGGGCAGCCGGGATAGAGGTGCGCATTAGCCTGAAGGGCATGGGAGAATATCCGGCTTTTCAGGACATCTATGTGAAACGTCTGCAGGAGTGGGATTAATAACTCCAGTCTATGGATAAAATTCACATAAAGAGTATTTCTTTTTTTATAAATATGGGTTATAATATCGTAGTGTAAGTTTATCTAAATCCAATAGGCAAGGGATGCCTAAAAATCGAATGAGGTGAGTATATGTCACAACCAGTAACAACCAACCCGTTGATCATCATGCTGATCAACATGACCGTGGTGTTCTTGGTGCTTATGGCTTTGGGCGTGGTCATCAATCTGATCCATATAATCGATCCCACCAAGCCGAAGGCTGCACCTAAGGAGGAAGTAGTGGAAGAGGCACCGGCGGTGGAAGCTCCTGCAGCTGAACCCGTGACTGCACCTGTGGAAGAGGGGATTTCTCCAGAGGTGGTTGCCGTGATTGCTGCCGCAGTAGCCAGTATGGGATATGGCGCAGGCAGTGTCCGGGCCATTCGCCCGCTTGACCGTGACAACTGGAAAAACTCTGGCCGTAATGCCTTGCAGAGCCGGTTTTAAAGCAGGGAAGGAGGATTTATTATGGAATTATTGAATGCATTTGTCGTTTCCCTGCAGGCTGTTTGGGCGGACAGCGGTTTCTCCGCTTTCACCATGGGCAACGGCATTATGATTCTCGTCGGTTTGGTACTTCTGTATATGGCTATCGTCAAGGAATTTGAGCCGCTGCTCTTAGGGCCTATCGCCTTCGGCTGCGTGCTGGCCAACTTCCCGCGCACGGGGTTCTTCACCGATCCCGGTCTGATGCAGGCCATCCACTATGGTATCGAAAATGAGATTTTCCCGCCGCTGATTTTCTTAGGCATTGGCGCGATGACGGACTTCGGCCCGTTGTTGGCGCGTCCTGTTACCCTGCTTTTGGGTGCAGCTGCGCAGATTGGTGTGTTTGTCGCTCTCGTAGGTGCCATGCTTTTGGGTTTCACGGTACAGGAAGCTGGCGCTATCGGCATCATCGGTGGTGCTGACGGCCCGACGGCCATCTACCTGTCCATCCAGATGGCACCGCATCTCTTAGGCGCTATCGCCGTAGCTGCTTATTCCTACATGTCGCTGGTGCCGCTGATCCAGCCGCCGGTCATGAAGCTTTTGACCACGCAGAAAGAGCGTGAAGTGGCGATGGAACAGCTCCGCCCGGTCACGAAGTTCGAGCGCGTCTGCTTCCCAATTGTGGCTGCCATCATCATCAGCCTGCTCTTGCCGCCGATTGCATCCCTGCTGGGCTGCCTGATGCTGGGCAACCTCTTCCGTGAATCCGGCGTTATGGACCGCCTGTCCGATACGGCGCAGAATTCTCTTTGCAACATCGTCACGATCTTCCTGGCAACCGGTACGGGTATGACCATGAATGCTGATGACTTCCTGCGCACGGAAACCCTGCTGATTATCGGTCTTGGCCTTGTGGCCTTCATCGCTGGTACGGCTGGCGGCGTTATCTTCGGCAAGATCATGTGCCGCTTGTCCGGCTGGAAGATCAATCCGCTGATCGGTTCTGCTGGTGTATCTGCTGTGCCGATGGCTGCTCGCGTAAGCCAGGTGGTCGGCATGAAAGCCAAACCGGGCAACTACCTGCTGATGCATGCTATGGGCCCGAATGTGGCTGGTGTTATCGGTACGGCCGTAGCTGCTGGTACGATGCTGGCTATGCTCAAGTAAATAATTGCAATAAAAAAAGAGGCATTTGCCTCTTTTTTTATTGCAATCTTACAGATTCTTTTCAGTCAGCACCAAATCCAACGCATTGAGTACATCGTTGACATTTTCCTTGGTGATTACGAGCGGCGGCTGGAAGGCCATGACATTACGGTCTACGCCGTTCTTGCCGATGATAAAGCCGTGATCCTTGAGCGTTTCGAGCACATCATCGAGGATTTCCGGGGCCGGGCTGCCGTCGGCATGGATGAATTCAGCGCCATCCATGAGGCCCAGGCCGCGTACATCGCCAATGACGGGATGCTTCTGCTGCAGTTCCCGCAGGCCATTGCGGAGCTGCTCGCCGCGGGCGGCAGCGTTTTCCATGAGCTTGTGTTCTTCGATGTAATCGAGAACCGCCATAGCCGTGGTGGAGGATACCGGGTTGCCGCCGAGCGTCGAAGCGCCGGGGCGGGTGTAGGTGTCGGCAATCTTGGCCGAGGAGATGAACGCGGAAATCGGCGCGCCGTTGCCCAGGGCCTTGGCCATGCACATGATATCGGGCACGACATCGTAATTTTCGATGGCAAACATCTTGCCGCTGCGGGCAAATCCTGTCTGCACTTCGTCGATAATCAGCAGGGTGTTGTACTGCTCAAGGATTTCCTTGACGCGTTTGAAGTAACCCTTCGGCGGTACCACGCAGCCGGCATTGCCCTGAATGGTCTCGGCGATGAAGGCGCCGGGATGGCCGGAGGTGGAAGTCTTGATGAGGTCTTCGATGGCGTTGGCGCAGGCATAATCGCATTCCGGGAACTTCTTGTTCATGGGGCAGCGATAGCAGTTGGGGTTCGGGGCAAAGTGGATGCCGCCGACAGGATTGGGATCGGTGCGCCACATGGTCAGGCCGGTCACGCTCATGCCCAGCTTCGTACGGCCATGGAGGCCATGGCGCAGGGCGATGATCTCGCTGTTGCCCGTGTAGACGGAAGCCAGCAGAAAGGCACCTTCCGTGGCCTCGGAGCCCGTGGAGCAGAAGAAGGACTTCTGCAGGTCGCCGGGGGTAACTTCAGCTAACTTTTCTGCGAGATTCACGAAGTTTTCTGTCAGGTAGATATTGCAGACATGCTGGAGTTCGTCAATCTGGGCTTTCATCTTTTCCAGGATTTCCGGATTGCAGTGGCCGCAGTTCATGACGGACACGCCGGCGTACATATCCAGATATTTCTTGCCGGTGCTGTCCCAGAGGTACTGCATGGAGCCTTTGACCATCTGGGCAGGTTCTTTATAGAAATGCCCAAGGCAGGGCATGATGTATTTTTTCTTTTTTTCGATAATGGCCTCAGGGCCAATGAATTTTTTGCTTTCCATAACAAAGTCCCCTTAAAATATGTTAAATGGAATTGCGGCTCTGGCGGAAACGATAGGTGCCGAGGCCCAGCTCGCGGGGGCCCTTCTGAAGCGTGGCGAGGTCGTCTTCGTGGAAGGCTTCCTTGCCGGCGGCGAGGTTATCCAGCGCCGTGCGGTAGATGCGCGTTACCATGCCGGCAAATTCCGGGCTGTAATCCTGCGCTTCGATGCGGTAGGCACCGAGACCGTTGAACTTCTTGAGGTACGGATAGAGGCAGAGGTCCTTGGCAAAGTAGATATGGTTGCGGCCAAACTGGTCAATGCGCAGGGAGTGCTTTTCGCCAGCCTTGTCCAGCAGGGCATAGCGTCTATCCAGCACTTCCGGATTGTTGAGCTCGTTGAAGAACGGCAGGCTCATGCCCGGGATGTTGTGATCGCAGATCATGGACTCATAGGAGCCATGCACAACCACTTCGATGGGCAGTTCGGAGCTTTCCACGATTTCCCGCAGCTGCTCGAAGGAGAGCTCATAGGAAGCCGTGCCCATGGTCAGGCCATTTTCCTTGAGGAACTTGGCGGCCAGATGGTTGAAGAGGTTGAAGGACAGGTCTGCCTGGATGGGCAGGTTCGTCAGGCGCTTGGCCAGTTTCAAAGAGCCCAAGTTGCTGACCATAATGCCATCGGCCTTGAGTTCGGGCTGTTTCAGCGCCGTGAAGAACTGCTCGAGTTCGCCGCATTCCCGGCGCATGGTCGTGCGTGGCGTGTTGATGACAACCTTGGCCTTGCCCTTGGCATAGGCGATGACTTCGGCATAATCCTTGAGGCTCCAGGGCTTGTTGGGGCGGAAGGCTTCGCCGCCCACATAGACGATATCCGCGCCGTTGTCAATCACGGCCTTGGCCGCAGCTACGGTGTTCACCCGGACGCTTAACGTGCGATGGGAGGCATTTTCTTTTTCGATATCCCGTTCCTGTTTGAGGATTTCGTCCTGGAAACCGGCTTCCTTGACTGCATCGCTGAAGAAGCGCGGCTCGCGCTGGCCGTCGAAGCCGATATCCTTCTTGTCCGTAGCACCGAAGGCAAACGTAGTCGTGAAATCGCGGGCGCGGTTCTCGTAGAGGCTCTTCCAGCCTTCTTCGTCGGGCTGCCAGCCGGACGGATCGGCGATATACGCGTCAATGGCCTTGCGGTAGGTGCTGACGATGCGGCGGATAAAGGGCGCCGGGCGCATACGGCCTTCAATCTTGAAGGAGAAGACGCCTGCCTGAATCAGCTGGGGAATATGGCGGTACATGCACATATCCTTAAGGGCCAGCTTGTAAGCGCCTTCGCTGTCCTTGTCGAGCACTTCGCCGGTCTTTTCATCAATGAGTTGGTAAGCCCAGCGGCAGGGCTTCAGGCAACGGCCGCGGTTGCCGCTCTGGCCGAAGAGCACGCCGGAGTGGATGCACTGGCCGCTTTCGCTCATGCACATATCGCCATGCATGAAGTATTCCACCTCAATGCCCGTGCGCTCACGGAACAAGGAGAGCTCAGACAGCGTCATCTCACGGCCGACAACGACGCGAGTGATGCCGTATTCCTTGAGCTTTTCGATGGCGTGCTCGTTGTGGGTGTTCATCATGACGGAAGTATGTACGGGAATCTTGATGCCCATCTCGTGGATGAGTTCCAGCACAGCGAAATCCTGTACGAGGATAGCATCCGGACGGATTTCATTGAGGTAGGTGAGGTATTTCCGCAGCGCCGGGATTTCTTCGTCGCTGATCAGATTGTTGAGCGTGATGTAGAGTTTCACGCCATGCTCATGGGTGTAGGCAATGGCCTTCTTGAGCATCTCATCATCGAAGTTGAAATCCCCCTCGTGCATGCGCATGTTGAAATGCTTGCCGCCTAAGTAGCAGGCATCGGCACCGGACTCCACCCCGGCCACCAAAGCGTCCCAGGTACCAGCTGGAGCCAGCAGTTCTACGGATTTACGATTTAAGATCATTTAATGACAAACTCCTTTATTTGGATATAGTTTTTTATTATAAGTCCCAACTAATAAGTATAGCAGAGAATGAAGGTGCTATCAATATTCATGGGTAGGGTGATTTGATACATGGGCCGATTAGGGCGTCGGATATGATTGAAGTCGGGCAGGAGGCTTCTGACAGATAAAATAAAGTTATAAACAGTTATAAAATATTCTTGATTATATTACAACTTATTGATAGTATAGTATTGAGGTGATGAACTTGGAATACTATACTATCAACAAGTTTGCTAAAATCATCGGAGTCACTCCGCAAACCCTGAGAAATTGGGACCGGAGCGGAAAACTCCATCCTCATCACACTTCGTCAAATGGCTACAGATATTACTCAGAAGACCAATTAAATGCTGTGACGGGCATTCAAACGGCTTCTAAAAAAGTTATCGGCTATTGCAGAGTATCAAGTCCCAGGCAAAAAGATGACCTTGAGCGACAGGTAGAAAATCTGAGAACATATCTATACGCACAGGGGCAGCCCTTTGAAATAATCATTGACGTTGGTTCTGGAATCAATTACAAGAAGAAGGGGTTACAAGACCTTATTCGCAGAATTGAATCTAATCAGGCCGAGAAGGTAGTTATTCTTTATAAGGACAGGCTTTTACGCTTTGGTTTTGAGCTTATCGAAACGATTGCCGCTATACATGGCTGCAAGATAGAAATAGTCGATACTACTCAAAAGAGCGAGCAACAAGAACTTGTCGAGGACTTGGTGCAAATAATTACAGTGTTTAGCTGTAAGCTCCAAGGAAAACGGGCACACAAGGCGAAGAAGATGATTCAGGAATTAGTGGGTGGTGATTCAGATGATAAAGTCGGTCAGGATACGGCTGTTGCCGAACAACAAACAGAAAACTAAACTGTTTCAGTTTGCGGGAGCTTCGAGGTTTGCCTATAATTGGGCTTTAGATAAGCAAATGGAGAATTTCAGGGAAGGCAGAAAACTTCAAAGTGATTATGACCTTCGCAAAGAATTCACTGTTCTGCGTAATTCTGAAGAATACTTGTGGCTTCTAGGTATATCCAACAATGTCACTAAGCAGGCTATCAAGGATTTGTGTATAGCATATAAGAACTTCTTTCGTAAACAGAAACAGCCTGGATATGTCAAGTATAGCCCTAAAAAATTGGATCATCTTGTTCGTATTGGCAGGAAACCAACAGTCTACGATATGAACGGGCACCCTAAGTTTCGCAGCAAAAAGAATGGTGACTTTCGTTTCTATCAGGACAATGTAAAGATACAGTTCACCAATACGCATGTCAAACTGGAGAGTATTGCGGGCAGCAAGAAAAAGAACCGTCAACGGCTCAACTGGATAAGGCTTGCCGAAAAGGGCAGAATTCCTGTTGGTATGAAATACACCCAACCGCGAATAACTTTTGACGGTGAAAACTGGTGGATGGGAATTGGCTTTGTAGTCAAGTATAAGCTAAAGCCAATGCGAGGACTGAAATTTGTCCGCAAACACTCAAAACGCTCCTACACTGAGGGTGTAGGCATTGATTTAGGTATAAAGGATTTAGCGATAATCTCGGACTCTACAGTAGTCAAAAATATCAATAAGTCCCATACAATAAGGAAACTCAAAAAGAAACGACACAGGTTGCAGTGTCAGGTATCGCGAAAATACCAAATGAACAAGAAAGGAGAGCGTTACTGCAAAACAAGCAACCTTATAAAAAGCGAAAAACGACTTTTACGAATCAACCACAGGCTGGCTGACATCAGAGCCAATCATGTACATCAGGCGACGAGAATAATTATAAACCGAAAGCCAAGGTTTATATGCCTTGAAGACCTGAATGTGCAGAGCATGATGAAGAACAAGCACCTGTCTGAAAAAGTTCAGGAACAGAATTTTTATGAATTCCGCAGGCAGATTGAATACAAGGCACATTGGGCAAGAATTCCCGTGGTTATTGCTGACCGCAGGTTTCCAAGCTCCAAGACTTGCGTCGAATGCGGATATATAAATAAAGACCTGAAGCTGTCAGACAGGACATATGTCTGTCCCGTCTGTGGCAATGTGATAGATCGTGACTTTCAAGCATCTTTGAATCTCAAACGCTATGGAGAAACGGAGCTATCCAAATCTGCAAGCTGACACCGACAAGTCAATGCAGATATGTACCGATTCGTTAGTCGGGAATTTAAGCCTCTGGAGCGTTATATCAAATGTGAGTAGTCTGTTCTTCGGGACGGCAAAAGCGGACGCGGTGAATGAGGAATGGAACGTAAAAGTTAACTTTCTACGGAAGGTTTATGGCTTTTTATAAGTTTTCAGTAACGGCTTAAGTTTTGGCTGATTTTGCACGATATACATAACAGGATGGAAAAAATTTCGTCCTTGGCAGGATTTTGCTGTTAAGGGGGCGAATGTTAGAGTTGTGATTACTGAAGTTGTTATCGTTGCGAAAGGCGGGACAGGTATGAAGACGTTGGCGTTACAGGGCTGGGAAATTTGTGGCGTTTTTTGTGTGCCTAAATCTGTCCTTTCGGGGGGGACAACTGTCACTTAGTCATAGCTGGTTATCAACAAGTCAATAACGGTGGATTTGTGCCTTCCTTTAGCGGGATGGCGGGTGTTTTCTGCCCGTCTGCCTGCTGAGGGGAGGCTTTTTCATTTGTTTGCTGGGAAAGGAATGAGGCAGGATGAAAAGGAATGACAAGCTTTCACGGAAAGCCCGTTACGGGATATTGGCGGCGATTGTAGCCGGGGCCTTCAGCATTATGCCGGCGGCCCAGGCTCTGCCTACGGGCGGGGCTTCGGGGACGGCTACCATTACGAAGAGCAGCGGTACGACCATGGATATTGCCAGCTCGGTCGCGAACAATCTGCTGACCTGGCAGGATTTTTCTGTGGCTCAGGGGGAAACGGTGAACTTTGCCGGCGCCAATAATTATCTGAATGTGGTGCTGGGTTCCAGCCGTTCCGATATTCTGGGCAGTATTACCGGCAGTCAGGCCCATATCTGGCTGGTGAATCCCAACGGCATTTTGGTGGGGGATGGGGCCACCATCAATGTGGGAAGCCTGCATCTATCCACCGCTGACATCAGCGGCAATATAGCGAATTTTACGACGCCAGAGGCTGCTCTTTCTGGTGTGACGCAGTTCAAGGGGGATGTGGTCAACAAGGGCACGCTGACGGCGGCGCAGGATATCACCGTGGATGGCAATAATGTCACCTTCAAGAATGTGACGAATGTGACGGCGGGGACCACCCTTACGGTTAAGGCGGCAAGCACCGATGCCTTCCATGTGGGGCGCACGGATACGACGAACCTGACACTGGCTGACGGTAGTACAGATCCCACCTATTACAAGTTGATCAGTACGGCTGCGGAATTGCAGGCAATCAAGGATGACCTTTCCGGCAATTATATGCTGGCAGGGGATATTGAGTGTGGAAGCTATGAAAATTTTGCCACCATAGGTAAAACGGGAGAGGCTACGGGCAATCCTTTTACGGGAAAATTGGATGGCTTGAATTATGCCATAAAAGACCTTTCCATAACCGTTAACACGGGCGCCGCGTTATTTTGGGGGATAAAGTCAGCATCCATAGAAAATCTGGTTTTGCAAGGCGGGTCGCGAACTGCTGCTGGTCAGCGGGCGGCCGGTATAGCAGCATATATTAATGCGCCAGACGCTGGTGGAAAGGCAAGTCTTGTTCAGAATGTTTATAATTTGGGTTGCACGGTTACGTCAGCGGATGCTTCAACGGGAGGCCTGTTTGGTCAGGTTGACGCAAAATCGGCGGTAATCAAGAATGTTGGCAATACGGCGGACGTCACGGGCAAGTATGTGGGTGGTATTGCCGGTTCCTTACGGGATGTGGATGCTCCTGGCAGCGGAACGGCGGTTTCCATTGAGAACGCCTATAACCAAGGCAAGATTACGGCATCCGATGGCCAAAGTGAATATCAGGTAGGCGGAATTGTAGGTCTCTGTGAGGCCGAAAATGTGACCTTTACAAATGTTTATAATACGGGAACGATTAATGGCAATAAGGAAAAATCGCAAACAGGCGGTGTTATTGGCAAAATCGCCAATACAGGTGTGACGATAACTAATGTTTATAATACTGGTGAAGTCACAGGGAAAACATATGTTGGCGGCATTGTGGGGAGCAATAACAGAGGCACGATAACTAAGGCTTATAACACTGGTAAAATAACAGGTGAGTACGTTTATGGAAATAACAACGGTGTTGTCGGCGGCATTGTCGGCGGTAATTATGGCAACCTGACCAATGTCTATAATACCGGCGATATCAAAGGCGGCTATGGCGTAGGCGGTATTGTGGGACTCAATGGTTCTTGGGATGGTGAGTCTGCGCGTGTTTTAACCGAGTCGAGCACAATCAAGAATGCCTATAATACGGGCAAGCTTACAGCCGTAACTGCTGTGGGTGGTATTATCGGCAATGACTGGACACAAATGGCGTCGGGCAGTATACAGAATGTGTCGGTAGAAAATGCTTACGCCGCAGGCGAGATAGTAAGAGAATCTGCTGAGCATAGCGGTGGTGTTGTGGGAATTGCTAGCCGCTGGGGACGAGGAGAGATTAAGAACGCCTACTATATCTACGGTGATGATAATGGCTGGGGGACGAAAGTTTCCTCGGCAGAAGATATGCAGAAGCTGGCCACCTTCAGTGCCTGGGGCAGTGATATTACCAGCGATGGCAACAGCGATACGGCCGCCTGGCGCATCTATGAAGGCAATACCATGCCGCTGCTGACGGCCTTCCTGACTCCACTGGAACTGAAAGATACCACGGTAACTTATGATGGGCAGGAGCATACCTTGGGCAATGTTGCCAAGCTGGATGCCACGAAGATTTTGGGCGGTACCTTGCCGTCTTATACGGAAGTCGGTGACCACAGTTACAGCAGCCTTTCCAGCCTGTACTCGAATCAGCATGGCTACAATATCAAGGCGAGCGGCGACACCGCCACACTGACTATTGCTCCCATTGCCCTTGAATTGACGGCAAGTGGTTACAGCAAGACCTATGACGGCACCACCACGGCCACCGGCGGCACTTCGGTCGTAACCAAGGGGAATATTCTGGGTGGCGTAGGCGGCTTGACTGTGCAGACTGTTTACAGCAACAAAAATGCGGGCACGAATAAGGATATGACTGCAAGCGTCACTGGTTTGGGGAGTATTTATCAGGTAACCACTGTCAGCAAGGACAATGCCATCACCGCTGCTCCGCTGACCGTGACGGTAACGGATGCCAGCAAGCAGTATGATGGTACTACGGAATTGACGAATGGTGCATATACGGTCACCACGGGCCAGCTTTATGGCACGGACGCAGTGAGCGGCGGCACTTATGCTTATGCGGACAAGAATGCCGGTACGGGCAAGACCGTGAGCCTGACGGGGCTGACGGTCAATGATGGCAACGAGGGCAAGAACTATGAACTGACCGTAGTCAACAGCACGAACAGCAGCATCACTGCCGCCCCGCTGACCTTGACGGTGGACGATTATAGCAAGGAATACGACGGTACCACGAGTGCCCCGGGGGCAACCTACAGTATTACCACTGGTCAGGTATTTGCAGGCGACAGCCTGAGTGGCGGGACCTTTGCCTTTGACGACATTGAACCTGGCACGGGCAATACACTGACCCTGTCCGGTGTGGTGGTTAATGATGGCAACGGCGGTCAGAACTATGAAATCCCGACCTACGTGCCAAACACCAGTGCTTCCATTACCGTCAACACCGCCAATGCGAAAGTAAAACTAATCGATGACCGCCTGGCCGATAAGGGTTCTTCCCGGTCGCAGATTGAAGGCGTGACCGCTTCCCCGGATTCGGAACCCGCTGCCGTTAATGAAAACAGTGGCAATGGAAAACCGCAGGTGCAGGGGAAACAAACGCCTGTCCATGATTGGGATGGTGAAAAAGTTCTCACCGTAGAGAATGAAGGTGTCAACCCACCGGCATCCATGAGTGCCGAAGAAGTGGCTTCTCAGGAAGGCAAATAAACAAAGAAATCGAGGTAGATGAATTTGAGACAGGTAAAAGCAAGACACATCAGCAGACAGGATAACTTCGTGAGCAGCAAAGGTCTGGCTGCCCTGTTGGCGGCCGCGTTCATATCCGTACCCCTCACGGCAGGGGCGGCTCCTGCCGTGCCGAATCCCGGCGACAGCATAAGCAGGCCCCAGGTAGCGGACAGCAAGCCCTTAGTGGAGAACGACGGGGCTGTCACGGCGTCTGTTCCCACAGGCACGAAATTCAAGCTGCAAAGCGTCAAGGTAAACCATGAAGGCATGAAGCTGAAAGAGGATAAGCTCCAGAACATTACCCAAAATATCATCGGTAAGGAGATCTCAGCTCAGGAACTCAATGCTGCCGTAGCAGAAATAACCGCCTATGCCCGCAAGGCCGGCTACCCCGCCGCCATTGCCTATATCCCCGAGCAGACGGCCAAAGAGGGCAATCTGCAGCTCAATATCGAGCCGGGCCGCTTTGCCAAAATCATCATTGAAAATGAAGGCGTTCTGCAGGAGCGCCTGCCCAAGGGCTATCTGGCAGGACTGAAAGAAGGCCAGATCATCCGTACCGGCAAGATGGAAAAAGCCCTGCACAATCTCCGGGATCTGCCGGGAGTAACGGTGCAGGCCGTCCTGTCGCCAGGGGCAGAGCAGGGCACCAGCGATCTGACGGTCAAATTGGCCAAGGGAGACGTGGATACATACGTACTCTATGCGGAGAACTACGGCAATAAGGCTGCGGGCCGTTACCGCTATGGCCTGCAGGCTGACTGGCGTAATCTGGGGGGCTCCGGTTCCCGCCTGAACGCCGGGGTGCTGATTTCCAACAGCAATCAGCAGGGGTATAATATCGGCTGGGAAACGCCGGTGGGACATAGTGCCACGGTGATGGGCATCGGTTACAGTCATTCCAACTATGAACTGGGCAGCATCTACAGCCAGCTGGGAGCGAAGGGCCGTTCCGATACCGTCAGCCTCTATGGCAGAACCCCGCTGATCAATCGGGTGATGGAAGGATTGAATCTGGTCTACGGCTATAACTATCGGAAGCTGAAGGATGAATTGAACGGTATGAACTTTGGCGGCCGTCATGCCCATTCCTTCAATCTCGGTTTGGATGGCCGCGCCCGCACTACGGAGAATGTCCTGTTGTACAATGTGACGCTCCATAGCGGCAATATGACGCCGGATTCTGGGGTGGCCAGATTAATGGCGGAAGCTGGCGGCACCAAAGGCCGTTTCACCAAGGGAACCTTTGATGTTACGGGCCTGCAGAAACTGGGCGGCCCCTTCGATGTGATGCTGAAGCTCTCCGGTCAGAAAGCCGCCAGCAACCTGGACAGCAGCGAGCATATCTACCTAGGTGGTGCCAAAGGCATCAGGGCTTACCCCCAGGGCGAAGCCTCCGGCGATGAAGGCATCTTAGGCAATCTGGAACTGCGCTACCATACCCCCGTCAAGGGCCTGACTCTTTCCACCTACTTCGATGCCGGCACGGTGAAAGCCGAAAAGTCCCGGAGCGGCAATACCACACTGAAAGGCTGGGGCCTTGGCCTGACCTACGCCCAGCCCAACGACTGGTTTGCCCGTGTCGACTACGCCCGCCGCATCGGCTTTGCCGACAACCTCTCCCGCGACGCGGAGAGCCGCGGCCGTCTTTGGTTCATGGCTGGGAAAATCTTCTAAATCAAAAATAGAAAAGCCCCCCTGTCTTGCATCTTGATATGCTCCCTATTAGGTAGACAGAAGAAATAATAAAACTGTCTGCTTGATAGGGAGCATTTTATGTACAAGAAGAGATTATCACCCGAAGAGAAAATCCACTTCATTGAAAAGTATAAACGTGGAGAGGGCAGTTATGCCTCCATAGCCGCGGATGCAGGCGTTGACAGCAGATCCTTCAGGCAATGGGTTCGTAACTATGATGCTTGCGGCCCGGATGTATTCTTCAAACGACATCATCAGCGCTATTCTGTTGA
>NZ_FNJQ01000029.1 GCF_900104055.1 Pseudoselenomonas ruminantium
GAATTTTGTAATTTTTACAGACATCCAACAGACTCCCTTCACCATTCAAGTAGGAAAGAACCGCTTTTGTCTTCACTTCTGCTGTATAAGTACGATTCTTCTCATATGGCAGGAATGCAGCTTCCCCTTCAGCCTCGTACTGCTTAATCCATCGCTGAATGGAGGCAAGACTTACCTCTAGCTCACGAGCTGCGGCTCGTTGTCCAATTTTTCCAGCTAAGTATTTGCGGATAGTTTTTAATTTATCTTTCGCTGACACTTTTGACTTGTGTAACATAAAAAATACTCCCCCCAATGATGACAGTTTAATTTTTTTACTGTCTCTCATAAGGGGAGCATATCAAAATTGACTGGTCAACACCGCCCACCTAATCCTGATTAGGAACCTATTCCTCACCATAATCCGTATCCATGATCACCTGCAGCTCATAATCCGGGAACTCCTGCTGCACATCCTTTATAACCGCCTGAAATGCCGCCTTCCTGTCGGCAGCAGCAAAGCTGATGACCACATCAAAGCGAATGTTTTTTGTCTCCTTGGTCAGATAGAAGCCATGTATCTGCCACACATGCGGATGCGATGAGGGCATCTGAGTTGACCTTTTCCCCCACGGCCTTGACATAACGCCCCAGAATTATCTTTACCACCACAGCCACCGCCACAATCACCAGAGAAAGGGTGCTGTAATCTGGCGTTTCCGGCTGCAGTATCTGCTTGACCGATTCTACCAGCGAGGTCATGCCCGCATAAAACACGAGGACGGAAATGATGATGGCGCTCATGTATTCAATGCGGCCGTAGCCAAAGAGATGTTCCTTATCCGGTTCCCTGGCGGCCAGCTTGGCTCCTACAATGGTAATCAGGGAGCTTGCCGCATCGGAAATGTTATTGACCGCATCCAGCATGATGGCAATGGAATTGCTGACAAAGCCAATGAACGCCTTGAATGCGGCCAGAAAAAGATTGGCCACAATCCCGATGATGCTGGTCCGGACAATTGTTTTCTCACGCGATTCCATCTTTTATTTCATCCCGTCCTTGAACATCTTGAGCGCCGCATCTGCTCCCTGCGTCAGGAAAGCCGTGTCCGCGCCAACGCCCAGGAAGCTGACGCCCAGATCGGCAAAATGCTTGGCCTGTTCCGGCGTCACGGCAATGGTCCCTACGGGAACGCCCAGCTCCTTGATGCGGGTAATGGCATAATCCATGGCCTTTTCCACTTCCGGATGGAAGATGTTGACGCCATGTCCCATTTCCACCGCCAGGTCAATGGGCCCCAGGAACACACCGCCGATGCCCGGCGTTTTGGCGATGGCCTCAAGGTTTTCGATGCCCTTCGGGCTTTCAATCTGGGGCAGGATGCAGATTTCCTTGGCAGCACGCTCGAAATAATCCGCATGGCGGCCAAAACGGGCCGCACGAACAACGGAAGCCCCCATGCCGCGATTGCCCCGCGGTGCATAGGAAGCCCAGTACATGATGTCTTCCGTCTCCTCGCCACTTTCCACCTTGGGAATGATGATGTTCTGAATACCGCTGTCCAATAATTGCTTGAGGATACCTGTGCCCGCCTGGGGAATGCGGACAACCGGTGTCATATCATAGGGCGCAATCGCTCTGGCAACGGCCAGAATGGTCTGCACCGTATGCGGTCCATGCTCTCCATCCACGAACAGCCAGTCATAATCCGAGGTTGCCAGCACCTCGGCCACATCCATAGACGTGGTTTCCTGAGCTACGCCAAACTGCAGCTTCCCGGCTTCGATATTGTGTTTGAATTTGTTTTCCAGATAATCCTTCACCATCGGCATGATAAGATACCCCCATTTCTTTTGCACAATATTCTGTATTTACTCACCAAATTCATTATATAATTATTTTCCCTTGAACTCGATAGAGGAAAAATACAAAATGACAACGAACTTTATAAAAAATGCAATTTATAAAGATAAGGCAGGAACCGCTATGATCATACGCCAGACAACCAAAGAACTGCTGGCTGCCTCCCTGCAGGAGCTGGCGCAGAGCAAGTCCATGGATAAGATAACCATCCGGGAAATCACCCAGAACTGCCAGCTCACCTCCACCACCTTCTACAATCATTTCCAGGATAAATATGCATTGCTGGCCTGGATATACCATCGGGAACTTACGCCTTTATATGAGCGCCTGGGCAAGGACATCGATTGGAACACTCTGATTCGGCAGGGAATCATAGCCGTCCAGCAGAATAAGCAGTTCTACCGCAATGCCATGAAAAACACGTCTGGACAAACCTCCTTCCAAAAGGCCGTCAGCGACTATTTCATCGGCCAAATCCATAACTATATCTGTAAACAGCAGGGCATAAATGAGCTACCGGAAAAGCTGCAATTCATGATCCGCTTCTATGTGCTCGGCATTTTCCCCTTCCTCTGTGAATGGGTTTTATATCATGATGAACCACCTGCCAAAGAATTCATCCTTCTTTTGCATGATGCCATGCCCCAGGAACTGCGGCCTTATTTACTCTGACTTGTCAAATTGATATATCAAAAAGGGGCTATGACAATAGTGTCATCATTGGTGCATAACGCTTTCGAGCTTTTATTCGTAAATATACTGCTTAATGACTCAACTAAAGCCGATCCCTTGAAAATACTGGCATTGCGTAGGATATAAATCCTTTCTTGACAACAAATAGCACCTGCGCAACTCCTCCTTCAATTGGAAGAAGGTTCTCCAGCTACTGGCCGTTTGGGTAACGGCTGCTCTAAGGAAGCTTATCTGCAAGAACAGGGTCACTGTGCTTGTCTTCGATGATTCAGTGCTGCGGCGCTGTTATAATGGGCACTTGTACACTTTGCCACAGCTGACAAAAATCACCATGAACAAGAGCAATGACCGCCTGTACCGTTCCCTCATGATAAGGACAAGGAAGCATCATCTTCCTGTTCGCATTGTCTTTGTCAGGAACCGCAGCATAAAGAGCGGGATGCTGTATATTCTGTCTACGGACGCACGCTATACATTTATCGAATGGATGCACCGTCAGGAAAACGCCCCCCAAAACAGATTATTGTATTTAGATCTAAATGCAATAATCTGTTTTTTAGATCTAAATACATAAGACTTGACATTTAGATCTAAATATGATAATATACTATGCAACGGGAGGTGAAAAGTGTGATAAATGATATTGAGGCGTTGGACTCAGCTGTTGCCGAAGCATTTTTGTTGGGGAAGTTTAAAATATTCTGTAATAGAAACGCAACACCGGAAAGTAAAAATCGATTACGCCGCATCTTCGATAAAAGCAATGATATCGGGCAGACTATTGAAAACATCTTCAGAATTGAATTAAATACTACATTATCAGAAGTGCAGATAAAAAGAATGATACTTTTAGTGAAGGCGCATCTTAATAAAAAAAGCTACCGAAGGCCAATCAGCAAAGAATACAGACATTTTTTATTGGAACAGCAGTTTCACAGATGTAAATTATGCACGAACATAATTGATGAAAGCGCTCATGCCGATCACATCGTCCCATTCAAGTATGTTGGTGATGAATTAGAAAATAACTTGCAACTTCTGTGCGGCCCCTGTAATGAAGCGAAGAATGAGAATATTGATTATCAAATTAGAAAATTTTTGGATTTGATTTAAGAAAGAAGAGTGATTCATATGAGAGAAATGTATTTGCTGGAAGTAATTCAACATGATGTAAAAAGTTACGTAGGTTTTTTCCCTGCAAGAGAATTGGTAAAGTTGGCTACGAAAGCAGAGCTGCAGGAACCCCAGGAAGCGCAAAGACCTATAAATCAGAAACGTCTGGAAGAAATTTCGGATTTCGTTGCAGACAAAGGCATCTTGTCTACATCGATAGTAATTGGGACAAAGGATGATAGACTATCTGTAAAACCAGTGTCTGACAAAATACCATATCTATATAAAATAGAATTTCCTGAAAGTGAAAATGAATTTGATGACTACAAAGACTCATTCGATATTATGGATGGTCAGCATCGTTTGTTTTCCTTTTTACCAGAATATATAAAGATAAGTGATAGTGTGCCGTTTGATATACCATTTGTAGTTTATATAAAACCAACATTAAAAGAAAGAAGAATTATCTTTAAAAATACGAATGAAAAGCAAGAAAGTGTAGCATCTAATTTGCTAATGTGGTTTAGAGAAAAGCTGAATATGTTGAGTGGGAAGGAAAAGACATACCATTCTGTGGTATCCTCGCTAAGCTGCGAAGCACGTTCTCCACTAAAAGGAAGAATAATAATGGGGGCTGAGAAGATTACAGGTGGTTTTAAAGCACAGCAGGTCATAACTATTTTGGATAAAGCAGACATAAAAGATGTTGATAAAAAACCTTTAGATAATGACCAAATGTTTAAGCTTATCACAAATTATTTGCTGGGATGGGAAAAAGCGGTAGGATCTAAATTTTGTGACAGAGACAAAGCTTTTGGCGCATTTTCCAAGATTTCTGGTTTTCGATTTATGATTTCAATGCTTCCGGAATTCTACAATCAGGCAAAAACTGATAAAAGAAAGATTGATTGTTCTTATGTTGTTGAAAAGCTAGAAGAGCTTTTTGCAACTTATGGTATGGTAGCTAGTGATTTGTTTGTTAAAGATAGTCAATATATGACTAAACTTGGTTCGAACCCTTTCTCTGCGGAAACACCAACTACCTTATTGGCCAAAGAGTGGATTAATAATCTTAAAGCTCTAAAAGGGGGGGAGTTTGATCCGCTAGCTTAAGTAATACGATTATAAATGTAAATAACGCAACTAAAGAAGAGCCGCACATTAGGTGTGGCTCTTCTTCAAGTAAAATGCGAAATAGCAGGCTTTTCTTTTAACCTTCAGCAAATATCTGCCCAGGCAGAATCAGCTTCTCCTTTGCTGGGAAAGTGGCTTCATAGCGGGCAAATTCTTCGGGCTGCTCCGCAGCTGCAAAATAACAGGCTGGCGCAGCATATTCACCCTGCACATTTTTAAGGGCACCCACCACCAGTTCCTTACACAGGAAGAAGGAGCTATCCGCCCCTTCCGGCAGGCCGTGACAGCGGATGCCGTAAGTCGCTGCCGTTACAAAGCCGCTATGCCTATAAAAGTCGATATTTCCTTCAAAACACAAAGCTTTACAGACGTATTCTGCGGCTTTTTGCAGGTAATAATCCAAAAGGATTTTTCCATATCCCTGCCGTTTGTAAGCCGGGGCTATACATATCGGCCCCATGGTCATAATGGGAAAGGACGCGCCATCATCACAGGCGATTTCGGCCTTCACAAAGACATTCTGACCGATGATTTCCCCGTCTTTTTCCATGACGAAAGCCAGCTCCGGCACAAAAGCCTCTGCCTGGCGCAAGCATTTCAGTACATAATGCTCCACGCAGCCTGGCTGGTACACATTCCAAAAGCTTTCACGTACCAGCGTTTCTACGGTTCTGTAATCTGCTTTCGTTTCCCTACGGATAATAATAATTTGCCTTATTCATATTATCACTTTCCCACACATTCGGCTAACAGCGCCTGCACCTTATAAACATCCGCATCCTTGCTGAAGGTGTAGACCAGTGGCTCTGCCCCGAGTCCTGCTACCCAGATCTTCAGTTCCGCCTCCAAATCAAAATGGCCCGTGGATTCCACGGCAAAGTGGCGGATGCTCTTATAGGGAATGGAATGGTAATCCACCTTCTTGCCGGTTGCCCCCTGGATATCCACCAGGATAAGCCGGAAATCGGTAAAGATCAGCAAGTCCCGAACCCACTGATAGGCCTGAATCACATCCTCGTTGCGGCCCAGGAGCTTACCATAATCCTTCTTTACATCCACAATATCCGTCTCCGCTGCATTGCCAATCAAGCCACTAAAAATGCTCATGATGATTCCCCCTCATATCGGTTACTCTGCTTTTGTCACTTTTATATGATCAATTTCCTGACCATCCGGCAGGAAACATTTGACGGTTATTTCCTTGTCCGTCACCTTCATGGTAAGATAATTGTCCGTTTCCGGCTGGGGGGCCACCACTTCATCCAAATGGTGATCCACCCATAAGCCGGGATAGCGGACATTGCCGGCCACGCCGGTCAGGATATATAATGGCCCCTGACTGTCCCGCTGGAAGTTCTTGATGTGCCCCCGATTGCGGTAGGTATGCAGATGGGCGGTAAAGACAATATCAATGCCCAGCTCATCAAACAGGGGCATGAAATTTTTGCCCAAATCCGAGATGCCCTCCTGCCGTTCCGGGCGTTTATGGATGCGGTATTGCAATACATCCTTATGCACCAGCACGATTTTCCATTTTTTGTTGCTTTGCTGGGCATCTTTCCGCAGCCAGTCCAGCTGTTCTGCCATCAGCCCCGGCTTGAACTCCTCCGTTTCATCCCATTGGCTGTTGAGCACCATGAAATGCACGGCTCCGTAGTCAAAGGAATAGTAGTAGCGGCCGAAATTTTGACTGTCATTTTCCGGCACAGCAAAATAATGCAGATAGGCCTCCGGCAGCCGGACTTTCCAGTTCTGGTCATAGGTCTCGTGATTGCCCATCAGGGGAACAAAGGGCATGCGGTCAATCATGCCGTTTACGCCATGGAACCAGGCCTGCCATTGGGTATGGTCTTCGCCATTGTCCACGATATCCCCCATATTGATAAAGAACGCTGCCTGTGGATTGCGCTGGGCGGCATTTTGCGCTAGATTTTCCCAATCGCTGTAATCACTGGACTGGGAGTCGGGAAATATCAGGCACTCAAAATCGCCCGTTCCTGCCGTATGCATCTTATGCCAGTCGCTGGCGGCTCCCTCGGCTATCACCCGGTATTCATATTCCGTATCGGCCTGCAGTTCCTCTAGCTTTGCTAGATACTGCTGATTCTTCACCCCATCATCGGTGAAAAAATCTTCCTGCGCTGGCACCTGCCGCACTTCTTCCTTCCCCCTGATGCGGTATTCGATGGCGGGCTTGTTCAAGACATCCTCCGCCTGCCACATGATTGTCCGGCTATGGGCAGCATCTGCCGTAATGATCTGCCGCAGATACTGGGCATCCAGATCACCCGCCAGACTGCGCACCCCATTGGCCGCCTTGCGGTACAAAGTTCCCTTGGCCAAAAATGCGCTTCCCGCCAGCAGCCCCAAAGCGCCCATACCGCCGATAATAAATGTTCTTCTGTTCATTTCTCCACCTATTCTTTACAGCTATCTTACTAACAAATTCGCCCATGCACAGGCAGATACCTTCCTGCCGTTAGGATTTTCCCCTGCGCCCTTGGCATGTTATTACTTTAGCACTTGGAGTCCGCTCCAAGTCAATCCCGATTCAGTAATACCGAAACGCCCAGAGGGCGGCTGACCGGTCAAACTGACGGATCAGCCGCCCTCTGGGCGTTTATTTATGCCGACAGGCTTGCCGCCTCATTGGCTTCGGTGTACTCAGCTTGAAGTTTGTCGAGGCCTGACATGATGGCATCGTAGGTATCCAGACAAATCTGGGGCAAATCCTTCTCCTTGGTGGCCGCCTGATAATCCCGGCGGAAGATGGCCACGGCCTTTTCGATTTCCTGCCGGATTTCGGCAATTTTATCAGGGTTGCCTTGGGCAACGTGAGCGGCCATGCTGAGAATGCAGCTACAATCGCTCCTGCCATGTATATTATCGGAGAAAGGGCCTATTTTGTTAAATCTTTTGGTAAATAGAGCGTGAAAAATACAAAATACAACTTAACCAATCCCCCTTTCCTGCCGATAATATATTGGGACGAGTTCGGTTTTACAGGGAGGTATGTTTACAGGAGGGATTATACCATGCTTATTGGACGAGCAGCAGACGGCAGCAATCTAAGTGTCAGTGCCGCCGTAGATACCTTAAAGGCGGTACAGCGTCAGCAGAAAACGGTTGCGCAGCAGGACTCCCCTGCGTATCAGGTGGAACTGAGCGGGGCGAAAGAAAGCTATAAAAGCCATTGGATTGAGCGCGGGTCAACGGCCTATCTGACCCACCGTGCTGACCAGAGTCTGGAAGATGAACTGGCCGAATTGCAAGCAGGGATAGAGGAGATTTTGTCACGCCCCAGAACAGGCGTGGTTAAGTCTGCTAATGCCACGCTGGACAATCTCGACGGCAAGATAGAAGTGGTTGATCTTACCCCTTTGCTGAAAAAGGAGCTTACCCCGGAAGAAAAAGCCATCCGGGCAGAGCTTGACCGATTATCCCAAAACAATCGCCCTGGCTATATCGGTAATATAAAATTAAACCTTGATGCCAACGGCAAGCTGACCCGCCCCGACATCACTACCATAAAAAGCCAGCACTACACTTGGACTTTTGCAGAGGGCCTGAAGGAAAACACCGCAATAAGCAAAGCTGCCGATGTGCAGACTGTTACGGATAAACTGCAAAACACCCTGAAACAGAGCATCAGTGACACCATCAGCGATATTTTGAAACCATACGCCAGCTATTCAGAAGCTTACGATGTTCTCAAAGACAATAATGTTACCGTGATGACTTATGCCCAAGCCGGAGATACCGTGCTGGAAAATTCCAAAGAAATTTCCGGCGGCCTCTTTGGCCAATTGGCCAGCCAGCTGAATGATTACGCCAAAAACTTCGGTACAGATGATAAATTCTTTGAGGATATAAAAACTGCTTTTGGCGTTATTACTGGCGATAACCCCGATAAAAATCCCCTGCTGACCCAGATAGAGAAAATGGTACGTTATGTTCAGGGGGGCGGCGAACTGGACATTAAGGACAAAAAATATCAAGAGGATGTGGAAGCCGCCATCGCCAAAGCCTATAAAAAGAAGAACAACGCCCGGAATGTGGAACCCAACAAAAAGAAAGCCCAGGAAACCTTCAAAACGGATACCAGCTACCTGGACAACCTGCGCCAGCAGTTCCAGCAGACTGCCGAAATGCTAGACAAGATGACCGGCAAGCAGGATGAGGATAGCCAGCATAAAGTCAAAAGCGCCCGGGATGTGCTGGATAGCCGTGCCCCGGAGGACAGCTTCGATATGGACTTCCATCAGCGGCTTGCCCATGTGGACGACAGAAGCGCCCCCGTCACCGATACTTCTCATGACATCTTTAACCATAAGAAGCCCACGGATGCCCTGACGGAGAATGATACCAATGAACTGGCTGCCTTGCAGGCTGGCTGGAGTGATTACGTCCAGAGCCATAACCTTATCGATGCCAGCAAAGTTACATCCGTTTTCCTGTCATAACCACGCAATGCAGGCGGATTGACCGGGCGTGACAGATTACGCAAATTTTCTGGTCAGGCCATAGATGAAGTGCTATAATAAGACTACAAACGATATAGAGAGGTAGCCCACTGGGTTACACCGAAAGAGAGTCTCCAGCTTGGTAACCTGTGAGGCTCTTTTGGTATACAGAAAAGCGCCAATGCTGATGCACTGGCGCTTCCTTGCGTCATCCATCCGGGTGGTAGGGCTGAGTTGGCCCTGCCCTTTGGTGTTTCGTTATCCCTTTTCTGCCTGCGCAGAGAATATTACTCCATATGCCCATGGCCGCCGCAGCCGTGGCTGCCGCAGGTATGGCCTTCCCCATGTCCATGATGGCTGCAGTGCACAGCTGGATCATAGGCCAGTTTCCCCGCCAGGAAATCCTCCACGGCCTTATCCGCTTCGCCCTGCACGCCGCCATAGAGCGTAACGCCGACCTGGGCCAGGGCATTCTGGGCGCCTAGACCAATGCCGCCGCAAATCAGGGTGTCGATATGCTCATCCTGCAGCAAGGTGGCCAATGCACCATGCCCGGCTCCATTGCTGTCCAGGATATGCGCTTCCTGCACCGCATTGTCCTCCACGGTGTAGATCTTGAACTGGCTCGTATGGCCAAAATGCTGGAAAATCTGACCGTTTTCATAGGTAACTGCAATTTTCATATTCGCTGTACTTCCTTTCTGCTGTACAAATCTTACGGCATGTCGGCTCCCCGGACAGGCAGGGCATAGTTCAAAATTGCCGCCGGTAATCTGCAGCGGCCGTGCCTCCACCAGACAGCCGGCAATCCGCTTGCGGGCCGCCATATAAAGGGCCTGCACCGTGGTACGGGCCACTCCCATCTGCTGGGCGCATTCCTCCTGCGTCATGCCTTCGTAATCCATCAGGCGCACGCATTCATATTCTTCCAAAGAAATCTGCACCGGCGGCTTGCCTTCATCCGTTTCCGGAACAAAACACGCACACAGGGGCTCAGCACATACCCGTCTTTTTTTCAATGGCCTGCTCATCCGTACCCCCCCTTGTTTTTGACATATGTCTTAATAGGATTATAGCATATTTATGACATATGTCAATTTCTAAAACATCATAACCGTATATCTAGAGGAAATCTGTCCGATTTGGTATAATAGCAGCAAAGCTATCATCCGTGGAGGCCTGCGAAATTACCATGAAACAAAAACACCGTCAACTCCTGAATATCCTCGAAGCAGCCCCGTTGCCAGCACGGACAACAGGAGCTTCCTATCCATACAACGTTGAAAATTCACGACTTCCTTCATGATGTTCCTTACAGCCTCCGTTATCAGCGGATATACTTCAACTGCCAGGTCAAACTCATCCCTGCCGAAGACCATGGCTTCTCCAAGGATATCAAAGGAGCCGCCAGAACTGTTGCTGACTTCTTTAAACAGCAGTTAATATAAGCAAAAACTCACTGCAAACTTTTCCCAAGTTCGCAGTGAGTTTTTTATAATTCATTGACCAATTTTCCCATGATATGTTCCGGCACGAGCGCCAAGCACTAGTCGCGCAGTTCGCAGGAAATCTTCACGATCACGCCATCCCTGACTTTGAACTCCAGCTTCTTGCTGCCATCGGCAGTGCGATAGGTGTACTCTGTGTCATTGCGATCCTGATCCACTTTGTCTGCCTGTCCATAGGCGCCATTGAGTTCATCGGCGCTCATGCCCAAAGCAATCCCCGCCGGAGTAGCCGCCGTGCCCTGTTTGATCACGACTTCTTCCACAATGCCGGGACGGTCATCATCCACTTTGACAATCACGCCGCTCTTGAATACGGTCTTCTCGTAATCGGCATAAGCCACTTCGCCGCCAATTGCTTTGGCCTGCTCCAGACTCATGCCCGGCTCGATGCCCGCGATAGCCACCTGCTGGGGTGCCACACTGGCCATCGCTGCCGAAGCAGCCAGCATCATAGTGCCCAAAACCACTGCACCAAGCTTTTTCTGCAATCTCATTACAATTCCTCCCTACCTCTGAAATCATCAATCAAATATAAAATTCGCTTTCCTGCGGACAAAATCCTTTTTTCTCATAGGCAGGCGCCATTGCTGGCAATCACATTTTTATACCAATAAAAGGATTGTTTCGGATAGCGCTGCAGGGTGCCTGTGCCGTCATCGTTGCGGTCTACGTAGATGAAGCCATAACGCTTGGACATCTGCGCCGTGGAGGCCGAGACCAGATCGATGCAGCCCCAGCTGGTGTAACCCATGACAGGCACACCGTCCTCGATGGCTTCGGCCACCTGCTTGAGATGTTCCGTCATATACCGGATGCGGTAATCATCCTGAACGGTTTTGCCGCCCTGCCCATCATTGACCAATTCATCTTTTGCCCCCAGACCATTTTCCACGATAAAGAGCGGCTTCTGCCAGCGGTCGTAGAACTTGTTGAGAATGTAGCGGAGGCCCTGGGGATCGATGGGCCAGCCCCATTCGGAAGCCTGGAGATAGGGATTTTTCTTGCCGCCCATGAAGTTGCCAACGATGTCCTCGCCTTCCACACCTTCACAGAGAGAAAGATAATAGCTGAAGGAGACAAAGTCCACGGTATGCTCTTTGAGCAGGGCCAGTTCTGCCGGCGTGGTTTTGATTTTAATGCCGTTTTCCCGGAAATAACGTTTCATATAGCCGGGATACTCGCCGCGCACATGCATATCGCCAAAGAAGTCATTGAAATGGTCGCACTCCATGACCTTGATGATATCGTCCGGATTAGGCGTCAAGGGGTAGGTGGGCATGGAGAGGATCATGCAGCCCACCTGCGCCTCCGGCATGATTTCATGGGCGATTTTCGTGGCCAGCGCCGAGGCAACGAACTCATGATGGATGGCCTGATAGAGGTCCGACAGCGACAGCTCTTCCTGCGGGGTTACAATCCCGCCGCTCATAAAGGGGGAATGGAGCACGGAATTGATCTCGTTGAAGGTCAGCCAGTATTTGACCTGCCCTTTGTAGCGATCAAAAATCGTCCGGACATACTTTTCGTAAAAGCCAATCATCTGCGGGCTGGCCCAGCCGTTATACTTACGGGCCAGATGCAGCGGCGTCTCATAGTGGGAAATGGTCACCAAAGGTTCCATGCCGTACTTATGGCATGTGGCAAAGAGCTTTTCGTAGAATGCCAGCCCCTGCTCGTTGGGCTCCGCTTCATCCCCGAGAGGATAGATGCGGCTCCAGGCAATGGATGTGCGGAAGACCTTGAAGCCCATCTCCGCCATGAGTTTCAGGTCTTCCTCATAGCGATGATAGAAATCAATGCCCTTGAGTTTCAGATTGTCCGGCGTGGGTTCTGCCGTTGGGGCACTTTTCAGGCCATGAGGCAGCACGTCCTGTATGGACAGCCCCTTGCCCCCTTCGTTATATGCCCCTTCGCATTGATTGGCGGCCACAGCGCCGCCCCAGAGGAAATTTGCGGGAAATAACATGCACATACTCCTTAAATCGTGGTCAATAATAAATCGTTGAAGTTGACGGTAGTTTCTGCCGTAGCCGTTACTGCCTGATAATTAGTGGTATTCGTGACGATGATCGGCGTGATGGTCTTGAAGCCTGCTGCCCGAATCTTTTCCGGCTCGAATTCAATCAGCAGCTGGCCCGCCGTCACTCTATCGCCCTGTGCTACATGGGCCGTGAAGTATCTGCCCTCCAGCTGTACCGTATCCATGCCCACATGGATCAGGAGTTCCCGGCCATCATCCAGCGTGAGGCCTATGGCATGACCGGTGGGGAAAATCGTGGTCACGATGCCGGCAGCCGGAGCGATTACCCGGCCTTCCGTCGGCTCAATGGCGACACCCTTGCCCATGCATTCCGAGGCAAAGACCGCATCCGGCACTTCCGTCAAAGGCACGATTTTACCGGTTAGCGGTGCAGCAAGGCCCCCCAAGGGCAGTTCGGGAGTCGCCACCGCTGCTTCTGTCCGGCTATCTGCATCCGCGGCCAGCTGGCGATAGGCCGCCAGTGTCAGCAACAGACCGACGGCGAAAGCCACGCCGGAAGCAAGCAAAGCCGCATACATGCCGGCAAGGTCATTGGTCTGCACATCGATGAAATTCGGATAACCAAAGACACCCAGACCGCCCAACAGATAGAAACGAGCGCCCATGGCTGCCAGGATACCACCGCCTACGGCACCGCCCAGACAGGACAGGATAAAGAATTTCTTGCGCGGCAGGGTTACACCATAGATACAGGGTTCCGTCACACCGAACAGGCCGGAAATGCAGGCCGGAATGGCCAGCTCTTTAAGCTTCCTGTCCTGCGTGCGCAGGATAATGGCCAGCACCACGCCCACCTGGGCAAAGGAGGCGGCAAAATGCGCCATCACCACGGGATCATAGCCCAGCACGCTGATGTTGTTGATCATGATGGGCACCAGGCCCCAATGCAGACCGAAGATCACGAAGACCTGCCAAAAGCCGCCGATAAAGACACCGGCCAGCACCGGGCTGAACTCATAGATAGCTGTGGCCGCAGCCCCCACGAGTTGCCCTGCCCAGGTGGCCACGGGGCCAATCAAAAGGAAGGTCAGCGGAATCAGGACTAAAAGTGTCAGGAAAGGCGTCAGGAAATTCTTCAACATGGCGGGAACCAGACGGGCAATCGCCTTTTCAATCTTCGCGCCAAAGTACAAGGCCAGGATAATGGGGATTACGCTGGAGGCATAATTCATAAGGATGACAGGCAATCCCAAGAATTCCATATGCACCGGCGAGGCAAAGACACTGCCGGCAAACAGCGTATAGAGCGGCTCGCCGCCCATAATGGCCGGCAATGTCGGATAGACCAGCGCCGCCCCCGTGGCCATGCCCGTAAACTCGCTCATGCCAAACTTGCGGGCCGCTGATAAACCTAAGAAAATCGGCAGGAAGTAGAAGAAGGCATCGCCGATGATGCTGAGCATTTGCCCGGTGCCGTTGTCTGCCGCCACGACCTGCGTGGAAATCAACAGCGCCGTAAAGCCCTTGATCATGCCCGTGGCTACCAGTACCGACAGGATTGGCGTAAAGATACTCGATACCAGATCAATGAACTTATCCAGCAGGCTGCGGTTGTCAGCAGCTGCTTCCTCCGCAGGAGCCTCTTTGCTGCCCTGGATATTGGCTATCTCCAGGATTGTATCATAGACATTTTCCACCTCGTTGCCGATAACCACCTGATACTGACCGCCACTCTGCACCACGGTCATCACGCCGTCCAAAGCTTCTATCTTATCCGTGTCAGCCTTGCCCTCATCCTGCAGTTTAAAGCGCAAGCGGGTAATGCAATGGGCAAGCGAAATCACATTTTCCTCGCCACCCACATATTTTATGATGTCCTGGGCAAGGTCTTGATATTTTTCCATAAATATTACTCCTCAATTCTCTCCGGATCATAAACGATATTGCCAATGCCGCCATCGAGGCGATTATGGTCGGGGCCAATCTCGTAGGCGATATTGGCCTTCTGCCCCATGAACTCAAAGGGCACCTTGTCGTCCTTGCCTGCCATGATATTGTCGCAGTCCTCAATCAGCCGCTGCAGGTAGTCCACGGTCAAATCCCCGCCGCCATGGGAACAGTACACCTTGTCGTACTTCCCTGCCGTGGCTTGCTGCAGTTTCTGCAGGCTAGCTTTATAGCTCTTGAGCCCCAGCGTTTCCTGCGAGAACAGGAACGTGAACATATTTGCCCCGTCCCCGGTAATAAGGGCGCGATTCTCCCGCAGCAGTACCGCTTTCATGCCATGGGTATGGCCCTCGATATCGTAGATATCCAGATGCACGCCGCCTAAATCGATGCTGTCCCCCGCTTTTAAATCCTGGAAGCGTTCGGGATTATCCAGAGGCTGGAAATCGGCTTCGGTAAGTGTCTTGGCAAAGGCAGGATTGCCTGCCCCGATATAGCCGGCACGGTTGGCCAGGGAAGTATGTTCCCGGAACAGCTCTTTATCGGCCTTGCTCATATAGACATTGGCAAACTCTGCCGTGCCCGAAGCATGGTCCACATGGCCATGGGTAAGGATTACCACGAGCGGTTTATCCGTCAGTTTTTCCACATATTTTTTCAAGCTGCCCACACCCACGCCGGTATCGATCAGCGCGGCTTTGTCCCTGCCTTCCACCAGGTACATCATGTCCCCCGTCATATCCTTGATGCGGGTGATATTGCTGTCAATCCTGGCCGAGCGGAATGGCATAAGTACCTGCTGCTGTGCTTCCGCATTCACGGCAGGAGCAGCAGCTGCTGTGCTGATTCCCATTCCCGTCAGCGGCATTGCCCAGCAGGCTGCCGCTACGGCCATGGCTAAATATTTTTTCGTTATCATCATTTATCTGACCTCGAATTCATAGGTTCCGGAACCAATCTCGATATTTTCCTGCCAGGACAGCTCCTTGCCATTGCACAGGAGTCTATGGGCAGGCTTTGCTAACTGCACCGTAGCCGTAGTATTGGCCGGCACCACGAAGCGGAACTTATAGCCCGTCGCTGTCTTTCGCCAGCTGCTCTCAATCCTGCCGTAAACACTGTCATAATGACCGCTGGCCTCTGTCATCTGCCCGTTTGCATCCACTTCCGGACACAGGAAGAAATGCTTGAAGCCTGGATTTTCCTCATCCCGGCGAATACCCAGCGAGGTATCCAGCATCCAGGCACCCACGGCGCCAAAGGAATAATGATTGAAGGAATTCATGCTGTTATTGCCGCCGAAGCCCCGCTCTTTCGTATAGGAGTCCAACCGTTCCCAAATGGTGGTGGCCCCGTTCTTCACGGGATAGAGCCAGCTGGGATACTGGTCGTTCTGCAGGAGCCTGTAAGCGGCTGCCACATTGCCGGTATGGGAGAGCGCATGGCTGATGGCCGCCGTGCCGATAAAGCCGGTCATCAGGCTGTAGGCCGGCCGCATCTGCTTCAGGTCATCCACATTCTGGCGGGTAACAGTCTGCAGGAGACTTTCTGCCACTTTGGCTTCCTTGTCCTTGCGGATGACATTCAGCGCCAACGGCACCGCATAAGCGGTCTGGGTATCCATGCTCGCTCCTGTGGAAGTGAGTGCCTTGCCCTCTGCTGTCAGGAACTTGTCATTGAAATAAGCTTTGCGCTCCTCATAGAGCGTATGATACTTAGCCGCATCCTGTGTTCTGCCCAGTTTTTCCGCCGTTTTCCAAAGGATTTCCAGATTGCTGATGCCATAAGCCTGCCAGAGATACTGCGGCTCGTTCCTGCTGTTCTCCGGGCCGAGCCAGTCGCCCAAACCGGGCAGGCCTTTGGCTTCTTTATAGAGGCCGTCCGGCTGCTCGCAGGCAAGCATATAGTCCACATAGGCCTTCATGGCCTCATAATGCTCGGCCAGCACTGCCGTATCGCCATATTGCAAATACATCTGCCAGGGAATCTGCACGCCTACGCTGCCCCAGATAAAACCGCCGGCACCGTGCCCCATGGGCGCGGTATCGGTAAAGCGGCCATCACTGGCCTGCGTATCCCGCAGGGCCTGCATATGCTGGCGCAGGAAACTGTCACTATTGGCCAAGTACACAGCAGTATTGCCGAATACATTAAGGTCCCCCGACCAGCCCATACGCTCATTGCGCTGGGGACAGTCCGTGGGGATGGCCAAAAAATTGGCCCGGGTGGACCACTGGATATTCCGGAACAGGCGATTGACATCCTGGTTGGAAGTACGATAATCTGCCGTATCCTGCGGAACAGAGGTCAGCACCTTGCCCCGCACGGCCTTTAAGGGCAGCGCCTTATCGAGGCCTGTGATTTCCAGATAGCGGTAGCCATGGAAGGTAAAGCGGGGCGAAATCGTTTCCCTGCCGCCTTTGAGGATAAAGGTATCCCGCACCATGGCAGCCCGCAGGTTCTCCACCATCAGCATGTCCTTGTTTTCGCCATCGGGATAGGTAACTTCCGCATAACGCAAGGTCACCTGCTGGCCCTTTTGACCGGTCAGATCGATCTCCGGCACCCCGGCAAAGTTCTGTCCCATATCGTAGACGAACACGCCCGGACGGACTTCCTGTACGGATTTGGCGGTCAGCTGATGCTGTTGCGCCTCTTTGACCTCACTGCCGCTTTGGGCCACAAAGTCAATATCCGTAAACTCCTGCTCATAATCCCGGTCGGTCAGGAATTCATGCCATTTGCCCGTAGCCGTGGTGCCGGCCAGGCTGATTTCCCCGGCCGGTTTCCAGCCATTTTCAGCGGCATCATAGCCGGGTTTGTCCCATCCCTGCAAGGCCGCAGCTTTCGTACCATCCCGTACCTGACCTTGGAACAGGCTGCCCAGTTTCACAGGCCCATCGGCATAATACTGCCAGGTATCCGGCTGGGTGGTGATGATATCCTTTGTGCCATCTTCATAGATAACGACGAGTTTGGCCCGCAGGGACTGGCGGTCCCCGAAGTAATTCCAGTTCGTGCCCAGGAAGGTGCTGGCCCCGCTCCACCATCCTTCAGCCAGCTGGGCGCCAATGGCATTAGCCCTGCCGGACTGCAAGAGTTTCGTCACATCATAGGCCTGATAAAGCTGTGTCTTGTTATACTGGGTAAAGCCCGGCGCAAAGTAAGCATCGCTGACCTGCTGACCGTTAAGGGAAATATCATAGATGCCCCGCGCCGTGGCATAGAGCCGGGCCTGTTTGATTTTCTTCCCCTGCGTCTTGAACTCTGTGCGCAGCATGGGCATCGCATCATGGGAGGGACTCATCAGCTGCATTTGACCGGTCAATTCCCGCGCTGCTTCCTCCTCATAGAGAGGTGCAAAGGGCTGGCGGAAGTTTTTGACCGTCAGCTTGGACAGCTTCGCCATTTGGCCATCAGGTACGGCATAGCCGATATCGGCCAGCGCCGGGAAGGCATTGGAACCGCCGCTCATGCCGAAGGGATTGCCGTTGATGCCTTTGCTCCAGGGATCAAGCTCTGTCACCGGCAGATCCTGACCGTCCACACTGGCGGCCAGGATGCCATACATGCTGCTGATTTCGATATTGTGCTTCTGCTGATAATTATCCTTATGGACAATCCCCGCCGGGATGACAATGCAGCCGATGGGACTCGTATCGTTATCCCCTTTTACATAGCCATACCGATAGAAATTGATTTTGGCGTCGCCGCCGCTTTTCAGAGCCGAACAGTCAAATTCTGCCCGGAAATAGCTCTTGTCCTTCTCTGCTGCCGTGCCCACCATATTGAAATTCTTGTCCAGCAGCCGCTGGTCATTGGCGCCGAAAACCAGGCTGGCCCGTTCTGCTGTCTGCCCCAGCTCCATATCGCAGGCAATGCGGAACACCGTAAGGCTCTGCGACTCCAACGGCAAGGTCTTTTCCCGGTTGCCAATCCACTTGGCCCCGGACCAATCTCCTTCGCCCTCGCGGTCGGGATTCAGGCCCATGGCAAAGCGGGAACTCTTTTCCCGCAGCTGCCCCTGCTTATCCCAAACCTTGACCTCCCAGATATAATCCTGTCCGGCCGCAAGCTCCCTGCCTTGATAGGCAATATCCACGGCATGACCGTCGGCCACCTTGCCACTGTCCCAAAGGATATGCCCCTGCAGATCTTTGACGGTCAACTGGTAGAACGCCTGCTCGACATTCCTCTCCCCTTTATCGGCTGTCATCTGCCACGAAAAGCGGGGCTGCTGTCTGTCAACAGCCTGCGGATTTTCCAGATGGTCAACCGCCAATCTATCCAAAGAAAAGGCCTCCGCTGTCGTGCCGCCGGCAAAGGGTACGCCCATGGCAGCTATGGCGGCCAGTAAACCAGCCATGCCCTTAGATTTATAAAACTTAGATTTCATCGTTATTTTCCCTCACATCAGAAGAACATATTGAGCTGAGCGCGCACGTCATTGCGGCGTTCGCCCGTATCGATATCCTTGGCAAAGGTCGCATAGGCCTCGAGCAGGAGTTTTTCATCCAGCACATAGTTGATGCCCGGACGCCAGCCCTTGGCGTTGAAGAATTCCTGCGTATCGGAGAACTGCGAGAGCGTCGGCTGATAGAGATAGGAGAGCCATGCAGACCAGGACCCCCGCTTCATGATATCGGCCTTGCCATAGGTCAGGCGGCCATAGAATACCGGCTTGCTGCTGGTATAGTTCTTATTTCTGAAGCCCCGGCCTTCACGGTCGAGACGCACAAGTTCCATATCCACATGGGCATTGCTGTCTTCCACGACCGCTGTAATATTCCATTTCTTGGTAAGCTGGCGTTCATACCCCATAAAACCATAGAGCACACGGTGCTTGTCATCCTTCTGATAATGACGGGCTGAAGGAGAAATGCCATAGAGACCAAAGGAGAGCTTGCTCTTGGCATCTGGTGCCGTCTCAAACTTCAGGGCTGTATAGTCCAGCCAATCTTTCTGCCGGCCCTGATAGATTCCCATCAGCTGCCCCATATTGGCATTATTGGCAAACCAGCTGTCGCCGGGGCCGCCCGGCCAGTCAATGACGCGACCATGGAAAGCAGTGGTGGTGATCTTGCCGGGTACCCGTACCTGCACGCCCGTTACGCGGCTGTCAATGCCGAAACCATAGGTGCCGATATCATACATGCGGCCAATGGACACATCGAAATGCTTGAATTTGCCTTCGAGGATCAGCTCATTGGCCAGGTTGGTCTGCATATCAAGGTCCGCATCGGCATGCCGCGGTTCCTTGTCATTGATGGTATCCAAGCCGCGCTGGAACTCATTGCCGACCACGATGGTCCAGCGGGGATTGACTTTGTACATATGAACCAGATGCACATTGTAGTGATTGTAACGACGGTGCATGCCATCGCCCCAGTCATTGTTCTGGAAACGCATGCGGGCAAAGCCCCACAAGCTGTATTTATCATCCAGGAGCGGTTTTTTCGGTGGCGGTGCAGCTTCCTTGCTAGCCTGCTTGGCCCCCACAGGATAGGCCTCGACCTTGCCCGCATCATTGGTATTTTTCACATCCTGCGGCGTAAGTTTGCGCGGTTCAACCTGCGGACGCACCGGCGTGCCTGCATAAGCATCATCTGTACTATTCTGCAAAGCATCCATTCGTTCGAGCTGTCCCAAAAGCTTTACCTTGCGCACATCGCCAGCATAGGCTTCCGCAAGTTTGCTGAGCGCCTCCTGCTGGGCTGCGCTCAGTCCTGCCGACTCCTGCGCATCCTTGACGATAACCGCCATCTCAAAACGGCTCAGCACCCGTCCGCTCGGGATGATTTCCTTATGATGCTCGATATTTCCGCCTGCAATGAGTTCATTCACCACCCCGTAAGTCCAGTCCCCTGCCGGCACTTCCTCGAAGAAGCTCGTCTCGGCCGATGCACTGCCGGACACGCATAACATCGTTCCCAAAAGTGCCCCTAAAATTTTCCTGCTTGCTGACTTTTGCATACGTTCGTTCCCCCTGATAATCTCGGATTCTTGAAGCTAAAGATAGTTTAACAAGGGAGCGGTCATTCCACTATATAACAATCGGCCATGAATATTATCCTCTGCGGACATGACAAATAATAAACTTTCCCTTATAATGAGCATAAAGTAAGAATAACCATAAGCTAAGAGGACATAAAATGATTTATTTCAGCGATTTGATGCCGCTGACAGCGGTTGAACTGGATTACAGGGCACTGATGCAGGCTTATCCTTTCATCCACGAAAATAAGGGTGCCTTGCGCACCCTGCCGGAACTCATTGCCGCCACCGCCCCCTATCCCCGCTATGAAACGGCCTATCTCAAGCACTTTGCCCGTTTCGAGCACGAGGAAAAACTCACGGAAAACCTGTTCCGCCGTAAGCAGGCCGTGGAAGTCATGATGCATCCCCGCTTCGTGCCGGGCTTTCTGCACACCCATGATTTTTTCGAGCTCATCTATGTGCTGAGCGGCACAGTGGAACATTACACAGGCCAGGAATGCCAGCAGCTCTCCCCCGGCGATATCTGCATCGTTGCCCCCCATGTCACCCACGGCATCGGCACATGCCAAAAAGACACGCTCGCCATCAATGTGGTCTTGCGTGCCAGTACCTTTGCGGAAACTTTTTTCAATATTTTGCAGGAAGACGCCATGCTGACCGCCTTCTTCACCCGTGCCCTCTTTAACAGCGGCAATGGCAGTGGCATGCTGCACTTCCGCACAGAAAACAATGCCGAAATCCGGCAGATCATGCTGACCATGCTCTACGAATTCCGGCAAAACAAGCTCTATGCCGATAAAATGCTCAACTCCCTGATGACCTCCTGCTTCATCCTCCTTCTGCGCAGCCATGCTGACAGCGCCAAAACAGCCATAACGGCTGACCGCCGAACAAACTTAGTGCCCATCCTCCATTATCTGCAGAACAACAGCGAGAGCCTCACCCTGCACCGGCTCGCGCAGCATTTTTCCTACAGCGACCGCCAGATGACGCGCCTGCTCCTGCAGAGCACAGGCAAGAACTTCACCCAGCTCATCCAACACCTGCGGCTTACCAAAGCCCGCAACCTGCTATCCCATAGCAACCTGCCCATCCAGGAAATCATCAATCGCTGCGGCTACACCAATCCTACCTACTTCTATCGACTGTTCAACCAGCAGTTTCAGATGACACCAGCAGAATTCCGCAGCCAAGCACAGGATGCTTCAAGCGGTTGACATCCTGAGCAAACAAACTGATGAATTCGGCCCCATATTCATGATGGGAAAATCTGAAAAAACCACCCCTTTTTCCAATCAAGGAGTGGTTTTTTCACACTATCGAATGACAACTTCAGAATGATGGATGCTTTTCTTTAACACTTTTGTAAGAAAGCATCTACTTCCGCGGGCGCAGGATATGATTTTTGCGTTCCTTTTTTGGTTACGCTCAATGCCGCAAATGCACTGGCCTGACGCATAGATGCCCATACATCATGTGTTTTCACATAATGGTTAGCGAAACAGCCTATAAACGCATCACCAGCTCCGGAAGTATCTACCGTATCAACCGTAAATGCCGGTAACATTTTACTGCCATTAGCAGATACCCATAAACTGCCGCGTCCCCCTAATGTAACAATTACATCCTTCAAACCTTTTTCAATCAGCATTTCTGCAGCAGCCTTTACCTCATCATCCGTACTCGTCGGCCTGCCGGTCAGTATAGCCAGCTCAGATTCGTTTGGCATAAAAAACGTGCAATGGCATACTTTCTCAATATCCAGCTCTTTCGTCGCTGGTGCTGGATTTAACAGTACAGGGATATGATGCTGTTCACCAAATTCGATTGCATGATAAACCGTCTCCAATTTGATTTCCAGCTGTAAGATTATTAAATCGCAGGCAGATAAATCCTTTGCAGCTGCATCAATATCAGCTGGAAGCAAATAGTTATTTGCCCCTTTAATAATGAGGATACTATTACGGCCATCTTTATCCACAAAAATAGGTGCCACCCCGCTGGATACGCCAGCGACTTTCTGTACATAGGTTGTATCAATTCCCATTTTTTGGAAATTCTTAATCGTATTATCAGCGAAGGCATCATCACCGACTTTAGTCATCATAAGCACATCAGCACCACATTTAGCCGCAGCTACCGCTTGATTTGCGCCTTTACCGCCACAGCCCATTTCGAAAGATGGAGCTTCCAGCGTCTCGCCAATTTGAGGCATCCTTTCAATATAGGATGTTAAATCAACCATATTGGAGCCTATTACTGCAATTTTCATAATATCACCTGCTTGAATCTTATTCTTTCAACCCTGTAGTCACCTTAAAGTCACGAACCTCATCCGGCTTCAACATAATAAGCGTACCGGCTTTTTTCGCAGCATTAAAGCCCTCCGGACGGCAAGTCGCCGGCAGACAAAAAGCTGCAACCTGTAAATCAGGATTATACATAATCCAACGTGTAGCACAAGGAAAATCATGTGAAGAAAACTCTGTCTTAAAGCCATAACCTTTAGGTGAATCCATTTCCACCATTATTTCTTCCGCATACTGGTCGATATGGTCAGCCATAAACACGATTTCCGGATCATACATTTCTGGCTGATTCAAAACAGACAGGGACTTACCTTCTTTTTGCAGTGTTTTTATCTCTTCATTGTAAGCCAGCCATTTTTCTGTCGGATGAACATGTCCTGGAATTGATTCACGCAGCTTAAACGCGGCAGCTGGAATATTCGAATTGAAAGTGCCCCCATCGGTATATGCATAGTTCATATGACACATATACTGCAACGGCATAGGAGCTGCCGTCAAATTATGTACATGCATTTCAATGATAAAACGTCCGGAACCTTTGGACAGCGTAACTTTCGGCTCAGCAATATAATGATAGCCGAATCCCTGCAAATACTCATAATGGCTGACCAAAGCCACCGTATCTCCATTTAATTCCAGCCAAGCATTGTCCATCTCTGCACAGGAAAACTCACCATGCATAGGATGATTATCATCCGGTGCCGGACAGCCATTGGCCAGTAATCCGGAATGAAAGGCAAAGCATCCATAGGTATCCACAATGCATGCAGCGGGTTTTGGTTGAGAGAAAATATTCTTCAAGCGCAGGCTTATACCATCAAAATTGGCATCCCAAATAATTTGCCCCATATAAGGCAGCAGTTCAACATACCCCCGAGAGTTTTTAATCTTCAAGGATTGAATTCCTGACGGATACTGAAAAGCTGTTACCTGAAACTCATCATTTTCCAATAACACCTTGGCAGTTTCCGTAAAAAAACTCCTATCAAGCATAATTTTCGTACTCATAATGAATCACCCCATCAAACAATTTAGTGCTGACCTACAATATGTTCTTCCGATACACCTTCCTCCATATGCTTCGTTTCCCGAATTTTGCTAAGGAAATAATAGCCTACATAGGCAAAGCAAAGGAAGTTAACGATGAAGGAGAATTGCAAGGAACCCGTGATATCCGAAACATAACCTTGAACAGCAGGTACAACCGCACCACCGATGATGGACATAACCAAAACTGCACCAGCCGTTTCCGTATATTTCTGTTCAACAGTTTTTAAGGTTTCAGCATAAATTGTTGCCCAGCACGGCCCCATAAGAACACTAATCGCTACAGCCGCGTAAACAGCTGTAAAACTCGGCATAAAGGATACATAGAGAATCAGCAAGCATCCCACAACAGCATAGGAAGCCAAAACTTTATTCGTCGAGAATTTTGACAAAAGGAAGTTGGCGATGAATTTACCTACAAAGAAACAAGCATAACTAATTACCATAAAGTTAGCAGCCATACGTTCATTTATAGAAGCATCCATTTCCAAAGCCAGGCGAATCGTAAAAGACCAAACAGCTACCTGCATCCCCACATAAAGGAACTGACACAAAATACCTTTCTTAAAAGGCACATTGCTTGCTAAATAACCAAGCGTTTCCTTCATCGATACGCTGCTCTTCTTCTCCTCACCGGCAACCTTACAAGATGGATATTTCGTAATGGCAAACAATGCCAATACTCCCAACAAGACAAAAATCATTGTCTTATACGGTTCCAACGTATTCATCAGCATATCCAAACGATAAGCATGAGCCTGCTGAGCCGTCATCGTTGCCAGCTGGCTGGCCATGCTATCCCCTTCTTGGAAAATCAAATATTTTCCCAGCAAGATGCCCCCTGCTGCGCCAATCGGATAGAAAGTCTGGCTGATATTAAGGCGTAAAGTTGAATACTTTTCCGGCCCCAACATAGTACTATATGTGTTGGATGCAGTCTCCAAGAATCCCAACCCAATCGCAATAGCAAATATGGCAAACAAGAACATGGTATATGTTGCCATATGTGATGCTGGGAAGAACAACGAACAACCAGCTATATAGAATAACAGGCCACAGATAATTGCCGTTTTATACGTAGTTTTCCGAATAACCATTGATGCCGGAATTGATACGATGAAATATCCACCATAAAATGCACTTTGAACCAGAGCGCTTGCAAAGTCACTCAAATCAAATACACTCTTGAATTGGGTAATCAATACGTCATTTAGACTTGCCGCTGCCCCCCACAACGGAAACAGGCAAGAAAGCAGAATAAACTGGAAGATAGGTGTACGATCGAGATAACCATTTTCTAACTGAGTCCACTTTTTTCCCATGGTATGATTCCCTCCAATACGTTTATGTATTTTTACAGTTCAGACTGTAATACTTTTACTGCAGCACTCGCACCCAGACGGCAGCAACCAGCCTTTAGATATGCTTCCATCTCTTCACGCGTATGAATACCACCTGAAGCCTTCATCCCCACGCCCTCTTTAATGTGTTTACGGAACAGCTCGATGTCTTCCAGCTTAGCCCCTGCCGAACCAAATCCAGTGGAAGTCTTGATGATATCGGCGCCACTTTCATTTACACACTGACAAGCTGCGATCTTTTCCTCTTCGGTCAGAAAGCAAGTTTCTACAATTACCTTCAAAATTCTGTCCCCTGTTAAGCGTTTCAAAGCCTTGATTTCATCGGTAACGTAATCTTTTTCTCCAGCCTTCAGCATACCAACATTTATTACCATGTCAATTTCAGAAGCTCCGTCTGCCAAAGCCTGCGCCGTCTCTGCAATTTTGGCTGCGGTATTGCAATTACCGTTAGGAAAGCCTACCACTGTAGCTATCTTTATTGCATCACCATATTGTTTCTTAATACGTGACACATAGCAAGAAGGTACCATCACCGTAGCTGTATGATACTTTTGAGCCTCATCGCAGATTTTCTGAATCTCAGCCCAGGTTGCTGTTTGTTTCAGGTACGTATGATCAACACGCCCTAAAATCTCGTTTGCATTCATTCTTTATCCTCTCCTTTTGTTGACTGAAAATTTTCTTTACAGTGATTATTGTAGCACTATCCTGAAATAATGTAAAGTTGTTTTTGAAATTTATTTCAGTCCCAAATAATCGAAAGGCCGTAACATCACTTGTTACAGCCTCTTAGATAGATATTCAATTTTACGCCAGTAAAAGCTTCGCCGTATACTGGTCCGTCACCAAAGCAGTAGCAAATCCGCCACCTAATGCTGCCTTTATGGCGGAAACCTTGTGTTTTCCACCAGCTAAAAGAATACGCGTTTGTTTCTTCTTCAGGTCACTTAACGTAATCCCCACAGTCCGAGCATCAAGCTCTGGTTCACAAATTTCGCCATCTGCATCGTAAAAACGCGAACAAATATCGCCCACAGCACTGGATGCAATGCGTTGCCTTTCTTCTTCGTTTATAAAATACCCTAAATGAAATATAGTTGAACCTTCGCTGGCTGAACCGACTGTGAACACAGCTATATTAGCGTCTCGTCCTAATTGAAGGATATGCTTGATGAACTTATCTTGATAAACAATGTCTTTTACCTCCACTGTGTCAAACATAACCGGCAAAGGTAAATAACACCCCTCTGCTGAGAACGCCTGCGTAAAAGAATCCAAAATTTCCTGTGCATAGGTCTTGTTACTATTAAGGCTTATACCGCCCTTCAACTCCACCACCTTCGTGTGTTGCAGCGGTTTTACCGGCAGCCGCTTAGCCATCTCATAGAGTGTCGAGCCCCAGCCAATCCCAATAATATCTCCATCCTTTACAATATTGACGATGTACTCTGCTGCTAATTCGCCAATAGCTTTTTTTTGCTCGATTATAGTTTCCATCGAGGCTCTTGCTACTTTTACAACCTGAAGGCCATATTTTATTTGCAGCCTGTTTTCCAACACAGCCATACTTTCAACCGGATCGCTGATTTTAATGCTAACATAGCCTTGGTCCTTAGCATATCGTAACAGACGAGACACTGTTGGTCTTGATAGTTTCAGTACCTCTGCAATTTTCTGCTGGCTCATATCTGATTCATAATATAGTTTTGCAACGGCAATACTTTGTTCATCCCTAATATCTATGGCCATACACAACACTCCCCATCAATATCTGTCTTTTTCTCAATCAGTATAGCACGGAGAAAACATCATGTATACCTTTATTCTTATTGGCCAAACACCTGACACCATGTCAGCCGGCAGAGAAAGAATTTCATCTCAGTGCAAGACCTGCTGAATCATGCCCAGCACCAATCCGGCCACACCTGTCCCAGCCAAAAGCTTGATCACACCGACTTTTCTGCGCACAGCCACCAGCGAAACCGCTAGAATAAGCATCCCCAGTGGATCAACCGTACTCAGGTCTTCCGGCAGGGTTTCCACATTCCAGAGGGCCAGGACCACGAAACTGATGCCTGCAGCGGCAATCAGGGCCACCACGGCGGGACGCAGGCCGTTGAGGATGCCGCGGATGGGGCCGATATCGCCGTATTTGAAGAAGAGATTAGCCAGCACGATGCCCAGGATAAGAGAAGGCGTACAGAAGCCCACCGTGGCACAGATGGCACCGGGAATCCCGGCAATCTTCATGCCGGCAAATGTAGCGGCGTTGATGCCGATTGGCCCCGGCGTCATCTGGGAAATGGTGAAGATATCCACGAATTCCCCCAGGCTCATCCAATGGTAAGTATCCACCACGGCAGCCTGGATCAGCGGCATCGAAGCATAACCGCCACCCACGCAGAAAATGCCAACTTTGGCAAATTCCCAAAATAAAGTCAAATAAATCATGTGCTCGCCTCCTTATTTGCCATACTCTGCACCGCGCAGGAACATCAAGCCCAGCAGGCCGTCAATCACGACCAGCAGCATGATGTTGATATCAAAAAAGAAATTGGCCACAAAAGTGCCTGCGATGATGGCCAGAGGCCATAGCAATTTTTTCTGCCACTGCTTCTTGAGCAGGTCAATGGCTACATTGACAATCAACGCCGTTGCTCCGCACTGCATGCCCTTCAAGGCATAGCGCACATAGGGATTGGCCGCAAACCAATCATAGGCGCAGGATATGATGGACAGGGTGATCAGTGGCGGCAGGATGGTCGCCGATAGCGCCGTCAACGCGCCTGCTATGCCTGCCATGCGATACCCCAGGATGATGGATGCATTGACCGCCACCACGCCGGGCATGGACTGGGCAATGGATACAAGGTTCAATGTATCCTTATCATTGAGCCAGCCATATTCATCCACATACTTGGCCCGCAGCAGCGGAATGATCACAAAACCGCCGCCTACCGTAAAAGCGCTGATGAGAAAAGTCGATTGGAAGAGTTTCCAATAAAAATTGGGGCAGGCTGCTTCCACAGATTTCATTTCCTCGTTGGACATTTATTTTCCCTCCTGATTCGTATCTGCATCTGCAGCAAGGTCCAAGCCGCAAAGGGCCGTCAAAAATTCCTTGCCAATCCTGGAAAGGTTCGTATTGCGCCGCCAAACAGCCGCAATATGGGTTTCCAGTGCCGGCTCATCTATGATCTTGATATGAAGATGCTCATGGGCAGCCAGTTCCACTGCCGAGAGCGGTGCAATGCCAATCCCCAGACCGGCATTGGCCCAAAGGACGGTGGTACGGGCATCATCATTGCGGCAGTATATCTCGGGCTTTATCTGCTTTTGGTCAAAAACCTCCTGCAGCAATTGCTGGAAGCGCCGATAAATAATCAGCGGACGCTCATCCAGTTCCGCTACGGTAATCCGCTCCTGCTCGGGACACCAGTCTAAATCAGCCGTCATCACCGCGGCCATAGGCTCCGTATTCAGGAACTGACAGTTGAAGGGGCTAGTGTTGAAGGGCGTACGCACGATGCCGATTTCAATGATGCCCTTCTCGAGTTCCTCAATCAGCTGATAGGTATTGGCATCGTGGATTTCAAAATGGACACCCTGGTACTCCCGATGGAATCTCTGCATTCCCGGGCTGAGCAGGATGCTGCCGGACGAGGATATCGTCCCGATGGAAAGCGTCCCCTGCAGGCTCTGACTGAGTTCGTCGATCTCCCGGATGGTATTATCGGCCATATCCAAAAGCTGCTGTGCCCGCCGCGCCAGCAAGCGCCCCGCCTCTGTCAACTCAATATACTGAGAACCGCGGTTGAACAACTGGGTTCCCAGTTCCTTTTCCAGCAGCTTCATCTGATAGGATAACGGCGGCTGTGTCATATTCAGCTTCTTGGCGGCGGCAGTAATCTGCTGTTCCGTAACAATGGTCATGAAATAATGCAACTGCTTCAGATCCAAAGTATTGCCTCCTTCATATATTTTTTATATATCATTCACTGTTAAATATCTTTTTTGTATTTAGTTCTGCTATATCATACCGCTATTGTCTGCAATTTGCAAGTCTCTGTGCATAAAAAAATCCCTTCAAGCCTGCCCCTGAAAAAGGGCTTACTTAAAGGGATTTCCATACTGCTATCTCTGCCTAGCACAGCAAAAAACAATGCCCACATCCATCCTGGCCCGCTCGGCAGTTTCCAACTCAAAGGATGATTTTGACCAAATCATTTCGCCAAAGCAGGATTCCCAGAAGGATCAACACGACACCGGAAACTTTCTGCAAATTCGGCAGGAAGCGATAAACTCCAGGCAGCTTGGTCAAATAGCTGCGCCATACTGCGGTAAAGAGAAAAAAGGGAACTGCAAAGCCCAGCGAATACGCCAAGAGCAGGATGACACCTGTCCCCAACGTATCAGCCTGACTAGCATAGACCAATATTGCTGCCAGGATTGGCCCGGTACAAGGCGTCCAGCCCAGGGAAAAGGCTGCCCCCAACAGGAACGTTCCCCCCGCAGACTGCGCACCATGCTGCAAAAAGGGGCGATACTCCCGGGCAAGGATGCGCAACGGTAAAAGGCCGGTCAAAAAAACTCCCATTATCACCATCAGGACGGCTCCCAGCCGCCGCAGCACTCCCTGATAAGCCCACAATAGCTGCCCCAAAGCAGATGCCGTGGCCCCCAGCAGGATAAATACCAGACTGAAGCCAGCCAAAAAGGCCAGGACATTTCGCCAGCCTTTGGCGTTGTCCTGCACCAATATCAAGGCAAAGGTTGGCAGCATGGGCAGAACGCAGGGCGAAGCAAAGGACACCACACCTGCCAGAACGGCAGCAGCCACAGATACTTCACTCATCAGCGATCCCCCGCAAGTTTTGCCAATTCTGCCTCCAGCTCAGCCTTGGTTACAGCACCTGTCTTCCGATACTGGATAATACCGGACTTGTCAATCATGATGGTCGTGGGAATCCCCTGCACATGATAGGCATCGGCATTGTCCCCATCCTTATCCAGCAGCACGGGCATTGTATAGTTATGCTTCCGCATAAAGTCAGATACCTCATTGGCCGACTCCTGGATGTTCACCGCATAAAATGAAACTTTATCCTTGTTTTCCTGCGCAAATTCATTTAGTTCCGGCATTTCCCCTTGACAGGGCGGGCACCAGGTCGCCCAGAAGTTCAGCACATAAATCCGCTGGTCCTGCGCAGCATTGATATGCACCGCATTTCCCTGCAAATCCTGCAGTTGGAGCTCCGCAGCCCGTTTCCCCGGCAGCACGCCTACCTCTGCGCTTTCCTCCGACTCTGCAAAAGCCTGATAGCCGATAATACCGGTTATCGCCAATAAGATAATTGCCAGCCAGGCAAGCATGTTTTTGCGCATGCGAACCCCTCCTTCTTGTTAGTTGCCTCTAGCATAATTTTTTCGTTCTTTTCTATTTTTCTCTACTGCCTGTCGCAGCCAAAAACAATGCCTGCATCCTTTCTGGCCTGCTCAGCAGTTTCCAAAACGGTTTGGGACACCTTGAGGCCGGCTTCCATAGCGGCGTAGTCCTGCGCCGCATACAGGGCGGCGAATTCTTTGAACTCATGCACCATGCGGTGGGCATAGCGGTTCAGCTCATAGCGGGTGACGGCCCGGCTGCCGTGGATGGATACTTCAAAGGCTGCCAGCGCATTGGGGGCGCCCAAGACCTTCAGCCAGCCCTTTTCTCCCTGTATGGTGATGAAACAGGGACTTTCAGAGTCCTTTGCCCCCAAGGCTGTTGCCGTGAAGTCCTTGTACTTCAGCAGCAGCGTGCCAGAAGTGTCAATGCCGTTGAAACCGATATTCGGCGTATAGCTTACATCATTCGGTGCACCGAAAAGTCCGATGATAAAGTTCAGGTTATAGATATTAATATCGTAGAGGGCACCGCCGGAAAGCTCCGGATCAAAGGCGGGCAGCACTTCCCCTTTCAGATACCGGTCATAGCGGCTGGAATACTGGGAGTAATTGGCCATGACCGCCGTGATTTTGCCCAACTCGGCCAGTTTTTCCTTGATGGCATGGAAATTGGGCAAATGCAAGAGCGTCACTGCTTCAAAGATATAAAGATGTTTGGCAAGGGCCAATTCCACCAATTCCCGCACCTCTGCTGCCGTGGAAGCGAAGGGCTTTTCCATGATGACATGCTTGCCCGCCAGAAGCGCTTTTTTCGCATATTCGTAATGTACGCTGTTGGTCAGACCTATATAGACAAATTCCACGTCCTGACTTGCCAGCAGTTCGTCATAATCTGTATAAACCTTGGGTATATCATACTGCACAGCCAGTTTGTCCGCCACACCCTTGCTTTTCTCACGGGCAAAAATTGCCGTGACTTCAATCTCCGGCACTTCCCGCAGGGCCGGCAGTGCGCCTTCCTTGACAATAAAACCAGTTCCTAAGATTGCTAGTTTCATATATAGTTCCTCCCCATAATAATCCGCTGTTTCTATCTGCTTACAGTATACCATCCGTTTTTAACCGGCTCAATATTTCCATATGCAAGGCGGCCATTATCCCACGGTGCACCTTTTTCCAGACAATCCTATCCTTGACGCATCTTATGCTGACAGATAAGCTGCGTCAATGTGCCCATCGGACAGTAGACGCACCAGGAGCGAGGCCGGAAGAGCAGCATCGTCCCCAAGGCAATAACCTCGGAGGTCAGCATCAGGCTGTAAAGTCCAAAGGCAAACTGCGCTGCCCAGGGAGAAACCGCACCGCTATAAGCCCACTCCCAAGGAAAATGGAAGGTCCAGAGCAGGCTTACCATCTGCTGCAGGGACTCTATCCCGCTGTAAACCAGCCAGGTCGTATAGACCACGCTCCCGAACATAGCGAAGAAAAACACCATGAAGCCATAGCGGAAGGCCTTGCTTTTCATCCAGCCCGGCATATCCCGCCGGCGGGACAGGCCGAGCTGGCCGAGAGCCCGCAAGGTCTGCCCCCGGTCACAATAACGGTTGCAAAAGAGCTTGTTGCCATAGCCGATGGCCATGATTAGCGGCAGGGCAAAACTAATAAGCCCCAGCCAGGCAAAGAGGATATTGAAGAAACCCATGCCAAAATAGAACAATGACCACAGCCACAAATAGTGATACCAATGTTTCTTCATCTTCTCGCCTCCACCCGAATAATGGAAGCAGGACACTCCCTGGCACACTTGCCGCAGCCGACACAGATTTCCTCATGGATTTGAGCATAACTGCCTCTGTAGATGGAAATGGCCTCCCTCGGACACACATCCACACATGTTCCGCAAGCCACACACTCAGCTGCGGGAATCACCGCATGGCGGGGTGATAACTTCTTCATCATACGCATCCTCCGTTTTCATCCGTATCTTAAACTGCTGTTATAATACAGATCACTTTCTTTCGTCGATTATACCAATTTTTCGCTTTCGACGTATGTGAGTGGATTACAAAATGCACAGGCGAAAACGTGAAAATAGCCTCGATTCATAGTATAATCCTATCTATCCATCAAAAAGCCGTATTTCACATACTGCCGCGAGTATGTCATAATGTATGTAAATAAAAGCATCGCCTGTTCATATCTTTCAATTATGTGCAAGCAGCAAAGGAGCGGATTATCATGATGAATAAGTTCTTTGATTTCGTTGAAGATTACACTCGTGTAATCATGGCGGAAAATGCCGACAATCTCGATATGTTTGAGATTCGTCCCGGGATCTATTCCAATGTTGACCCGTCAAAACTCATGGACTGCCATGTGGCAGACTTTGACCTTAACCGTTAAGATATTACCCCCACCCTAAAAGCGGCCGCTTGCGGAAAGCAAGTGGCCGCTTTTGATTTTTACACCTCCATAAGCAGCAGCTTGGCTAACTGCACAGGCTTCCTTTATTTCATGCGCTCCCACCAGGCGTCAAACAGCTTTGGCTGTTCGCTGCCGATATAGGCCAGTTCTCCGATTTCAGGCGTCAACAGTTTATAGCCCCTGTTCTGGCTGGCCCGTGTCAGCTCCCTGTAGGGTTCCTGCCAAGCATGGCGGGAGAGGGCGAATTTGCCGCCATGGGCAGGCAGGAGCAGCTTGGCCCCCACATCTACCGCCGCCTGGGCCGTTTCCTCGGGCAGCATATGGATAGCGTGCCAGGCCATATTGTACTGGCCATTTTCCCCGAGCATCAGGTCAAAGCCGCCAAACTTTTGCCCAATGGCCTTGAAATGCTCCCCATAACCGCCATCACCGGTGTAGTATACCTTGCGCTTCGGCGTCACAAAGGCCATGCCGCACCACAGCGTCGGATTGCGCCTCAGAAACCGCCCCGAAAAATGCTGGGAGGGCAGGATATGGACGGAAAAATCATCCGCCAATCTGATCTCCGTATCCCAATCTTCCTCATGGATAATGGAGAGGTCAAAGCCCCATTGCTCGAAATATTCCCCCACGCCCAGCGGACAGACAATATTCTTGATTTTTGGCTTCAGCGCCATCACCGTGGGATAATCCAAGTGATCCCAATGATCATGGGAGATGGCCAGCACATCAATCTCCGGCATATCCGCCGCTGTATAGATATTGCTGCCCGGAAAAGCCTTGTTGATGAAAAACACTGGCGAAGCGTAAGAACTGAACACTGGATCGATCAGGATGCGCCGTCCGCCCAGTTGCAGGAAAAAACTGGAATGTCCCATCCAGACCACCGCATCCTGGGAAACGTCCAATGTCTTCAAATCCGTTTTATCCGAGAGCATTGCCTCTTTGGGTGAGAGCTGGGACTTATCGCCGAACAGGAATTTCGCCGTGGCGACAAAGCGGTTTTCGCCGCTTTTCTCGTTCATGACCTGTACCGGCACCAGATTCTGGAACTGGCCATTCATATAGTGAGGCGATGCCTCCATACGGGCCAGCCGCGCTCCCTGGGGCGGCCTGCCAAATTCCGGGCGGTTCACAAACAACGCCCCACCTCCAGCCATCATGCCCAATGCGCCCAAACCTCCCAAGATAAAAGTCCTTCGCTTCATATAGATAACCTTTCTGCTAAATGACTAGCTTATCCCCCGCAATTCCTTTTTCACTCTGCCACAAGTGCGACCGTTACTTCGTCATGGCTTAATAAAGCTGTCATTTCCTGTTGTGACAGTTCAATATGCCCCAGTCGCGTGTAAGACCAGGAATTGGAGCCATAAAAAATGACCAGCTTGTTCCCCGCATAGAGGACGATATCACCATATTGCGTGGTCATCTGCTCATCTGCACTGTCAATACTATGACCAATAGAACCCACCTGCTCAAAGCCGCCATAAGGTGACATTTTGATGGTCAACGGCAAAAGTTTCTGCAACGCCGCCGTAGAAGCATTCTGTTCCCAGGTAACGGGAACAACTTTATCATCAATGATGAGTTTCATCACCTGCTCCTTCTTAGGTTCTGCCACGGATTTATTTTCCTGTGGGACGGCCTCCTGCACCTTACTGCCAGTATCCGCAGCAGTCTCCTGCGCACCTGTACAGCCGGATAGCAGCAGCATCACCGACAGCATGACCACACTTATGATTTTCCGATTTGGCATTGCCCTCTCTCCTTATGCAAATACAGCTGCAAGACATTATTTTGCAGACTTCAAATATTCTTGCCAGCCTGTCGGGCTTTTTCCAATGCGGCATTGCCAGCAATATCACCTGTGTCCGTCACACCGCCACAAAAAAGCGTCTCCTTCAATTCGGCCTTGTCAAAGCAGTCTACCCAGCCCTGCACGCCGACGCGGGTTCCGGCTACGGTATCTGCTTCATCCTCTGCCGCCGTAGCCAGCAGATAAACTTCACGGAAACGATAATCCGAGGGGAACAACGGATTTGCCCGGTCCAGCAGCGTCTTTAACTGGCCGCACATACTGTAGTAATAGACCGGCGTAGCAAAGGCCACCACATCTGCCTGACCGATTTTGGTCGTGATTTCATTGGCATCGTCCTTGATCACACACTGCATGGTCTTTTGGCAGGCCAGACAGCCTTTGCAGAAATTTATAGTCTTATCCCACAGGGTAATCTGCTCCACCTCGTGTCCTGCCTCCCTGGCACCTTCAGCAAAAGCCTTGGCCAATGCCTCAGAATTGCTGTTCTTTCTCAGGCTCGTGGAAATAATTACTACTTTCTTGCTCATATTCTCTCCTCCATACACATTATCCTCTTTTACTCTATCACTTGGAGTCTACTCCAGGTCAAGCCATATAATACAAATGCCGCCCAACAAATTCTTGCACGATTTCGCAGGGCGGCATTTCTTGCTTTTTACTTCAGGTTCTTATCAAAGAAGGCAAACAGCTTGTCAAACGGAATCTTGTCCATCTGGTCATAAAGGTCTACATGGGTAGCACCAGGAACGACGATTTCTTCCTTCTCCCCTTTGATGGCGGCATAGACATTGTCGGAGAAATACTTGGAATGCGCCTTGTCCCCGGTAATCAGCATGACCGGCGTCTTACCCAACTCATCAATATTGCTCATAAGCTTGAAGTCAAAGAAGCCATACGGGGTTACCGAATCCCAGGCCAGCTTATTGGAGTTGATGGCGCGCGGATGGAAGGCGCGGCCTACATAGTAGCCAAAGAAATCCTTGATGACAGGACTGGCATCCGCAGGCAGTTTATCGGGGAACATAGTATCGAAGGTCTCCACATTACCATTGGCATCCACCCCCAGCTCATGGGCTCCGCGGATGGCTTTGCCGGTCTTGGCTTCTTCATCACGCATCTTGGCCAGATGCTGTTTCACGAGTTCCCTCTGCTCCGGCGTGTAGTAAGCACCATTATAATGGTCGCTGATGCTTTCACTCATATCATACATTGCCGAAGTTGCCACCGCCTTGATGCGGCTGTCACTGCCAGCGGCAGTGATGGCCATGCCGGACAAACCGCAGATGCCCATGGCCCCCACCTGATCCGGGTTCACGAATTTCAAGTTGGAAACGAAATCCACGGCGGCATGATAGTCTTCCGTGAAGATTTCCGGGGAGCCCATATTGCGGCGGCTGCCACTGCTCTCACCTGTGGTGGAAGGATCAAAGGCTACGGCCACATAACCATGCTTGGCAAATTCCTGTGCATAAAGTCCAGAGGACTGCTCCTTCACCGCGCCAAATGGTCCCGTAATCACGACCGCCTTATATTTCCTGCTGGCATCAAAATCCTTGGGCAGATACATATGGCCGGCCACTTCAAAGCCAAAGCGGTTTTCAAACTTCACATTCTTGGCTTCGATTGACTTGTCAATCTTGAATACGCGGGTGTCATTGTTCAGTTCGCTGATAGATGAACGCTGCATCTGCGAAGCCGCTGCCAATGCTTTAACCAGAGTTGCGGCCATTGTCACCTCACTCCCCATAAGGCCAAAAGACATCACACCTGCCACCAAGGCTGCCAAAACCATCTTTTTGTTTTTGCCAATTTTCTTCATCATTTCGTTTCTCTCCTTTACATCACTTACATCTTTTAACATTTAGCTTGATTTCATTATAGCGATTATGTTTTTGAATTACCAATACTTATAAAAAATACATCACTATGCTTATAGAGCATACAAAATATCATCTATTACTGCTCAGTCTGAACCATCAGCTGCGGATTGCTGCGCTGACGATAACACTGCACCCAAACCGTCAAGGCCGCCAGCAGGCAGAACAACAAACCGCCCAGCACCACATATTGCGTCCCCCAGGCATCAATGAACTGACCGCTGACCGTTGTCCCCAGCACGCAGCCCATATTGGCCGCCGTCAAAAAGAGACCATTGGCAAAGTCCGGGGCTTCCGGGGCGGCACTGGCAATCCAATACTGATTGATATTGGCATTGATGCCCCCAAGCAATCCCCAGAGTACCACGATAAGTCCCATTACCGGCCAAATGCTGCCGCCGCCCAGCAGGGCAATATAGATTACCGCAACCGCCAGCGGAAAGATTTTGACCACCATCAACGGCCGCACGGTCAGCAGATTTCCCGCCAGCATACTGCCGCCAACATTGCAGAGACCATAGACTAACAGCAATATACTGATCAAGGAAGGTGCAATACCGGAAACCACACCCAGATACTCCGCCAGATAATTGAATACACCGAAAATCGAACCATTAAGGAAAATCACCGCCGCAATCGATGCCCAGAGCATGGGCTTTTTCAGCACGGCAAGCTGCTCGCCATAGCCCAGCTGTTCCTTGACCGGCATCGAAGGCATAAAATATAACGTGGCCAACATGACCAGCCAGGTGGCCAGAGCAAAAAACGCCATCGAGAACGCCAGACTGAACTGCTCCGCCAAAAAATTGCTGATAGGCACCCCCGCCACCATACCGGCGGCTACGCCCATATTGATTTTTGCAATCATCTTTGGCTCTTCACCGGTCTTTGCCAGCCCTGCCGCCACCGTAAAGGCCATAGCGCAGTAAACCGGATGGAAGAACGCCGGCAGCACCCGCACGGCCAAAAGCACATAGAAATTTTCGGCAAAAACAGCAATCGTACTGCAAACGGTAAACAGTCCCAAAATAAAGACCATAACCCACTTGCGATTAAAGCGGGACATAATAAGCGGCATCGTTGGCCCCGCCACGGCCACTCCCAGCGCAAAGAGACTGATGAGCCAACCTGCCTGCACCACCGTCACCTGATAGTTTTCGGCAATATAAGGCAGAATGCCGATAAAGCCCATTTCCGTATTCAGGATACTAAAAACACCAGTGGCCAGGATAAGCAGAAGCAGCTGTTTGTTTATCCCTTTTTCCTTCTCCATAAATTCACGTCCTTTCAATCCCATTATAAATTCTCCACATATGCAATACCAATACTTATACATAATCATTACCTATGCTTTACAGTAATAGATTTTCATAGTATTATAGAGTCAAATTCAGACCAAGGAGTTGAATATCATGGAATTGCGGGTTCTCAAATACTTCCTTACCGTGGCGCAAGAAGAAAGCTTTTCCCGGGCTGCGGAAAAACTGCATCTGTCCCAGCCTACCTTATCCCGTCAATTAAAGGATTTGGAAGACGAGTTTGGCAAGCAGCTGCTGGTCCGTGAGCCACGGCGCATCCTGCTTACGGAAGACGGGCAGCTGCTGCGCCGCCGGGCAGAGGAAATCCTGTCGCTGGTAGACAAGACAACCGGAGAACTATTGCGCAATGAAGAAATCAGCGGCGATATCCGTATTGGGGCCGGAGAATCCATACATTTCGGACAGATCATGGAAGTAGCCCAGCGTTTGCGCCAAAAACATCCCGGCCTGCGTTTTCATATCGTTACCGGTGACGGCAGCACGACCATGACACGCCTGGACCGTGGCCTGATTGACTTTGCCTTTGTCTACGGCAAGCTGGACCCGGCTAAATATCAGGAACTGCCCCTGCCTGTCCGCGACCGCTGGGTGCTGTTCTTGCGCGCAGATGATGAACTGGCGCAACAAGATGTCATCCGGGCAGAGGATTTATGGCAGCGCCCTTTGCTTTTCTCCCGGCAGACTCTTTCGGCCAGTACCCATGGCGATGAACTGCTGAATTGGCTGCAAAAGCCTCTAGCCGAACTAAACATCGCCGGTTCCTACACCTTGCTCTACAATGCCACCCTGATGGTCAAAGAGGGCATGGGCTACGCCATCTCCTTTGATGAACTCATCAACACCACGGGCACCAATCTCTGCACACGCCCTCTGGAGCCTGCCATTTTTGCCGAGCCCTCAATCGCCTGGAAGAAAAATGCCGTCTTTTCCAAAGCCTCCCAAGCATTCCTGGCGGCACTGCAGGAAAGATTTACCCTCTGACGCAAAATATCCCCCCGCAAACCTAAATCTTTGCAGGGGGATTCCTTTTGGGGAAGTTTTTGTCATGGGGAAATTGGGGATTATTTCAAGTTAGCCTGAAAGAAGGCTGCTAACTTGTCAAAGGGGATTTTGGCTTTGTTATCGTAAAGATCGATATGGGATGCACCGGGGACGATTACCAATTCCTTGTTGTCCCCTTTCAGTTTCTTGAAAGCATCCTCACCAAAATAGCGGGAATGAGCCTTCTCCCCATGAAGCACCATTACGGCACTCTTGATTTCATCTGCATAGGAAAGAATCGGCATATTCATGAACGAAAGTGCTGTCGTTTGGTTCCAGCCGCCATTGGAGTTCAGGGAACGGGGATGGTAGCCGCGCTCCGTCTTGTAATAGGTGTAGTAATCCTTCACAAACCAGGGAGCATCATCAGGCAAAACATCCGGCACGCCGCCAGCATTCTTGTAGAAACCGTTTTTATAATCCTCTGTACGCTGGGCATTCAGGGCTTCACGATTGGCATAGCGTTCCTTTTTCAAGGCCGCTTCGTCCTTATCCTTATCGAAATAGCCATTGGCCATCACCCGGCTCATATCGTACATGGTGGAAGCCACCGTGGCCTTGATGCGGGTATCATTGGCCGCAGCATTGATAGCCATGCCGCCCCAGCCGCAGATACCGATGATGCCGATGCGGTCTTTATCCACATTCTCCTGGGTAGAGAGGAAATCCACCGCCGCTGAAAAATCTTCGGTGTTGATGTCCGGCGAAGCCACATAGCGGGGCTGGCCGCCGCTTTCCCCGGTAAATGACGGGTCAAAGGCAATGGTGAGATACCCCCGCTCGGCCATTTCCTGAGCATAAAGGCCAGAAGACTGCTCCTTGACAGCACCAAAGGGACCGCTGACCGCGATAGCAGGCAGCTTGCCTTTGCGATTCCGGGGCACATACATATCCGCCGCCAGCGTAATGCCATAACGGTTCACGAAAGTCACCTTGCGATGTTCAACTTTGTCGCTCTTGGGGAATACCTTGTCCCACTCCTGGGTGAGCTGCAATTTTTCGGCCTTGATCATTCTGTCGCTTTTGACCTCTGCACTCTTCATGCCTGCCGCTCCTGTATCTGCCGCCTCTGCGCCGTCTCCCATAAGGCCAAAGGACATCATCCCAGCCATAACCGCCGCCAGCAGCATCTTCTGCTTTTTGCCCATAAGTATTTTCATAGCCATTTCCTTTCTATCGCTCTACACGGCCTCTTTCCTTAACTGATTTCATTATAATGGCTATGCTTGTACATTACCAATACTTATATGTAATGTATTTCTATGCTTTTTTGTAATACATCCTCATCAATTTCCCTTTCGCACCGCATCAGCAGGAACTGCTTCCCAAAACCGGATGCTTTACCTGCCGCAGGGCCCGCACACGGATAAGCCGCAGGGCTTCCGATAAGTCTACATCAGACCGCTGCCCATTGTTTTCGTAAACGCATAGGGGATCTTCCACGCCGATTTCACTGGCGGGCATATAAACATATTCGCAGGTGTTATTGTCACCAAAGATAACGCCTGTCTTTAATTCCGATATGGTAATCATTTATTTTGCTCCTATTCTGCTTCTTCTACTTGTACAGTTAATTCCCGCACTTGCCGCAATGGCTGCATCCATTGCATATCAATCTGCTGCCGCAGGCATGGCAGTGCGGACCGTCATAGACTGCTCGATAGCAATCATCTGGCGTTACCGGAATGCCAATGGCATACCGCAGGTCAAAATGCATGGGCTTGCCCTTGAAATTCAAACCTGCCTTAAATGCCTGCTCCGCCTGTTTCTGCTTGCTTTGCAAACGATAATGCTTGCCGTCTTTAATGAAATGCGAGCCGATTTCAATGAAGGAAAAGGATACACTGGCTTCCTGGCACTCTTCATGCAAAGCCAGTACCCAATCATAATTGCAGGGCCGTGCCCCCTCATAGTTCTCGCCACCGCAGATAACCTGCTCGATGAAACCTTCCTCCAGATAGGGCTTCAAACTTACGGCGCCAACCAAGGGCGCACACATCACACCTTTGTGCTTGAAGGGCAAATCCTTAAGCAGCGGCAATCTGATGTCAGCCATTTTTTGATTCTCGCAGGTGACATTGAACCAGATATTTTCCCAGCCGCCGCCAAAGTCTTGAGGCAGACAGTCCGCCACCCGCTCCGGCCGTTTGGTCAGCAGATAGAAAATGACATCCGGCCGCTGCCGCATGATTTCCCAGGCCTCGTCCCGCCATTTGTCCGCCTCTTCCAGAAAAAAATCCGAAGTCATGCAAACCCGGATAAGCTCGCCGCTCTTTACCTTATAGCTGCCATAGCGATCTTTCTGCAAAGGGTAGGCAAAATTGTCCGTGCGATAAATGACGGAACCGTCCTTCCCTCTTTGCTTATCCAGCGTATACATATAGCAATTGGCACAGCCAGGACTGATTTTCCTGCAGCCATGCCATGGATTCCAGATGTCATGCATAATTTCTCACTCTGCCGCTTCTTTCGCCTCGATAGACGCCAATAAATCGGCAATGGTGACTTTCTTGAAATCGGCCAACATGTGCTGTCTGACCTCTTCGAGCCTGTCCCCTAGCACTCCATGGATATTCCTGCCCACCGGGCACTTCGGATTGGGGTTCTCCTGAAAATGAAATAAATCTTCATCCTCTTCCACAGCCTGGAAGACATCCCACAAGGTGATGTCTTGCGGGCTTTTTGTGAGTTTGGCCCCACCGACACCTGCTGCCACCTCCACCAGGCCGGCGGCTTTGAGCTGGCCCAATGTTTTGCGGATGATAACCGGATTGACATTGACACTGCTGGCCAAAAAGGTGGAAGTAGCCTTGTACTCATCCTTGAACCGCTCGATACAAAGCAATATATGTGTCGCTACCGGCAGACGAAACGAAAACTGCATGAAAAATCCTCCTAAAAGTCGTTGTATCTATTGACATTACAACAATCGTTGTATATAATCGTTGTAACATATTATATTACA
>NZ_FNJQ01000049.1 GCF_900104055.1 Pseudoselenomonas ruminantium
TGCTGGCGGGTCATTTAGTGAAGTGGCGAAGAAGTATCCCCGCCTCCGCCCCACTACGCTGTAACAGATTTAGATTAAGCTCGCATTGACAAACTGCAATTTGCAAAAAGCCCGCTGGCACTTCGCCAGCGGGCTTTGTTGTCAAAATTTCACATATGACCGTAATTTTACAAAATCAATATAAGTCTCTGTTTCGGGATGGCGGATGAGATAATCCTGATGTTCCGCTTCCGCTGCCTGAAAACTCTTGATTGGCTCAGCCAATGCATACAGTTTTCTTGCCAGCTTGGGATTGCTGTTGGGATCGTTGACAATCAGTCCCGCATTCCCCGCCGTTGGCGCCTTGCCGCGGTTGGCAATGAAGTTCATATGCAGCTGCACCTGTGGTTCATCCTCAGCCGACGCATAGAATACGCCCGCCCGGTACATCTCCCCTCTGGCCTTCCCCTGACCATCGGGAACATACGGATTCACCACGGCAAAGAGCAGGTCCATCAGCTTGGAGATATCCACCTTCTTGGGATTATAACTTACCTCCACCCCCATATAAGCCCTGACCTGTCCGCTGGCTATAGCCGCAAAATCACCTTCGCCTTCCCCATTGATATAGCCGGTGCATACAGATATCACCCCCGGAACATGACGGAAGACCTCCTGCAATTCATGGAAATCCCCGCCGGAAAAATAGATTTTCTTCGTATACAAATACTCACCCCTTTTCCTGCTCCGGATGGAAGATATCCACCTGCCGGCGGGCCGCCCGCTCCACATCAAAGAGCTTCACGAGCTCTGCCACCGCCTGCGTGGGCGATATAGTGCCATCGAGCACCGCTTCCCGGACCTCCGGCATCCTGCCTGTGATCACGGGATCTTCAAAGAACAGATTATGCAGATGCTCATCAATCATGCTGTGCATCCAATCCAGCAGCTGCCCATCCCGGCGCTTGCTCCAGATACCGCTCTTCTGTGTATTGTCCCGGAACCCCTTGATGACTTCCCAAAGTTCCCTGAGGCCGGTCTTTTCCACAGCCGAGCACATATAGGCATGGGTTGGCCAGCCGGGAGTAGCCGGGCGGATGTATTCGAGCATCCGCTCATACTGCCCCCGCGATACCTGTGCCTTCACAAGGTTATCCCCATCCGCCTTGTTTACGACAATAGCATCAGCCAGTTCCATGATTCCCTTCTTGATTCCCTGCAATTCATCCCCGGCACCCGTGAGCACCACGAGCAGGAAGAAGTCCACCATCGAGCGCACGGTGGTTTCTGACTGTCCCACCCCGACGGTCTCGATGATGATGACATCATAGCCTGCCGCCTCGCACATCAGCATGGTTTCCCGGCTCTTGCGGGCAACGCCCCCCAATGTGCCGCCCGCAGGTGAAGGCCGGATAAAGGCTTCCCGCCGCCGTGATAAGGTCCCCATCCGAGTCTTATCCCCCAGTATAGAGCCTTTCGTCACGGAACTTGTGGGATCAACAGTCAACACCGCCACGCGATGCCCTGCATCGCAGAGCATATTGCCAAAGGCCTCGATCATTGTGCTTTTTCCGGCTCCGGGCACGCCCGTGATGCCGATGCGCAGGGCCTTCCCCGTATGGGGCAGAAGCCGTTGCAGCACCCGTTGGGCCTTGGTAAAATGGCGGGGACTGTTGCTTTCAATCAGGGTGATAGCCCGGGAAAGCGTCATCCGATCCCCCTTCAGCACGCCTTCCACATAGTCATCCTCGGACATGATCAACCGCTTCTTGGGCTTTAGCTTCCCGCTTTGCAGGGCAGGATTGATATTACCCACGGTGGTGTCCTTGATGCCCTCAATGCCGCCCATCACCGAGCAGGCAAATTTATCATTCTTTTCCTCCGGCACCCAGCTTGGCTTTGATGTCGTATACTTTTGTTCCATCATTGCCTCCTTCAATGCCGTCTTATTCTGCGGCCATCTCTTCCTTCGCCCGGTCGAGCAGCAAGGTCAGCAGTTTGATACCGGCCTCCGGAATATTGGTGCCCGGGGCAAAGATTGCCACCGCACCATGCTCATAGAGGTTGTCATAGTCCTGCACGGGGATAACGCCGCCGATGCAGACCATGATATCCTCACGGCCTAATTTCTTTAATTCGTCCACCAGCTGGGGCAGGAGGGTGTTATGCCCCGCTGCCAGTGAACTGAAGCCCACCATATGCACATCGTTATCCACGGCATCCTGTGCTGTTTCCTCCGGTGTCTGGAACAGCGGGCCCACATCAACGTCCCAGCCCATATCGGCGAAGGACGAAGCAATAACTTTCTGACCGCGGTCGTGACCGTCCTGCCCCATCTTGGCTACAAAGATACGCGGACGGCGGCCGGTGAGTTCTTCGAACTCGTCAGCCATAGCCCGGGCCTTATCCAGCTCGGTCTTGTCGGTGAACTCGGAAGAATATACTCCCGAAATGGTATGTATAACCGCCTGATAGCGGCCAGAAACCTTTTCCACTGCGTCGGAAATCTCGCCCAAGGATGCACGCACCCGGGCAGCTTCCACGGCGCATTCCAGCAGATTGCCGTTGTCACGGCTGTCGGCTGCTTTCGTGATGGCCTCAAGGGCCCGGCGCACATCGTCCTCATTGCGCTCACGCCGCAGTTTTTCGAGGCGTTCCACCTGCGCATTGCGCACGGCGGTATTGTCGATGGCGAGGATTTCCAGCGGATCTTCCTTTTCAAGGCGATACTTGTTGAGGCCTACGATCGTCTCGTTGCCGGAGTCGATCTGTGCCTGACGGCGGGCTGCCGCTTCCTCGATGCGCATCTTGGGCAGGCCGGTAGAGATGGCCTTGGCCATACCGCCGAGTGCCTCTACTTCCTGGATATGCGCCCAAGCCCGGCGGATGATCTCGTTGGTAAGCGCCTCCACATAGTAGGAACCGCCCCAGGGATCGATGATCTTGCAGACGTTGGTCTCATCCTGGATATAGAGCTGCGTATTGCGGGCAATGCGGGCCGAGAAGTCCGTCGGCAGGGCAATAGCCTCATCCAGCGCGTTGGTATGCAGGGACTGGGTATGGCCAAGTGCCGCGCCCATGGCCTCCATAGCCGTACGGGAAATATTGTTGAATGGGTCCTGCGCCGTGAGCGACCAGCCCGAAGTCTGGCAATGCGTTCTGAGTGCCATGGATTTTGGCTCTTTTGCGCCGAAGGATTTGACGATCTTGGCCCAGAGCACGCGAGCTGCCCGCATCTTGGCCACTTCCATGAAGTAGTTCTTGCCAATGGCCCAGAAGAAGGACAAACGCTTGGCAAAGGCATCCACCGGCAGGCCGGCATTGATACCCGTGCGGATATACTCGAGGCCATCGGCCAGCGTATAACCGAGCTCGATATCGGCCGGTGCTCCGGCCTCCTGCATATGGTAGCCGGAAATCGAGATGCTGTTGAACTTCGGCATATATTTCGTCGTGTATTCGAAGATATCGCCGATAATGCGCATGGACATTTCCGGTGGATAAATGTAAGTATTACGCACCATGAACTCTTTCAGGATATCATTCTGAATCGTACCGGCCATGATCTTCTTATCCACGCCCTGTTCCACACCGGACTGGATAAAGAAGGCCAGGATTGGCAGGACCGCGCCGTTCATGGTCATGGATACGGACATCTGGTCAAGGGGAATCCCCGAGAACAGGATATTCATATCGAGCATGGAACACACAGATACGCCGGCCTTACCCACATCGCCCACGACACGCGGATTATCCGCATCGTAGCCGCGGTGTGTCGGCAGGTCAAAGGCAATCGACAAACCTTTCTGACCGGCGGCCAGGTTGCGCCGATAGAAGGCATTGGATTCCTCGGCCGTGGAGAAACCGGCATACTGACGTACCGTCCAGGGACGGAACACGTACATGGTGGAGTACGGCCCGCGCAGGCAGGGCGGAATGCCACTGGCAAAATCCAGATGGTTCATATGGTCATATTCGTCATGGTTATATAACGGCTTTACCGGAATATGTTCCATCGTGCGGCGGGTATAGGCATCAAAATCTGCCCCAGCCTGAGCGGAAAAGAGTTTTTCCCACTCCTTGACATCAGCTCCCGTAGGTTCCCGCAGGCTCATATTGGTAAAGTCAGGATTGGTGTAACTCATTATGCAATCATCCCTTTCTTCTGCTGCAGGAGCTGCAGGATCTTATAGCAGTTGGCCTTGACGGAGATATATTCATCAATGCCTGCCTCGTTGTAGGTTTCGAGCAAATCCTTTGGTGCCGCCCCGGCCAGGAATACCGTGGCATTAGGCAGCGCCTCATGGAGTTTTGGTGCCAGCTCCGGCACGATTTCGGGATAAGTTGCATCCGTGGAGCAGATGACCACCGCATCCGCACCGGACTCTTTGGCAGCTTTGGCTGCTTCATCCACCGTGGGGAAACCGTTATTCCCCAACACCTCAAAGGCACCTACCTGCAGGAAACCCGTGGTGAAATCCGCTCTAGCCTTATGCTGCGGGATTGGCCCCATATTGGCCAGGAAGATCTTGACGTTATCGTTATGCTTGGCCTTGTAATCCTCCGTCAGCTTGCGCAGGGCTTCGAAGCGTTCACTCCAGCGATGGGGCGCAATTGCCGTTACTTCCTCACCAGTCTCCCCCGCAAAAGCTGCAGCAATCTCTGCCGTAGTGGCACCAGCCTGAGCCGCTTCTATGGCCGCCTCAACGCTGGCCGCATTTTTCAGCGCCGCCAGTTTTTCCGCCTTGAAGGCTTCGTCTATATCGGCCAGGTATTCCTCTACCTGCGCCGTGCGCTGTTTCTTGTTCTCTGCCATATCCTCCGGACGCGGATCGAGCAAAGTTTCCGTCATATTCGGGTACATATTGTTGCCCACGATGCGGTCCTTGCGGGTTTCCGAAGCCTTGAAGCGGGCTGCGAGAACCGTGGCGATTTCGCCCTGCGGATAACCTTCCTGCAAGGCTTTGAGCATGCCGCCCCTGCCCTCGATGACCTGGAACTCGGCCCAGACCTTTTCCTTCATCTGCTTGGTCAGCGTTTCCACGGCCCAGGAGCCGCCAGCCGGATCGATGGGCTGCAGCAGGCCGAATTCCTCCTGCAGGATGATCTGCACATTGCGGGCAATGCGGCGGGAGAATTCATCCCCCTTGCGGATGGGTTCATCAAAGGGCGAACTTTCAAAGGAATCCACACCGCCCACAACCCCCGAGAAGATTTCCGTGGTATTCCTGAGCATATTGACATAGGGATCATAGACGGTCTTAAAGAACAGCGCCGGCCTTGCATGGATATGCATGCGCTGGGCCTCCTTGCTGCCGCCGAAGGCCTCCACGATCTGCGACCAGAGCGGGCGCAGGGCGCGGAGCTTGGCAATCTGCAGGAAGAAGTTGGCGCCCATGGAGAAGCCGAACATAATCTGCCCGGCAGCTTCTTCAATCGAGAGCCCCCGTTCGAGCATGGCCCGTAGATAGGCTACGGCCGTGGCCAAGGTATAGGCCGATTCCTGCACATCATTGGCGCCGCCCCGGCTGTAGACATCACTGCGCACAAAGACGGTCCTTACTCCCGGTGCATTGGAAATGGCCCACTTGGCACATTGGGCCATTTCATCATAGAGACTCGAAACGGCTTTGCTGTTTTTGCCATTGGCGGTCAGCTCGCCCAGAGGATCTGCCCCGATGATGCCCCGGACTTTCGCCAGGTCCTGCCCGGAAGCCTTGAGCGCCCCTGCAAACAGCGAGAGCATCGGCAAAGCGGATTCCCCGGCATAGAGATACAGCGGATATCGATCCAGCTTCAGGCCGCTCAGCAAGGTATGCATATCATCCAGCGTGGTCACCGACACGCCCTCATCCCCGGGAGCTGCTGCCGTGCGCACATCCTGCGCCTTCAGGCTCGCGCTGTCCAGCTTGATATGGTAGATCGTAGAACCCTTTTCCTGCTCATGGCGCAAAAGCTCGTTGTTTTCCGCCGGCATGGTTTCGTCGCAGGCCTGTGCTATGCCCCAAGGCTTGCCCAGATAGCCGCTTGGCTGAGCCCCACGCAGGAAGTCGTCCATGCCGGGAAAAGAATCCTTCGGCAGGATATCTTCCGTATCCTTGCGGAAATACATGGGATCGAACGTAATGCCTTCATAGGTCTTCGTGTACATCTTCTTCTCAAAGGGCGCTCCCTTCAAGAGGGCGATACAGGCTTCCTTCCACTCCTCATAAGTGGGCGGGGTAAACTCGTCCAAGGGCACATCGGGAAAGTCTGTCTGCTGCTCGGCTTTCTTCAAGATAGCCTGCAGATCCAGCTCGCCACCGGTTTCGTTACTCATAGCACAGCCTCCTCTTTTTTGGGGTTGCACACAAAAACGGCAACCTTTTCGCGAATGCAAAAAGATTGCCGTCTAATAATCGTGCCAAACAGAACCGCACGACAAAAGCCGCAGGCCTGAATACCCCACACTAGATTCAATCCCCTACCCATCGCTCGCAGGCACAACTCTGAAAAAGAGTCACGGTGATGCCAGAACAGGCAGTTCTCCTGGCTCGGTTTCATCATCCTGCAACGCCTTCCCAAGGTACGCTTATCTACCCCAGTGACATCTTGTGCAGGACTCCACCTTACAGTGGCGGGACCGCTCCGGCTTATACCGGATTCCCTATTAAGTCCGTAGGACACCTGTTCCCAACTATATGTCAATCTAATGCTTATATTAGTACAAATTATTTCATTTGTCAAGAAAATCAATAAATAATCGACTCAATAAATAATCGGCTGCTCAATCATGGCACCACCGACCAGCACATCGCCTTCGTAGAACACGACAAACTGCCCCGGTGTAACCGCCCGCTGCGGTTCCGCAAACTCCACCCTCAGCAGACCATCTGCCTGCAGGGAAAGCTTCGCCTTAGCTTCCCGCTTGCCATAACGGATCTTGGCCCCGAATTCCATGCCATCCTCCAGCGCATCAAAGGCGATCCAGTTCGGCTCGCTGGCCAGCAAGCCATTCGTAAAGACGGACTGATTGCCGCCCACCACGACTTCATTGCGCTTCATATCCAGCTTATGCACATAAAGCGGCTCCGGTGCAGCAATGCCCAAACCTTTCCGCTGGCCGATGGTATAGAGCGGCACGCCTTCATGACGCCCCAGCACCGTGCCTGCGTCATCCACGATATTGCCCTTACGCAGGCAGCCCGGCTTATGCTTACGCAGGAAGGCCTTGTAATCATCATGGGGCACAAAACAGATCTCCTGGCTCTCCGCCTTGTGCGCCACTGGCAGGTCGATCTTCTCAGCCAGTTCCCGCACATGTTCCTTGGTCATATCCCCCAAGGGCAGCAAAACCTGCGACAGGATCTTCTGCGGCAAACGGTGCAGCGCATAGGACTGATCCTTATGCTCGTCCAACCCTTTCTTGATCACATAACGGCCATTGGGGAGCTGGCCGATGCGGGCATAATGCCCCGTTGCCAGGAAATCTGCCCCCAGTTCCCGCGCCTTGTCCATAAGCAGGCCGAACTTCATGGACGGATTGCAAATGACGCAGGGATTCGGCGTGCGCCCCTTGGCATATTCGCTCAGGAAATAGTCAATGACATTTTTCTGGAATGCCTGCCGGAAATCCGCCACATGCAGCTCGATGCCCAAAGCATCCGCCACCTTACGGGCGTCCCGCACGCAGTCCGGCTCCTCACCGGCCGCCACATTGACTGTCTCACTGCGCCCTTCCTCCGTCAGGAGCATCGTTATCCCCAGCACTTCATAGCCCTGCTCCAACAGCAGAGCCGCCGTAAGCGAACTATCCACGCCGCCGCTCATCGCCACGGCCACTGTCTTCTTATCCAAAATAAAACTCACCTCAAAAAGCCTAATCTATGTCTGTTTTACTTCCTAACTAACATAGCATAGGTTAGGCCTTATCCGCAACCGTCAATCTGACAATTGATGCGGAAATGTCAAGCGGCCTGCTGATTCTCCTCGAATCAACAGGCCGCTTTTATGCGTAATATTATTTTTTGAACAGATTCTTCAAGTTGTCCAAAAAGCTCTTCTGTTCCGGGTTCACCTTGTCACCGCTGATTTCGCCGAACTCCTTGAGGAGTTCTTTCTGGCGCTGGTTGAGGTTCTGCGGCGTGAGTACCTTGATGACCACATGCTCATCGCCCCGGCCATTGCCGCGCAGGTGCGGGATGCCGCGCTCACGCAGGCGCAGAATCTTGCCGGACTGGGTGCCGGCCGGTACCTTGACTTCCACGGGGCCGTCAATCGTCGGCACCTGTACCTTGTCGCCCAGGGCAGCCTGCACGAAGGAAATGGGCACTTCCACGATCACATCATAGCCGTCACGCTGGAAAATCTTGTGCGGACGAATGAAGATGTAAACGTAAAGGTCACCATTACCGCCACCGCGAACGCCGGCCTCGCCGCCACCGCTCACGCGCACGCGGGAACCATTGTCCACCCCCTTCGGGATATTGACCTTGATCTTGCGCGTAACCTTCTTGCGGCCCGTACCATTACAATTGGAGCAAGGATTCTTGACGATCTTGCCTGTTCCATGACAGCGTCCGCAGGTGGTCTGATTGACCATGCGGCCAAACGGCGTATTGGCCACCGTCTGGCGGGTACCTGTGCCCTGACAGTCCGGGCAGGTCTCCGGGCTGGTGCCCGGTGCCGCGCCCGTACCATGGCAGTGTTCACACTCTTCCGTGCGGGGAACAGAAAGTTCTGCTTCCTTGCCGAAAGCGGCTTCTTCAAAGCTGATTTCCAGATCATAGCGCAGGTCGCTGCCCCGTTCCGGACCAGGACGGCCGGAACGACGGCGTCCGCCGCCACCGAAGAAGGTCTCGAAGATATCTTCAAAACCGCCCGCGCCGCCAAAGCCACCAAAGCCGCCGCCGAAACCTCCAAAGCCACCGGCTCCGCCGCCACCGCCCATGCCATTGGCAAAGGCATCATGGCCGAACTGATCATAAGCGGCTTTTTTCTGCGGATCTTTAAGGACATCATAGGCCTCATTGACCTCTTTGAATTTTTCCTCAGCAGCTTTCGGATCGTCACGGTTCAGGTCGGGATGATATTTGCGGGCCATTTTTTTATACGCCTTTTTGATTTCAGCGTCCGAGGCACTCTTATCAACGCCCAGCACCTCATAGTAATCGCGTTTTTCGCTCACGTTGCACCATCCTTAAAAACTATTGGGAGCCAAACGGCTCCCAATAATCCATCAAAAACCTTCAATTACTTCTTTTCGTCTTTGACTTCCGTATATTCAGCATCTACGACATCATCGTCAGCCTTGGTCTGCTGCTGTGTACCAGCGTTAGCGCCGGCAGCATCAGCACCAGCTGCGCCCTGGCCAGCGGCCTGAGCCTGCTGATAAGCAGCTGCGCTCATTTCATAGAGCGGCTTCTGCAGTTCTTCCGTAGCCTTCTTGATGGCTTCGGTATCGCTGCCCTTGAGGGCTTCTTTGAGCTTGTCGATGCCAGCCTGAACGCTCGCTGCCTGCGTCTTGTCAGCCTTGTCGCCGAGGTCTTTCAGCGTCTTTTCAGCCTGATATGCGAGGCTTTCGCCCTGATTCTTGACTTCAACAGCTTCCTTCTGCTTCTTATCCTCAGCTGCATGCGCTTCGGCTTCCTTAACCATGCGGTCGATGTCTTCCTTGGTCATGCCGCCATCGGACTGAATCGTGATCTTCTGTTCCTTGCCCGTGCCCAGGTCTTTAGCGGATACATGCACGATACCGTTGGCATCGATATCGAAGGAAACTTCGATCTTAGGAACCCCACGCGGTGCGGGAGGAATATCGGAGAGTTCGAAACGGCCCAGCGTCTTGTTGCCGGCAGCCATTTCGCGTTCGCCCTGCAGGACATGGATGTCAACAGAAGGCTGGTTGTCTGCAGCCGTGGAGAATACCTGGCTCTTGTGCGTCGGGATCGTCGTGTTGCGCTCGATGATCTTCGTGCAGACACCGCCGAGGGTTTCGATACCCAGGGACAGCGGCGTAACGTCGAGGAGCAGTACGTCCTTAACTTCGCCGACCAGAACGCCGCCCTGGATAGCAGCACCAACGGATACGCATTCATCCGGGTTAACACCCTTGGAGGGTTCTTTGGCGAGGAACTGACGGATAGCTTCCTGCACAGCCGGGATACGGGAAGAACCACCGACGAGGATTACCTTGCTGATGTCGCTGCCGGACAGGTCAGCATCAGCCATAGCCTTGCGCGTCGGTTCCATCGTACGTTCTACGAGGTCACGCGTCAGTTCATCGAATTTTGCACGGGACAGCGTCAGGTCGAGATGTTTCGGGCCCGTAGCATCAGCCGTGATGAACGGCAGGTTGATGTTGGTCTGCGTCATGCTGGAGAGCTCAATCTTTGCTTTTTCGGCAGCTTCCTTGAGGCGCTGAGCAGCCATCTTGTCCTGAGACAGGTCGATGCTGTTTTCTTTCTTGAATTCTTCAACCATCCAGTCCATAACCTTCTGGTCAAAGTCGTCACCGCCGAGGTAGGTATCACCATTGGTGGCGAGAACTTCGAACGTACCGCTGGAAAGTTCGAGGATGGATACATCGAAGGTACCGCCGCCGAGGTCGAATACCAGAACGGTTTCGTCTTCGTCCTTGTCGAGGCCGTATGCCAGAGCAGCAGCCGTCGGCTCGTTGATGATACGCAGGACTTCGAGGCCGGCAATCTTACCAGCATCTTTGGTAGCCTGACGCTGGCTGTCGTTGAAGTAAGCCGGAACCGTGATAACAGCCTGGCTAACCGTTTCGCCGAGGTAAGCTTCAGCATCAGCCTTCAGCTTCTGCAGGACCATAGCGGAGATTTCCTGCGGCGTGTAATCCTTGCCATCTACGCTGACCTTGTAGTCATTTTCGCCCATATGGCGTTTGATGGAAGCGATCGTGCGGTCCGGGTTGGATACAGCCTGACGTTTTGCCAGCTGGCCGACCAGACGCTGGCCATCCTTCGTGAAACCAACAACAGACGGGGTGATACGGCTGCCTTCCGGGTTGGTGATAACGGTAGGCTCGCCGCCTTCCATAACGGATACAACGGAGTTCGTCGTACCTAAGTCAATACCAATAACTTTTGACATGATATATCCTCCTAAAAACTTTATAAACTGATTAATTAGCCACAACCTGCACCATGCTCGGGCGGATCACACGGCCTTTGACCATGTAGCCCTTCTGCAGTTCCTGGGCGATGTCATCATCTTCCAGCTCTGCATTCTGCACCCGCATGACGGCCTGATGGAAGTTCGGATCGAATTTCTGACCTTCGACTTCGATATGTTCCAGACCGTTCTTCTTGAGGATTTCCGTGAACTGCGTGAAAATCATTTCCACGCCCTTCTGGAAAGCCTCGCCGTCTTTGGCCTCAGCAGCCATAGCCCGCTCGAAGTTGTCGAGAAGTGGCAGCATATCTTTCAGGATCCCCTGGGTGACCACAGCGGAGAGTTCTTCTTTCTCCTTGCCCGTGCGGCGGCGGAAGTTTTCAAAATCCGCCTGCAGGCGCAGGACGCGTTCTTCCTTCTCCTTGAGGTCTGCCGTCAGCTTTTCAATCTTAGCGGCATTTTCATCCTGGTTTTCCTGATTTTCTTCATTTTCGCTTTCTGCGCTTTCGCTGGCTGCTTCTTCTGCCTCATCGGCCTCGTCAGCATTGGCAGCGTTGATTTCCTGCTGCATTTCCTCCAGCTTTTGCTCATCCTTCTTCTTTAATTCATCTTTCATGAATGATGGCAATTCCTTCACCTCTTTCCAAGGTATTTTATTCTTCGCTCCAATACTGGCAGCTACCAGTGAAAGCGTTTGATAACCTGTGTCAGATTATTGTTCATGTACTCCAGCAGGCTCATGGCCTTGGCGTACTCCATGCGGGTGGGCCCCAGCACCGCAATGGTGCCCAAAAGCTCCCCGTCCAGATGGTAGGTCGCCGTGATGATACTGCTGTCCTTGAAGTGGCTGTCCTCATTTTCCTGGCCGATTGTGACTTCCAAACCGTCACCGATATGGGCCCGCAGGATATCCTTCATGAGTTCTTCCTCTTCCAAGGTCATCAGCATGTGCTTGACCTTTTCCACATCGTGGTATTCGGGCTGCTCCAGCATCTTCGTGGTCCCGCCCAAATACAGGCGTTCCTGCCTGCCGGTATCCAAGGCCCGCTGAATGATGGCAAGCGCCGATTCATAAAGCCCCTCATCCCGGATCTCGTCCCGGATTTCCGCCAGCGAATGATGCTCGATAGTCTTCAGCGTATGCCCGGCCAGATTCTTGTTGATGACCGCCGCCATGCGCTGGAAGTCTTCAAACTCCGCGCCCTCAGGCATCTCGATGATCTTGTTCTCGATAAAGCCTGCATCCGTCATCAGCACTGTGATAACCCTGCGGCTGTCCAGCGGCAGGAACTGCAGGCAGCGGAACTGCGCCTGATTCATCTGCGGCGCCAGTACCAGCGAAACATTCTTGGTCACCGCCGAGATAAGCTTCGCCGTTTCCTCAAAGACCTGATCGATACGCTTGACTCTGGTTTTATACCAGCGGTCAATCAGTGCCTTTTCCTCATCACTGACCGGCTTGGGCGGAATCAAACCATCCACATAGAACCGATAGCCCTTGGAAGATGGCACCCGCCCGGAGGATGTATGCAAATGCTGCAGATATCCCAGCATCTCCAGATCCGCCATCTCGTTGCGGATGGTGGCAGGGCTGACGCCTAAATCATACTTACGGGCCAGCGTACGGGAACCAACAGGCTCTGCCGACTCGATGTAATCATCGATCACGGCCTTGAGCACCCGCTGTTTGCGCTCGTCCAGCTCGTAGAGTTTGTCTGGCATTCACACCCCTCCTCCTGGCTCTGTTAGCACTCGGAAAAGGTGAGTGCTAAATTTAAGTCTATAAAGATAATAACCCTTATAGAACAAAAAGTCAAGCGCTAAAAAGTCAAAACATCAAAAATCCTGTTCAAACTCCACAAAGGAGGATTCCTTGCCGATGATAAAGAGATTATCGCCCTCGGCAAAGCGGTAGTCTGGCGAAGGGGTGACAATCATTTCCCCCGCATGGCGGATAGCCACCACCACCAGATTATAATGTCTGCGCAAATCAGCCTCCACCAGATTCTTGCCCACCAGACGTTTCGGTGTCGTGACATTGACGATCTTGATGCTGCCAGCCAGATCGATATAGTCCACAGCATTGGGCGATACCAGATGCATGACCGTCCGCCGGGCCATATCCCGTTCCGAAAAGATGATTTTCGTGGCCCCCAGCCGGCGAGCCATTTCCGCATGGCGTTCATCAAAAGCATTGACCACGATTTCCGGAACCTGGCGCTCCTTACAGAGCATGGCTGCCATCAGGCTGGCCTCCAGATTCTTGGTTGCGATGATGACCGTATCAAAGCTGCCAATCCCCGCCTGATCCATCGCCCGGGCATCACGCATATCAAAGCTTACCACCTGAGATAGTTTTTCGGTCAGTGACGATACCAGATTCGTATCCATATCCACGGCCAGGACCTCATAGCCCATATTTTCCAAGGTCATGGCCGCGCTGACGCCAAAACGCCCCAGCCCCAGAACTGCAAATTGCCGCTTATTCCGCATATTCATACCTTCTTACCCCAACATAATTTCTTCTTCCGGATATTTGATGACCGCCGACTGCTTCTGCCAGATGAACGCCAGCATAAAGGACATGATGCCCACTCTGCCCAGCAGCATGGTCAGTGCCAGCAGTCCCTTGCCCCAGTCGTTCCAGCTCAAGGTAATGCCAATCCCCATACCCACGGTACCAAAAGCCGACACGGTCTCAAAGATGACTTCCTCCAGTTCATGGACTTCCCCATCCAACACAGAAAGAAGCATCCCCATAGTCACCACCCAGATAGTGCCGACTGTAAACGTGGCAAAAGCCTGATCCCGTAATTCCTTACTGATGGTACGGCCAAAGATAACCAGCTCGCTCTCTCCGCGGAATACGGCCCAAACCGAGCGCACGATCACAAACATGGTCGTACTCTTGATGCCGCCGCCTGTAGACAAGGGCGACGCCCCTACAAACATCAGGATGATCATGATGAGCTGGGTAATCTGTGTCGCCTTGGCCAGATCAAAGGTATTGAATCCCGCCGTCCGGCAGGATACAGACATAAAGGCCGACTGTGCCAGCTGCTCTGCTGCCGGTACATTGGCCAGCGTCTCACTATTATTGGCTTCCAGCCCCCAGATCAGCAGTGTGCCGCCTAGCAGCAAAAATACATTGCTGACCAATACGATCTTCGTATGCAGGGAATACTGCCGCCAACTGCGGCAATGAAGCACATCATATATCACGGTAAAACCTATGCCACCCAAGATAATCGGCAGGCCAATACCCGCCAGCAGGACAAAATCATCAGCCCGCTTGCACAGACTGTCATAGTTGCCGAATAAATCAAAACCCGCATTGCAAAAGGCCGACACCGCATGGAATATTCCATAGCCAATGGCCTCCAAGCCAAATTCCGGATAGAAATGCACCGTCAGCAGCAGGGCAAAAAACCCCTCAATCATAAACGTATAAAAAATCATCCGCCGAATCAATACAAAAAGTCCAGCCCGGCCGCTTTGGTTCAGCGACTCCTGCACGATAAGACTCTGCTTCAAGGGAAACCGATAGCCCATGGCATGAGCCACCATGGTCGCCAATGTCATGATTCCCAGGCCCCCGACCTGAATCAGCAGCAATAACACGCACTTGCCAAAGAAACTCAATTCATTCTGCACATCCACCACCGTCAGTCCTGTAACACAGGAAGCCGAGGTAGACACGAACAAAGCATCCATAAATGGCAAACCGGCATAATTCGTAGTACTGACCGGCAGCATCAACAACAGTGTACCCAGCCCAATCATCAGCACAAAACTGAGCAGGATTGTCTGGGTGGGTTTCAAGCGAAATTTCTGCTGGGCTTTAAACGCCGCAGCCTCCTGCAGATTACTAACCATAACACCGCCTCCCGCTCTATTCTAACACAGATTCCCCCTATATCCCAAAAACCGCACAAAAAAAGACCGCGAACACACGCTCGCAGTCCTCTAGTAATCATTTATGTTTCAGCAGGCTTTCGCCAATCTTTCCTCATCGGCCTGTCGCATCTTATCGACGAACGAATCGGTGAGGCGAACCTCGATGTCCATCTGCTGACGGGAAAGCAGCAGGCAATCCTCTGCTGTCAGTTCCGTTTCCTGACCATCAGCTGTAAAGGCACGGAAGCCCTGTTTCGTCTGTTTGCCGGCGTAGACGATAACCCGGTCAGCACCCACACCGCTCTTGCGGCTGGCCAGCAAGCGGATGGCATTTGCTTCCGGCATATAACCCTGCGTACCGTCCATAACCATGACTTCCTTATCCTCTACCTGATATAAACGAACCAACAACATCGCGCTCACCGGCCTTTCTGACTTCCGTCATCTCTCAATTTCGATGGTTCTATTATAGCAAGTATACATTTGCAATAAAATATTGATTTATGCTTTGCATATTGCAAAAAATGCGTTTCACTTTCTGCTGAACTTTTCCAAAATATGGCTGCAGTCCTGCACGGCTTCCAATGTACCGATATATTCGCCGGCATCGTCATAGACGGCCATATACTTGACCATGATCGGCTTGCCCATGATATAACGGGCCACTTCCAAAGAGCTGCGCTTCTTTGCCTTGAAGTCCGCAACAAGATTGCGTACCACGGGCACAATCTGCGGCGGATGGCATTCAGCCACATCCCTGCCTAATGCCGCCAATGGCCGGGGGAATACTCGGCCTTCATTGATAAAGAAACGCAGTTTCTCCTCGGCGTCAATAAAGGTCAGATCCAGCGGTAGCAGCGAAAAGATGGCGCTTAGCTGCTTGACCGTCAGTTCCCCTGTAGGCAGCTGGATTTTCCCGTCCAGAATCTCCTGCTCCTTGACCTTCGCCAACTCTTCAGCAGCCCACGCTTCGCCTGGCTCCCATTTAGCAGGATTTTCCACAAAGGCCACACCCATTTCCGGAAAATCCCGGTAAACCCGCTTCCATTCCGTTTCCGTGAAATAACGCAGACACAGCGGAAACAGGATCTGTTCTTCCTTGTAGATCATTTCCCGCGTACGCTGCGCCAGCGCTGCAATACGCCCCTTGTAGATCAGTACATTATCCTGATCCTCCGACGTTGCCCGAGTGAGAACGCCCAGTTCCTTCTTGATCTCATCATCCACGCCCCACATGACCTGTGAAGGGCCGGTGACGCCATATTTATAGAGCAAGGGCATCAAAAGTTCTTCCTTCTTGGCATAATGGGCACGTACGCCATTGAATTGCCGCAAGGCACGGATGACCACTTCCGCAGCAGGCGATTCAGCGCCTTCACATTCGCGCTGCAAGATATCCAGGACTTTTTCCAAGCCGGTATTCTCTGCCCGCATCAGGCTGATGGGATGCCCCGGCGGCAGCTCCTCTGACAAGTCCATCTGACTGTTCAGATTTTCCGTCTGCTCCCGTCTGGCCTGCAGTTCTGCCTGCATGACTTCTGCTTCTGTACGGCCATGGAACATCGCCGAATGGATATCACAAAGCTTCTGCACCTGCTTCATCGGCGTGCCGCCTTTGATAAGCTCCTGCTCTGCCGCAGCGATTTCCAACACCGAAACACTGGCAAATTCCTTCACAAAATCTGCCCGCACATTTTCCAGATCTTCACCATTGCTCAGACGTTCAATATAACCTTTGAGCTTTTCTTTGCGCTGTTCATCCTCACCACCGAGCACCATATAACCATGTTCCTGAAAAGCCTGCATAACCGTCTCCAAGGACACGCCCTTCATCGCTGCGCCCCGCGGGATCGTCATGATATTCCCCATGACCTTCAGCGCCATCGGATTCAGGATCTTGTCAAAACCCAGTCCAGCCAATATATCCTTGATTTCCGGATCATTCTTGACCAGCTCCGCTACCGTCAAATTGAAATCTATCTTCTTCACCACAGTTACTCCTTCTCGTAACAATCACATATCATCTATGCCTATTATAGATAGCAGGCTTCCTGCTGTCTGTTACAATCGTTACAAAGGTCCGGATACGAAAAGAGAGCAGGCCTTACGCCTGCTCTCTTGCATACATTCAAAACTATACAGAAGAAATTTCAATGTCGAACATCTTAGTTCTTGAAAGATAAGCCCTCGATTTATTAGTATTGGTCCGCTGCATGCCTTACGGCACTTCCACTCCCAACCTATCTACCTTGTCTTCTTCAAGGAATCTTACTGGATTACTCCATGAGATACTTCATCTCGGGACAGGCTTCACGCTTAGATGCTTTCAGCGTTTATCCCTTCCGGACGCAGCTACCCAGCTATGCTTCTGGCGAAACAACTGGTACACCGGCGGTCCGTCCACTCCGGTCCTCTCGTACTAGGAGCAGCTTCCCTCATGTATCTTACGCCCGCGATGGATATG
>NZ_FNJQ01000034.1 GCF_900104055.1 Pseudoselenomonas ruminantium
AAGTTGTTCCGCGCCAAAATTGAACAGGCCGGTATGACACAAAGCATGTCCCGTGTAGCACATTGCCTAGACAATGGCCCCATGGAAGGCTTCTGGGGTATCTTGAAGCGCGAGATGTACTACAGGCGCAGATTTACTTCCCGGCAAGAGTTGGTTGAGTCAATAGAGGAATATATAAGATATTACACTTATGACAGACCACAGCGTCATTTAGGCATACGAACCCCAAGTGAGTACCACGAAAAACTGGTTGGAGCTGCATGAAAAAAGCTGCTCGCATTAGTTGCGAGCAGCAATGAATATTTTTATTTTTTTACCTGTCCACTTGACGGGGAGCACACCATCTTGCCCGGCGGCCTTTTCTTATGCTATACTGACGTTTAACGCACACAAAGGGAAGCGGTTAGCCCTCTCCGGAGGGACTGTGACTCTCCGATGACATAGAAATCCCTTTAGGAAAATATGCATGGGAAGGGATGTCTTATGGCATTAGAGTCTGCCATGGCCTTACTGGCTTTTGGCCTCGCCTGTTTTAGCATCGGCTATACAATCGGCAAAGACTTGAATACACGAAAATAACCGCCCCGGTCTGGAAAACTGAGCGGTTAAGTTCGAAACATCATTAATCGGGCTGACTGTTCCGCCGCCTACAATTCACTCTATCCCGTAATAATGCAATAATGCCTGCGTCCCTTTATCTCCCTCTTGCAGCCGTTCCATCTGCCGCACTTCACTGAGTACCTGTGCCAGAACTGGCAGGGCCGCACCATAGGCCGCTGAAGTCTCCGTGCCGATGGCCAGATCCTTGCCGAAATGTTTCAGCATGAAGCCCGGCGCAAAGTCACCGGACAGCCCGCGGCGCACAACGTTGTTCATTTGGAAGCTGCTAGCGGCTCCCGTCGAAATGGCCTGATAGGTCTTTTCCACATCCAGCCCCGAAGCCTTAGCATAGGCATAAGCCTCGCAGGCGCCGGCCAAAGCACCGGCAATGGCAATCTGATTGCAGGCCTTGGCCTTCTGCCCGGCTCCGGCACTGCCCATATGCACGATGTTCTTCCCCATCGCCGTAAATACCGGCTGCAAAGCCGCAAAAGCATCTGCCTCGCCGCCCACGAGAATGGAAAGCGTGGCATTCTTCGCGCCCACATCCCCGCCGGTCACCGGCGCATCTACCGCATGAATGCCCTTGTCCCTGGCTGCCGCAAAGATCTTCTCCGCCAGGATTGGCGATGAAGTGGTCATATCCACCACATAGGCGCCTGCCGGGGCATTGGCCAGAATCCCATCGGCTCCCAGATAGACATCCTCCACGTCTTTGGGATAGCCCACGATAGTGATCACAACATCCTGCCCCTTGGCACAAGCTCCGGGGCTGTCACACCAGATGGCCCCTTTGGCCAGCAGTCCCTCCGCCTTGGCCTGCGTGCGATTGTAAACACTCAGCTTGAAGCCTGCATCCATGAGATGCCCGGCCATAGCCGCCCCCATGATGCCCGTACCGATAAAACCGATATTCTTGATTTCCATGCCCATCGTCCTCCTGCTAATACTATATCGTTGAATACTTCGCCGCGCATAGCAAAAAACCTGCCTGAAACGGCAGGTTCATGTCATAGCGGGTATTCACTGATATAAGTCAGCGGCCAGCACACGCAGCGCTTCGGCTGCTCTTATGCCAGGATTGACGGCGAAAAGGTCATAAGGCAGTATATAGACCTTGCCCTGCTGAACGGCCTTCACGTTCTGCCAGGCCTCACTGCTGGCCAGTTCCTGCCGCATCTTTGTTTCGAGATCTTCCGTCTTGCCGTGCATGATGATGAAGATGACTTCGGGATTTTCCCGGGCCACAAATTCCATGCTGATAGGCAGATAACCGCCCTCCCCTTCGGCCTTGTCGGCGATATTGCCTCCGCCCAGCTCATTCAGCAGACTGCCCGTGAAGCATTTGCCCGTTCCCATATTGAAACTATCAGGCGAACCAAAGACAATGAGGCTCTTGGGCGGTGTTTTTCCCGCCCCCTGCTGCTTGACTTCGTCCATATCCGCGAGCATTTTGACAGCAGCTGCCTGCGCTTTTTCTGCGTGACCTGTAAGCTTACCATAGAATTGCAGCGCTGCAGTCAGCTCTTCCATACTGTCAAGGGATTGAATATAGAGCGGGATTCCCGCCTGGGACAACGTATCCGCCAGATTGGTATGGAAGGGCACATTCGTACCGATGACCAGATCCGGTTCGAGGCTCAGGATCTTCTCCACATCCGGGGAATGAATGATGCCAACCTCTTCGGCCTTTTCCACAGCCTTCATAACCTCCGGTGACAGAGCCTTGGACGTCGCCTTGCCCACGATATCCGCTTCGCCGCCTGCGGCCACATAAAGGTCAATATTGGAAGCATTTAGGATGACCACCCGCTGAGGATGGGCAGGCAAGGTCACTTCCCGGCCCGTACTGTCCGTTACAATACGGACTGAATCCGCTCTGCCGGCGGTCCCTGCCTGCGGCAGCAGGAAAAAGGCTGCTGCCCCGAGCAGGCACAAAAGGGCAAAGATTGCTGTCAATTTGCGCATAAAATCACTCCTTTAGAAGCTGACCTTCACACCGCCGCGCCAGATGCGGCCATCGTAATAGAGCACATCGTTCTTGCGGTTGGTGAGGTTGTTGATACCGAAATAGGCACTGACCGTCTTGTTGAATTTCTTGTTCACTACCAGATTCATGATGCTCTCACCTGTATCTTTGGCGGCACTGCTTTCTGTGTAGTGGTAACCCGTCAGCCAATCATTCCAAAGGGTGGCATCCCATCCATGAGCAGTATCCGCATAGATGAGCTGCAGGGATGTCTTATGACGGGCACGGCCAGTCAGGAACTGATTGGTATTATCGTCCCGGGCATCCAGATAGGTGTAGGTTCCCCGCAGGGTAAACATCCTGCCCAGTTTCTGCTTGGCCTCAAGTTCCAGCCCCTGCACCGTCGCCTTGTCCACATTCTCATAGCGGCCATTAGCCGTGATGCGCATACCAGTGCCCGGAATATAGGCCCGGGTTATGGTGGTATTGAGATTGATCAGATTATCCACCTTGTTATGGAAATAGGTGATTTTCCCTGAGGTATGCTTGCGTTCCGCCTCCAGACCAAGGTCAAAGTTCAGGGATTTTTCCGGTTTCAGATCCGGATTGCCCTGAATATTGACCACCATAACGGACGTAGGCGTATGCTGCCAGTTGAAATACAGTTCCGAAGCCGTCGGCGCACGATAAGCCGAACCCACATTCGCCTTGAAGCGCATATGCTTGCTGAGCTTGTAGGTAGAACCGAGCTTGCCTGTCACTTCATCACCGAAGTCATTGTTATGGTCCCAGCGCACCGAGGGAATCAGCAGCCATTTGTCTGTGGCCATGAATTCATCCTGCAGATACACAGCCCCATAGTGCTGCGAGACTTTGGAGATATTGTTGGCAATCCCCTCCCGCGTGATCGTGCGCATAGAACCGCCATTGATACGGGTGCTTTCGTAATCTTCCTGACGATATTCGCCGCCCACGGTCAGGATATGCTGCTCGCCCAGATTCAGGGTGCGCTTGCCATCCACCACATAGGAGTCAAAGGTCATGTCGTCAAAGCTGTTCAAGGCATGCGTCGTGCGATTGCGGGTACGCTGGTCTTTGTCAAAATGCGTATAGTAAAACTGCATTTCATAGCTGCCCTGCTTATCCTTGCCGGAGTATTTCAGCCCCGTGGAGGTGCGGCGATGGTCATAATCCGTACCGGCCGTTGCCGAATCGATCATATAAAGGTCTTCATACATATGGTCCACAAAGAAATCCAGCTTTTTATTCTTAGCTAGATCCATGCGGCCGTCCAAGCCAATGAAGTATTTATCGCCATGCTGATTCGACGAAGCCCCGCTCATCCGCTTGCGGATATCACTATACTTGCCGTTCAATGCCCAAGCCCATTTGCCATTTTTCCCTAAATCATAGCGAAAACCCAGGTCTTTCTGCCGGGAAGTCCAATCCCCGCTGACAGAACCGCCCTGCGTGCCCGGCTTTTTTGTGATGATGTTGATGACGCCGCCCAGAGCTTCGGAACCATAAAGGGAACTTACCGCCCCGCGTACGATTTCCACCCGTTCCACGTTATCCATATTGACACGCTGGAGCTCGTAGTAGTTCTGCGTCTCACTGGTATTTTCCGTGCGCACCCGGCGCCCATCGATGAGAATGAGGGTTTGATTGGTGTTCATGCCACGGATGGAAGACTGATTCCCCACCATGCCATTTTCCAGCACATTGATGCCCGCAGCCAGCTGCAAAGCCTGCGCCAGGTTCTCGGCCCCCATTTTTTCGATATCCTCCCTGGTGATGACTTCTACGGCAGCAGGCGTTTCCTTTACTTCCTGCTCCGTACGGGAGGCCGTCACCACCACGTCCCTGGTCTGAATGCTGTCTGTGTCTGCGGCATCCGCGTGACCAACAGAAATCGTACCGATTACGGCAGCAGCTAACAATGTGTGTTTTTTCTTGGCAAGTTTTCTGATCATGCAAATCCTCTTTCTCTAAAAATATCAATTAAACGACTATTGCAAGGAACTGATGCACAGTCCCGTATTGCTAAAATTCACTATAGTTATGCACGCGGTAGACGCCATAGCCGTAGACCACAGCCGTCAGCAAAAGCAGAGCTAAAGCCTCTGCCCCTGTACCATCACCGAAACTTCCTGCCTGCAGCAGATGATTAGTCAGGGATAGCGGCAGGAACTGCACCACCTGCCGCACGATGTCCGGCAGATTGGCGATGGGGAAAAATGAACCGCAAAAGAAGGTCATCGGGGTGATGAAAAAATTGATGATGATGGAAAATTGCTCCTGCCCCTTGATGGACAGTCCCACCGCCACCCCGAAAGCCGCAAAGGCAAAGGCAGTAAGCAAAAGCCCCACCAGGCCCGGAAGCGACAACAGCTCCAGCCCGAAGAACAGCTTCGCTGCTATAAAGATCACCGCCGCAGCAGCCAGCGCCCGCACCGTACCCGCCAGCGCAATGCCGAAGACAATGGCACTGTCGCTGATGGGACTCAGGCGCAGGGTGGAAAAATTGCGGTAATAGAATCGGGAAGCGCTGACGGACAGTGCTGTCTGCTGGAAACCATTCATCATGACCGTGATGGCCAGCATCCCCTTGGCCAGATAAGCGAAGTAGCCACCGGCCACCGCCACCCTGTCCCCGAGCCCCCAGCCAAAAGCCAGCAGATAGATCATGGGAAATAGCAGCCCTGAGAAAAGATAGCCCAGGCCGCCAATACGTCGCACGAGCATCTTCATCTCCCGATAGAACACCGCCGAAAATCCCTTGAACATCAGCCCACCTCCTGTACCAGCCGGCCATCTCCGCCATGGGACAGTTCCACGAAGGCCTCGTCCAGACTGAGCTCCCGCAAAGGAGACAGGTACTGGCGGAGTCCTGCGGTCGTCCCCGTATATACCAGCTGGCCACTTCGCAGAAAGGCAATGCTGTCACAGAGTGTTTCCGCTTCTTCCATATAATGGGTGGTCAGCAGCACGGTTTTGCCGGCAGACCGGAGCTGTTTCAGCAGCTGCCAGATTTCTTGCCGCATATCCGGATCCAGCCCCACACTTGGTTCATCCAGAAGCAGGATTTCCGGTTCCGGCAGCATGGCCCGGGCAATCATCGCCCGCCGTTTCATGCCCCCGGAAAGCTTATCGGGGTATTTCTGGCGCCAGCCGCCAATCCGAAAGTGCTGGCAGATTTTCTCCACCTGCTGCCGTGGTTTAGGCAGGCCATAGAGCCTGGCATAGCAGACCATGCTCTGCTCGATGGTCAGTTCACTTTCAAAATTGTTCTCCTGCGGCACCAGACCAATCAGGCGGCGGAAAGCCACGCTGCGCAGGGCAGCCTCCTCCCCCTTGACCAATATCCTGCCGCTGTCAGGCCGGGCCAGCCCGGAAATCAGACGGATCAAGGTGGTCTTCCCTGCTCCGTTTGGCCCCAACATTCCCATAACCGTCCCCTTGGGAATCTTCAGCGACACATTACGCAGGATGCTGCGATTTTTGCGAGAACAATTTACATTCTCAATGATAATTGACATTCAACCCTCCATGCAGACGGCAGCGGGGAAAAATATATGTTCCAGCCTTCCCCGGACTTCCACCGTCCTGATCTCATTTTCGACACCATACAGATTGCGCAGCAGACTGCTGTTGAACACCTCTGCCACAGGACCATCAGCGATGATCTTCCCCGCCTGCAGGGCAACCAGCCGCTGACTGTAGCGGGCGGCCTGATTGAGGTCATGGAGCACCATCAGCACCGTAAGTCCCAGTTCCTGATGCAGCTTCGCCACGATATCCATCAAGGTCAGCTGATGGCGGATATCCAGATAGGTCGTCGGCTCATCGAGCAGCAGGATCTCCGGTTGCTGGGCTAAGGCCAAAGCCAACCTCACCCGCTGCCGCTCCCCACCGGACAGAGCGCCCAAAGGGCGCTGGGCAAACTGCCTGAGCCCCGTCAGCGCCAGAACTTCTGCGCAGATTTTCTCATCTTCCCGCTGAAAGGAACTCCAAAAGCTGCGATGAGGCAGTCGCCCCATGCGCACCACTTCCGCTACAGTCAGATCCAGCGGCAGCATGGCACTCTGGGGCATAAAGGCAATCTTGCGGGCCACCTGCTTTTCCGGCAGCTGCCACAGCTCCTGTCCCAAGAACTCCAGCCTGCCTGCCGCAGGCTTCAGCAACCGGGCCAACGCTTTGAGCAGCGTGGATTTGCCGGAACCATTCGGGCCGATGATGGCCGTGATTTCTGCTCGACGGATGGCCAGGTCTAATCCCTCAGCCACCACCTTATGCCCGTATTCCAGCCGCAGTCCCTGCGCCTGCAGGATGATTTCCTGTTGCATCGTCAATGCCCCCTTTTCAGGCCCTGCTTCAACAGATACAGGAAGAAGGGCGCACCGATAAACGACATGAATACCCCCACAGGGATCTCAATGGGAGCAAAGACCACCCGGGCCGCCACATCAGCCCCGGCCACCAATGCTGCTCCCCACAGGGCAGAAGCCGGCAGGAGATAGTCAAAGTCCGAGCCTGTGACCAGCCGCACCATATGGGGAATGACCAGTCCCACAAAACCCAGCATCCCCGCCGCGCTGACCGCCGAAGCGGCTAAAAGCGCGGCGAGCAGCAAGAGGTACAGGCGAACCCGTTCCACCCTCACGCCCAGGCTTCTGGCTGTATCCTCCCCCATCTGCAACGCATTTAGCCAGCGGCTGCCCAGAAAGGTTCCCGCCAGTCCCAAGAGGGTGTAGGGAAGGACCATCTGCACATGGCTCCAGCTGCGGCCGGCAAAGCCACCGGCCATCCAGTTCACCGTGCCCTGCACACGGTCTGAGTAAAAGACCATCAGTGCCGTCATGGCACCACCAAAAAATGCCGCCACTGCCACCCCGGCCAGAACCATGCGCAGCGGCTGGACACCGTTCTCCCAGGACAGGGAAAAGACCAAGGCCACTGATAAGAGCGCCCCGCCAAAGGCTACGAGCGGAACCAGCGAGGTGCTCTCGGGGAAGATGATCAGCACCACCATCGCCGCCAGCCCTGCCCCTGCGGAAACTCCGATGATCCCAGGGTCCGCCAGAGGATTGCGCAGGATGCCCTGCAGTATGCAACCAGCCAACGCAAGATTGACACCGGTCAGTGCCCCCGTGATCAGGCGGGGCAGACGGATATGGTAAAGAATATTGAAATGTTCGTCCGCCGCCCCGCCCAGCAGGATCTGCCAAACTTCTCCCGGCGTGAACACCGCTGCCCCCTGACAGATGCTGACCAGAATGGCCAGGACCAGTACCACAGCTCCCAGTCCCAAAGCCCAAAGCCGCTTGCCTCTTCGCGGGTGCGCTGTCCTGCTTCCATACTCGCAAACAGCCGCGTCCATCACTGAGCCCCCAGACAAAGCTGGCTGAAATAAGCGCGTGCCGCCGCCAGGTCCTTTTCGTCCGGATGACTGGCGGCACGCTCAATGCGGGCCAGGCGTTCCGGCGTCATGGCATGGGGATGCCCGGCAGGGAACATCTGCTTCATCATTGCCACCATTTCATCCGCCACCTTGCCCTGACAGATGAATCTGCCGACGACCTCACAGCCCTCGCCTAAAAGCGCCGCGCCGTTTTCAAGGCATTTTGCAGCATGTTCTGAATCCGCTTCGGCTCCCAGTGTGGCAAAGATTGCCACCTTCTGATTAACCAAGCCTCCCAGATAGGCTTTCATCCTGGCATCAGCCGTGCCCCGGTCCACCCAGAAGCCCGCGATGACCAGATCAAAACCGGCAGCATCAGGATTTTCCTCCACGGGAACCGGGCAGATATGCAGCGCTTCCCCGATGGCATTGGCAACCTTCCGCGTGTTGCCGGTCTTACTGGAATAGACTAACAGTATTTTCATATTTTCCTCCTATTGCAGATCAAAATGTATGGGCACAGTCAAGGTTATGCTGCGCGCGGCACCATGGGTGAACGGGCAGGAATTTCTGACAGCCTGCATAGCCGCTTTATCCAAAAGACTGCTGCCTGACGAACCGCTGACATAAACGCTTGCCAGACTTCCAGCCTCCGACAGGGTAACGGTTACACTGGCCACACCGGTCTCCCCGCGCTTGATGGCCATATAGGGATATTCCTTATTCGCCTCCACCCGGGCAGCAAAACGGCCGGCAATACTGCCCATGCTTTCCGTCGGAGCAGGTGCCGGCGCTGCTGCGTTGCCTGCAGAATCTATCCCGCCCGTACCGGCTGCGGATGTACCGCCTGAACCTGCAGCATCCGCCGCTGTCCCGCTGCCCGCTGCCGTTCCTGTGCCGTCGCTTTCCCCGAAGCTGCCTTCTGCGGCAGTTCCCGGTATTGCCGCCGGACTTTCCGCTATGGCTGTTTCCAGCCCCTCGTCCGCGGTTATGGCCCGCTGATGCATCATGGGCGCCGCCATAGGATTTTTGATAGCCGGCATGGCAGCAGGACTGCCGCCTGCCTCACCGCCCCCCGTCACCTGACTGACAGAGATCATCTCCACCGCAATCTCCGGCGTTGTCCTGACCGGTTCATCCGCGGTGTAGAATGTCCCCAACAATAGGCAGACGGTGCCAATGCCCACAACATGGCAGATACTGGAGAGTGGCAGCGGTCTTAGGCAAAGCTTCCAACTCAGCCTATGCCCCCTCTTCTGATGAAGATCTTTCTTCACGGACAACGTATAATCCATAGCCCTCTCCTTATTTAATATAAATAATCATTATCAGTAAAAACGATCAGTTTCCTGTTCTCTGCAGCATTTTTTCCCGCATGGCGGGGGGCATGCCTGCGAGCATGCTCTGCAAAGTCTCCTTGCTTGAATGCCGGAGCATCATGCGTACCGCTGCCGGAATCTTACTGACCATTTGCCGGCGTTTTTCCGCCGTACTATCCGGCAGCATCTCCGCCAGGACCTCATCCAGTGCCTCCCCGGCCTTGCCATTGATCTCTTCGGCAGGCGCTTCAGCCTGTTCCTCCCATAGCACCTGCACACATTCCACGAGACTCTGCGTCAGACTGATATACCAGAACTCGCCGGCTTTAGTCAGACGGTAAACACCCAGGTCCTCCTGCAAAAGCCCCCGCTCCTGCCAAAGAGTCAGCACTGTTTCCAGGTCTTCCAGGCGATTATCTGCAATCAGCAGGCGGCGGAAATCCACAAAACCCTTTTCCAGATCACGGATAATATCATCACAGATCCGGCCCAGCTTTGCCTCCACCTGATGGCCAGCCATCATGATGGGCTTTTTGCCTTCTGTCCGGTCGGCCTGATAAGCTGGCAGCGCCCGCTGATTCATGAAACTGATGCCGCCAAAGTGTCCGCCAGCCCCGCAGCCAAAGGCATAGACATCGGCGCCGGCCTTGGCCAGGGTATTATAGAGGCTACGCTCCCGTTTCGTACGCCGCCAGTGACAGAGGCTCAGCCTTTCCACTCCTTCAGCCAACAGATAGTCCCGGGCGGCGATATACATATCCGCCTGCCCCGCAATATCCGTGCAAGGCGGCACCACACCATTCTCTACGGCCTTGGCCAAAGGCCCGCCGGGAAAGATATTGAGCTGATAGAGGTCCATGCCATCCACATCTGCCTCAGCCAAAGTCTTCACATCCTCCAGCCACATAGCCAAAGTCTGCCCCGGCAGGCCATAGATCAGATCCACGATTACCGTCACATCATAGCTTTTCAAAAGCCGCAGCCGCCGCAATACCTCTTCCCGGGTATCAATGCGGCCAATACGCTGGCGCAGAGCGGTATCAAAGGACTGTACACCCAAAGAAATACGGTTGACACCATATTGCAGCCAGGTCTCGATCTTTTCGGGCACCAAATCATGGATGCGCCCTTCTAAGGTCACTTCGCAGAACTGTGTCAGACAAAACGATTGCTGCAAGGTTTGCAGCAAAGCTGCTACATTGGCCGGCGACAGGGATGTCGGCGTACCGCCGCCAATGAAAACAGCGTCAATGGGGGTTCCCTGTAACTGCGTTGTCTGCGCCTCAGCCCTGATTTCCGCCAGCAGATGCTGGATATAAACATCTTCCACCTCCTGCCTGCTGGCATTCTGGTAAAATCCGCAGTAGAGGCATTTGGTCTGACAGAAGGGAATATGGATGTAGAGCGCATGCTGACGGCTCATATCAGCCTGCTTTCCCAAAGCCGCCTGATAAGCATCCTGCTGGCGTCCCTGCTCGAGGGGCGCGCCGATCAGCCCCGCATGGACCACCCGCTTGCTGGCAAAAGCCTGATGCAGCGGATCTGCAGTTTCCCTGCCCAATAATACTGCCCGCTTCTCTGGCGTCAGTTCCGCCAGATATGTTCCTAACTTCATAACTTTCGTTCTCCTGTTGATCATTTCTATCCATGATTATTTACGGCTGAAAAATCACGTGTTTCTCAAAGGGCACACGAATATTGACGCCCTGATAATAAATCGGGGCAAAACGCATACTCCAAAGTGCCTCCTGCGCCGCTTCACGGAAGCCAAGCTTCGGCGGGCTGTTCAAAATGGTCACGCTTTCCACGCTGCCATCCAGCCCCACCATAATCCTGGCCACCACTTCCACCACATTGCTATAACCAATACTGCGGGCTTCCTCGGGATAAACCGCATTGGCATCCCGCAGTAATTGATAGTCTATCCCTGCAGCACTGGCGGCAGTATAGGTGCCATCACCATTAGGTGTAAAACCTGCGCCCAGTCCCTGGGATGTCCCCGTACCGCTGCCGCCGGTTCCCTCAGCACTGCCACTGCCGTTATCTCCGTCCGTACTGCCGCCATTCGCGCCAACACCAGCAGAGCCTTTGCCGTCCACTTCTGCCCCTGTTGAAGCTGCATCTATTGCCGCGGTGGCTTCTTCAACAGCGTTTTCTCTGTCAGCAGCTGAAACGGCAGGATTGCTGGCGGCTTCAGCTGAATGTCCCCGCAGGCTTTGCAGTTTTTCCACCGCTGCCACGGAGGCCGTTTTTATCGCCGGCCCCATTTTAGGGGCTTCGCCGCCAGCTTCCGAGCCGCCTGCCATACTGGCCACTGCAGTTTCCGCTACAAAGCCCACCTCAATAGCAGGCTTCTCCTCCGGCTCGCCTGACAGCCAGCCCAGCCCTGCAAATGCCAGAAGGGCAATGAGCAGGCCATGAACACCTGCCGCCAACCCCAGATAATAATTCCAACTTCGCTTTCTCATCCCATCATCCCATCATCCTTTGGTATCTGTCGCAATATACACCTTGCTGATACCGAGATTCTTGATCATATCCATGACCTGTACTACTTTGCCATAATCAGCGGCCGCATCTCCGCGCAGGATAACGGACAAATCTCCCTGCTGCTTTTTTTCCCAGAGACGGCTCTCCAGATCAGCAAGTTTCATCTTTTCCTGTTCATAGTAAACGGCCCCGTCAGCAGTGACGGTGATGGGAATATTCTCCACCATGCTGACTTTAGCTGTAGTGGCCTGCGGCAACGTCAGCGGCACACTCTTCTGCACCACCATGGTCAGCATGCTCATCATAAAGAACACCAACAGGAAAAAGATGATATCAATCATCGGAATGATCATCAGGCGTGGTTTTTCCTCATTAGTAGTCAGATCAATGCGCATCGTCACTACCCTCCGCCGCTGCATACATCATGGACACATATTCCACATCAGCAATGATGTTATTGGCCTTGTGCGAAAGGCAGGCATAGAGACACAGCGCCAGTATCGCGACCAAAAGCCCCGTAGCCGTAGCAATCAGCGCCTCACCCACACCACCGGTGATGGCAAAAGGTTCCCCATCGGCCACATTCAACACGGAAAAGGACTGGATCATGCCCGTAACTGTGCCCAGCAGCCCCAGCAGCGGTGCCATAGTCACAATCACGCTCAGGTATTCCAAATACTGCCTGAGGTCCAGCGCCTTGCGCTTGGCCGCCGCACATACCACTTCTTCCCGGCTGCCAAATTTTTCTTCTTCCATGGCGGTAAGGATAACTTCTCCGGGCGCCCCCGCCATCCTGCAGAGATTTTCGGCCTGCTCCCTGTTGCCGGACTGCAAAAGTTCATGGATCTGACCGGAAAAATCCTCCACCTGCAAACGTTCCTTACGATAGTAAGCGAAACGCTCAAACGCAATAGTCACCGCAATGATAGACGCCAGCATGATGGGATACATGACCAGACCGCCCTTTTGAAACAATGCAAAAAACTCCATGATGATTCTCCTTTACTATTTAAAACTTATAATTCATGCCCACAAAGTAAGTACGTTCAGATCCGGGTACCAAGGTAGCCGTAGCACCACCAGCCGAATCGTATTCATAGTAGTCCTTGCCAAGAACGTTGCTCACACCGCCGTACCAGGCCATATCCTTATTCTGCTGAAACTTGAAACTCAAATCCAGGAGTCCATAAGAATGGACGACATTGCCGTCTTCATGACGGTCACTTTCCTTGATAAAGTTATTGTACTTACCAAAGAATGTATACTTGGCATTGACACTCCACTGCTTGTCAAATTTGTAATCAGCAGAGAGCAATACCTTATGCTGAGGCACGGCCTTCAGCCCACTATTGGTAAAGTCAATCTCATTCGCGCCATGAGATGCCATCAGGGAACGGCCCTGAGCAGTATAATCCCTGCGCCCATGCAGATAAGTGTAACCTTCCTGCAGGTGCAGCTTACCCAATCTCTGGAAAAAACTGGTTTCCACGCCCCGACGCTTGGTATTGTACATGTTATAAGTCTTGTACTCCCAGCCATATGCTCCCTTGAAATAAGGCCGCTCCAACTCGTTATTGGTTTCTGAAGCGAATAGTGTCAGGCTCACCGTGGAAATGCCCCATTTATCCCTCAGACCCATTTCCCAAAGATTATAACGTTCCTCCTGTGCGCTTGTTGCCGCATAGACTTTTTTACTTCTGTCCGAATACACCTCGTCACAGATCTGCAAGCCATCCGGACTTGTATAACCACGCTCATAACGCAGGAACACCTTGCCCAGATCACTATAGTTATAACCTACAGAAAGTTCCCCGGCTGTATTCCACCGGTTGGATGAATCTACTCCGCCTATGGGACGAGTTGCCGTGCCGCCATCCTTATCAAATTTCCAGATCAGCTTTTCCCGCCGCAGTCCCTGTGTATAAGTAAAACGTCCACGTTTCATCTTATTTAGCAGATACAAAGCTTCCGTGGTCTTATCGTAGTTGAAATCCATCAACTTGCCCTTAGCCGTGGTTTTATACTTCAAATGGGATTCCTGTTCAAACAGATCCAAGCCGAGCAACAGTGAATCCTGTTTGCCATAGGCCCAGTCCAGACGCATGCGCGAGCCATAAGATTTCGTCTTCATCTTCCCGTCAAAGAATTTCGTATTGGTATAATAACCATCCGTATAAAAGAAATCCCCGCTGTACTTCAGCTTCCTGCCGAAATTCTGGTTATAACTCATATTGTAAGTGTTCAGCAAACGATCACCATTCAGGTAATCACTGGCCTTATCCGGCCGGTAGTTATGACCATATTTATCAATCTTCCAGCGGCTCACATTCTGCAGGAACTTACTGTCCTCATCCAGATGGCTGTAACGGAAAGCAATACTATGATCCTTATCCGCATCATAGCGGAATCCACCATAGGCATAATTGCTCTTGCGGTAGGTGTCAACAAAGAATAGATCACGATCCAGACGGGCAAAACCAGCCTGTACAGCCATCTTGTCTCCTGCCCTGGTGCCAAAATTCACGCTGGCCCGGTAACCATCGGAATTCCACTCCGTATTGACGCTGCTTTGCGGCTTCTGTAAAGAACGCAGATTCGTCGTGATATTGATAATGCCGCCAGCGGCACCGCTGCCGTAAATCACCGAACCGCCGCCAGGGATGATTTCAATCTTTTCAATCTGCTCCACAGGCACATAGTCATAGTTATTGGGCAAGGGATGATTCACCATGGTCGTAACAGGCGCGCCATCCACCAAAACCTGAATATTGCGGGTTGCCTGATCACTTCCCTGGCCCCTTATATCAACCTGGCCCCAGCCTGTAGCCCCCACATTGATGCTCGGCTGGTCCTTCAGCACATCTGAAATGCTCTTATAGCCCTTCTCCTCCATATCCTTTTTCGTGATCACGATAATCTGCTTCGTATCCCGCAGCTTTTCTACCTCCACATAGCCCGGCCGCACATAACTGTCATTCAGGCGAATGGTTTCCTTAACAGTATTTTCTGCCGCTGCAACAGTCCCCATATCTGCCGCCCAAACATTACTGACTGCCAAAATCCCCAGAGCGATAAGCCCCGCCAACTTCCTGCTTTTCGTCATTCTCTAATCATCCTCCAAAAATGAATTCAATTCATAATTGAATTCTATTCATAATTGATAATCATTATCAATTGCACGTTGACTATATTATCAGCATTGATTATTATTGTCAATACCAGCTAAAAAAAAAGAGCAAACCCGGCCTGTGAGCAGGGTTTGCTTGCTTGCAAATATCCGTTATTTCGTATGGTTGAAGGCTTTCATGCCTGCATAAACGGCACTTTCCCCAAGCTCCTCCTCAATGCGCAGGAGCTGATTATACTTGGCTACGCGTTCGGAACGGGAAGGCGCGCCCGTCTTGATCTGATCCGTATTCAGAGCTACGGCCAGATCGGCAATGGTAGTGTCTTCCGTTTCACCGCTGCGATGGGACACGATGGCTGTATAGCCGGCCTTATGCGCCATCTTGATGGCTTCAAGCGTTTCAGACAGCGTGCCGATCTGATTGAGCTTGATCAGGATGGAGTTGCCGCTGCCGCCTTCGATGCCTTTGGACAAACGTTTGGTATTGGTCACGAACAGGTCATCACCAACCAGCTGTACCATGCCGCCAAGTTCTTTAGTCATCTGCTGCCAGCCTTCCCAGTCCTCTTCGTCAAGGCCGTCCTCAATAGAGTAAATGGGGTATTTCTCCACCAAAGACTTCCAATGAGCGATGAGTTCTGCAGATGTGAATTCCTTGCCGGATTTGGGCTGCTTGTAATGCCCCTTGCCCTTCTCGCTCTTCCATTCCGAGCTGGCTGCATCCATGGCAAGCACGAAATCCCTGCCCGGCTCATAGCCTGCATTGCGGATGGCCTGCAGAATGTGCTCAATCGTGTCTTCATCCGAAGCCAGATCCGGTGCAAAACCGCCTTCATCCCCCACCGAAGTGGCTTTGCCTTCTTTTTTCAGGAGTGCCTGCAGCGCATGGAAAACCTCCGTGGACCAGCGGAGGCCCTCCCGGAAGCTCGGCGCACCGGCCGGCATGATCATGAATTCCTGTGTATCGACGGAATTGGTTGCATGAGCACCGCCATTCAGGATATTCATCATCGGTACCGGCAAATGATTGCCCGCTAAACCGCCCAGGAAACGATACAATGGAATATCCTGCGCAGCAGCTGCCGCCTTGGCTGTCGCCAATGATACAGCCAATATCGCATTGGCACCCAGATTGGATTTGTCCTCGGTGCCATCGAGCGTCAGCATGGCAGCATCTACAGCATAGATATCCGCTGCATCCATCCCTTCTACTGCCGGAGCAATCCTCTCGTTGATATTCTCCACGGCCTTGGACACACCCTTGCCGCCAAATTTGCTCTTGTCACCATCCCGCAGTTCCAGCGCCTCGAACTCACCGGTGGATGCACCACTGGGCGCTGCTGCCCGGCCTACGGAACCATCCGCCAGCGTCACTTCTGCCTCAACCGTCGGATTTCCACGGGAATCAATGATTTCCCGGCCAATGACCTGCATGATCTGTAAATAATCTTTCATAAAATAATGCCTCCTCTCAATTCTCCTCTTATTATAGCTTGTCGCGGATTTTATTGCAAGTTATTATCATTATCATTTTGCTTTATGATATTTTCTTTTATCGACACAATTAGTTCTTTAGTCCTATTTTTAACTTGCAAGCGGCTTATTGAATTGTTATAATTGAATATAGTTTACGGAACAATGTAGTTTAAGGAGTTTCTTATGGCAGAACCGTATGCGGTCATTCCCAGCCATTTCAATCCCACCGTATACGAAGCATTAGAATCAGCAGATAACGTTATATTTTTCAAATGGGACTTGACCGACGACACATTTAAAATTCGGGAAACCGAGACAAAGCACCGCTATGACCTGCCTGACAGTTTTTCCCGCGCCTCTACACGCTTAACGCTGAATGGAATTGTTCATCCGGACGATGCCGGCATGTTGGAATACTATATGCATCGCATCTATCAGAACCACCCCGCAGGCAGGCAGCGACACCAGTTGTCCGCCCGCTTACGCTTGCGCAGCAGCAAAAGGCCACAGTGGTTATGGTCGGAAATTCATCTTGTTACCTATTATCAGGGACAGCGGCCTATGGTAGCCTTCGGCAACATCCGCAACATCCAGGCAGAAAAGCTTTGGCAGGAACGTGTCTGCCGCCGGGCCAACACCGATGAGATGACCGGCCTGCTCAGCAAGGGCGCAGTCAAGACCCACATCCGGGCCGCCCTGCGAAAGATGTGCCCGCAAAAAGACACGGCTACCCTGTTGATTGTCGATGCTGATGATTTCAAAGCGGTAAATGATAACTTCGGGCACCTCTTTGGCGATGCCGTCCTGCGGGAAGTTGGACAGGCCATAAACAAAAATTTCCGCCAAAGCGATATCAAAGGTCGCATTGGCGGAGATGAGTTCGTCATCCTGCTGCCAGGTATGGACAGTCCAGAAATCCTTAAGCGGCACTGTCTCGGACTATGCCGCCGGCTCTACCGGGTATTCCACAACCAGGATAAAAGCCAGAGTTTTTCGATCAGCGTGGGTGCAGCCCAGTATCCTATCCATGGAGAAAGTTACACCGAGTTATTCAGCCATGCTGATCATGCCCTCTACGAAGCCAAGCGGCGGGGAAAGGGGCAGTATGTGCTTTATCAGGCGGACATGTCAGAAACCGCCTCTGGCATCAGCGGCTGCAATGTGGATACTATCAACGCCCTGCAGCCGGAACAGACACCACAGATGGAAACCATCGAAGACCTTCTGCAGCGTCTGGAAAATATGCAGCACACTATTGATTGTATGGGGAAGATGATGTGTGCGCTGCTCAAGACCAGTAATTAAAAACAGCACATTATAACAAACATAAAAAATAGACACCAGGCGCTTTTGGGGAAATGCTGCCTGGTGTCTTTTTTCGCTGCGAACTGGGGAAGCTCGCGTTTGGCAAAGCTCGTTGAAGTTTGGGGAAGGAACCTTGCCGAACAAACACTACGCTCTTATTATAAAATATATACCGAATAGGAATACTGTAAGTTTTTACAAAAATAAAAAGTTATACTGTATAAATTTACAATGTCGGTCCCCCAAATATGCAAGCACAAAAAAGCGCCGCAATCTGCGGCGCTGTGATTTCATATGGCAGGGGTAGCTGGACTCGAACCAACGCATGCGGGATTCAGAGACCCGTGCCTTACCAACTTGGCGATACCCCTGTGTCTTGCGCTATCGCGCTATCAACAATAAATATTATAGCGATAAGGCAAGATCATGTCAAGTCTTTTTTAATATTTTTTTGATACACCCAAGTCTTTTTTCAATTATCAGGACAGATACGGCTTTACGGCTGCAGCCATCGCATCTTTAGCAGCCTGTGCTTCAGCCAAGTCTTTGCCCTTGGTCGTGTAATAAGCCTTGATCTTTGGTTCCGTGCCGGACGGGCGGATAATCACGGAAGAACCATCTTCCATCTCGTAAGTGAGTACATTGGCCTTGGGCAGTCCCGTAGCAGCGGTATCGAGATAGTCGATTACCTTGGCTACCTTCTTGCCAGCCAGGTCCTTGATGGGATCCTTGCGCAGATTCTCCATCATACCCTTCATCTTGTCCATGCCGGACAAACCGGGGAATTCAAAGCTGTCTACCTTGTTGAGGTAACGGCCATACTGCTGATAGATCTCTTCCAGACGCTGTTTGATGGAAGAACCCTGGCTGCGGTAGTAAGCAGCCATCTCGCAGATCAGCATGGAAGCCACGACTGCATCCTTATCGCGCACATAGGGACCAGCCAGATAACCGTAGCTTTCCTCAAAGCCAAAGATAAAGCGTTCCACTTCGCCCTTGTTTTCAAGGCCTAAAATCTGATCGCCAATCCATTTGAATCCCGTCAGCGTATGGCGCAGCTCTACGCCATAGTGTTTGGCCACGGCATCGGCCAGCGGCGTAGAAACGATGGATTTCACCGCTACCGGGTTCTTGGGCATTGTGCCCTTTTCCTGACGGCCAGCGCAGATATAGTCAAGCAGCAGTACGCCCATCTCATTGCCGGACACCAGCTCATAAGAGCCATCCGGGCACTTCATGGCGATACCCACACGGTCAGCATCCGGGTCGGTAGCCAGCATCAGGTCTGCATCCTCTTTCTTGGCCAATTCCACACCTTTTTCCATGGCAGCGAGGATTTCCGGGTTCGGATAGGAGCAGGTCGTGAAATAGCCATTGGGGTATTCCTGTTCCGGTACAATCGTCACATCGTCAATGCCGATATCGCGCAGCACGCGGGTAACGGGCACCAGACCGGTACCGTTGAGCGGGGAGTAAACCAGCTTCAGGCCAGCCGTCTTGCAAAGTCCCGGACGCACCTGGCAGGCTTCGATATTTTCATAAAGACCTTCCTTGCAGTCTTCCCCGACAAACTTGATCAGGCCTTTTTCCACACCTTCAGCAAAGGACATGTACTTTGCACCGGTCAGCACATCGGTCTTTTGGATGGCATTGTAAACCACATCAGCAGCATCGTCTGTCATCTGGCAGCCGTCCGGACCATAAGCCTTGTAACCATTGTACTTGGCGGGATTATGGCTGGCCGTCACCATGATGCCGGCATTTGCTTTATAGAAACGGGTGGCAAAGGAAAGCGCCGGTACCGGCATGGGTTCATCATAGATGCGGACATGGATGCCATTGGCTGCCAATACGCCTGCAGCCTCTTTAGCAAAAGTCCAGCCCTTAAGGCGCGTATCATAGCTGATGGCTACCGTCTGGGTGCCGCCCTCGCCCTTCACCCAGTCAGCCACGCCCTGCGTAGCCTGGCGCACCACCCAGATGTTCATGCGATTGGTACCAGCCCCGAGCGTACCACGCAGGCCCGCCGTACCGAACTGTAAAGATGCCGCAAAACGCTCTTTAATGGCTTCATCATCACCTTCAATGTCCCGCAACTCTTTCCCCAGGTCGCAGTCAATCAGGTCAGCCCCCAGCCAGCGTTTGTATTCATCTTGATACATAATAAATCCACCCTTCTTGATAAAACTTGAGTCAATATATATTATATATACAACAAGGCAGGATAAAAATCCTGCCTGCAATTAATTATTATTTTATTTTCAAGCGTATTTTCTTCTAAAAGTCCTTCGTGTCCAGAAGAACGCGATTGCCAAGGGAATACACGAACCAGCCCAAGCCATGGGATTGGCTACGCAGGCGCCGAAGTAGCCCCAGATCTCACAGAGGAAGATGGCCGCTCCGGCACGCATCAGGAGCTCCATTATGCCGGCAATGGTGGGCACTACGCTTTGGCCCAGGCCCTGCAGGGTATAACGGAAGATAAAGAGCAGCGAGAGTATCCAGTAGGTCGAGCCGTTGACAATCAGATACTCATGGCCCATGGCCACGACTTCATCCTGCCCCTGCCCCACGAAAAGTTCCATGATAAACGGCCCGGAAAGAATCAGGATCACGCCAGCAAGTATGCTGAACCCCACGGACATATAGCTGCACTTCTTCACGCCTTCGGCAATGCGGTCATATTTCTGCGCACCGTAATTTTGCGCCGTATAAGCCGCCATCGCAAGGCCGAAGGACATCATGGGCATCAGCGCGATGGAGTCCACCTTCTGTGCCGCCGCATAAGCTGCCACGGCCGTCGGTCCGAGATTGTTGAGCGCCACCTGCAGGATGACCGCCCCGATGGCAATGATCGAGGACTGGAAGCCCATGGGCAGCCCCAGATTGAGATGGGCTTTCAAAACCGGCCAGCTAAGCTGCCAATCCTCACGATAAGTCCTGAGCACCGGCACTTTCTTGCAGATATAGATATAGCAGATGACGTTGCCAAGGAACTGCGCGACGATCGTAGCTAATGCCGCACCGGGAATGCCCCAGCCCAGCACCAGGATGGCCACCGGCTCCAGGATGATGTTGATGATCAGTGCCGTCGCCAGGATCACAGTCGGCATCCGGCTGTCCCCGAGCGCCCGCAAGAGATTCGTCTGCGTCTGCAGGCACACGAACATGATGATACCGCCACAGACGATACTGATGAAACTATACGCCCCTTCGATGATCTCGGGCGGCGTCTGCATCCAGATCAGGAAGTAACGGCACAGGCTGACACCGACAATGGTCAGCACCACCGCTTCAAGAAATGACAGCACCGCACAGGCTGCCGCACTCTGCCGCACGCCTTTATAGTCTTTTGCCCCATAGCGCTGCCCCGTATAGATCGTGATGCCTGTCGAAAAACCAATCACGAAGCCCAGCATCAAGAACATCAGGCTGCCCGTACAGCCTACTGCCGCCAACGCCTCCACGCCCAGAAAACGCCCGACGATCAGTGTGTCCACGAAAGCATACAACTGCTGAAATATATTGCCCGCAATCAGGGGCAGGGTAAACATCAGGATCAGCCGTGCCGGGCTGCCTTCTGTCAGATTTTTTGTCATTCAAGATACCTCGTAACCAAAGCCCGCAAAACCTCCTGCAGGACGATCACATTATCATCCAATGCGCTGACGCTGGGCTTCAATTTATTGTAATGAAAATCATGGCGGGTATTCACCCGGTAATCGGCAGGATAAGCCGTAACCTCCATCCCGCATTTGTTGAAATTCAACACGGAACGGCGCATATGAAAAGCTGAAGTCACCAGGATCGGCTTTTTCAGCCCTTTTTCCCGCATGATTTCCGTGGAGAACTGCGCATTCTGTGTTGTGTTGATGCTGCGTCCCTCCACGATGATCTTATCCTCCGGCACACCAAGGTCCATCAGGATGCGTTTGGCAATCACCGCTTCCGGCCCGGAATCACTGTATACCTGCCCCCCGGAAAGGATGATGGGCAGATCAAGCTTGCGTTGCAGCCTTACCGCCGTAAGCAGGCGATTAGCCGGCGAAGAACAAAGCGTGCCCTGCCCGCTCACGTCCGGCGTATCCGGATAGGCCCCTCCGCCCAGCATGATGATCACATCCCCTTGCGGATTTGCCGGTGGCTCATAAGCAGATTCCAGCGCCCCCATAACCCGTTCCGATACCAACGGGGTGCACAAAAGGTAAAACACCAATACCAAAGCAGCAAGCACACCAGCCAGCCCCTTTTCTCTTTTTTTATACAGCCGCCAGGCTGCAAACCATAACCCCAGGAAAAATATTCCCGGTGGCAATATCCAGGCGGCCCCAAACTTCAGCAAATAAACCATTTTAATCTTTTCGTCCTCATGTTATAATACTTCTCAAGCAGTTGATGAGCCGGCTTTCCCCCTTGGGGAGGTGGGAGCCATGACGCTATATGAAAAGCTTTCGTTATTCGTTGCTATTCTGACGCTGATTGTCTCTATCCTTGGATTGTTTAAGTAACTTAGCATGAAAAAAGCCGCCCATGCGGCACATGGCGACCTTTCTCCAAACAAACTATTCAATAAAGCAGGGAGAGTCGACGTTACCACACATCAACTGTCCTTTTTGTTATTTCCAATTATACATCATTACTTTTTTTTTAGCAAGTTTTCCCCGCGCTCAAAAGCGAATTAATATACTGCTGAGCCGCCCGGCCGGACAGGCCGGAATGACTCATCTCCCATTTGACTGCACCTGCCCGCAGTTCTTCGGTGGAAAGCGTTATCTCGGGGTGGCGGGCCGCCAGTTTTTCCACAATCGTGAAGTATTCCTTCTGATTGGGCTTGAAGTAGCCGATGGACAGGCCGAAGCGGTCAGCCAGCGAGAGTTTTTCCTGCACCGTATCGTTCTGATGCAGATCCGGATCGATAAAGTCCGGCCGGTCATCCGTACGCTCCTTGATCAGATGGCGGCGGTTGCTCGTCGCATAGATCAGGATATTGTCAGGCTTGACCTCCAGCCCGCCTTCAATGACGGCTTTGAGGTATTTGTACTCGATTTCAAATTCTTCAAAGGACAGATCATCCATATAGATGATGAACTTGTAATTGCGATTCTTGATGCGGGCAATGATGCGCTGCAGGTACTTGAACTCATGCTTGTAAACTTCAATCATGCGCAACCCCTGGTCGTAATACTCGTTGAGGATTGCCTTGATGCTGGTGGACTTTCCCGTCCCGGCATCACCGAACAGCAGCACATTATTCGCCTTGCGCCCCTGCACGAAGGCCTCGGTATTCGCCGCCAACCGTGCTTTCTGGCTCTCATAGCCCACGATATCAGTCAAGCGGATATCTCCGGTGGTGGTAATGGGCTCCAATAGTTGTCCCGTCACCTCGATTTCCGGTGACACGCGGAAGGCCTTATTGAGGCCCAGCATGCCTACACCGTATTTCGCATAAAAGTCCGTCACCACTTTGTACATGGCAGACGCATCTTTGGCGCCATCAATCGACAACGTCAGTTCCCGTACCTTTTCGCTGACACTTTTATTGTAGATCTGCGCCGGCTTAGCCACTGCCTGATAATCGCTGATGATGCTGAAGCAGTTCAGCCCCAGGGATTTTTCCAACGGCGAAAAATCATAATCCCAAAGCCGCTTGAAAATATAAAAGTCATTCTCGGCAAAGGCCTGCACACTGCCCTCCACGGCTCTCCGCTTTTCGCAGACCAATGTGAATGGTGCTTCGCTGCTGGCCAGCAAAAAAGCCAGATAGCAATGCCATAAGTTGCCGTCAAAGCCGTAGCGGGTAGCCACATCCAGCAGGCGGTTCACCTCGGTGAGCACCAATCCTCGCAACTCTGCCGTTTCATAGGCCTCAGCCTGAAAGCTCTGGCAGATATCTGCCAGGCGCCACAAGATAGCATCCTTGGGAAAATTACGATAGATAACCAGTCCAGCCGTCAGATTGTACATAAATATCCCCCATTCTTCACTTATAGCTCCAGGCCAGCCTCCTGCCGTGCCGCATATTCCCGGTCCAGAATTCCCAGGATCACCAGATTTTCATAGACACCATTCGTCAGGATGGTTTCCCGGATCAGGCCTTCCCGCACCATGCCTTCGCTTTCATACAGATGCAGGGCACGCTCGTTGTAATCCTTGCAATCCAGCCAGGCCCGGTGGAACTTTTTCACCGTGAAGCACCATTTCTTGATCAGCTTCATGGCCTCATGTCCATAGCCTAACCCCTTCTTGCCGATGATTACGTGTGTCCATTCCATTTCCTTGGCATCGGTCTTGAGCCCCGCTACCAGAAAATATCCCACCTTTTCTCCTGTGGCGATTTCCTCCACGATCACATCCAACGAGGCCTCGCCTTTGGTCATGACGCTTTCATGGAACTCCCGGTCAAAGGGCACGATATAAGGAATGTTATCCTTGGCGTATTCCAAATCGATGATATAGTCAAGATCTGCCGTATCCGCCCGACGCAAACGCAATCGCGGGCCAGCAATCAATATTTCTGCCATAAATGCCACCATCCTTCTCAACCTAAGATAATTTTAACACCGACACGAACGCAATGTAAAGGAAGGCAATTTATTTCTTGAGGGATTGGCAGGATTTTTTCCCCATCGCAGCGAATTAGTGTAGCACATAGCGATTACGAGGAGGGACTTCCATGGATAAACAGATTGCTGTCTGGCTCCTGAAGCGGGGCTACGCTGACGATGTGGAACAGGGCGTGCGCTTTGCCGAAGCGCTGGCAAAAGATGAGATAACCGATGAGATGCTGGATACGCTGGGCCATAATATTGACGTATTCATGACCGTTGGCGGTCCCGTCACAGCCGAAAACCTGCTGCCCTTCATGCAGGAGAAATATCAGATGGCCGTGAAACTCATCAAATTCTGGTCAGAAAATCCCAAAGATACCAATGCGGTCTTCTTCTTCAACGAATGCCGCAAGAACGGTGTAGAAGTAAAAGAATAGCCACATACACGAAAGGCGTTGTTACATAGCCTCCATGTAACAACGCCTTTATATTTTTACTTTTGCGGCTGCAGGCCATGCAGGAGCTTCGCCTTGATCACTCGTCTTACCGACTCATCCAGACGTGCCTCACTGATAGTCCCGGCCTTGACGGCATCATAGATGCCCATATATGCCTGCTCAGCATGTTCATACTCATGGCAAACGAGCACGATATCGGCACCAGCCATGATGGCAGCGGCTCCGGCCTGACGAAAATCCTGATGGTTGGCAATCGCGCCCATCTCCAGATCATCGGTGATGACCAGTCCCTGATAGCCCAGTTCCTCCCGCAGTAGTCCCGTGATGATCTTGGGAGACATGCTGGCAGGATGGTTGGCATCAAAGGCAGGATATTTCAGATGCCCCACCATGACCATGTAGTCGAAGTTCCGGCCTTTGTCGATACTATCAATCACGTCCCGGAATGGCAGCAAATCCACAGAGCGCAGTTCTTTTTCACTGGCTTCAATGTCAGAAATCTCCGTGTGGGAGTCCACCTTGCCACGGCCGATGCCAGGAAAATGCTTCAACGCGCAAATTACATTGCCTTCCTTATATCCCTCTAAAGCTGCTTTGACAAATTTTCCCGTTTCCTGAGGATCATCGCTATAAGAACGGCCATTGCCGGAACCCACATCGGCTACAGGAGCGAAATTGACATTGACACCGATATCTTTCAGCTTAGCGGCAATCTCAACCGCCTGTGCACGGGCGAGGGCTGGCTCTCCCTTCCTGCCAATATCTTCCTGGGACGGCGGTGGCGTGATAAAGCTGCTGCCCCGCACTACCTTGCCGCCTTCTTCATCAATCGCCACAAACAAGGGCAGCTTTTCATCCGCGTTTTTCTGCAGGTCATCCACCAGCTTTTTCGTCTGATCAGCAGATTGCAGATTGCGGTCAAACAGTATCACACCGCCATAATGGAACTGATGCAGCACATACTTCGCATCATCTGTGATTTCCGCCCCTTGAACACCAAACATCAGCAGCTGGCCAACTTTCTCTGTCGTAGACATTGCCGCCACCAGTGCATCCACCTGTTCATCAAGCGTCAACTGCTTTTCTTCACCAGACCTATCCTGTTCATCTCTGCCAGCCTGATCAGAGTTTTTACAACCAGCCAGCAGCAAAACTGCCAATAGCATTACACTCAGGAGCAGACTGCTCCATCTTATATTTTTTTTCATTCTCTCACCCTATATCCATAACATGGTCCCGACAAAGGAATATGATCAATTCCGCCGCTCCATCTAAATCATCCAGGTCATACTGACGCAGGGAAATGGCTTCCGGCTCGCCGCTGCTGAACAAGGCCACCGTCTCCTCATCTACGATGACCTCCCCCAGCCCCCGCCAGAGGGAAAGCTTCGGCATGACGCCGTGGCTCCGGCTCTCGATCAGCACGAGGTCCACGTTCTCCAGCATCCCTGCCACCGTGGCCAGGTCCTTGCGCTGCGCAGTCTTCTGCTGGATGAAATAGCCTTCGGGAGACACAACCGCCACACCTGTGGCGCCAGCCTCCTTGAAGCGCCAGCTGTCCTTTCCTTCTTCGTCCACCGTGTAGCCGTGGCAGTCGCCCTTCACCACGCCCACCCGCAGGCCTTTCTCCCGCAAGCGGGGAATCAGCCGCTCAATGAAGGTGGTCTTGCCCGTATTGGACTGCGGCGCCGAAATGGTGACCAATGGCACCGCCCGATTCCGGTTGGCAAAGCGCCCCTGCACCAGACGGAAATCTGCCGGTGTATTCACATTGAAAAAGCCATCCCCAGCCGGCAGTTCCACAAAGCGATGCGGGACCGAGGCAATGACCTGCCCCAGCTTATGCTCCCCATGGGCCAGTGCCGCCTCTACAAAGGGCAGGATATCCCGATGATAAAGCCCTGCCAAAGGCTGGCGCCGCCCTCCGGCTACGGGAATCACCGCCAGTTCCCCCTGCGCTTCCGCCAGCAGTGGCTGCAACAGACTAAAATCAAACAGCGGCATATCCGCCGATACGGCCAGCGCATATTCCGCCTGCAGCCGGGAAAGCCCCGCCCGCAAGCCTTCCAAAGGCCCTGCTGCCTCCCGCTCATCGACCAGCAGCTCCATGCCATAGCGCTGGGCCAGTTCCGCCAGCCGCGCATCAGCCATCCCGCCACACAGATACCGCTCGGCAAATGGCAGCTGCACCGTTTTCTGCAGCTGCCACTCCAGCAGACAGCTGTCACCCAGCTGCAGGAACCGCTTATCCGTTCCCATCCGCGAACTCTGTCCCCCGGCAATAACCATGATGCCCAAACGTTCAAAATCCATAAGTGCCATCCCTTCATCAATGTTCTCTGCTATCAGTATACCACAAAGAACGCCCGCAGCTACAAATATTGCAGCTGCGGGCGTTTTGCGGCAAATGTTATTTGGTCCGGAACTTGTTGACGCTTTCCTTCAGCGAATCGGAGAAGTTGGACAGCTCATTACTGGAAGCTGCACATTCCTCGGACACGGCACTGTTGTCGGTGACCACGCCCAGGATGTCCTGCGACAGCGCGCTGACCTCCTCCATCTTGCCCTGCTGGGTAAGACTCTGTTCTTTCATCTTGCGGAAGGCCTCATCCAACACCGCCGTATTCTGGGACGTCCCTGCCAGGGACTCTGCGGCCTTGTTTACGACTTCCGTACCTCTGTCGATGGCAGCCAAAGCGTTGGAAATCAGCTTCTGGATGTTCTGGGTGGAATCCGCCGACTGTTCGGCCAGCTTGCGGACGTTTTCTGCCACCACGGCAAAGCCGCGGCCAGCTTCGCCGGCGCGGGCCGCCTCAATCGAGGCATTCAGGGACAGCAATGCGGTCTGCCCCGTGATCTCGTCCAACGTTCCCAGGATGGACCGGATTTCCTTGGAGGCATCCTCGATTTCCTGCATGGCTGCTACCACATTATCCATCTGCTGGCGGCTCTCATCGATGCGGTCCTTGGTGACCTTGCGGGCATCGAGTGCCTCATCCACATAAGCTCCAACCCTGGCATTCTCGGCAATGGCCTCGCCGATCTTGTTCTGCAGGTCCTGCACGGTTTCGTTCTGGCTCATAGCCCCTTCTGCCAGACTCTGGGAAACCTTGGACACTTCGCCGGCACTCACGGCCACCATGTTGGCCATCTCGCCCATGCTCTGCATCTCCTGACACAGCGTCCTGCGGATATGGGCGATATTTTCCTGGATGGGAGCGTAATCGCCGATATATTTCATATCCGTCGTGCTGATCAGGTCGCCGCTGGCCATGGTATCGAGATTCTTCTCGATATCCTTGACATAGCCCAGGATTTCCTGCCGCATCTCATTCAGCAGCTTGTAGAGCGCACCAATCTCATCCGCGCGCGGATAGGTGAACTTCTGGGACATATGGCCGCGGGCCAGCTGGTTGACGCTGCCTTCCAATGCAGACAACGGCTGCACCACCCGTTCCTCGAAGGTCGCCGTCACCCGCTTGAGCACGAGATAAACCGCGGCGATGAACGCTGCCAGCAAGATATAAAGAATAACGGCCATCACATCCACCATGGTCTGGGCAGCATCCACCATGGCATTGGTCTTATCGAAATATTTCTCACTGACTTCCAACAGACGCTCCGGTTTCTTCGTCTGCTGATACTCCGCGATTGCAGGCTTTACCTCACCCTGCCAATATTTCTCCACTTCATCCCGCCGGTCCGGGAAACTGCCGATATTCATGCGGCTGCCCATCCCAGCGAGCAGCCCTTCGATCTTCGCCGTCGTCTTGCTGGCATCTGCACCGGCCAGCACCTGTTTCACGATGCGCTGGCTGCCGCCACGCACCACGCCAGCGTCATTGACGAGGGCCACGTAACTGGTGAACAGATAGAGGCTCACTCCCACGATGGCCACGACACCGACCACCATCATGAATACCTGCTGCAATAATTTCCTGATTACCCCGGCAATTGTCTCCTGATTCACTTGTACCACTTCCTTCTCTTTAAAATTTATCCAATGCGGCGTAAAACCCCGAGCTTTAGCTCTGGGGATATAAGCTGTGTCCTGCGAATTTACGTAAGTAATTGAAGCAGGACAACTGCTAACTTTTGTAGTATAATAGACTTAACCTAAAGAATACGAAAGAAAGGAGAAGCCCTGCTATGATAGAGACTGGACGAATCGAAAATCAAGGCCTACGGGCAACCAGCTCTTAGCAGGTTGAGGCCATGTATGCTGGCCTGCCGTAATTTAAAGACCTTACGGTTGCAAAGATAAAAAGCTTTCAGTATACAAATACCGTGGGACACACGGGAATTAACGCTTTTGGAGATTGTGTAAGACGAATTGGCTTAGGTCGATTCGCAACGGTCATTGAATTAAGAATCCCTTAGATTCATCCATGGGGAGTGTCAACCAAACATCTACTATCCCCAATTTATACCATTATAGCAAAAAAAAAATCACAGTGGTGTGACTTCTGTTACACTCACTGTGATTTTTCTTATTTTCACTTATTTCTGATTGGCTGCTTTTACTTCGGCCAGTTTCGGTCCCATAATGCGCTTATAGGATTCAACGCCCGGCTGGTTGAAAGCATCCACGTTGGAGAGTTCGCCTTCATAAGCGACAGACATAGCAAGCATGTAAAGGAGCTCGCCGAGGTGGTAAGCGTTGAGCTTCGGCAGCGTGAAGCAAGCATTGTAGCGCTTGTTGGAAGCCAGTGCATCAGCATTGGACTGACGGGCAACTTCCAGTGCCTGGCCCATGGTCACGCCAGAGATATCGGACAGCTTCTTAGCCTCGGGGAATACATCGGGAATCGTGAGATCCTTTTCCCAGTCAGCCAGACGGATGAACTGTACGACCTTGTTGAGCTTGCCTTCCTGATGCTGCTGCGTCTGGGAATGCATATCCGTCGTGCCGACAGCTACCAGCGGCGTACGGCCATAGCATACTTCCTTGCCGTCCTTGTTGAACTGCTTGCCCAGGGACTCAGCCAGGAGCTGGATGTACCACTCAGACACGGACTTCATGTAGTCACCATAGGGCATCATGACTTCGATGTCACGGCCATGCTTCTCGGAGGCAGCGAACTTCAGGGCTGCGTTGAGCATTGCCGGGTTCTGCCAGAGGTCATCGTTCTGGCAGGCCTTGTCCATATCGCGGGCACCCTTGAGGAAGGCTTCGATGTCAAAGCCTACGCAGGCAGCCAGCGTAAGACCTACTTCGCAGAAGATGGAGAAACGACCGCCCACCCCATCGGGTACAGCGTACTGCGGCCAGCCCTTTTCGATAGCCAGCTTCTTGAGGAGCGTCTGTTTTTCCATGTTCGGATCGGTTACAGCTACTACCTCAACATCGATGTCGCCGAGTTTCTGCAGGGCATCGTAGATGACCATGAAGTTGCTCATCGTATCGAGCGTACCGCCGGACTTGGAGATAACCAGCAGCAGCACTTTCAGGTTGCGCTTTTCATGGGATTTCGTGACCTTGGCGCTGTTTTCGAGGTAATGGATGATATCACCCGTACGGCGCGGATCGATGTTCTGGCCACTGAAGATGATCTTCGGGAAACCGTTGCGTTCTGCTTTCGGCAGTTCATTCCAGAACTCGCCGCAATGCACGTCGAAGATAACCTTGTCGCCCAGGAAGGAGCCGCCGATACCGAGAGAAACCACGAAGTCCACATTGTCCTTCACATGATCCGTCAGTTCCTGCAGATGCTTCAGGGAAGACGGGCTATTCAGATGACCTTCCTCAATGTAGGGCAGCTGGCTGAACAGAACCTTCTCCGGCTCGCCGTCTTTGGACAGATGCGCACGGATAAAGCCCTTCTCACGCATGACTTTCATGGCTTCATGTGCTTTCTTGAGGTCCTCTTCATAGGATTTCAGATCCGCTTCCGTAACCTTGCCTTCGCCGTAAAGGTTATCGTAATCAAACTCAAAACCAGATTGCAGCTTCAAACTCATTTCAGTAACACTCCTCTAATAGATTCATTCCATATTGTTATCATTACATACGGTTTAATTATAACGCAGTTGTTATGATTTTGCCATAGGCAAAATTACAAATTAGCGTTTCGACGTTTACGTCATAACGCAATTGTTCAAATTTTGCCATAGGCAAAATAATCATATTAGCGTTTCGACGTTTACGTCATAACGCAGTTGTTATGATTTTGCCATAGGTAAGAATTAAAATCTACACACTAAGCCCGGTGCGTGGTGATGTTTTCCGGAACGTTTGGCGGCGCAGCCGTCTCAGTGAAGGAAAATATTACCACGTACCGGGCGTCTTTTCACTTCGCTGTAGCAGGATTTTTCCTTTTTATATATAATACTCAATATGATAGCAAACAATCTATGGAGGTATAACCATGCAAGCATTCAACTTCAAAGTCCCCACCGAGATCGTCTTTGGCCGCGGCGCCGAAGACAACGTTGCCACCAAGCTCTCCGCCTATAACGCCCACCGCATCTTCATCGTCTACGGTGGCGGCAGCATTGTCAAAAGCGGCCTGCTCGGCAAGATCGAGAGCCAGCTGCAGGCAGCGGGCCTGTCCACGCAGGCCAAAGGGGGCGTCCAGCCCAATCCGCGCCTGTCCTGGGTGCGGGAAGCCGTCAAAGAAGCCATCGCCTTCAAGGCTGACTTCATCCTCGCCATCGGTGGTGGCAGCGTTATCGACTCGGCCAAGGCCACAGCTCACGGTACCGCCAACCCCGAGATTGACGTCTGGTCTTTCTGGAACGGCACGGTGAAACTCGATAAGAGCCTGCCTGTCGGTGCCGTGCTGACGCTCTCCGCCGCTGGCAGCGAGACCAGCGACTCCGCCGTCATCACCAACGAGGAAACTGGCAAGAAGGCCGGACTCAATACCCCCTTCAACCGCCCGGCAATCGCGTTCATGAATCCGGAGCTGACCTTCACCGTACCGAAGAAGCAGCTCGTCTGCGGCATCGCTGATATCCTCATGCACACGCTCGAACGCTACTTCACGAGTGTCAAGGAGGAAAACGCCCTGACCGACCGCATCGCCGAATCCCTGCTGACCACGGTCATCGATTGCTCGCACCGCGCCATCAAGGACCAAACGGACTACGATGCCATGAGCGAGATCATGTACGCCGGCACCATCTCCCACTGCGGCCTCACCGAACTAGGACGCTGCAAGGACTTCGCCTGCCACAAGCTCGGCCATGAACTCTCCGGCCGCTTCGACGTCACTCACGGCGCCAGTCTCACCGCCGTCTGGGGTTCCTGGGCAAGATTCGTCTATCAGGACGATATCCCGCGCTTTGCCCAGTTCGCCGAAAAGGTATGGGGCATCCACGAGGGTACCGAAGAAGAACGTGCCAAAGCCGGCATCGAGCGAACCGTCGCGTATTTCCAGGAAATCGATATGCCCACCAACTTCACCGAGCTCGGCATCGGCGTACAGGATGAAACCGTCCTCGCCGAGCTCGCCGACTCCTGCACTGCCGGTGGCACTAAAGTCGTAGCCAACTTCCACCCCATCGACAAAGCCACCGCCATCGCCATCTATAAACTAGCTAACCACTAATCCTGGACGATCTGACCGGCATCTTCTAATACGAAAGGAGGAAATCCCTGTGAATCCGAAAACCCTTTTCAACATCTCCTACGGCCTCTATGTCCTGACCACGAACCTCGACGGCAAGGACAACGGCTGCATCATCAACACCGTCACCCAGGTCGCCATGAACCCTGACCAGATTACCATCGCGGTCAACAAGGCCAACTACACCCGCGACCTCATTGCCGAGAGCCGGAAATTCACCGCCTCCATCATCAGCGAGGCCGCTGACTTCTCCCTCTTCAAGCACTTCGGCTTCCAGTCCGGCCGCAGCGTGGACAAATTCGCCGGCTTCGCCGACTGGAAGCGCGGAGCCAACGGCATCCCCATCATCACGGCCGGTACCAACGCCTATATCGCCGGTTGGGTGACACAGGAAATCGACTTAGGCTCCCATACCCTCTTCGTGGCCTCCGTCACCGATATGGATATCCTAAGCGATGCCCCCGCCTGCACCTACAACTACTACCAGCAGAACATCAAACCCAAGCCACAGCCAGCAGCCAAAGCCCCCGAGGGCAAACACGTCTACCGCTGCAAGATCTGCGGCTACGAATACATCGGCGACGAACTCCCCGCCGACTTCATCTGCCCCTTATGCAAACACCCAGCCTCAGATTTCGAACAAATCAGCTGATAAATTGCAGTTTATCGGGGAGTTCGTGGCAAAGGTATCCCGCTCATGCGCAGTCAGGGGTTCACGGGGGAGTGCTTTTTCTGGTTGCGCTAAACGACCCGCTCGGCAAGGTCAACATTCCTTAGTCTGAATGCGCCGGGCAGGCCAACGGCGCGTCTTTCAGCGTGCTTTCTAGTTACTACCTGCGTCGGGCCGGTCTTCGCTTACGCTCAGACTGTCGCTCCTACAGCAAAAGCACTCCCCCGTGAACCCAAGAAACGGAATTGACAATCAGCACGAACCGTTGCTCCCGTAACAAGAACATCGATGTAATTGCGGCTTCCAGCCG
>NZ_FNJQ01000013.1 GCF_900104055.1 Pseudoselenomonas ruminantium
CTGGTCTTTTTCGTCGATTCCTGTACGGTTTCCATGGCGCTCTTAGCATGATTAGCTATCTGATCAGCAGATGTGTTGATATGTTGGCCAATTTCATCAAAATGACGGTTAGCTTCTTCAATTCCCTTGTCTGCCATCTGTTGCAGATTTTCGCTGGTCTTTTGCATCGATTCCTGCATGGTTTCCATGGTGCTCTTGGTAAAACCAGCAATTTCGGTACTTGACGTATCTACCAGAGAAATAATGTTCGGTACGGCATTTTGCGCCTCTCCACCAATTTTTTTCAGTTCCGTGAGGGCCTGTTCTAACTTTTCATTAAAAGCGTTGGCAGTAACAATAAGGTCTGCCATCTTATTGGCACTTTCGGTCATGCTGGCGGCAGAATCTTCCATGTGCTGCATGGACTCCCGAACACTTTCTATGCCAGCAAAAATTTCACGCTGGGTAGCGGTAACTTCTTCTACCGTTTCTTTATACTGAATCTGCCAGTCAAGCAATCTTCCCACAGCCTCATTGAGCTGTTTGAAATTCTCACCAAACTGTTCAGTAAGTTTAGTATTGAAGTCCTTCATGGTTTCATTAAGTGCTTCGATAAAGGCCTTGGTGTTATTTTCAGCCATAGTCTTGGCAAATTCACGGAACTCTCGAATCAGTTCCTCATTAGCCTGACGGGCTTCATCTCGAAGTTTACCGATTTCATCCCTGCTCTCCAAACGCATTTGCTTCATCTGTCCGATAACCGTATAATCACCATCACCAACGACAGACCGCTGTACATCAGCAATCGCCTTGGAAATGGTGTCGCCTAAAACTTTATTATTTTCCTGCATAGCAGCCAACATTGCTTGACCATCTTCACGGCGCTTTTCTCCTTCTTCCCGTACGCATTTGGAAAGTTCCTGCATAGAAGCCAGTATTGACGCATTTTCCTGCCGCTGCTGCTGACCGTCTTCCTGCAGATAACGAATAAGATCCGCTATACTGGCATCATCATCAACAATATCTTCATTGGCTAGTTCAGCAGTTTTCTGCGCCTCATCCTGATAATTACTAAGCAGCAAATACATTACCATACCCGCAATAGATGTAATGAAAGCTGTGGACATACCTCCCAATAAATTCATTACACTATCGTGCATAGCATCTTGATCAGCATTAAAGGTTAAAAGTCCTACTGCAATACCGAAAAAGGTCCCTAGTACACCAAAGGTTTGTGCTTGTTTGGGTTGAGGATAATCGCCAAAAGGATTTTTATCAACTTCATGACAAAATGTCTTTTTCCCTTTACAAAAATACCACCACAACATAAAACCTACAGTAAGAACTGTTAACCCGTATTGCCTAAGTAAATCCATATAAAAATATCTCTCCTTAAAAAGTAAATATATTGTGTGTATAAATTATATATTTAGCTTCTAAGATAACCTTATAAAGCTAGGCGAAGATATAATGAGGGGTGCCTGATAGATCTTACCGTCAAAATCCTTGCAAAAGGAAAATTCGTTCCACATCAAATCGTCCGCGATAAGCAGGAAACGTTTTCATAAAAGCCCGCATAAGCTATTCACTGCGGGCTACCATATCCAGTCCCCCTCTCTCATTGCCAGTACTCAGCAAGAATCTGATCAAAGTTTAACACTTCTATATACCATCATCCATTACGAAATACACATATAGACAAGATTATAACATATAATAGGGCGAAATTGATTACTTAGATTAAAAATAAATTAAAAATCCGAACTGGAATTTATTCTCATTGTCTTCAGTAAAAAGACAAAGCGAGCGGCCTGACTGTCAACATCTGACTTATCAGACCGCCCGCTTGGCAATATTCGTCTCTCTTATATTTGAGGGAAAGTATCTTAAAATCGTCTATAAACCATCGACCAACTGAAACCGATTGGTCAACAGTCAAATTTTCTTATACCAGACCATGGGCCAGCATGACATTGGCTACCTTGATAAAGGCAGTGATGTTAGCACCGGCTACGAGGTCATCAGGATCTGCATATTTTTCGGCATTGGCCTTGGAGTTCTTGTAGATATTGGCCATGATATCCTGCAGTTTGCCATCAACTTCTTCGAACGTCCACTGCAGGCGTTCGGAGTTCTGGGCCATTTCGAGGGCCGATACGGATACACCGCCCGCGTTGGCTGCCTTGCCCGGGGCAAAGAGCACCTTGTTCTGCTGGAAGTATGCGATAGCTTCAAGCGTAGACGGCATGTTGGCGCCTTCGCCCACGGCGATTACGCCGTTAGCCACGAGGGCTTTTGCGCTTTCGAGATCAATCTCACCCTGGGTTGCGCAGGGCAGGGCCACATCGCATTTGACCGTCCAGACGCCCTTGCAGCCTTCATGGTATTCAGCCTGAGGATGAGTCTCCACATATTCCTTGATGCGGCCACGGCGCACCTGTTTGATTTCCTTGACAGCGGCCAGGTCAATGCCGTTGGGATCATAGACATAGCCGTTGGAATCGGAGCAGGTCACAACCTTCGCGCCGAAGGCCTGGGCCTTTTCGATGGCGTAAGTAGCCACGTTGCCGGAACCGGATACGACCACGGTCTTGTCCTTGAGGCTGATATCCTTGGCATCCAGCATATTCTTGACAAAGTAGAGCAGGCCGTAACCGGTAGCTTCCGTACGGGCCAGGCTGCCCCAATAATCCACGCGCTTGCCCGTCAGGACGCCGGCATCATAGCTGTCGCGGATGCGTTTATACTGGCCATAGAGATAGCCAACTTCACGGCCGCCTACGCCGATATCACCGGCCGGTACGTCCACATCCGGGCCGATATGGCGATAGAGCTCGGTCATGAAGCTCTGGCAGAAATGCATGACTTCGTTGTCGGATTTCCCATGGGGATCGAAATCGGAACCGCCCTTGGCACCGCCGATGGGCAGACCGGACAGGGCATTCTTGAACACCTGCTCGAAGGCCAGGAATTTCAGGATATCGAGGTTGACGCTGGGATGGAAGCGCAGACCGCCTTTGTAGGGGCCGATGGCGCTGCTCATCTGGACGCGGAAACCGCGGTTCACATGAACTTCACCCTTGTCATCCTGCCAGGGAACACGGAATGTGATTACGCGTTCCGGCTCGATGATGCGCTCCAGGATCTTCTGTTCTTTAAATTCAGGATGGGCTTCCAGTACGGGAATAACGCTCTCCAGAACCTTGGACACCGTATTCTTGAACTGCGGCTGATCCGGATCGCGTTTTGCAATCAGGTCTAACGTATCTTGTACATACTGTTTCATGTCTGCCAAAGTAATCGCTCCTTTGTCTATAAAACTTATACAATTCTGTCTACCATAGCCCATTATACTACAATCTTGCCTGAATGTACATAATTTTATCAAAAAAGAGAAAATGCCCTTAAAAGCCAAGCTAACTGTTAAGCATTCTGCACATACTTCCGCGGCAAAACCTGCAAGAACCTGCTGATATGCCGCCAATGCCCGTAGAGTGATTGCGACCACGACAGGAACAATTGTTTCTTCGCCCGCGTCAGCCCCACATAAAACAGCCGTGCTTCTTCCTCGAGCCGCTTGCTTTTCTCCGCCTGCATGCTTGGGAATGTCCCCTCCTGTAAGCCTGCCAGGAACACGTAGTCAAACTCCGAACCCTTGGCCTGATGGATGGTGATAATGGGAATCTGCGGCTTTTTCGTCAGGGTATCGAGTTCCGTATTGGACAGCGTCGTATAGCGCAGGAAGCGCTCAATGGCATCCAAGGGGCGGATGGCTTCATCATCCAGGTCACGGGCCTGCCGAAACAAATCCCGCAGATGCTCCACCCGCTGTGGTTCCTTATGGGCCTCATAATAATCCTTCATGCCAAAATCCAGCACGATCTTCCCCAAGAGCTGCCAAGGCCGCAGACGGCTTGCCTGATGGCGGACCTCAGTCAGTTTTTCCGTCCATTCGGTAAACAGATCCTGATATTTGCCCATGATTTCCCGACGTTCTGCTGCATGCGGCCGCAAATCCCGTTCCACGGCATAGAGCAGGATTTCCGCCGTGGCCATGATATCGTCAAAGGCATCATGGGAAGACGGGTGGCTGACCTGGCAGTATTTGCCCAAAAACTCCAATTTGTGGTTGGGCAGATTCGGATAGAAGCGCCGGAAGATATCCAGCGTATCATAGAACTGCGGATAATCCAGCTGCGGCATATCAAGCCGCGACAGTTCGCTGCCCAGGATCCGCAGATCATAGGTGACATTATGCCCTACGAGCACGGCCCCGCGGGCAAAGTCGCAGAACTCCTGTAAGACCTTTTTGGGATCTTCCCCTTCGGCCGCCAATTGCGCATCGGAAAACCCATGAACCTTGAACGAATCTCCCACTTTGGTCAGAGGCTTCAACAGGCGCACGAATTTTTCCTTCACCGAGCCATCCTTTGCCAGTCGGATGCCCGCAATCTGCACGATTTCATCCCGCGTCGTGTCCACCCCTGTGGACTCCACATCGAAGACAATCACATTTTCTGCCTCGATGGCCTGCAAAAGCCCTGCATAGGGATCGCCGGTCTGCCGGGCCTCAGCCTCCACAAAATCCGTGAGCCGGATGCCCGCACTGCGGATTTCATCACTGGACAGCTTCTTGATGGTCGCCGGGCCAATGCCCTTGGCAAAACGGTTCAGCACCCGCACGAGACTGGCCACATCGTGCTTGTTGACCGCCAGTTTCAATACCGCCAGCGCATCCTTGACCTCCTGCCGCCGGAAAAACTTCTGCTCGTCAATCAGCATGAAAGGCAAACGCTCGTTATCGGGCAGGAACCGCCCCAAAGCGCGGAAATGTGCCGACAGTTCCTTGTTATAGCGATTGCTGCGCGTCAGGATGCACACCCGGGAATAATTTTCCACGGGCAATTGCTGGATGGTATAGTAAATCCACTGCGCTTCCTCGCTGAAATCGGCCGCGCCCTTGAGCACGATTGGCTGACCATAATCGCGGCTCACCGCCTGCAAGCCATCCGGATACAGCAGGTTCACCCGCTCCGGGAAATAGTTCCGCAGCCAGTCAAAGGAAGCATTCAACAGCACCTGCGTGGCCCGATAATTTTCGTGCAACACAATGCGGCGGGGCTGATAGTCCTGCTGGAACCTGCGCAGTACAACCTCCGGATGAGAGCCTCGCCACTCATAGATGGTCTGAAAATAATCCCCGCATAGAAGCAAGCGGCTTGTGCCGAAAATCTGGGAAATGATGCGGTACTCCAGCAAGCTCGTGTCCTGCACCTCATCGATATTGATATAGACAAAGCGCCGCGCCCATTTTGCCGCCACCTCATCCTGCCGGAACAGTTCATCCACCTGCACCAAAAGATCCGTAAAATCCAGCCCATGCAGCTCATGGAGTCGCTCATCATAAAGGGCAGTCTTCTCCGCCCCCCAAATTTGCCATCCCTCATATAGCCGCTGATGGAAGTGATAGGAATCATCAATGGCCAGGTTCTTCACGCTTTGCGCATCCTCTTTAACCAGCTTGCGCAAAGTTTCCTCATAATCCTGCTGCAGATTGCCGCTGGCAATGGCGTACTCGGCCTTTTTCTCCTTGAGCTGGTTCACGAGATTCTGCACCGCTCGCAGGGGCCATTCCTCATCCACGATTTCCTTCAATAGCCCTTGGCAGTCTGACTCGTCAAATATCGTAAAATCCGTAAAGAGATCCGCATGCCGCTTGGCCTCGGCCTTGATGACCTCATAGCAGAAGCCATGGAAGGTCTTGACCATCACCCGCCGGCCATTCTCCCCGGCCCGGGCCTCCACCCGCTCCCGCATTTCCCGGCAGGCCTTGTTGGTAAAGGTCAGACAGAGGATTTCCTCGGGCATGGCCCTGTTTTCTTCAATGATATGTGCAATGCGACAGGCCAGGGTATTGGTCTTGCCCGTCCCAGCCGGTGCCAGCAGGAGAATATTCTTCTCCAGTTCCTCTACGGCTGCTTTTTGTTCCTTGTTCAATTCCTGTAATTCCATAGTTCCTGTGTCACCTTGGTTCATTGGTTCATTCATTCCTGCTGTTGCTGCCGTCTTCTATCGGCACCCTGACGGTTATAATAAGCCGCTTTGTCCCTGTACATCTCATGGTCAGCCAAGGCAATCAGCTCACTCAGACTCAGCTTTTGCGTCTCACCATTATGCGCAATTCCCAAAGACACCGAAAGAACTTTATTCTTGTCGCCCTGCCAATGGCCAAAAGCGACTTTCAGCGCTTGTACAATCGATGGAAGGCTTTCCGGCACGGCTTCTATGATGGCCACAAATTCATCCCCGCCAGTCCTGTATACAGAACCATAGGGCGACAAAACCTGCTTCATGCAGCCGGCAGCCCCGATCAGGAGCTCATCCCCAGCCTCATGCCCCAGATTGTCATTAGCAGCTTTTAGCCCATTCAGATCCATGGAAAGCACCACCAGATCATCCCGCGGATAACCTTTGCTATGGGCACTCAGGAAAATATTGAAACTGTTCCGGTTGAGCAGGCCCGTAAGATTATCATGATGGGCGATATACTGTATTTTTTTCTTATTGTGACGAATGAAAAAAATGTAGGCCAACAAGACGCTTAAAATCGCAATGATGATTCCCGCCACCAGCCAAACGGCCAGCAAATGCTCCACCAGATAATCCTTGAAGGTCATCGGTGCCATCCTGCCCGTATACGCATAAGTGGAAGTGAGACTGAAATCAGCCGGCAGCCTCGATATGCCGCGATTCAATATCGATAACAGCTCGCTATTCCCATGTCTTACAGCAAAGCCACGGCTGATGTAATGCTTCAAAGGAATCGTCTGTAATTCCCGATAACCTGCATGCAGCAGATAAGCATCCTTGCGGAATTGATTGAGGATACAACCATCGGCCTCTCCGCGTTTGACGGCAGTAAGCATTTCCTCGACATTATCGTAATAAACGATTTCCGCCTCAGGATAATAAGCCTTTACATAGGTATCGCCAATCGAATTCTCTCGTTTCACCCCGATACGCCGCAGATTCAGCGCAGAAAAATCGCCCATGTATATCAGATGCATGGGCGTAGTGATAACCTCACTGCTCAGGAACAGACCATCCCGTTCCGCCTGTTGTACATCGTTATTGATGGGAAAAGCCACATCGATAGAACCATCCGCCAGCGCATGAATCAGCTCCTCATAGCTGTCATAGGGAACCCCTTGAAAACGCACTTTATCCTGGATGTTCAGTTTCAGCGCAATTTCCTGCAGGATATCTTTCAGAATACCATTTATCTGCCCTTCATCGTCACAATCCGACAAGGGCAGATAGTCATCTATATACCCCACCGTAATCACCGGATGCGCACTGAGCCAGGCTAGTTCGTCCGCAGGCAGATTGGCCACTACGGCCAACTTGGAAAAATACGCACTGGCCAGCATATCGGTAAATCTGGGATTCGTTGCACTTATTTTCCGAAGCGCTGCATTGAGGTCCTGCAAGAGATCCGGACGGTCCTTATTGATGGCCAGATAATAATCCGACTGCCCAATCTGTGCCAGGGGAATCAGGTTCTCATCATCCTGAACCGCATTGTCCGTATCCACTGTGGCATCCGCCCGCTGTGCCTTAAAATCCTTATAGCGTTTCGCATTGCCGCTATAGGTAAGGATGTTCAGCTGATAGCGTCCCTCCTCATTCCAGCGCTGGAGCAGGTCATACATGATCGTATCTGCATTGACACTGACCGTGTGGCCTGCCAGTCCCTCAAGGCCGCTGCCTGCCAGAGGATGATCTGCATGGACATAGATATAATAGTTCTCCGAACCCATAGCATAATCGGGAAAGAGCATCTTGCCAACGCGTTCCGGCGTCTTTGAAACGCCGGCCATGACATCCACTTCCCCTTTGCACAACTTATCCAGGATAGTCGCCCAGTCCCCATATACATAGGTATAGCTCCAATTCGTATAATAGGACACACGCTGCAGATAGTCATAAGCCATGCCCGATTTGGCCGCATCATCACTCATACCCTGCATGAAGCAGGGCGCTTCCACATAACCAACCCGAACCGGCTTCGTGTCTGGAACTGTATTTCCTGAGGCCCATACCTCCTTAAAAACTGTTTCAACTTCCCCCATCCTGCCGGTTATGCCTAAGAGCAGGACAAGACATAAAAAAACACGCAAACAAAGTTTAACCAAACCTACACCCTTTTCCTTATGGCTCAATGTGCTGCCAGCGAAGCCTCAAACACTTCCACGCAGGATTTCTTCTGTTTTGCAGCCAGTATCTCCTCATAGCTGGCCGGCGTCATGCCCATGCGCAGGAATTTCTCATGAAGTCCGATGGTCTGATCGATTGCAGCCCGCGTGATGCCGATTGCTTCTGCTTCTGCTCTGAATTCTTCAGCTGTCATAATAAATCATCCCTTCTGCACATTTTTTACTAACTGTTTATAATATTTCCACCTTTTACGAAAAAATCCTGCTAATTTATATATTTTTCCACTCTTATATGTTCCCCATCCGTATAAAACACCACAGCCCCATCTTCATCCGTCCGATATGTCTTGATCCCTTGCTTTGCAAAACGTTTGACCACATCAGGCTTGGGGTGGCCGAAGCTGTTGTCCGCCCCCACACAAAATACACCATATATTGGCCTCACGGCCTGCAGGAATTCAGGTGAACTTGAGGTGTCGCTGCCGTGATGGCCGGCCTTCAGCACGGTGCTGACAGGATTTATGCCTTCTGACAGTAACTGCACTTCTCTTTCCTTGGTCAGGTCTCCCGTAAAGAGGACACTGGCCTTGCCATAACTCAAGCGGTAGACATTGGAGGCTTCGTTGCCGGTCTTATTATCGCCTTCCTTAAGCGGCGGCGCAAACAAGACCTCAATGGTCACGCCGTCCACCACCAGCTGCTCGCCCTGCCGGCCAACATGGAATTTATGCAGCAGCGGATCATTATCTCCGAGCTTCATGCTGCGGGCATAATCGAGCACGCCTTCATCTGCCGTTATCACCTGCGTCACCGGGATTTTCTTCAGGATGGAGCCACAGCCGGCCGCGTGATCTTCATGGGCATGGCTCAGGAAGATGCCATCAAGCCGCAACACGCCATAATGAAGCAGATATGGCACGTCCACCTTTGCGCCGATATCAAAATTGCCATCCCGTGTGCCGCCCGTATCGAACATGAAAGCATGGCCATGGGGCGTAATGATCAGCGCCGCATCTCCCTGTCCCACGTCAATGAAATGCACCTGCAATTCCTTTGGCTTTGCCAGATGCATACTGATGACAAAGGCCAGCAATACCAATGCGCCTATCCCGAGCAGTTTCCGCCTCTGTTTCAACCAGGCAGCAGCTTTCTCCCTTTGCTCCTCCGTCAGCAAAAACAGTCCCAAACCAACATAATACAAAGCACTCCAGCCAAAACTCAGGGAAGGAATCCAAACCTGGCTAGCGGGCAGGGCGGCAATCTTGGCCGTCATTTCCGTGACAATGCCCAAAAGCAGGCTGTCGCAGACAAATACTACACTGCCCACAAATGGCAGGATAAAGGCAACAACGCCCGCAAACAGCCCCAGCACGATCATCAGTTCCACCAAAGGCACCACAATCAGATTGGCCAGCAGGGAAGACAGGGACAGCTGATTGAAATACCAGGCCAGTATCGGCAATGTCGCTAATTGCGCGGCCATGGTTATGGAGATGCCTGCGGCCAGATACTTACTGCAGCCGTGCTCCCGCATATAGTTCTGCCAAACAGGAGCCAGATACAAAAGCCCTGCCGTGGCCAGAAAGGAGAGCTGAAAACTGATATGAAAGAGCAATAACGGCGAGATAATCAACATCACCAGCCCGGTCAACAGCAAGATTCGCCGGGCATCCCGTTCCCTGTCCAAAGCCAGTGCCACAAAAGCCAGCGCGCCCATAATGGCCGAGCGGATTACCGGTGGCACTGCCCCGGCCAGCAGGCTGTAGACGATAATCAGGGCCACCACCAGCACCGCTGTAGTTGCCTTGGGCAGACGCAACAACGTGCCGAGCACGGCCATCACCGCTGCCAGCAGGCTGATATGGGAACCTGACACGGATAATATGTGCACGATACCAACGGCCGTAAAATCCTCAACCAGCTCTCTTTTGATGCCATCATAGCCGCCGAACAGCATTGCAAAGATAGCCGCCGCATCGGCTTTGGGCATGACCTGCTCCATGCGCTCCCGATAATGTCGGCGGATTTCCACCAGCTTGCGCTGGAATACTGCCGTATCCACTGCGGTGACTTTTATCCCCTGTTTTCCCGCTGAAAGTGACGCTGTGATGCCCTGGCTTTTCAGCAGCATCTTTGTATCAATCTGGCCGGGATTCTGGTAGCCGTGCGGGGAACGCACCTTGCCCGTTGCACTTACCTTATCTCCAATCTGCACCGTCGGGGCCTTATGGCTATGGGCATAAATATACAGGCCGCCACTGCCCTTCTGCCAATCCTCCCCTTGCTTTTTTACTCTCGTCACATCAATGAGATAACGCTGTTTCTGTCCGCCCTGACCATCTTCGCTCAGACGCGGCTCTTCGCGCAATATCCCCTCCACCTTGACCGTTTCCCGGGCCAAATGGGAAATATCCGCTGCTAGCAGGGTATCCACCGCTAAAAAACGCAGCATGCCCAGCAGGAAAAACAATAGCGCCAATGCCAGTCCTGTCCATTTCTGTGCACGATAACAACCATAAGCTGACAATAGCCCCAATACGATAATGCCTGCCAGTATCATGCCCCATGTCAGATGGACAAGACTCGCCGCAGAAATCCCTGCACCAAGAGAAAACAGCAATATTCCCAGAAAAGCTTCCTGCCCTTGACCAATATGCATGGCCTTCACGCTTTCTCAAATACAGATCTTATCCTTCAGCTTGGCAAATTTCGCGTCCCCAATGCCGCGGATTTTCTTGATATCCTCGATGGACTGGAACGCCCCTTCTGTTTCCCGGTACTCAATGATCCGCTTGGCCATGGCCGGGCCGATTCCCGGCAAGGTGTCGAGTGCCTTCTCGTCTGCCGTATTGATATTGACCTTTTCTCCATTGTCCGCTGACTTTGACTTGTCTGACCGGTCATTTTGACTGCCATTTGCGGCGGGATTTTTCTCCGGCACTTTCAGCTGCTGGCCATCCTTCAAGGCCTGTGCCATATTGACTTTTTCGCTGTCCGCAGTTGGCAGCAGACCGCCGCAAACATTGACTGCATCGGCCGCCCGCGCTCCCTCCGGCACCTTCACCAAGCCCGGCTTGTTTACCGCCCCTGTCACATAAACCGTAATCTCCTTTGCCGGCAGATCACCGTCACTTGTTCCTGCTGACTCCAGCACCGCAGACTGCTCTTCCTGATAAAGCCCATAATAGGTGCCGCTCGCTGCTGCAATCACGATAATCAGCAGGATAAACATTGCCTTTTTGTACATTGGCATTGTACCTCACCGCCTTTTATCCATTGTAACTATACACCTGCTACTTCGCGGGCAAGAAAAAAACTCCTGCCGCAACAGGAGTTTTTCTGCCTATTATTTTAATCAAACCGCATAGAAGTTCACGAGCTTGGCATCCAAAATGCCGTCAATGCCCTTGACGTCCTTGAGTACTGCGGCAGGGATATCATGGTCAATGGTCAGTACCATCAGGCTCTTGCCTTCGACTTCCGTCTTGCCCACCTGCATGCCGGAAATATTGATGCCATGAACCCCCAGGAAGGTACCGATCGTACCAATAACGCCCGGTTTGTTGATATGCGGGCAGACGAGGATGCGGGCCTGCGGATCTACGTCCACGCGGAACTTGTTGATGCGCACGATGCGGGCTTCGCTGCCAAAGAGCGTGCCCTGTACCGTCAGCGTCTTGCCACCGCCAATATCGGCCTTGACCGTAATCAGGTTGGCAAAATCTTCGGCTTCCTTCTTCTTGACTTCCGTGACTTTGACGCCGCGTTCTTTAGCCAGGCCAGGCGCATTGACGTAGTTCACGTCGTTTTCCATGATGGGATTCAGCAGGCCTTTGATCACAGCCGTGGTCAGCATGCCGGTATTGACTTCAGTGATCTCGCCATTGTAGGTGACTTCCACCTTTTTGACCGGAGCTTCTGCCAAAGCAGCCACCGTGCCGCCCAAGCGCTCTGCCAAGGGCAGATAGGGGGCAATGACCTTCATGACCTGCGGGGAAACCGGCGCCATATTGACTGCCGTAGCCACCGGCTCACCCTTGAGGGCAGCCAGGATACCTTCGGATACATCGAGGGATACACCAACCTGTGCTTCAACCGTGGAAGCACCCAGATGCGGCGTCAGTACGATGCCCGGCACACCAACCAGCGGATGGTCAGAGCCCACCGGTTCACTCGTGAATACGTCGATAGCCGCGCCAGCCACGATGCCCTGCTTGACTGCTTCGGCCAGATCCTCTTCGACGATGATGCCGCCGCGGGCACAGTTCACGAGACGCACGCCCTTCTTCATCTTCTTCATCTGTTCCATGCCGATCATACCCTTGGTATCCGGCGTCAGCGGCATATGCACCGTGATGAAGTCGGACTGGGTGATGACATCGTCAAGCGTGCCAACGGTCACACCCAAATCTTTGGCCCGGTCTTCATTGATATAGGGATCATAAGCAATGACATTCATATCAAAGGCCATCGCGCGTTTAGCCACGCCGGAACCGATACGCCCCATACCGATAACGCCGAGCGTCTTGTTCCGCAGTTCCACGCCCACATACTTCTTGCGATTCCACTCGCCTTTCTGCATGGTTTCATTGGCAATGGGGATATTACGGGACATCGCCAGCATCATGGCCATGGTGTGCTCCGTCGCAGCAATAGTGTTGCCGCCCGGGGAGTTGATGACGATAATGCCTTTAGCCGTAGCTGCCGGGATATCAATATTATCCACGCCGACACCCGCACGGCCGATAATCTTCAGATTCTCTGCCCGATTGATGACCTCAGCGGTCACCTTGGAAGCTGAACGCACCATCAGGGCATCATACTGAGGAATGATCTCCAGCAGTTCTTCGGCGGAAAGCTTGTCCCGCACATCCACTTCAAATTCCTTCTGCAAGAGCTCAATGCCCTTCGGCGAAATACCATCAGCAGCCAAAACCTTCATATCAATCGCTCCTTAAAATCAAAATCAATCACTATTCCATTATAAGTTATCCACTTTGTAGTATCAAGTGTGTTTTTCAGAAAAACACAATTTATTTTTTTTACCATCTTTTGTAACTTTTTCGTGTAAAATATAAACAGTATAACAACAAATCCCGACTCATCATACCTATTATCTGGCTTCCTTCCGTAAATTGTCCATATTTTACGATAATCTACGTCTATTATTCCAATTAGTTATGGTATGGGAAAAAAATCACGTTATTCATTGACAAAGCCATAATTAGCACCTATACTATGCTTGTGATGTTAAATTTTGTGATGCTGCAAAAACTTAGTATCTACGCTGACTCATAAAGTTTTCATACTATGTTTTTCCAGCTCGTCACGGATAAAGACGCATAACTAATATTTATGCGTAAATAATTCAGAGGAGAGTGTTAGTTATGGCAAAGAAACCCGTAAAAATCATGGAGACCGTCCTGCGTGATGGTCACCAGTCTTTGTGTGCCACTCGCATGCGCATTGAGGATATGCTTCCTCAGCTGAAAGCCCTGGATGCAGTGGGATACAAAGCCCTGGAAGCATGGGGCGGTGCTACGTTTGATACCTGCCTGCGTTTCCTGGGTGAAGATCCCTGGGAACGTTTGGACACGTTGAAGGCTAATCTCAAGACGCCAATCCAGATGCTCCTGCGCGGTCAGAATCTTCTTGGCTATAACCACTACTCCAATGATGTTGTGGAAAAATTCGTCAGACATGCTTCCGCACATGGCGTTGGCGTGTTCCGTATCTTCGATGCACTGAACGATGTCCGCAACCTGAAGGTCGCTATCGAAGCAGCACTCGCCTGCCCGGAAAAGCCGGAAGTACAGGGCTGCCTCGTTTACACCATCAGCCCGGTCCACACTAATGAAAAGTTCGTTGAACTGGCCAAGGAACTGCAGGAAATGGGCTGCCATTCCGTCTGCATCAAGGATATGTCCGGCCTGCTGAAACCTTACGTTGCTGAAGACCTGGTCAAGAAACTCAAAGCCGCTCTGGACATCCCTGTTGAACTGCACACGCACTGCACTTCCGGTTTTGGCCATGCTACTTACCTCAAAGCTGTCGAAGCTGGTGTCGATATCATCGATACGGCTCTGGCTCCGTTCTCCTCTGACACCTCCCAGCCTTGCACCGAAACCATGGTCCGCGCTTTGGAAGGCACGGAATATGATACGGGCATTGACGTACAGAAGCTCACGCCGATTTCCAAACACTTCCTCGAAGTCAAGAAACGCGTCATCAACGAATTCAACCTCAAAGGTTATTTCGATATCAACCCGAATGTTCTGGACTTCCAGATTCCGGGCGGCATGCTCTCCAACCTGGCTAACCAGCTCAAGGAAGCCGGCATGGAAGATAAATATCAGGAACTGCTCGACGAAATGCCACGCGTCCGCAAAGACCTTGGCTATCCGCCGCTCGTTACGCCGTCTTCCCAGATCGTGGGCACCATGGCAACCTTCAATGTCATGAGCGGCGAACGCTACAAGATGGTACCGACGGAATTCAAAGACCTGGCTCGCGGCAAGTTCGGCCGCACGCCTGTTCCTGTGGAGAAAGATTTCCTCACCAAGACGCTGGGCATTGCACCGGAAGATATCATCGAAGACTGCTCCGTGGAAGATGCTAAGGCTACGACCTTCGCTGAATTCGAAGCCGAACTCAAGGAAAAAGGCTTCCTGAACCCGTCTGAAGAAGATGTCCTCTCCTATGCCCTGTTCCCGCAGGTTGCCGAGGAATTCTTCCAGAAACATTATCAGAAGGTAACGGCTTACAAGCGTTCCTAACATATAGTCAATACTGCCATGTCACAAAAAGGGCTGACCAGAACACCGACTGGTCAGCCCTTTTATTGGACAAAAAATGCCATCCGACCGGTCATTTTGACAGTCAGATGGCATTAATTATTTCAGACGCCCTGCGTACCAGGGCATGTTTCTTTCATGTTCCACGGTAGTTTCCTCGGAATGGGCACTCAAAAGTATCGTTTCCTCGGGCAGTGTCAGGATGCGCTCTGTGATCTTGCTCAGCAGGGTTTCCTCATCGCCGCCGGGCAGGTCCGTGCGGCCGTAGCTTTCGCGGAAGACGCAATCGCCGACGAAGGCAATACCGTCCTGCTCACTGTAATAGATGCAGCCGTCGCTGGTATGACCGGGGACATGGCGGAGCTGCAGCTGGAAATCAGGCTTGTCCTTCAAGGTGATTACGGCATCATCCGACAGGTAATTCACATCATGCAGGGTAATGCCTGCCCCAAGCTGATTAGAGAGATTCCAGGCAGGATTTTCGGCATAGATCTTGCCGTTTTCCTGCATATAGACCTCTGCGCCCCAGGCTGCCTGCAATTCATTTACAGCAGCGATATGGTCGAAATGGCCATGCGTCAGCAGGATCTTTTCGATGACAAAGCCGCGTTCCTCCGCAATTTTCTTGAGCTTAGCGGCTTCGGCACCCGGATCGATGATGAAGCCATGCTTGCTTTCCTCATCCACGTAGAAGTAGACATTTGTGGGCAGATATTCCGTGACCGTAACCTGCAAAATCATGTTTCTCACCTCATATTCGTCAGTCCTGGTATTCGGCTTTCATGGCGGCGATCTTATCCATGATGCTCTGGGAGAAAGCAGCCAGTGCTTCCTTGTCCTTATGGTCGCCTTCAAATCTCATGGGCTCACCGTAGATGACCTTGAGCTTCGGAAAGTGTCCGCCGTTGGCAAAGATCTTATCGGTGCCAATGATGGCGGCCGGCACGATTGGCGCCTTGCTCATGGCGGCGATCAGGCCGACACCGGCTTCGGCTTTGCCCAATTTGCCCGTGCGGCTGCGAGTGCCTTCGGGAAACAGGCCTAAACATCTGCCCTCTTTCAAGACCTGCATGGCAGCTTTGATGGCGCCACGGTCAGCGGCTCCGCGCTTCACCGGGAAGGCATGGCAGGCGGTGATGGCCCGACCGAAGATGGGGTTCTTGAAGAGTTCAATCTTGGCCATATAGCTGACCGGCCGGTGCAGGAACGTAGCCACCAAAGGCGGGTCCCAGTTGCTCATATGGTTGGCGGCCAGGATTACTGCGCCGTCCTTAGGCATATTCTCCCGGCCATAGATTTCGGCGCGAAAGAATAATTTGAAAAACAGACCAAATATCAATTGCAATAGACTATATAACATGGAACGCACCTCATTTGCACATGGCGAGGATGCGCTCAACCACTTCGTCAATGGAAAGGCCCGTGGTATCGAGCAGGGTTGCGTCCTCGGCCTGCACCAGTGGGCTGATTTCCCGTTCGCTGTCAGCCTTGTCGCGGGCAGCGATATCGGCCTTCATCTGTTCCATGTCGATGGTGTAACCTTTTTCCGTCAGCTCCTTGTGGCGGCGGCGGGCACGTTCTTCAATGGAAGCAGTCAGGAAAATCTTAACGTCCGCATTGGGCAGGACGTTGGTAGCGATATCGCGGCCGTCCATAAGCACGCTGCCCCGCTCACCCATCTTACGCTGGAGGTCAACCATCTTTTCACGGACAGGACCGAGGGCGGCCACCTGGGATACGATGGCGCTGACTTCCGGGGTGCGGATTTCGCCGGTTACATCGGTGCCGTCCACGGTTACCGTGGTCTTGCCGTCCTTGTACTGAAGGTTCACATCAATATCCTTGACCACCTCGAGAATCAGTTCGTCGGTGACTTCCTTCTTCTGCTGCAGGGTTTTCCAAGCTACGGCGCGGTACATAGCGCCCGTGTCGATATAGGTATAGCCCAGCTTCCTGGCGGCCAGTTGTGCCACCGTGCTCTTGCCTGCTCCGGCAGGGCCGTCGATTGCTACTACTAAGTTCTTCATTACTGTATTTCCTCCAAAGTCTGATAAAATTCAGGGTACGAGATATTGACGCACTGGGGATTTTCAATCTCCACGCCAGCGCCCACGGTGCCCAGGATGGCCAAAGACATGGCAATGCGATGGTCGTCATAAGAAAAGGCCGTGGCCGGCTGCAGTTTGGCACCGCCATGGATAACCAGCCCGTCCTCACGTTCTTCCACCGCGCCGGGAGCCAGCTTGTTGAACTCTTTGGCAATGGCCATCAGGCGGTCGGTTTCCTTGACGCGCAGTTCCCCGGCGCCGGTAATCACGGTATCGCCCTTAGCGCAAAGAGCCGCTACGGCAATCACGGGGATTTCGTCAATCAGGCGGGGCATGATTTCAGCGCCAAAGTTCACGCCCTTAAGTTCGCTGTATTCCACCAGCATATCCGCTGCGGCTTCCCCACCGCTTGTGCGTTCGTTCTGCAGGGTAATCTTAGCACCCATATCCTTGAGCACATCGAGGATACCCGTGCGGGTGGGGTTGATGCCCACATTCTTGAGCAGCAGTTTGCTGCCGGGCACGATGCTGCCTGCTACGAGCCAGTAAGCGGCAGAGCTGATATCGCCGGGCACTTCGATTTCCTGGGGTGCCGTGAACTTTTCCACGGGCTGGATGGTTACGGCCGTGCCCTCGCGCTTGAGCTCTACGCCGAAGGCGGAGAGCATCTGTTCCGTATGGTCGCGGGATACGAAGGGTTCGTTAACCGTAGTTTCCCCATCGGCAAACATGCCGGCCAGCAGGATGGCAGATTTCACCTGGGCGCTGGCCACGGGGCTGTCGTAGTGCGTGCCATGAAGCTGCTCTTTAGCAGGTACTACGGTGATGGGCAGTTTCGCGTTGTTTTCCCGGCCGTAAATCTGCGCGCCCATTTTAGACAAGGGCTTGATAACCCGGCCCATGGGGCGCTTGTGCAGGGAAGCATCTCCCGTGAAAGTGGACAGGAATGGCTGGGCGGCCAGAATACCCATCAGGAGGCGCAGGGTGGTACCGGAGTTGCCCGCATCCAGAATGGTTGCCGGTTCCTTAAGGCCATGCAGGCCGTTACCCGTGACGATGAGCTCCGTGTCGCTGATAAATTCGACTTTGGCACCGAGCGCTTCCATGCAGGCTGCGGTGGACATGCAGTCCTGAGCGTGCAAAAAGTTCTTGATGCGCACCGGCGTATCGCCCAGCGCAGAGAACATGACACTGCGGTGGGAAATTGACTTGTCACCGGGTATTACGATTTCGCCTTGCAGGCCCTGACGGGCTTTTTCAATCTGGATTTTTTCCATTCAGACAACCCCTTTATTTATATAGATTTAATCGTTCCACACACTCCAGTTGCCGGCGGCGGCGCCCATCGAGAACGCTGCCTGCAGATTGTAGCCGCCGGTATAGGCGTCCACATCCACCACTTCGCCGGCAAAGTACAAGCCTTTGACGAGTTTTGACTCCATGGTCTTGGGATTGATTTCCTTGACGGAAATACCTCCCGCCGTCACGATGGCTTCGGCTATGGGCCTTGCTTTGGTGATGGTCAAAGGCAAATGCTGTAAAACCTGCCCCAAGCGGTGGCGTTCTTCCACCGTGATCTGATGGACGGGCTTATCCATTTCCAGGAAGGCCGCATCCAACACCGGCTCAATGAGCTTATGAGGCAGCAAGTCCACCATGGCATTGCCCAGTTGCTTGCGCTGATACTTGGCAAAATCCCTTTGCAAACGGGCGTCGAGCACATCTTCGGCCAGAGCTGGCTTTAAGTTGAGCTCCAGTTCCACAAAGGCATCATTGGCCAGGGCTTCGGTAGCCGCACGGCTCAGGGACAGGATAATGGGGCCCGTGACACCGAAATGCGTGAACATCATTTCCCCGAACATATCCGTCTTTTTCTCGCCATCCACCAACAGTGTGGCCTTGACATTGCGCAGGGACAGGCCCTGTACGGATTTTACCCAGTCCTCCTCGGTTTCCAAAGGCACCAGGGACGGGCGGATATCCACCAGCGTATGCCCGAGCTTCTGGGCCATCTTATAGCCATCACCTGTCGAGCCGGTGCCAGGATAGGAGGCACCGCCGGTACAGAGGATTACCGCATCGGCTTTTACGCTGGCACCGCTTTGCAGCTTCACGGCCTTGACTTCCCCATCCTGGGCGAGGATTTCGCTGACAGGGCTGTCGATTTCGATCTTGACACCCAGCTCATGGAGTTTATGCACCATGGCATCCACCACATCCTGGGCCTTGTCACTGACCGGGAACACCCGCTGGCCCCGCTCCACTTTGGTGGGCACGCCGGCGGACTCAAAGAAGTAAATGACATCCTCGTTGTCATAGGCTCGCATGGAGCTATTGAGGAATTTTCCGTTGCCGTGGATGTTCTTGATGATTTCCGGCACGGTGGCGGCGTTGGTGATATTGCAGCGCCCCTTGCCCGTAATCAGCATCTTCTTGCCGGGACGCTTCATCTTTTCCAATATGGTCACATCGGCCCCGTTCTCCGCCGCCTTGATGGCCGCCATCATGCCTGCGGGACCGGCACCGATTACAATGATTTTTTTCATGATTGTTCTATTCCTGCTATACGATAGAGTTCTGCAACTTCTTCAGAGGTCAAAGGACGATAATGGCCACGCTTGACACCTGCCAAGGTCAGCTCTGCAAATTTCACCCGCTTCAAGGCCCGCACATCAGAGCCAATGGCGGCAAACATCCGGCGCACCTGCCGGTTGCGGCCCTCGTGGATGGTGATTTCCACCTTGGCTTCGTCTTCAGCCGTATCCAGCAAGTTTACCACCGCCGGCGCCGTCAGGCCGTCTTCGAGCTTAATGCCCTGACGCAGTTTATCCAAGGCCTTTTCCGTGGGAATGGGCGTCACGCGGGCAATATAGGTCTTATTGACCTTGTATCGGGGATGCAACAGGCCGTTCATCAGATTGCCGTCATTGGAAATCAGCAGCAGCCCTTCGGTGTTGTTGTCGAGCCTTCCTAAGGGATAAACCCGTTCTTTGACCTCCGGCAGCAGGTCCAGCACCGTGCGCCGCCCGCGCTCATCCTTAGCGGTGGACAGATACCCTTTGGGCTTATTGAGCAGGAAGTAGACCTTTTCTTCCGCCAAGTCCAGGGGCTTGCCATCCACGCAGATGCGCTGGCTGCTCTCATACTTGCCGCCCAGTTCCGTGACAACCTGACCATCAACAGTAACCCTTCCAGCCAGTATCAGGCCTTCTGCCGCCCGCCGGGAAGCAATTCCAGCCTTCGCAATAATTTTTTGCAAGCGTTCTGCCATCAGAACAGTCCTTTCCAGAAATCACGCAGCCAGTTCCATACATTGTCCCAGAAGGAGTAGTATTCCACGTCATTGGCGGCCAGCAGATTGATGGCGCCCTGACGCTTGCCATCATAGTAGCATACCACCTTGCCGACAACATCGCCTTTTTTGATGGGCGCAGCCACTTCATCAGGGACTTCGATTTTCTTCTCGACCTTGCCGTTTTCGCCCACTTTTTCCGCGGCCACTAAGGACTCTGAAGCCACAAGTTCGAGTTCATCCTGGCGGCCATCGGCTACGTCCACCTTGGTCACCACTTCGCCCTTTTTCACCAAGTTCTTGGGGCGGGCGTTCTGGAAGCCATAGTCCAGCAGGGCGATGGAGTCATTCCACATATAATAGCTGTCCAGCACCACGGCCACCAGCTGCATGCCATCGCGGCGAGCAGCGGAAACCAGGCAGCGGCCTGCGGCCTCCGTATAGCCGGTTTTTACACCATTGCCACCACGATAGAGCCAGAGCATCTGATTTTCATTGCGCAGCTGCTTGGACGGATCTTTCACCCATTCATAGGTGGCTTCCTGCCTGCTGACGATTTCCTCAAAATGCGGGATGCTGTAGCCATAGGCTGCAATCTTTGCCAAATCAAAGGCCGTCGTATAGTGATTGTCGTCCGGCAGGCCGTTGGGATTCACAAAATGCGTATTGTAGGCCCCGATTTCGCCGGCCTTTTCATTCAGCATCTGCACAAAGGCCGGCACAGAGCCTGCGATATGCTCGGCTACGGCCACCGTGGCATCGTTGCCGGAATGCATCATCATGCCGGCGAGCAGTTCTCCCAAGGGAATCTTATCCCCCTGCACCAGCCAGAGGGTGGAGCCCTCCACTCCTTCGGCATTCTTGCTGACCGTCACGATATCGTTTAGATTGCCATGCTCGAGCGCCACGATCAAGGTCATCATCTTCGTGGTACTGGCCGGATAACGGCGGGCATCGATATCCCGCTCGTAGAGTACCGTACCTGTCACCGCATCCATCACGATGGCCGAACGGGCCGTAAGCTTCTGCAGTGGATCAGCAGTGCTTACCACGAGCCCCGGAATCTCCGGCCGCTCCGGCTGTACATAGACCTTATCCTGCACTTCGGCAGAAGCCGGTGTCCCCTGCGGCAAATTCAACAATGAAAAACTGGCGGCACCAATCATCAACGCGGCCAGACTCTTATAGGCGATCGCTCGTCTCAAAACATACACTCCATTTACTTACATAATAACGTTACTATTTTATCACTGTTATCCCGTATAGGGCAAGGCTGAAGGGAAAAAAGGCCGGTAAAAAATAAAGCTGCCCGCCCCTTCAGGAGCAGGCAGTATTATTTTTACGGATTATTTTGCAGGAAATACCGCAACGCGCCGGTAAAACCTGCGGCCGTTCCCAGTTCGGCAAAGACAATGCGCGTATTCTTCAGCAGGGCCGGAGGCAGGATTGCGGCCAGATGCTGCTTCAGTCGCGGCGCAAAGAAATCCCGCTGGGCCATCACGGCTCCGCCCATAATCAATACCTCCGGATTTACGATACAACAGATACTGGCAAGGCCATTGGCAATCCGCTTGGTCATTTCTTCCAAAGCTGCCTGCGCTTTAGCCTCGCCGGCAGCGGCACGCTGGAAGACTTCTTCACCTGTGACTGCCCCCACTTCCCGCAGCAGAGCCGGCATACTGGCCAGCTGCTCCAGCGAGCCTCCCGCCAGGGGCAGGAAGCCGATTTCGCCGGCCGCCGCAGCTGCGCCATGGACCAAGTGCCCATCCAGCACCAGTGCGCCGCCAATGCCCGTCCCCACAAATACGCAGAAGGTACTTTTGGCCCCTTTGCCAGCGCCGAGCCAGCTTTCCCCGAGCCCGGCAGCATTCACATCATTTTCCACGGTACAGGGCAAATTGGTCAGGGCTTCAATCTCTTCCCGCAGTTTCATGCCGCTGTAGCCGGGAAAATTTGGCCCTGCGAAAATGACTTCGCCCTTTTCCGCATCGATAAGCCCCGGCGAACAAACGGCCACACCGGCCGCCTGACCGCATTCTTCTTGCAGTTCACGGACGATAGCTGCTATTTTCCGGGGGATATCCCCGCTGCCATCGGTTTCAACCTTTGTCAGGACCTTTCCCTGTGTCAAGATTTGACCGGCTTCTGTCATCATTGCGTATTTGATGGCTGTGCCACCAATATCTATGCAAGCATACTGCATATCTAAACCTCCCCTAAAACATACGCCCCTGCTTCACCGTTTTTTTACGCCGTTTTTCCCTAATATCTTCTCCAATTCAGCCAGGGTTTCTTCCTTATTATCCAGCCAGAAGCCTTCTCCGAGCTTCTGCCAGCGTCCCTGATAAAGATAGACCGCATTTTCCCCATGATGCGCGGCCATGATCTCTTTGATTGCCGCAACAGCCTTTTCATCGCCGGCTTTAGGCATAAGATAGTATTCGGGATTATACTCTGCCATGGACCAGACCTTATCGGCCAGGATTTTGACCGTATCATCCTTCAGATCAGCCTTGCCCTGGATGACCACCGGCGTATCGGGCACGAGTGCGTTCATGCACTGATAGAACAGCCGGGGGAAAACAGTGATTTCCATCTGCTCTGTGTAATCTTCCAAGGTCACGAAACACATAGTTTCGCCTTTTTTCGTGGTAATGCGCTTGCATTCGCTGACCAGCCCAGCCACCCGCAGTGTCTGCTTGTCCTTGACGCCGCTTTCCTGCAGGGTTTCCAGCCGGGGCAGATGCCCGATCTTATCCTGATACTGGTCCAAAGGATGGCCCGTGATATAAAAACCGGTGTTTTCCTTCTCCCAGCCCAACCGGGTAAGCACAGGCGCTTCTTCCATATCCGGCAGCTTCATATCCATGGCCGTGTCTTCCATGACATCACCAAAGAGCCCCAACTGTCCATGAGCAAAATCCTTCTGCCGCCGCTGGGCCTCGCCGACCACCTTTTCGAGCACAGCCAGCAGCTGGCTGCGCTTGGCCCCCAAGGAATCAAAGGCTCCACATTTGATTAGGCTTTCGAGCACACGCTTGTTGACCGCGGTCATATCCAGCCGCGTACAGAAATCCAGCAGGGATTCAAACGGCCCCTCCTTTTCCCGGGCCGCCGTAATAAGCTTGATGGCATTCTCACCCACATTGCGCACGGCCGCAAGACCAAAGCGGATATCGCCCTTGTCCACGCCGAACATGATATCGCTGGCGTTGATATCCGGCGGCAGGATCTTGAGCCCCATGCGGTGCGCCAGCTCAATATAGACCGGCACCTTCGCGCTGTTATCCATGACACTCGTAAGCATGGCTGCCATGAATTCTGCCGGATAATGAGCCTTGAGATAAGCCGTCTGCCAGGCGACCAAAGCATAAGCCGCACTATGGGATTTGTTGAAGCCATAATCGGCAAAGTGCGTCAGCAAGTCAAAGATGGTATTGGCCAGTTCTGCATCGATATGGTTGCCTGCGCATCCCTTGAGGAAGTTTTCCTTCTGGGCCATCAGGATCTCATGCTTCTTCTTGCCCATGGCACGGCGCAGGAGGTCGGCCTGTCCAAGGGAGAACCCTGCCAATACCTGCACAATCTGCATGACCTGCTCCTGGTAGAGCACCACGCCAAAGGTTTCCTTGAGGATGGGCTCCAATAGCGGATGCATATAGGTGACTTCCTTGCGCCCATGGCGGCCATCGATGAAATCATCCACCATGCCGCTGCCCAGCGGCCCCGGACGATAAAGTGCCACAGTCGGAATCAAATCGGCAAAATTGCGTGGCGCCAGATTTTTCACGAGGTTGGTCATGCCGGCCGATTCCATCTGGAACACGGCCCCCGTGCGACCTTCGCAGAGCATTTTGGAAGTCAGTTCATCTTCCAGCGGAATCGCATTGATATCCACCGTTTCCCCGCGAGTGCGCTGGATATTGTCCAGCGTATCGCTGATAACCGTCAGCGTCCGCAGGCCCAAAAAGTCCATTTTGAGCAGGCCAAGTTCTTCCACATGATCCTTGTCAAATTCCGTAACCAAAGTGCCCTCAGATACGGAAACCGGCAGGTAATCCGTCAACGGGTGCTTAGCGATAACCACGCCGGCGGCATGGGTGGAGGAATGACGGGGCAGGCCTTCCACCTTGCGGGCAAAATCGATCAGGCGATGGGCTTCCTCGGAGGATTCGTACATATTGCGGAATTCCGTGGAGGCCTTCAAGGCCTTGTCCAAAGTCATCTTGAGCTCATTGGGAATCAGCTTGGCTATGGCATCAACCTGGGCATACGTCATCCCCAAGGCCCGGCCCACATCGCGCACAGCGCCCTTGGCCGCCATGGTACCGAAGGTGACGATCTGCGCCACATGGTCGTAGCCGTAGCGTTCCTTTACATAGTCGATAACCTCTTCGCGACGGATATAGCAGAAGTCGATATCGATATCCGGCATGGTCACGCGCTCCGGATTCAGGAAGCGCTCAAAGAGCAGGTCATATTTCAGGGGATCGAGATTGGTGATGCCCAAGAGATAGGCGACAATACTGCCGGCTGCCGAACCACGGCCGGGGCCGACGGAAATGCCCTGCTCCCGGGAATGGTTGATGAAATCCCAGACGATCAGGAAGTAGCTGTCATATCCCATGCGATGGATAATGCCCAGCTCATAGTCCAATCGCTTCCTTACTTCGTCCGTGATTTCTGGATAACGAGACGGCAGTGCCTGCTCGCAGAGCGCCCGCAAGTAAGCCTCATCATCCTTGTAGGCTTCAGGTATCGGATAATACGGCAGCTGGATATGGCCAAACTCAAAATCCACCTGACAGCGTTCCGCAATCCTGGCCGTATTGCTGAGGGCCTCCGGATGGTCCGGGAACAAGGCGGCCATTTCTTCCGGGGACTTCAGATAGTAGTCATCGCTGTTGAATCGCATACGCTCCGGATCATCCACGGTCTTGCTCATCTGAATGCAGAGCAGGATATCGTGGAACTCGCTGTCCTCCCGCCGCACATAATGGCTATCGTTGGTCGCCACCAAGCCCAGCCCATACTTTTCCGCCAGCTCAATCAGGCCTTCATTGGCTACGCGTTCCTCGGGCAGGCCGTGATTCTGGATTTCCAAAAAGTAATTGTCCTTGCCGAAAATATCGATATATTCCTGTACCAGCCGGTCAGCCTTGTCCTTGTTGTTCTGTATGAGTGCCCGCGGCACATCACCGGCAATACAGGCCGACAGACAGATAATGCCCTCGTGATACTGGCGCAGCAGCTCCTTGTCCACACGGGGCTTATAGTACATGCCCTCGATATTGGCCAGCGATACGAGCTTCACGAGATTCTTATAGCCCGTCTGATTCTCGGCCAGCAGGATCAGATGGTAATACTTCGTGCCATTGACATCCTGCCGTTCTCGCCGGTCACCCGGCGCCAGATAGACCTCACAGCCGATAATCGGCTTGATGCCCTGCTTCTTGCACTCCTTATAAAAATCAATAGTGCCGTACATCACGCCATGGTCGGTGATGGCCAGCTGCTTCATACCCAATTCCTTGGCCCGGGCCACCAGATCCTTGATGCGGGCCGCACCATCGAGCAGGCTGAATTCCGTATGCACATGAAGATGGGCAAAATCTATCGTATTGACTGCTTCCATAAGTAGTTCCTTCCTAATAATTGAAAAACGTTTATCCTTTAGTATAGCATAAAACCTTGCCCCCTTGCAGGCTCTTTGCTAAAATATCAGTAAGAATAGTTTTCGGGAGGTGCCCGCCATGACCATACACGGAGCCGTCATTATCGAACAGGGTGTGACCTTTGCCATCATCGCGGTGAAGCAGTCCGTCACCATGTATACCGCACGCATGGTGCAGACACGCCATGAACTGGCCCAGTTCTTCCCCAATATGCCCATCATCCTCATGAGTCAGGATAACAGCGGCACGCCCCATTACTACGGACGGAAGGATATCGTGGAATTCCTAAAATCCATCCGGCTGGACCAGATTCCTTGGAAGGAGTATCACATCTACTGACATGAGCATGCAAAACGATTACCAAAAGCTTATCAACAAACTGGAGCAGGAACAGGATTTAAGCGATGCCGAATTTGCCACACTGCTTGCCTGCCATGATGAAGATGGTCTGGAATACCTCCGCCAGCGTGCCCGAGCCGTAAGGGAAAAACACTTCGGCCAGGACGTCTACATCCGCGGCCTGATTGAGTTCACCAATTACTGCCGCAACAATTGTTATTACTGCGGCATCCGCCGGGAAAATGACCACGCCCAGCGCTACCGGCTGACCACCGAGGAAATCCTTAATTGCTGCGAAACAGGCTGGCAGCTGGGCTTTCGCACCTTTGTTCTGCAAGGCGGCGAGGATGCCTACTTTACGGACGAACGGCTGGTGGATTTGATTCGGGCCATAAAAAAACGCTTCCCCGAATGCGCTGTAACGCTGTCCATCGGGGAGCGGGAAAAAGATAGTTATGAACAGCTCTTTGCGGCTGGGGCGGAGCGCTTCCTGCTGCGCCATGAAACGGCCGATAAAGCCCATTACGAAAGCCTGCATCCGGCAGAAATGTCCTATACGCACCGCATGAAATGCCTGCAAGCTTTGCGGGAGATTGGCTATCAGGTCGGCTGCGGCATGATGGTGGGCTCACCGGGACAGGCCAGTGCCCAGCTTCTGCAGGATTTACGCTTCCTGCAGAAATTCCAGCCAGAAATGGTGGGCATCGGCCCCTTTATCCCCCAACATGATACGCCCTTGGCAGATCAGCCTGCGGGAACGGCAGCCATGACCGTGAAGCTTCTGGCCATTATCCGCCTGCTGCTTCCCCAGGTCCTGCTGCCTGCCACTACTGCTTTGGGCACCATCGATCCGCAAGGCCGGGAAAAAGGCCTGCGGGCGGGGGCCAACGTACTGATGCCCAACCTTTCTCCCACCACCGTCCGCCGGAAATACGCCCTTTACGACAACAAGATCTGCATGGGCGAAGAAGCCGCCGAATGCGTCAACTGCCTGGCCCGGCGGGTAGCTTCCACCGGCTATCAAATCGTCACTAACCGCGGCGACCATCCCACTTTTGCCAAAAGGAGTCAGTAATCTATGGAAATCTTACGCTATATCGTCAACATCATCTGCTTCATCGCCCTGTTCATCACACTTGAAGTCGTTTGGAGCAATGTCAGAAACCACTGGCAGAACAAGAATCTCTTAGGCTGCGCCGAATACCTGATTGGTGGCGCCACAGTTTTGATCGTCCTCATTGCCCTCAGTGATGCAGCCAACAGCATGCTGCTTTGACTTTTGACATTTGACCAGTCAAATTGACCAATCAAACCAGACCGCACACTAAATCAGCATATTCACGGTCATAGAATTGGCTTCTTCCGGTGTCGGCTTCCTATCTGGCAACTGCCCCATTTGCTGTTTGGCCTGCTCAATAAGTTTCTTGGCCTTCTCCACCTCGGCAGCATCACAGGCATTTTGCCGATAACCATCTTCCAGTTCCTGCAAATCCTGTTGCAGGATAGCCAGAACCGCCTGCATATCATTTTGAGTCGCTGCCGCCGCAATCTGCCGGCGGCGTTTTTCCTCATTGATACTCACCGTGCGCATGGTGGATTCCATGGTCACTTCGCCATCCTCGTCAATAATCACCCGCATTCCCTGAAAACCTACTTCATCCTTACGGCTGGCATAAGCCTCATCCGCCGCCCGCAGGGTATCGAAAAGTTTATTGCGGCTTTCCTCGTCGGTCAGACACTTCTGCAGGAACTTGCCGGAAATCTTCGTCATGCCGCCGCTGTACACCTGAAAATTCTCCCGCAGATAATTGGCCAGCTCATTGGTATCCTTAAAAGCCAGGCTTTTACCTGTCACCTTGTTATTCTGCAAATAAGCCTTAGCAAGTGCAAGATTGCCTTGAAGTTTTTCAACGTTTTTTGTGGAAATGTTATTAACCTTGGATTCCTGAACACGCAGAGCAGCTAACAAACTGGCAGACCTATCCGCAGTCTCCTGCTTTGCTGATGAAATCTCTTTTTTCTCGGCGGCTATTTTTTCCTGCAAAGCTTTTGACGCCGATTTCTTCTTTTTGACATTCTGCTTCGGCAACAACTCCTGCCACCAGTTCCCCTTATTGGAGCGCTTCACATGAGACTGCTCTTTGCGATTGCCATCGTCATATTGCGAAATCCCCCAACTCCGCAGGCCGCCATCATCCTCAATGATAAAGCCATGGGACTTCAATTTATGCTCTGGCGCCCGCCCACTTTGCACATCCGTATGGGCAATATCATAGATAAACGCCTCATACTCCAGTCGCTTTTCCGAGTCCTTCTCCATCTGTTTGAGGATTTTCGGCGAGATGGACACATTATTGGTGCCCGTCCCGGAAAACGGCGCCGTCCCCACACTGAACTTCAAATTAGGAAACTTCTCCGCCAAACTTTTCAGCACGCCGCTGCTATCTTCGCTCTTATCCGTAACCTGCGCCTTAGCAAAACTATAAGCCGCCTCCGACACATAACTGCCTCCAACCTTCACCGGCATAATAATCTACCTCCTTGTAAATAAGAACAGATAAAGCGTTATCGTCACTCAGCGCCCAAGGAAGGGCGCTGGCGGTTTTCTTTTTGCGTCACTTCAATCTCCATGCTCCCCTGATACTTCTCCGCACAGCGAACGATATTACTAAGTCCAATACCATGATGGCGTTTATCATCCTTAGTAGTGCAGGGAAGTCCGCCTTCCTTATCCCAGTTCAGCTCCCCGGAAAAATCATTTTCAATCTCGATAAAGAACAGATTGCCCTTGCTATAGGAACGCACTTCCATGCTGGCGGGCGGTGATACCTTCCCGCAGGCCTCCAAGGCATTTTTGAGACCGTTGTTGAGGATGACGCTGATATCGTAAATATCATAGGGAGCGTCTGCGGGATAATGGAAGCTAGCAGTAAATTCGCAGCCCTGCCGCTTGGCCTGGCTGCGAATCTGGTGCAGGATGATATCCGTGATGGGATGGCCGGTTTTATCGGCAAAATCCAACCGCTCCGTGGTCTTTTTCATCTGCTCCAGATAATGTTCCATCTCCGGCTGGGCGTCTGCCAGATGATTGTGCACATAGGCGGTCAGATTTTCAATATGACCTCGTAAATCATGGCGCCAGCCCCGCCTATCGCCGTAGAAACCGGAAGTTTCAACGGCTTGGGAGTGAACGGCATATTTTGCGGTGTGAATGACGGCCACAGGTTGTCTCAGGCAAGAATGGACAAGATTTCCTGATAATCATAACGCTGTGCGGCTTTTAACAGCTGATTCCAAACGCCTTCCTGCGCTTTGGGAATCTGGTAGGCCTCCATCTCTGTCAAGATACTCTCCAGCTGATCACAATCCATACGCTCTGCGGCCAAACGGATTTCTTCCAACACAGCTTCCATCAGTTCCGGATCAGCTTCAGGCTTCTCTTCGCTTTCTGCTGCCTTGAACACTTCGGACAATGGATTTTTAAAACTGCGGCACTCACTCATGAAGGCCTTATGATGCTCGTGAATATAGGACAGATCGCCAGCTTTGCCCGCATTTTCGAGCAGCTGTGCTTCTTCGCCGAAGTCCTCGGCTCCGATCAGCCTTGCCGAGCTTTTCAGGGCATGGACTTTGATGGTGTAGTTTTGCCAATCTTCATGCGCATAAAAGCCTTCGATTTCATCCGCCTTATCGTCCAGTGATTCATAGAATATCTTTAAGAGCGGCAGATACGCATCCACCGAACCGCTATTGCCTATGCCGCGGCCCAGGTCAAGCCACGCCTGTCCCTGCAGCGGTCGCAATACTGCCGGCAAGCCAACAGAGGCGGCTTCCTCATCCTTTTCCGCTGTTCTTGCCTTGTTCTCCGTGTTCTTTATCACCATTTCGGCGGGTAGATAAGCAAGTAATGCCGCCTCCAGTTTATCCGCATCAATGGGTTTGGTCAAATAGTCGTCAAAGCCGGCCTCTATATATCGATCCCTGGCACCGGATATGGCATTGGCCGTAAGGCAGATAGCAGGTGTATCGCAATTGAGACCGTCTATCTGTTCCCGTATTTCATGAAGCGCTTCGATGCCATCCATATTGGGCATCATATGGTCCAGAAAAATCAGTGCATATTTCTTTTTCCGCGCCGCCAGCACCGCCTCCCGGCCATCCTCGGCCGTATCGATCAGCATCTTTGTCTGCTTCAGCAGGCTCTTGAAGACCATCAGATTCATCTCGTTATCATCTGCCACCAACACCTGCGCCTGCAGAGCTGTGAATCTTTCACGGTATTTCTTGTGACTCTTGAGCATCGATGCATAGGAAGCTTCATAATCGCCCAGAGGTTCCCACTTGACCACTTTCTGCTCGACACGGAAGGAGAAGGTGGAGCCTTCCCCATAGACGCTGACCACTTCCAGCTTGGAAGCCATCTTGTCCAGCAGCATCTGGGAGATGGCCATGCCCAAACCGGTTCCTTCCACATGGCGGTTGCGTTTTTCCTCGATACGCTCGAATTTGGAAAACAGCTTGTCCAGGTCCTCCGGCTTGATGCCGATGCCTGTATCCTTGACCGCGACCAGCAGCATCACCCGGTCTGCCGCTGCCGCAATGCGCTCGAACTTCAGGGAGAAGGTTATACCGCCCCGCTCCGTATACTTCACCGCATTGGTCAGGATATTGGTGATGACCTGCTTGATGCGGACTTCATCGCCATAGAGCCGTTTGGGAGTTTGCGGATCGAAATCCAGCCGCAAGGTCAGATCTTTTTTATCAGCCCGGGCCTTGATCATAATGACCAGATCATTGATCAGCGAAGAAAGGTCATATTCCACAGGAATGATATCGATCCTGCCGGCTTCTATCTTGGAAAAATCCAGGATATCGTTGATGATGCCCAGCAAGGTTGTCCCTGCCGATTTTATACTCTCCGCATATGCGAGGATATCCCGGTCCTCGCTTTCCCGCAGGATCATTTCATTCATGCCGAGAACGGCATTGATCGGCGTGCGTATTTCATGGGACATATTGGACAGGAAGTCACTCTTGGCCCGGGACGCACCTTCGGCCATTTCCTTGGCCGCCCGCAGCTCATCGCTCTCCTGGATCTTGACGCGGACACGGACCAAATACACGGCACCGATGACCACCATCAGCATCAAGAGGCCGAATACCCAGATGACCAGCAAGGAAATGCTGCCGATTCCCTCACTGGCCTTATCTTTCGGCACGAAACCTTCCAGCAGGAAGTCCGTATGGGGAATCTCGGCCTCAAAGAGCAGCATTTCGCCACGCTCGGTAGGAAACGTATGGGCAGCAGCCACGGAAACTTCCATCTCCCGATGCATGGAATTGAAGCAGTCTTTCACCTCCTGGCTATTCATATAGGCCACATCTTCCGCCGTGCTGTTGGCGAAGGGAATGATGATCTCCCCATCACGGGAAACCACCATCATCCTGCCGATGTTGTCATAACAGCTGATGGGAAAACGGGCAGCGATAGCCGTCAAAGGATACTGCCGATAAAGGACATACTTTATATTCCTGCCACGAAACACCGGATAAGTAAATAACAAGCCCTGCTCCGTCTCAAAGGATATATCGCTCTTGCCACGGAAAGCCGTTTGTATCCCGCTATAGATGCGCGGCGAAATCGAGTCGCCGTATACAGCTCTTCCTTCAATATTCAGCAGTCCCTGCCGGACACCCAATTCATTGTGCACCAAAGGCATGAGCCGCTCCACTTCGGCAGGGTTGGCTTCAATCTTTGCAGCTACATAGGCCAGATTTTCCAGCTCCGTGCCCAGCTTTTCTGCCGCCTGTGTCGCGAGGGTTTCCGCCTGCCGCCTTGTCTGGCTCTCAGTGTAAGCAGACAACAGCTCACCCATGCGACTCTGGAACAAAGCTCCCACCAGCAGCAGGACCAGGCCAAAGCCCAACAGGGCGAGAATCGTCCCTTTTTCAATCCTCGTCATCCGCTTACTCATAGATCCTTACTCCCTTGACATACCAATCCATACCGGAGAAAAGCTCTGCATCGCTGATTCGTTCCCCCTCCTCACAGCGAAGCCGCCCGTGATTGTCATAGATCACACCGGAAAACACAATATCTGCCAGCATCATCTGCTGTTCTTGGTCCGCTTCCACCTGCGCAGCCCCAGCCGCCACAGCCCCGGATAAGGGATAAAGCTTTACCGCACCTTCCCTGAGTCCGAGCCAGTAACCGCTGTTGAAATTAACCCGCCCGCTGAGGTAATCCCCGAGGACCTTTTCATAGACCACCTGCCAGTCATAAACGACTGCCGTCAAAAAACGGTCAGAATATTGTTGGATAACATCATTACAGCCGATACTGAGCAGCCCCCGTTTTTCTGCCTCATCTATCGCATAGGGATTATCGGCATGATAGGTAATCACATCCGCCCCGGCCTGCTGCAGAAGGGCAACACTTTTCCGCTCCTCGGCTTCATCGTCCCAACTGCCAGTGAACCGAACCAGGAGCTGCGCATCAGGGTTGACCGTCAACATCCCCAGGGCATAAGCATTGATGCCACGATTGGTCTGCGAATTCGGCATAGCCGAAACATAGCCCAAGATTCCCGTCTTACTGGCCTGCCCGGCAATGATACCAGCCAGATACCGCGCCTGATACAGGCGGGCAAAATACGAGGTGCAGTTTTTTGCCCTGCCTTTATCGGAAATACAGAAAAAGGCCGTCGTAGGATATTTTCGGGCAATCTCATCGACATACTGTCCATAGCCAAAGCTGGTCAGATAGATGACATTGGCCCCCTTGTTTATCAGTTCTTCGACCGCAGTGTAAGTAGCACTCTCTGTCTCGGCCACATCATCTACCGCCAGGATGGCAACGTCATGGGCACGGCAGGCTGCCGCCAGGCCTTCATAATGGTTCTTGTTCCAGCCATTATCCGCCCTTTCGCCGACCAAAACGCATCCCACCACGGTCTTGCTCTCCGTCTTCGGCAGCTGAAAACTCTGGATAACCATCACCAGCAGGACGACCAGCATGCCGATCAGCGCCAACGGAAAATTCATCCGAATCCAGTCTTTAATCTTCAACGTTCACGCCCTCCACATACCAGTCAAAAGCATTCAACATCTCATCATCCGACATGGATTCCCCCGCATTGATGCGAAGGTTCCCTTGATTATCCTTGATGGGGCCGTAAAACACATCAAATCCCCGGCTGCCAAATCTTTCATTGGCCGCCCGCACCTTCATGGCTGTGTCCATATCCACATAAGGGGAGAGCGAGGCAAGGCTGACAATCCCTTTATCCTTGTCAATCCAGACCTGCTTGCCATGAAATTTTCCCTGCAGACAGGTCTGGATCTGCTCACGGTAATAAGCCTGCCAATTCCATACGCAGGCTGAAAGATAGGTATGGGGGAACAGGTCACGGTTATCCCGATGGTAGCCGATAGACCAGATACCCCTGTTTTCGGCCTCCTGATGAGGAGTTAAGGAATTGGTATGGACAGTCAGTACATCAATGGGAAAGTTATCCAATAATTTCCGGCACGCAGTCAGGGCCGGTTCATCATCCGTCCAAGACTTACAATAGCTTACGTGTACCTGGGCATCCGGGCGCACGCTCCTGACGCCCAGCGTGAACGCATTGATGCCGCGAATCACCTGGGAATTCGGAAAAGCGGCCACATATCCTAGTTCTCCGGTTTGCGTCTTCTGCCCCGCCACGATGCCCGATAAATACCGCGCCTGATACATACGCCCGAAAAACGAGGAATAATTTGCCTGATGATAGACTCCCCCTGCGTTCAGGAAATAGATATGCGGATATTCCGCAGCAGCCTTCTTCATAGCCTCACCATAGTCAAAGCTGCAACCGATAATGATCCGGCAGCCATCTTTTTGGATCAGTTCCTTGATTTCCGCGTAACAATCTCCGGGAGCATTTTCCTTGTAGAGTATATCTAAATTCAGTTCTTCTTTCAGGGACTCCAGCGCTTCATAATGAGTCTGGCACCAACTCCTATCCTGGCACTTCCCATTGATAAACACGCCGACTCTGGTGGTATTGGCTGTCACATCCGTATCGACCTGACTCTTATGAATAAGCAAGATTCCTGCCATGGCAGCCAGTAAGATGATGAAGGCTATAAAAAAGATCCTTTTCATAGTTCATTCCTTTTCTAGACCACAGAAAACGCTCCCTGCAAAACTATCTTCAAATCTTGGACTGTATGTATTCCAGCAGTTTTTCCTTGGTATTGGATTTCAGGATATACCCCTGCGGTTTCAGATCCACCACCCGCTCAACCTGTTCCTTGCCTGCCACCCCGGTCAGGAACACGACAGGCGTATCATGAAATTCTTCGTCCCCTTTGAGCATACGGAATACCTGCGGCCCATCCATAACTGGCATCTCGTAATCCAGCAGGATAAGGTCCACCGGATTCTGGCGCAGGGCCTTGATTACCTGTGAACCGTCTGTGAGCACAAAAGTGCTGTATTCCTCTTTCAGCCACTCCCGCAGCATCCTGGCAAAAGCAGGATCATCATCCACGATCAATATCCGCTTGGAATGGTTGCGGGTATGTCGTCTCACCGTCAGTGCTAATTCATCCAATTTAAGCGGACGGTCGAGCCATTCGTAATCGCCAGCCTGCGGCACCTGCATCATAACATCCGCATAATCGCTGTGCTCTCCCAACAGGATCATCTCTGCCCCCTTTTGACTGATGATATCCATCAAAAAAGTCAACGAGGTGATGTGTTTTTCATCGGACGCAAAATTTTTCGGAAGATACACCAAAAACAGCGGATGCGACATGGCTTTTTCCGCAATCTTATCAAACTCTCCTGCCAGGATCTCCACTTCATACCTTAAATCCAGCAGCTTGCGCTCAATACTCTTCACAATGACACTGTATTGATACATGACAATGACAATCTTCCGGTTGCATCCCTTATTTAACTCATTTTTATTCTCGCTCATCTCTTTTTTCTCCTTATCCAGCCGGTCTTCGCTAACTGCAACGCCTAGCACTGATGCTGAAAAACTGACTATAACAAAACTCACTCGATGCTTAATATTCTATCTTCCCCCCTGTAAAATCCTTCTTCTACTCCATATTTTTCGCACACTTTCTGTCAGTACTCATTTGCATGTAAAAAAGAAGTTCAAAGGCAAAGCATACCTTCAAACTTCTAAAAAAATCATATCCATCATCAAGCAGCAATATCCACATTGGCTCCTCGATATTTGCTGGCATCGGCAGATTTCAAATCCTTCTGATAGGGATTGTCCTCGTTGTAATAGCGAATCTGGGTGGAGGTTTCGCCGCCGGAGATATAGGTCCGGCCGCATTCCGGGCAAACATCCGTCTTTAGGCGCACACTGGCCCGTACCACTTCACCATTGCCCAGTTCCGCCTTCTGGTAGGCGTTGGATACATGTTCCTGCTCATGACTCATCACCACTGCCGCAGCATTGCCAGGATCGATATGCCCCGCCGCCTTGAACGAAACCATTTCATTGGAGCCATCCTGGTACTTGCGCCGTTTACAGGTCTCACATTCCCCGGGGCTGGACTTGCGGCCATTTACATTCTTGTCCTCGTTCTCATCATCCTGTACCGAAAAGGCAGCGCCTGATTCATAGCCACTATCCGCGCTTCCATAACTTCCGTAACTGCTATAGCGATCATAAGGCGAGCTAAAACTCCCGCCAATTCTCATATCTGCCATGATTCACACTTCCTTCCCTGCGCCTACATCTATTACCTGCCCTATGCCATCCTCCAGCGAAACCGTCATCTGTGTTTCGCTGTCAGGCATGGGCATTTCTTCTACACTGTAATCCTTCGGCTCAGCTTCCCGTGCCCGGGCTTCCTCATTGTCCACGGAAATCTTGTCATCTTCCTTATCGTCCCGCCTGCGGCGATGCTGTTCCAAAGCCGCGGCATTCTTGGCCATGGCATAAAGGTCTTTGTTAAACTCCATCAATTCCTTTTCATCAGCGGGAGATACCTTGCGTCCATGCATGATGCGGGAAGCGGTCTGCATGGCGCGGCTCATCTTGTCGTTGGCTTCTTTCATGGCATCACTGTTCTGGCGGGCATTGGCCGCTTCATGGAGCAGGAAGTTATGCAGAGTAACACCCTTCTTCATGTCCTGAATCTGCTTGCTGGTGGCCAGCAGCTGCTTCTTCACCTCATCGGAAAGGTCAATCCGCTGACCTTCTACCTCAATATACCCTTGCTTCACCGCCCGGCTGACCATAGCCGCATTGGCAAAGCTGATGACAAATTTATTGCTGTCACCCTGGCGGGAAACGGAAAAATCAATCCGTTGGCCCTCTTCCACCTTTTCATTAGCCGTTTTTCCCTTATTTGCCTGCTGCAGTTCATAACCAGCTGAGGAAATATCCACCTTGTCCTCAGCCGTTGAATTTGCACTGCCAGATGGAACACTCACCCCATCCCGCTTAATGCGCTCATTGAGCTTTTTCGCCGTAGGTTGGCTGGTATAATAGTCCAGCTCCTGCCTGGTTATATTCCTTAAGATACGCATAGTCTTATCCTCCCTGATAAAAGTACTCAAGCCCTCTTATTGAGTATATCGAATAAAAGCTCTTGTTCCTTAATGATTTTTTACCTACCACATTTACAACAAATGCCGCCCCAATGGCGGCATATTCAGTAATTGTTAATAAAATAGCAAAAGCTGATGTATCATTTGACACCAGCTTTTGCTTCATTATCTACGTAGTTTCAAAAAACGGTTAACCAGCCATCATTTATTATCATGCCAACTTTGATAATAGGAATTTGCCGGCCCTGTGTAATGGAGCTGACTAAGAACACCTCTCATTTTGTAATCTGCTTCGCCATCTCCTTGAGGAATGGCCAACCGCACTATGCCAGTATCAGTAATGACATATGCAACATCTTCGCACATTAAGAAACGTGTTTGCAAAACCTGATTATTATCAAGCAACGCAATTACTCGTCTATTTTCATTAGCTGGCCAAGCTCTCCCAATACTTTGGTATATATATTTGCCAGGATACAACGGATATTTAGAATATGACGGCATTCCCATATTATCTGTGAAATAATCAGAACCATCAAGACCATCCTTCGGCGTGAGAACTTGATTAGAGTATTGATACTTTAAAGGCACCCCTCTTGCTTCCTCATCTTTTCTTCCCGAATGATAGTCGCTAGCGTATTCAGTTTCAGTTTCATAAATCAAAGAAATTATTTTGTGACTGCTAGCATTGATAAAAAGATTACTATAAGATGCTACTTTCTTATTTGAATACTCTGCTGCTCTTGGAAATTGGGATAAATTAATAGATGAGCCGCTATGCTGAGAAATTGCATTATTTTGTGACATTACTGCAGGCCTAGTTTTTCCACTTTTCCATGCATTAAAATCATTCCATGCGATATTCCACGCTTTATCGGGGCCATCAACTTCTCCTGTGCGAATCTTCCATAATTTATCTTTATATTCTTGACTTTGGGAATTAACCCAAGCTTTAAACTCTTCATAGCGTTTTTGTCTCTGCGCTAATATCCTTGCTGTTGTTGCTTGTGCTCTTTGACTATCACTAGCTTCAGCTTCTTGTCCGTTGATTCCCACACCAGCGATAACCATTGCTGTTAATAGCATGGCTATCGATTTCTTGATTTCCATATATCAAATTCCTCCTTATAAAAACGTTCCAATGTAATATGTTAGCACATATGCTCCCCCTCTGCAATTCATTTTTCATAAAGAGAAACACCTTTCACCCTTTAATGACTTTTCCTATTTATTTCTCCAAAGCAAAAAAGTCGTATCCTTCTTCACCGAACAGCCTTTTTCTGAATATAGGGATAATGGTCAGCCAGCCTAGCAGCAGGAATACACCGATTACCGGCATCAACATGAGTATGCGGATAGTTTCCCGAAAGGGCCTGCCCTGTTCGCATTCGTGTTTGAGCAAGCGCCATAATACATAAAACAGCAACAGATGTTTTATCTGATAGAGTGTTGCATTATCTATTCCCGGCACTCCTATATCGCCGACCATATCCATCAGGATACCTATTCCAAAACAAGCGGCAAGATACTTCAGGAAATCTTTGTACCTTAAAAATATTTTCAGATGTTTCCGATTGGCAAAGATGGTAATAACGGATCCTAACAACATGGGCAGAAATCCGAAGAATGGTATCAGCGCAGCCATTATGGCAGCACTGCTGGCGGCACAAAGCCAAAGGCGGAGAATAAAATGAAGGGCTCTGCTTTTCCAGGCTGTTTGCAGGAGGATGATATAAATTACTGCCCCTAAAACAATTTTGACTACCTGCATGAGTTTTATCGCACCTGCATCTAATAAGATGATGGCGATATAGGCGCAAATATTCGCGATGATGGACAATTTTATCAGCCAGATATATTTTTTTTAGCGTTCTTCCTCTGTGGGAAATATTTTCTCAAAACTTAAGGTCATGATGCTCCCTGCCTTTCGTATAATTCCACAGGAAAGTATAGCATCCCAGCATTAGATTTCCCTTAGAAGTTGACATGTCAAAAGTCAAATGTCAAAAAAGGCTATCGCACTACAAAATGCGATAGCCTTTCTATCATGCAATCTTAGATCTGCGGGCCTGCGGAAACCAGAGCCTGGCCTGCTTCGTTGTTCTTCGTGTATTTGTCGAAGTTCTTGATGAAGCGCTGAGCGAGGTCTTTTGCCTTTTCTTCCCATTCAGCCGGGTTAGCGTAGGTATCCTTCGGATCGAGGATATTGGTGTCTACGCCTTCGAGTTCCGTCGGTACTTCGAGGTTGAAGAACGGAATCTTCTTGGTCGGAGCCTTCTTGATGGCGCCGCTGTGGATAGCGTCGATGATGCCACGGGTATCCTTGATGGAGATACGCTTGCCGGAGCCGTTCCAGCCCGTGTTCACGAGGTATGCCTTCGTGCCGTTGGCTTCCATCTTCTTAACCAGTTCTTCTGCGTACTTGGTCGGATGCAGTTCGAGGAATGCCTGACCGAAGCAAGCGGAGAAGGTCGGAGTCGGTTCGGTGATGCCGCGTTCCGTACCAGCCAGTTTAGCCGTGAAGCCGGAGAGGAAGTAGTACTTCGTCTGTTCCGGAGTTAGGATGGAAACCGGAGGCAGTACGCCGAAAGCATCAGCGGACAGGAAGATAACGCTCTTAGCTGCAGGAGCTGCGCTCTTGTCGTTGACAAAGCCCTTAACGGTGCCTTTGATATGATCGATAGGATAGGATACACGGGTGTTTTCCGTGATGGTCTTATCGGCAAAGTCGATGTTGCCCTTGTCGTCGAGGGTTACGTTTTCAAGCAGGGCGTTGCGCTTGATGGCGCCATAGATGTCCGGTTCGGATTCCATGTCGAGGTTGATAACCTTGGCATAGCAGCCGCCTTCAAAGTTGAATACGCCTTCATCATCCCAGCCGTGTTCGTCATCGCCAATCAGCAAACGTTTCGGATCCGTGGACAGGGTGGTTTTACCCGTGCCGGAGAGGCCGAAGAAGATAGCCGTATTCTGGCCCTGCTTGTCGGTGTTGGCGGAGCAGTGCATAGCAGCAATGCCCTTGAGCGGCAGGAAGTAGTTCATCATGGAGAACATGCCCTTCTTCATCTCACCGCCGTACCAGGTGTTGATGATAACCTGTTCGCGGCTCGTGAGGTTGAAGACTACGGCCGTTTCGGAATGCAGGCCCAGTTCCTGATAGTTTTCTACTTTAGCCTTGGAAGCGTTGTAAACAACGAAGTCCGGCTTGAAGTTAGCCAGTTCTTCTTCCGTCGGCTGGATGAACATATTGGTTACGAAATGTGCCTGCCAAGCAACTTCCACGATGAAGCGCACAGCCATGCGGGTGTCTTTGTTGGCACCGCAGAAAGCATCTACAACGTAGAGTTTCTTGTTGGACAGTTCCTTCTTAGCGATTTCTTTCAGAGCGTTCCAGGTTTCCGGCGTAGCTCTGTGGTTATCGTTGTGATAGTCTTCGGAATCCCACCAAACGGTGTCATGGGAAGTCTCATCATCTACGATGAATTTATCTTTAGGCGAACGGCCGGTGAAAATACCAGTCTTTACGTTGACAGCACCCAGTTCGGAAACCTGGCCCTGTTCGTAGCCCGTCAAACCTTCTTTAGTCTCTTCTTCAAAAAGCGTCTTGTAAGACGGATTGTGGAGAATTTCAGTCGTACCAGTGATGCCATATTGGCTAAGATCGATGTTTGCCATTTTACATTCAACCTCTTTCGTAAAAAAGATACTTTTCGCAGTTTGAGAAGCTTTTCACTTTGTTTCTCACCACGCTTATCATATTAACTTATTTTTCCATAAATGTCAACTATTTTCTTATCTAATTCAAAAAATGTTATTTATCTAAATTGTTTGACATAAATTACACAAACAAAACAAAACACTCATCAATCATGTATTATTGACAAGTGTTTTGCTTGTAAGCTATTTATTTAGCGATAAATCTCAATACAGCATCAGCCATCTCATCTTTCGCACATACGCCCTTATGTCGTACTTCCTTGGACTTGAGCGCAACCAGTCCCTGCGGGATTGGCTGGTCATTGAGTTCCTGCAGTTTGGCGAGCAGGGCGAATTCATCCAAACCTGCCGTCTCTGCCTGCAAGGCCTCGAGCACGCTGCCATTGAACTTATACGGGCTGGCCGTGGACACGACCACCATCACGCGGTCATCCTTCGTGGCATGACGGTAATTCTTGGCCACCTGATAAGCCACGGCGCTATGGGTATCCAGCACGTATTTATGCTGTTCGTAGACCTGACGGATGCAAGCCTTTGTGGCACTATCCTCCACAAAATCTGCCCAGAAGAATTCCTTGATCTTGCCACGGGTATCCTTGTCCACCTCATAGCTGCCCTGTTTGGCCAGTTCCGCCATCCAGCCGGCCACCTGTTCCGTACTGCCCGTCACATGATAGAGCAGTCGTTCCAGATTGCTGGAAATCAGGATATCCATGGACGGCGTGATGGTCTTATAGAAGTCGCGGTTGCGGTCATAACGGCCCGTCTGCAGGAAATCCGTCAACACATTGTTGGCATTGGAGGCGCAGACGAGCTTATGCACCGGCAGGCCCATCTGCTTGGCATAAAAGCCCGCCAGGATATTGCCGAAGTTACCCGTGGGCACGGTGAAGTTGATTTCTTCCCCTGCCTTGATACGGCCAGCCTTGCGCAGATCTGCATAAGCACTGAAATAGTAGACGATCTGCGGCACGAGACGGCCCCAGTTGATGGAGTTGGCCGAGGATAGCTTCACATTCGCCTTGCCCAGTTCTTCGCCAAAAGCCTGGTCACTGAAAATCACCTTGACACCGCTCTGGGCATCGTCAAAATTCCCCTTTACGGCCGTCACATTGACATTGCTGCCTTCCTGCGTGAGCATCTGCAGCTGCTGGATCTGGCTGACGCCGCCTTCCGGATAGAAGACCATGATGGAAATCTGATCTACATCCTTGAAGCCCTCCAGCGCAGCCTTCCCCGTATCGCCCGAGGTGGCAACCAGAATCAGCACATCGGACTTCTCGCCGGTCTTCTTGAGCGCCGTGCTCATGAGCTGCGGCAGCAGCTGCAAGGCCATATCCTTGAAGGCGCTCGTCGGGCCATGCCAGAGTTCGAGCACCTGCATATTCCCTAAATCTGTCACCGGGGCCCGGCCTTCACAGTCAAACTTGCCCTGGCCATAGGCATTGTTGACGCAGGCCGTTATCTCCTCCGCCGTATAATCCGTCAGGAACAGGCTCAGAACTTTAGCCGCCCGCTCCTCATAGGAAAGAGGCAGCAAGCTCTCGATAAATGACTCGTCAACCTTTGGCAGGCTGTCCGGCACGAACAGGCCGCCATCTGTAGCCAGCCCTTTGATGATGGCCTGCGCCGAAGTAAGTTTCACATTTTCTCCCCGGGTACTGCTGTAATTCAATCAAACCGCCTCTTTCCTATATAATAGATATTATCTGCTGACTGCTGCCACGGTGGCTTTGGCTGCCTGCACGAGATCCGCAGGCTTCAGGATGATCTGTTCGCCACGCTTGCCGGCACTGATGGCAATGACCTCCTGCGCCTCGGCGCTGGCATCGAGATAGACCGGATAGTCCTTCTTGGCTCCCAACGGCGAGCAACCGCCCCGGATATAGCCAGTCAGGCCAAACACTTCCTTCAGATGCACCATTTCCACGCGCTTGTTGCCCGAAGCTGCGGCCAATGCCTTAAGATCTAATTCACCGCCGCCAGGAATCACAGCCATCAATACGCCGTTCTTATCCCCCCGGCACACCAAGGTCTTATAGACCATTTCAATGGGCATACCCACGGACTCAGCCACATGCACAGCTGACAAGTCATTTTCGTCCACCTCATAGGTTTTCAGCTCATAGCTGATGCCCAGCGTGTCTAAAATCCTTGCTGCATTGGTCTTTGCTTCTTTTTTCTTTTTTGCCATTTTTGCTTACACCTTGTTTCCAAAAAACTTTCTGTTCCTTATTATACAATTATTGTACATATTTTACCACAAAAAAATAAATTTATTTCCAAATTGTAAATCCATGTTTACACTAGCCAAATAAAAGAGCCGCTGACAAATCAAAGTCAGCAGCTCTTCTGCTATCAATCCAGCCAATGATAATCCCGATGATTTTCCAGGAACGTAATCAATTCTTTTGGCGGCAGCGGATGGGAGAAGTAATAGCCCTGCTCATACTCGCATCCCATGCTGGCCATCTGCTGGGCCATATGTTTGTCCTCTACCCCTTCGACGATGATTGCCATCTTTTCTTCCTGGAACATACGCATCACATGCAAGAGCATATTGCTGCTGCTGCGGAAATACGACCAGACCAGCTGCATATCGATCTTTACCATGGCAAAGGGCAGATTGATCACCCGTATGATATTCGATGTGCCCGCTCCAAAATCGTCCAACAAAAAACTCACACCGCAATTCTTAAGCCGCCGCATCTGCTCCAGCAAAGACTCCATATCCCCGGTGGCCGACTCGGTGACCTCCAGCCGAATCTTCTCCATGGATATCCGATGCCGTACCGCAATGCGCTCCAGCTCATCGCCCAAGTTGTAATTCAGGCATTGTGCCGGAGAAATATTGATGGTCAGGAAATCAATGCCCAGCGCATCCAGATCATACTCACTGATAAAATGACAGGTCTTGGCAAATATCTGCCGCCCCAGTTCCATGATATCCCCGTCATTTTCCGCCAATGGGATAAATTCCTGCGGCGGTATATAGCCCAATTCCTCATCATACAGGCGGGCCAGCACTTCCACTGCATTTATGCAGCCGTCCTTGACCGAATACATTGGCTGCAGGTGAATTTCCAGCTTGTTTTCCCGCAAGGCCCTGCCCATGATCAGCCGGATTTTCTCCTGCCGTTTCATCTGCTCGAGCAGCGCTTCATCCACCACATACACATCGGTCATATCCCGGCGGTACGCTTCATTGAAGGCCTGTTCCAAACAAATCTCTACACTGCGGACGCTTTTCTTAGGCACATTCTTGGAAACAAATATCATATTTATCCCCAGAACAGCCTGCGCCCCGCCACTGTCCGACCAGGGATAACGGAACCGCTCCTCAATTTTCTTGGCCATGCCCTGCACATCACTGTAGTCGGAATCATGCTCGAGCAGCACCATCTGCCCATTGCCCAGATAAAATACCTGAAAGCCTGAAAACTGTTTCTCCAGCCATTTGCCAATGTCCAGCAGGCTTTTATACATGGTATTCGGACCATAAAACGTCTTAAACGAGGGATAATTCTTGATGCCAATGCCAAAACAGGAAAATTGTGCTTCATTGACCAACAGTTCTGCTGCCATTTCGGCAAAAGCAGACTTATTGAAGACATCCACCATCCGATCCCGGAAGGAGTCCGGATTCTGTGCCGTCAGATAGATGATCAGGATTGCCATCAGACTGAAGAAGCTCGTAACCAGCGTGTTCATAAAGGAATGCCGCACCAAGATCCCTACCGCCAAAATCAGATTGCTGCTATAGAGGCCTATCTGCAGTTTAAGCGCTACTTCCTTGCGGCAGACAGTCAGCACCGCTACAGATGCCATAATATAAAACCAGGTACTGAAGTAAATCGCATTGTAGTAGGCAAGATTATGATAGCCCGTTACCGGGTCCATCGTAAATATAGCCCCGGTCCAGGGTGTTGACAAGATTATCAGGCAGACCACGGCCGCAGGAACGAAGCATCCCCAAGTATACCGCCGGCCCCAGCGCCGCGGCGCATTCACGACCTCCGAGGCATAGACGAACAGGAGCCACCCACGCAGGATAAAGCTGAGAAAATAGGCAATATTCAGTCCATAAGACAGAGAAAGCGGATATTCCTGCCAGACCTCGTTCAGCTCGCAGGCCCAGATATCCGTGACGGTCATGACGACATTCATGATCATCACCCACCAGAAACTGCGGCTCTGCCGGGTAGGCAGCTGCCGCCGCAGGTAATAGACCGTCATCAGGATCAGCTGTATAGGGATTGTTGCCAAAGCAAAGTCATAATTATAGTTACTAAGCCAATTCCACATAAAAATTCCCCTTGCTCTAATCATAAACTTCCATTGTTCTATGTTTTCGCCAAGGGGAATTATAATTCCTGCAATATTTAGTTAATAATCCCAAAAGCCTGCAGAGCCAGGATGACCATGATTACCGGTGCCACATAACGGATGACTAGACGGTAAAGGCCTTTGCGCGGCATGGGACTGCCATCAGCTTCCATTTCGCCGATGATCCATTCCGGCTTCACGAGCCAGCCAATCAGGATGGCGGACAGGAAGGCGATGATGGGCATCATGCAGGCCGTACTGATATAGTCCATGATGTCCAAAAGCTGTCCAGTGGAACCATTAGGCAGCCCAACTTCCACATAGAACAGGCTGTAGCCCAAAGCAATGACCACCGTGATGACGGTGTAGAAGGCACTGACGATCAGCGTGACTTTCTTGCGCTCTGCCTGGAAGATTTCCATGCAGTTGGCCACGATAGCCTCCAGCACGGAAATACAGCTGGTCAGGGCAGCAAAGATCGCCATCAGGAAGAACGCCGCCCCCACGATGATACCGATGACGCCTAAGGAGTTAAAGACCTTCGGCAAAGACACGAACATGAGCTTCGGACCGGCAGCCATGCCGTCCATGCCGGAGAAGGCAAATATGGCCGGAATGATCATCATACCCGCGAGCACTGCCACCGCCGTATCCACGATTGCAATCTGGGACACGGACTGATTGAGGTTGACATCCTTCTTGACATAGGAACCATAGGTAATCATGATGCCCATGGCCACGGACAGCGAGTAGAACATCTGGCTCATGGCATCCAGCACGATCTGGATGTACTTGCTGAGCGTCAGGCCTTCAAAATTCGGCAGGAAGTAGATTGCCAGCCCCTGCAGGCCCGTTCTGACCGTGCCATCTGCATCCTGAACTTCCAAAGTCAGCACATAGAGGGAAATCAGGATAACCGTGATGAGCAGGACGGGCATGATGATGCGCGAAGAAGCCTCAATGCCCCGTTCCACCCCGCGGTAAACCACGAAGGCCGTCGCCAGCATAAAGATGGCCGCATAGATGCCGGACTCCACGGGATTCGTGATAAAGCCCACGAAGTATTCATCCTGCGCTGCAGCTGCTCCTGCGCCTGTCAGGAACGTCACGGCATACTTGGTAATCCAGCCTCCGATAACCGCATAATAAGTCATGATGATTGCCGGTACTAAAAAGGTCAGGATACCCAAGAATTTCCAGCCGGGTTTCATGGCGCCATAAGCTTTGATGGAACTGAGCTGAGTTTTGCGCCCGATAGCCAAATCCGAGGACAAAAGTGCGTAACCAAAGGTCACAAGCAAAATCAAATACGTGAGCAGGAAAATTCCGCCGCCATCCTTCGCAGCAAAATACGGAAACCGCCAAAGATTGCCCACGCCAACGGCGGAGGCTGCCGCCGCTAATACGAAGCCAAGCTGGCCGGAAAAGCTGCTGTCCTTGCTGTTTTTCTCATTCATATACATCACCTCTAATTCTTGATAAGAATATTATACACCTTTACAGTCATTTGTAAAGGTTTTTATCATAAATATATACTTTTGTTTTTATGGAATCAACATTGTTTTTATTCATGAAAAAAAAAACAGCCATAATCCTTGCCTGCTGGACAGGGATTATGGCTGACTTTGCCTGTTTTATATTCCACTCAAGAAAGACATATGTTTTACATCAATCTTCATCCGGATTATCCAAGATCCGTTCAATCTTGTTCTTCATGACTTCAAAAGCCACATCATTAAGGCCGCTGTTGAGGACGATATCCGCCACATTGCGAGTGGGTTCCACATAGAGATAGTGCATCGGCTTTACCGTTGCCAGATAATGCTCGATAATGTCCTGCAGCTCGCGGCCGCGCTCTTCCATATCCCGCACTACGCGGCGCAGGATGCGTTCATCGGCATCCGCCTCCACGAAAATCTTGATATCGAACAAATCCCGCAGGCGCTCATCCTGGAAGATCAAAATGCCTTCCACCACGATAACGCGGCTGGGATTGATGGTTACAGTCTTATCGGAACGATTATGTTGGGTGAAGTCATACACCGGGCATTTGATGCTCTCACCATTGCGCAGAGCCTCAAGATGCTCCACCAGCAGATCCGTTTCCAGGGCCTGTGGATGGTCATAGTTGATCTTGCGGCGTTCCTCCATGGACAGGTCATCATTGGCGCGATAGTAGTTGTCGTGGTATATGACTGTTATGTTATCACCAAAAAAATTCTTCAAGCGATTGGTAAAGGTGGATTTACCCGAACCGGAACCACCGGCAATACCAATAATCGTTGTCTTCATTTGGCGCAACACCTCCTTTGGGTAATTCAGCATTAGTAACGATTATAGCACAAAACTTATTCTTCCGCTAGTATTTCATAGAGTTCCAGTATCTCCCGTATTCGTTTGGTTTCCACAGCACTCAGCTCATGACGGCGTGACTTGCCGCCAAGCTTATAGTAGACAATATAACCGCCGCCCACGCTCAGTATCCGCTTGAACGCATCTATGACGGATCTATTGGCATTCAGCGAATAGCTTTCCGTCAGCCACTCCGCATCCGAAGCCATATGCTTATTCAATTTTGACGGATCAAAGGCCACCGTCGTCGTCTGGCCACCAGCTACGATATCCAGACGGTCACCCTTGATCCAAGCAGTCTGCAGCGGATCGCTAATATGATAATAATAGTAGACATCATAAGCTATGACACACTTCCCATTGCCCGCTATCACAAAGGGGCGCAGATAAACCCCAGGTTCCGGTTTTTTCGGCCACTTATGCTTATAGTATGTCAGCCCACCGACAGTCTCTGCTGCCATATTGTCCTTGAGTTCCCTTGTCTTCTTCTCCCGGGCCTCTGCAGCTGCTTTTTCTTTGGCCTCTTCCTGGCGGCGTATTTCTTCCTCCTTGGCCTTCTGCGCTTCCCTTTCCAATTCCTCCGGTGTCTTTTCTTTTTCCTTGGCCAGCTTCGCTTCCTGCTGGATTTGCTTCTCCTGCTGGACATAGTAATATGCTGCGCCGCCCGCGGCCATGATCAGAATATATATCACGATTGCACCAATGATGATGTGGGATCTTTTCAATATTCTCACCTCATATGTCATATTTCACGCGAAAAGGCAAAAATCCTGCAAGAAAAAAACAGCCCCGCAAGCTTTTCCTTGCAGGACTGTTTGATTTCATCAGTCGAAGCAGATATAAACCGCGTCTATATCTTCAAGTTCCAACCCCATCTCCTTGAAAGCCGTGTGCAACGCCTGGCTGGCAACATCCACATTGCGCGCCCTGTCACCGGCTTCTATCAAATTCAACGCGGATCCATCTACCGGATGAATTGCAAAGACCATGCCATCATAGATTAACTTGAAAGCTGCGGCACCTCTTTTGGTAACCAGCTGTTTGGTATATTCCCGATACTGATCAGGCATAATCATTTTGGGCACCGGAATATCCTTATCCGCAGGCATCAAAGTAACCTGCTGCGGCTCTACGGTTACCTGATAAGTACCATAATCATAAATTTGGTTATTGACCTTCTTGCCAAAAGGAATCTTCGCCACAGTCAAACCTAAAACTTTCTGTACCGCCCCCTCATCTGAAACATTTTCCAAACGATAAGCCCCCTGTCCGGCCTGCGGGTTCCCATCCACATAATCAATCTGTGGCCGATCCACCGCCTGTGTTTGTTGCGGTTCCGGCTTCGCCTCGGGCTCCGGCTTCACTTCGGGTTCCGGCTTCACTTCAGGTTCCGGCTTCACCTCAGGTTCCGGCTTCACCTCGGGTTCCGGCTTCACCTCAGGTTCCGGCTTCACCTCAGGTTCCGGCTTCACCTCAGGTTCCGGCTTCACCTCAGGTTCCGGCTTCACCTCGGGTTCCGGCTTCACCTCGGGTTCCGGCTTCACTTCGGGTTCCGGCTTCACCTCGGGTTCCGGCTTCACTTCGGGTTTTGTTTTTAATGTATATTCCCCTGTATAGTTGAAGCGATAATTCCCTACCTGCTCTCCATTTTTTATCTCCTTTTGATCCACCAATACCTTAATATCGTACTTACCATCCGAACGTTTATCACCAATCGTCCAAGCAAGTTTCGGTGCATTTTCCAATGTATCACCATTTACCAGCTGGTCTTTATACGAGACGCCTGTAACCTTAATGTTGTCACTTGTCAGTTCCTCTCCCTCACCAGTCAACTTCAACGATACATCACGAGGCGTAATGGTCAGCCTCCCCTTATCCGGAATAATATTATAATTTGCTGCATCATCCGGATCAGCAAAACTTACAGAATCCACTTCAACTACATTTTTATAAACGCCTGCATTTGCCGTTACAGCACCATCCGGCACCTTATAATCGTCCGTCAGGCTGAATTTAAAGCCAACGACTGCATCACCGTTTACCAATCCCGAAGCATGAATTTTACGCTTGCTGTATTCAGCACTGCCATATTCTCCCTCAAGATCTTCCTGCACAGTCAAATCCCGAGGCATAATCGTCAAGCTGGGCTTCTCCGTCAATTCCGGCTTATAACCATGCGCTACTGCCGTATTGTTGGCAAAAGATGCCTCATCAACCCCAATAGTATAAACAGCCATCTTCCCATCTGCTGCAGCTTTATCACCACCATTGCGCGTGGCTTCTGCAGAAAATCCCTTACTCGATAAGTTGACAGCAGCATCCGCGGTCTCCGGTACTGTTGACTCATCAAACACATTCTTATATTTTTCAAACAGCGCCTTGTCCACGTCCTGCAGCTTAGCTGTTACCGGTGTCGTAATTTTTTCGCTAAATGCCTCACCATAAGTTTTCTCCATATCTTGAATCGTATAGGACATAACCGGCTGATAGTTGAAAATATACCGCCCATTGTGAGCCTCGTCTTCTATCGGAGCTGCATAACGATAAATATTTTCGTCATTATCCTCACCGGTGTCCTTCTGACTCCGCCCCCACAGTGCATAGGTGCCGCTGCTGAGATTATCTCCATACTCATTACCAGCCGGATCATTTGTATATATCTTCCAGCCGCCGACCTTGCCAGCATCCGAGCCAGTCTCTATGCCTTTAGCACCTGTGGACTTATTGACCAATTTGCCATCATGGGCGTCGATGATTACAGCATCCGGAGCCGTCGATTCGGTTTTAATGCCATCATTCTCGATAACTCCATCATCCTTGATGAGTTTCTCGTTCATAGTAATGGCATGTCCGGAACCTTCGGTGACTAATTTGACTTTTTGCTTCGCCTTAATCCCCCGAATATCAATATTCCCTTTTGATTGGACATCAACGCTGTCAGCAGTAATATGGTCGCCAATCGCCACACCAGCATTGCCCATAATATTCAACTGACCGTCAACTTGTACCAAACCAGTGTATTTTCCATCTGTTTCCGGATTTATCTGATACTGATGATCCACATTCTTCGCCATCGTACCAGGATTAGCTCCACCGCCAGTCGTCACTTTACCAGCAGTTTTAATGGATAGATTATTCAAAGGAGCTGATTTACCTACATTGCCACCGATTGTAATATTTCCCTTGTCACTAATGAGGTTAACATTGGCATGAAGCATGTTTGTTTCCTGCACAAAACCTCTTACATTACTCTTCTGGTCATTGACATCAGCCCAGCTGGTATCTTCTCTGTCACCGACTGCCACAAAAGGCTGCTCATAACTAGCATCATTCTGATTATTATTGGGCTCATCATATATATAATGATTTCCAGCGTCATTATGTGTTGAATCCTTTGACCACCCCTGATACATATTGATAGCCGTCGTTCCCTTGCCTTTATCACCGGTTGTATAAAATACCTGCCCTGTTTGCTTCCATGCTTCCGGCCCAGTTTCCCACTTGAATACACGATTTGCCTTATTTTTAGCACTTCCTGTATAGCCAGTACGTCCCCCTAAAAGCCATTCATTATTCTTTCTTATCGCTAAAGGCGCGAGTTGTGAACGAATCACCCAATCTTCCAATGGGGTAGTGATTGTCGCCAGGTATTTGTCACCCGTATTAATACCACCTTCAGTCCCTTCCTGTGCCGCCAGCCTTGCCCGATCCCATCGGTTAAAAATATTTTCACGGTTATTATTTATTTCACCGTTAGTATCCTTTTTGGTTATATCCGCAGTTGAAAGAATATGTTCCGCTAATTTATTATATATGGCTATATTTTCTGGCTTGACTATATCTGAAAATTCCATAGGAATTTCACAATTTCCCAACTGAACATATTTCTCATAATATGTCTTTATTGCTGCTTTCTCATCTTTTAACAAATCTTTCGGATACTGATTTTCTGCACCAAAAATATGTTCCTTTACCCGATCATAAGCTGCCTGATATTTTAACTCGGTCTTTCCTTCCGCAGTCGTTATAGTCTCATTCACCAGCTTATCCGAATCAATCCAGGCAATATTTTTAAGATACTTATTATAATAGCTTTCTACCAATTTTTTTAAAGCATCGTCCCATACAACACTTCCGCCGCTTCCATCACTGCTATTATTCTGAAAGAACCGATAAGTATTGACCGAACCGAGATTGCCACTGATATTTATATGGCCGTCACCAGCACCACCAGTGGTATTAATAGTAAATTTCCCGTCTTCAATTCCTAGGCCCACATCGCCATAGAAATTGACATTGCCTCCTTGGGTAGTGATGGTAACATCCTTCTGCTGCCTGTCATTGATGGTGCCAATAAAAGTACCCACTGTACCATCGGTTATCTTCTGACCGGTACCGGAAGTAAAATCGCCGCCATTAGTCGTTACATCATTATTGAGTACGACCATGCCCTTGCCTACACCAGCAGTATCGGCATGCAGCTGTACATTGATTTTTCCCGTTTCTACCACCAGCGGAGCATTCACGGTAACATTCCTGCGGGCCTGCAAATCTATCGTGCCCGCTTTTTCCATTCCACCAGCATTAAGTTTCGCCGCAGAGCCAATCTCCACATTATCCCCCGCAGCTTTTATAATGCCGCCATTCTGACCACTGGTATTAAGCTCACCTGCAGTCACCATCACCTTACCGCTTTCGCCTGCGTTCAGAAGCACTTCGCCATTTTCATTAATTGTGATGGCCTTAGCCTCTTGAAAATCACCGTTGTTTATTACGTTGCTGACTAAATCCTCAGCATCATTCTTAGTCAACAAAACATAACCTTTGGTTGACTTGATATCCTCCTTTAAGGCCTTATTGTGGACCAAATCAGCATCGGCGTTGAAATTCAGCTTGCCAGCTGAATCCAGAGATAGCCGTACATTCTTTGTCGCTGACAGTGCTATTTCACCGCCTTTGGTTTCGATGTGCCCTGTATTTTCCACCACGGCCGCATGTAAAGCCACAAGCCCGCCCTTCGCATTAATGTTTTTGGCATTCAGTATGGTACCTTTACTGTCGTTTCCTAACTGCAGGTCAATATCTATAGCGCCCGTACTATTACCAAAATTCTCCATTAAAGCATTTAATTTATCTGTATTAACCTGCGTTGTGGAAGCCACAAGGTTACCCACATCAATCGACTTATCTCCACCAAAGATTATCCCGTGCGGATTGAGCAGGAATACCGTGCCACCAGCTGTCAGTTTGCCGAAAATCTTTGACGGATGCGTGTCTAAAATACGATTCAACGCAATACCACCATCAGGCTGATTGAAATTCACCACCTCATCTTTTCCTATATCAAAGGTCTTCCAATCGATTGCCGCCCTTGTCGTAGTTTGGGTAATCGTCAACTCATTAGCTGCATTTTTATGAACATCGACTGTTCCAGAACGAACCCCCTTTTCAATCGGTAAAGCCTCCACATTTCCTCCATACAACAACGAAGCACTAAGCCCAATTGCCACAGCTAATCTCAACGCGTCATGCCGCGATTTTTTCATCATAACAATTCCTTCCCTTTAAAAATAAATGCCGCCGCGCAGCCAGAAGCGGCCTCTTGCATGGCTATTGTCACTTTTCGGCTGCTCGGCTCCTATTGCCCAGCCATAATCAGCCCGCAGGAAACATTCATTGCGGCGGGTATAAAGTAATCCCAACCCGCAGCCCTGCAGATAACGGTGATTTTCTCCCAATCCTTGTTTTTGCTTGTTGATCTGCACGCCGCCATGATCAAAGGAGCCTGCCAGCTGCCATTTGTCTTTCCGCCCTGGCGGAGTCAGGCTATAGCGCAGTTCTGCCCTCACGAGGTATCCCATATCCCCTGAGGCCTCACTTGTCGGATACGCCCGGACACCACTGGCTCCGCCCAAGGAAAAATGTTCCGAAGAATCCAGATTGGAGCTGGCCAGCTGTCCTCGGGCAGATAACCACAGTTCCAGCCGATGCGCCAGATATTGCCGTTCCAAAAGATTCAAATTCAGCTTGTGAAAAGTTCCTGCGGTTTGAGACCGTTGTCCCTGCCGCCTGCCTTCCGCATTATCAAAGCCTAACGTACCCCATTTATAATCCGCCCGCCAGCTGAAAGCGCTTCTGCCGTCCATATCATCACCAAACAACGACAGAACTGCCCCCTTGCTATGCTTGCGCACACAGGAGTCAAACGCCCGCATTTCATCGGTCAGGGCATTCTGCTCATAGTAAATCCCCGTATAAAGATTATGGAACTGACTGCGCCGTAAAGCATATTCCCATCCCATAGTTCCCCGGCGGGAAATACCATAGGCATTTATATGCTCGTACACATCTCCTAAGTTATAGGAAAGCATATTATAGCCCAAAATCAGCCGCAAACCATCGCGCCCCATGGGCAAACGATATTGAAGTCCATAATTATAAAGTTTTGCGCCCGTTACATTCCCATTGAAATCCAGCTGATCACCCTCATGGGCGGGATTCAGAAAATCATAAGCCAGGCCATATTCATTGTAACCTGTGTAACGGTTGCCATAATTATCAGCAGTGATAAGACCACACTTGCCTTTGTAATTGGACAGCTCAATCTTCACCGAGGTCGTCCCCGTTTTCCTTCCCGGCAGCAAAGTTGCCTTAGCATCAGCACCAGCTAAATCCGAAAGCAGCCATACTGCCCGTTCTAATTTTTTACGGGTTAAATGTTCACCGGGCTTCAAAAAACGGATTTCCCGATGCACAGATTGATCATGGATTTTTGTCCGGTTATCTACGGTTACCTCATCCAGACGTCCTATCTGCACGACATACTCCACTATGCCGCCGCTGATTTTCTGTACGGGGATATAGCACCGCGCCAAAAGATATCCATGCTTGCGGAAGTAAGCCGTAATCTTATCAGCGCCTTCCTGCAATTCCTGAAAGGTCACCATCTTCCCTTTATAGGGTGTCAGCAAAGCCTGCAGTGTACTGTCTCTGTAAATATCCTGCCCGCTAAGCTTGAATCCGTTCACCTGGATCTTCACCTCTGCCGGCATATGCAACGGGGGACGTTTTGACTCCGGCATGGCAATTTCTGCCTTCCCCTTATCCTTCTGTGACTGCTGCGAAAATTCCTTATCCCGCTGTGCACCTGCCAATGAACCTGCATCGGGCATATCCGGTGGAGGTACTGCCACCGCACCTTCAGCCAAACTTCCACTTCCAGCAATCAATGCTCCCGTCAATACAAATAACTTAAAACTCTTCTTCAAATAATCCACACTCTTTTCTGCAATAACTTCCCAAAAGAAAAGACTACCTGCGTTCTCTGACACAAGTAGTCTTGCAAGGTATTCGCTTTCAGCAATGCCGCTTCTCAATCGCGGATCAATACCTGCGCCCAATAATAATAGCCATCTAAGCCCTTGGTGCAGGCAATCCCCATTTTCGTATAATGACGGTTGAGAATGTTCGCCCGATGTGCCGGTGAAGCCATCCATGCCTGAACGATCTCCGCAGCCTCGGCGTCCGTGCTGACTGCCAGGTTCTCTCCGAACCATGAGTAAGGAACATCTTCCATCACTGACTGTGCACTGCGTCCATCCGGACGCTGATGTGCAAAATGCACGCCCGCTTCCCGGGCTCTGGTTTCAGATATCGCCGTCAGGCCCTCGTCCATGGCCAAGGGCTGCAAACCGACGGCCAGCCGTTCTGCATTGACACAATTCAGCACATCCCCAGCCAAGCCGGAAGCCATTGCCGATGATGTCAACATAACCAATACCGCAAATACCAGCAGGGAAAACATCCGCCGCAAAAGGTTCATCTTTCCTGCCTCTTTCGTTTGCTGCCGTCACTTCTTCCTTATGAGCACCAAGTCTCCACACTTCTTGCCCTCCTGCCCTGCAGGGAAGTCCAAAGCCCGTCACAAACCAGCGAACCCTCATCCTAAATGAGAGTGTCTCCTGCTGGCGCAAACATCTCATGCCTGCGCGATATCGTTATGTAATTATCCCTTACTTTCCCTCATTATAGCCTAAAATGAATAAGCAAGCAATAACTTCTGTCAGAAAACTGCACGTTTTCTTTTAATCCATAAATATTGTTATATTTTCTTTTATTCGCAGAAATTATGAAAAATCCTGCATAAAAATGAAATAGAGCGATGGTAACAGTTTCACAAACTGTTCCTCGCTCTATTGCTTTAGTTCGTCAGTTTATAATATTTTTTCTTGCCCTTCTTCACGATGGCCTCGCCATCCTTGAAGTCAGCTTCTGCGAGCACATAATCGGCATCGCTGACCTTCTCGTCATTGAGAGACAGGCCATTCTGCTGGATCAGACGGCGGCCTTCACCCTTGGAGGCGAATACCTTGCCAACCACCAATGCATCGAGCAGCTTCTGGCCGACTTCTGCCTTGACTTCGGGAATATCGGCACCAGCACCGCTGCCACCGAACATCGCCTCGGCAGAAGCCTGTGCCTTGTTAGCTTCTTCTTCGCCATGGACGATTTTCGTCACTTCGTAAGCCAGTACCTTCTTGGCTTCGTTGATGGCGGCATCCTTGAGCGCACCCAGACGGCGGACTTCATCCATCGGCAGGAAGGTCAGCAGTGCCAGGCAGTTTTCTACATCAGCATCATCCACATTGCGCCAGTACTGATAGAACTCGTACGGGCTGGTCTTCTCGGCATCGAGCCAGAGAGCACCACCAGCGGTCTTACCCATCTTCTTGCCATCGCTCTTGGTCAGCAATTTATTGGTCAGGCCGTATACAGCCGTGTTGTTCTTGCGGCGGTTGAGTTCTACACCCGCAATGATGTTGGACCACTGGTCATCGCCGCCCATTTCGAGCTTACAGCCATAACGGCGGTTGAGTTCCAGGAAGTCATAGCCCTGCATGACCATGTAGTTGAATTCCAGGAAGGTCAGGCCCTTTTCCCATCGCTGCTTGTAGCAGTCAGCGGCCAGCATGCGGTTGACCGTGAAGCAGGCACCGACCTCGCGCAGCAGGTCAATGTAGTTGAGCTTGCGCAGCCAGTCGCCATTGTTGACCATGATGGCCTTGTCATCGCTGAAGTCGATGAAGCGGGCAATCTGCTTCTTGAAGCATTCGCAGTTATGCTCGATGTCTTCATCCGTCAGCATCCTGCGCATGTCGGTACGGCCGGACGGATCGCCTACCGTACCCGTGCCGCCGCCCACCAGGCAGATGGGACGATGGCCCGCCCGCTGCATATGCGCCATGGCCATCAGGGCAATGAAATGTCCCGCATGGAGGCTGTCAGCAGTGGGGTCAAAACCAATATAGAATGTCACGCGCTCCTTATCGAAAAGTTCCCGCAGTTCCGCTTCATTGGTGCACTGCGCAATAAAACCGCGTTCCTGTAATGTGTCAAATACGTTTGCCAACAAACTCTCTCCTTTTACTTGGTCTATCAATTCCGGCCCTTGCCTACACCGTCACCGGGTTCCGGGGCCACCACTGGCGGCATGGCCGGTGCATTCCCGGATTTATTGCCATTGCCAGCAGGCGCTGCCTTGTTTTCGGCATTCTCTTTGCCATCCTTCTTATCAGCAGCCTTTTTATCCTCTTTTTTCTTGTCGTCCTTCTTGTGAAGTTCCTGTTTATGGTCGTCTTCCAGTTCACCGACACCACCATAATTGCTGGAACGTGAACCATCAAAATTCCGGGCCGGTGTCTGGGCTACCGCCTTCTGCATGAAGGCCTTCCAGATTTCCGCCGGCAGATGTCCGCCCATGATGCCTCTGGTCGGGGTATTGTCATCGTTACCAATCCATACGCCCGCTACCAGATCCGGCGTATAGCCTACGAACCATGCGTCGTTGTAATTACTGGTCGTACCAGTCTTGCCTGCGGCTGGCCGGCCGATATTTGCCCGGGTACCCGTGCCTTTCTTGATGACATCTTCCAGCATGTCCGTGAGCTCTGCTGCACTGGACTCGCTGACTACACTGCGCTGCTTGGGCTCGTTCTGCTCCAGCACCTTGCCGTTGCGGTCAAGGACCTTCACGATTACCACTGGCTCCACATGGACACCCTTATTGGCAAAGGTACCATAAGCGCTGGTAATCTCCAGCGGTGTTACCCCCTTGGTCATACCGCCCAAAGCCGTAGCCAATTGACGGTCATTGGAGGGGCCTTCCAGCACAAAGGTGGAAATACCCATTTCCTGCGCGTAATAGATTGGTTTGTCAATGCCCAGTTTCTGCGCAATCTTGACCGTCGGTACATTCATGGAATAACGGGCCACTTCCCGCATAGTAACCTTGCCGCTGAAGTTACCGCTGTCATTCCGGGGCCGCCAGCCATTGATATCAATCGGGCTGTCATTGATCACCGTATTCGGCGTGAACTTATTCTCCAGGGCAGCGACAAACACGAAGGGTTTGAAAGCCGAACCCGGCTGACGCACTGCCATTGTCGCACGGTTGAACTGGTCATTGCCGCGGCCGCCCACCATGGCCTTCACATAGCCATTATGCGGATCGATGGCCACCAAAGCCATCTGCGGCTGCGCCAGTCCATTGCCATCTGTTTTATAGGTAGGCAGTTTGCTGACGGTTTCTTCAGCGGCCTTCTGCATATCCATATCGATGGTGGTATAGATCTTCAAACCTTCCTTATAGACTGCATCTGCACCGTATTTATCAATCAGCTTCTGCGTTACATAGTCAATGAAGTAAGTCGCTACGCCAGTCTCACTCTTCTTGGCCGGCTTGACCAATTTCATATCCTCTTTTTTCGTCTTTTCTGCTGTCGAACGGTTGATATAACCATACTTTTCCATCTGGTCGAGCACAACAGCCTTACGTTCCTGCGCAGCCTGCAGATTGTTCATTGGAGAATAATAGTTCGGGCTTTTGGGAATACCTGCCAGCATTGCACACTCGTTAAGGTCCAAATCCTCGACATCCTTGCCGAAGTAAGTCTGGGCTGCAGCCTGTACGCCATAAGCCCCCTGCCCGAAGTAGATCTGGTTCAGGTACATCTCCAGGATTTCTTTTTTGGTATACTGACGCTCCAGCTGCAAAGCCAGGAAAACTTCCTGCACTTTACGGGTAAGCGTGCGCTCCTGCGTCAGATAGGCATTCTTGGCCAGCTGCTGCGTGATGGTCGAACCACCCTCAGCCACACCATGCCCCCGGATATTGGTATACAAAGCGCGGGCAATACCACGCGGATCAACACCTGAATGCTCATAAAAGCGATTGTCCTCCACTGCCACAAATGCATCCTGCAGCTGCTTGGGAACCTGCGCGATCTTCACCGGGCGGCGATTCTCCGCCGCGTGGACATTCGCAATTTCATTGCCATTGATATCATAGATCTGCGAAGATGCCGGTGGCAAGATATCGTTAGCCAGATCCGGCTTGGTATTCATACTGGCGGTAAGAAATCCACAGCCAATACCGGTAACCATGACCATGATGATCAGGCCAAAGCCCAAGACAACTCGCTTGAACGTTCCGCCGGACTTTGCAGAACGTTTCTGACGGCTCGTATTTGAACGTTTATCCATACGCTGCCTCCTTAAATTTATACTTTCCCATTGTAACACACTCAATCGATTTATGCCACCCTGTTGGCCTTTTCCATAGGAAAAATTTGACGAAGCTACGCCCTTCCACTATAATGTATGTTATAAAATTACGAAGGAGCGAGAACGCATGAAAATCTTAGCCCGTCACTTGACCGCGGATTTATTCAACTGCCAGAACAATCAGTTGACCGATAACAATCTCATTTTAGATATGCTCAAAAAGATTCTGCAGGACCTGGAGATAAGACTGATCAGCCATACCATCGAGACCTTGGAAGACGACCATCATGTGGTCATGCTGATCTTGAGCGAGGGCCATATCACCCTGCAGATTTATCCGCAGCTGAAATATGTCGCTATGGACATCTTCCTCTGCCAGGAAGATGCTGAACCAGACAAGCTCGGCCAGGCTGTACGCAGTTTCTTCAAACCGGACAAGATCAAGACCACGGTACTGAAGCGCGGCGACTTCGGCACGGCCAAGGAACTCAAGCCCAAGGTCAAGACCAAGGTTGCCCCCCTGCGCAAGATCCATAACACTGGTGCTAAGGTCATCCGTATCCTGGCCCGTCGCAACAATCCGCAATAATTGCATACTCCACAATAACAAAGGTGCTGATAACCACTTGGTCCATCAGCACCTTCTTTATTTCTCACTTATACCTCTCGGTGTCAGCTTATCCTTGATGTCTTCATAAAACACATATTTTCCCCGACAATACTCCTTCACATAATAGAGAGCATCATCGCTGCGCTGCAGCAGCGTATCCAACGATACCTTATTGTCATGAGCCGCAGCCACACCAACACTCATGGACAGATGGCCAAAACTCTGATCCAGATCGAACTGATTTCTGGCCGTCGTACAGAGCGTATCCAGTATCCTGCACATCTCTGCCCGCTCCGGCACGGAGAAAATAGCCACCACAAACTCATCGCCACCAAGCCGAGCAATGAAATCATCGGGGAATACATTCTTCAGCACCTCACTGACCATCATCAGCGCTGCATCACCGAACTGATGTCCATAGGTATCATTAAGCTGCTTGAAATAATCCAGATCGATGTAGCAAAGCGTCAGCGGTCCCCGACGATGTTTATCCAAATATTGATAGAAATAACGTCTGTTCGCCAGCTGTGTCAGTTCGTCCGTACGGGAAATCTGCAGGATGCGCTCCTGATTGGCACATTCTTCCGTCACATCCGTGGCAGCTCCAATGTTACCAATCATCATACCATTTTCATCAAAAACAGGCGTTTTATAGGTCTTCAACTTCCTCAAACCCAGTCGAGAATGCAATACCTTTTCCTCAAACAACGTGGTCTGCTGCATTTTGGCAATGGCTTCATCCGTCTCCAGACAAACAAATTCACCCTCAGCATACTGCTCCGGCGTTATGCCCCAGATTTCGTGGTGTTTTTTACCTAACACCTCAGACATGGACTTGCCTACCATCTCACAGAAAGCCTTGTTGACCTTCACGTGATGCCCTTCCATATCCTTGAACCACACAAATCCTGGCATCGTATCAATAACGGTCTGCAGGCAATTCTGCGTATTCCAGAAACATCTTTGCCGATACAGATTATCCAACAGCTGCCGGCAATAAAATCTCAGTAATTCATCTGACAGCGGCACAGGCCAGATATGCTGCACCCGCCCTAACTTTTCCTGCGGCCAGATCGTGTTTGTCGGGGCACACACCACCAAATCGGTGCTTTCCCCAAATAAATGATTGATATCATCTGTTTTCCACGGTATATGCTCCCCCAGCACAACCGCCGAGCAACGTGAATCGACTAAATCTGCTGCCTCCTGAAGTGTCGCCGCTGCTTCAATCCGCAACCGGCCATCCTTGGGCAAAGGCAAGCTTTTCAGCACATTCGCGGTATGCTCCGTCATACCTACCATAACGACAAACAGGTGACAAAGATACATAATCATCCACCCCTCAAAGCTTATGATTTCATCATACAACAAGAGTGATTCACCGTCAACAACAACTTCAACCATGAATCCATCCTTTTAAATTACTTATCCCCACCGACCTTCCTTTGAAACTCAAAAAAAATATTTGACAGGGATGGATAATTCTGTTAATATATTCTTTGTCAGCAACGTTCGAGTTGCTATCGCCGGCGTGGCGGAATTGGCAGACGCAGCAGACTCAAAATCTGCCGTTGGCAACAACGTATCGGTTCAAGTCCGATCGCCGGCACCACTTGAAATTCAAGGCTCCGTGAGGTTTCACGGGGCTTTTTTGTTGTATAATCGAAAATATTTACAGCCACTACTACAGCCACTACTACAGCCACCAGATTTTGATTGGTTTTGTTAAATTCACTTACATACCCCTCGCTTTTGGCAAGGGGTATGTAAGTGTCAAAGTTGTTTTTAAATCAAAGGTAATTTTTTGCAATAATCCAAATGGATGAGACCGCATAACCAAGGATGCAGAGCAGGATGAAAGTGTCAAGATAATACCATTTCTTAGCACCAGCTTTGGTCATCCTTTGGGCGATATCATCCAACCGGATGTAGCTTTTGCTGGCTAGACTGGCCGTAAAGCCGGAAAGCTGCCCTCCTTCTCTGGCGGTGGCAGCCATGCGGGCGATTTCCTGCACGCGGCTGTCCTTGAAGTATTCCGGCATTTCCAGATAACGCTTGATCTGTGCGAATTTATTCTCATACACGCTCAGGTAGATTTCCCTGTGGCGCTTATAATAGCGCCGTATCTGCAAGGCCGTAATCACGGCCAGCGTCACATCTGTCCAGGAATAAGTCAGAGCATGATTGTGCGCTGACTCTGCGCCTACAGATGCAAGCACGAACAGGAAGAAAATCCCTTCCGTTGATTGTGACAAGGCTTTCCGCCATAACATGAATATCGGCATAGGTGGATTCCCTACAAAAACCGTCAGTTTTCTCAATACAAGACCTCCCATAAGCTTCATCTGTCTTTATTGTAACATAAAATAACCTTGCGACCAATAGAGCCAGACGGACAGCTGACTGGTAAAATGTAGTCACAAGATTAGCATTTTATACGAAATTATGATAGAATATAACGACTATAAAGCCATTCAATCTATATATTCGCAAAGACAGGTGGAAACCATATGTTATTAACAGCAAAAATATTATTGGCCATCGCAGCCGCCGTTGCTGGGGCCATCGGCGGCTCACGGTGGATTGCCAGACTTTATCAGCAATCCACTGAGATTCTCAGCTTTCCCCATGAGGTACAGAAACAGAACCGGCAACGCAAACGCTATTTGCCGGCCGCACTGGGTGTGCTTTTTGCCTTTTATCTGCTCTCCGCCGGCACAGGCGTTTTGTCCATCTGCCTGAATCTATTCTACATCTTTTTCCTCGTCATCTTTACCGTCACCGATTTTGAGCAGCAGGTCATTTTCGACAAGATGCTCCTGCCCTTTGCCCTGTTGGGAGTTGTCGCTGCCATCATCGGGGAAGCAGGGCTCATCAGCCACCTGCTGGCAGCTTTGGGCGGCGGCGTGCTGTTCCTGCTGCTGGCAATCCTTACCCGGGGCGGCATTGGCGGCGGTGATATCAAGCTGGTTGCCGCTTTAGGATTGTGGCTCGGCGTGAGCAGCTTGAGCCATGTAGTTGTCGTCGGTTTTATTGGCGGTGGTATCGGCGCACTCATCATGATGCTTTTTTGCCACAAAAAAAGGACCGACACTTTCGCGTACGGTCCTTACTTTACCATCGCAGCCCTGCTAATGCTGCTGCTTTGATTATTTTTTCGTGATGTCCTTGCCGAACCATTTTTCGGAAATCTTGCCCATGGTGCCATCGGCTTTCATTTCGTTCAGCACTTTCTGCACATCGTCACGCAGCTGCTGATTGTCCTTCGCAAAGCCAATGCCAAAGGTGCTGACGTCACCAATAGCCACATCCACGGCCTCAAGGCTGTCCGGATGTTTGCTCATATAGTAGCGGCCCACGATCTCATCGCCCACCACGGCATCAATGCGGCCATTTTCCAGATCCATGAAGGCAGATACGAAGTCGGAATACTTCTTGACTTCCTTGACCTTTTCCTTAAAGAAGGCACTGCCATCCATATATTCCTCAGCAGAGCTGGCACTCTGGGTACCAACGACTTTTCCAGCCATGGAAGCTTCGTCCTTGATATCCTTGGTGCCTTTTTTTACGAATATGATCTGGCGGTTATCCATATAAGGATCGGAAAAGAGCATGTTTTCCTTACGCTTTTCCGTGATATCCAGACCATTCCAAAGGATATCCACGCGGCCGCTCTTGAGTTCGGCCTCCTTACTGGACCAGTCTATAGCCTTGAATTCCACCTCACGGCCCAGACGCTTGCTGGCCTCCTTGGCCAAATCGATATCAAAGCCAACGATATTATTGCTTTCATCTTTAAAGCCCATCGGTGGGAAGTTATCATCCAGGCCCACCACGATTTTCTTACCTGCGCCGGGCGCAACGTCCTTATTTGCTTCGCTGCCGCAGCCTGCAGCTACTGCCGCCGTCATGATTGCCGCCAAGCCCAGCGACAAGAGTTTCTGCCATTTCATATAGTCATACCCCTCTCTGTTTTTCTTTATCACGCTAAAGGATTAGTTCATTTGTAATTATACTGTAAAGTTGTAAATACTGTCAAGCCATTTTCTATTTGACCAAAAATAAAAAAAGGTATTTTCCGAATAAACTAGAAATATACACATATACATAACTGTGGAATTATATCCCACGCAAGGAGGGGTTTACTTTGCGAGCTGTTTCGGTGGAAGATTTAAAGCCCGGCATGATTCTCGCCCGCACCATCGTCAATCCAGACATGGTTGTGGTTTTATCGGAAGATACACTTTTGACCAAAGCCCATATTACGCGGCTGACTTTTTTGAACATCCCCGTGGTATACATCAAGGACGAATATGAATTAAGCAAAAACTATCAGGCTGTCTCTACGATTTTCAATCGCAGCAATGCCTTTGTGAAGGAATATGACGGTGTCCTGCAGGAGGCCAAGGGAATCTTTGAAGAAACCAGCCGATCCGGCAATGTCCCCATGCATGAAACCCAGGATATGGTGAAGGAAACCATTGCGCCGTTGGCTCGTAACAGCGGAGCAATCGACTACCTGTATGAACTCAACCACAAGGCCAATGATGTATATAACCATTCCCTGCGCGTATCCATCCTGGCCGGTGTCATTGCCAAATGGATGCATTTCAAGCGGGACAAAACTCGTGACATCATCCTGGCAGGTTTCCTGCATGATATCGGCAAGAGCAAATTCCCCCAGCGCTTGCTGGATAAGAACATCAACAATCTGCAGGGGGATGATTATGAAGCTTATATCAAACATACTGTGGACGGCCAACATATCCTGAACAGCATCGAAGGCCTGTCCGACGGCGTGAAGCTTGCAGCGATGCAGCATCACGAACGCATGGATGGTACAGGTTTCCCCTTCGGCAGCCGGGGCAATGATATCCATGAATACGCACGCATCATCATGATTGCGGATATTTACGATAATATCACAACGGAGCGGGAAGGCTACATCAAGCAAACGCCCTTTGCCGCCATCGCCCAGCTTACCGAAAACATGTTTGTCTCCTTAGATCCGGAGGTCTGTGTACCGGTTCTGACGCATATCAAAGATGCTTTCCTGGGTTCACGGGTTACCCTGAACAATGGCGAAAAAGGCAGCATTGCCGCCTATCCCAACGACTATGCCGCTCATCCGATTGTCAGCCTGAGCAGCGGCGAGATCCTGAACCTCAATGACCATCCGGAACTGATGATCACCGAATACAACCCCAAATAAAATCGCGGTCTCCATAACGGAGACCGCGATTCTTATTTGATCAGATTATCCATGCGTTCCACAGGTTTGGTCAGATCCAGATGACCGGACAGGGATTCGATCTTCTTTCCCTCCACCAGCAGCTGCACCTTCTTGATCTCTTCAAATTCCGTCAGCGTATTGACAATAGATCCCACGAGCATTTCCTCACCGGTAGAACCGCCGATGAATTTCTTGATGAGATTATCGTCAAAATCCACAAAGGCAGTATCGCCCTGCACCTTGACGCTCTTGATCTTGGCCTGTTTCGGCACGATGGTTGCCAGGCCCTTTTCCTTGGTACCGTCCAACAGTGCCTTCAGGGTAGCTGTGTACTTATCGTCGCTGCCGATCTTAACCGTTTTCTGCACCGGCACCAGCTTCAGTCCCTGTTCATCCGGATAGTAAACCTTGACCGTGAGTTTTCCCTTGGCCGTATTCTTATCCTTGTCCTGGACGGGCGTCGGTGCTTTGTTCTTTTCCGCCGTTACAGTAGGATTATCCCCAATGTCCGCTGAATTCTTCTTATCGTCGCTGCACCCCGCCGCACAAAGCATGGTGATGGTCAGCAGGACAAGCAGGACAGCTCGTAATTTTTTCATGATCGATCACCTCATTTAAAATAGCGGGCAATGCCCCGCACTATTGCTGCTGCTAATTTATTTTGGTAAGCCTCACTGCGCAAAAGCTGTTCTTCCCGGTAGTTCGTCACAAAGGCTAATTCTATCAGGGAAGCCGGCATATTGGTATGACGCAGCACATAATAATTAGCGGTTTTGACGCCCCGGTTGAAAAGTCCGCCAGACTTGGCAAGTTCCTGATTCAAGAGGGTTGCAAAGCGCTGCCCCTTGCCGGAACCTGCACTGTAATAGGTTTCCATGCCATTGGCCGAAGGGCTGGAAAAAGCATTGCAATGGATGGATAAGAAGAGTGCCGTCCGTCTGTCCCGATTGGCCACATCACAGCGGGCCTGCAATTCCTGTTTTCCCGTGGCATTGGGTGCATAGACATCCACATCCCGCGTACGCGTCATGATTACCCGGGCACCGGACTGCGTCAGGAGCTTCTGGACCTTTTTGGCCACAGACAGCGTAACCGTTTTTTCCATGACACCTGTCGGTCCGACGGCACCACTGTCACTGCCGCCATGACCGGCATCCACTACGATGGTCTTGCCCTTGATTCCCGGGCCAGCGGAAAAGCTGCCATCCCCATCCTTGTAAGGTTCAAATATTTCCAACACGATACGGGCTGGCTTCTTCAGCCGTCGTTCCGCCGGCATCGTCGAAATCCGATAGCTGTCGCTCGTCACAGGATTGGCCAGTTCTACGGCAATCTGTGTGCTGCTGCCTGCTTCCGTGATCCGCACCTGATTAGCCAATCCATTTGTCATCGGAATATAGCTCTTCACGCGGCCGCGCTGCGTATGGGGCAGATTCAGCACCAGTTCCTGACGCAGATAATTATGTGTCGTGACCGTATAGCGCGGCTCATCTCCTGTCATACCGATCTCGATGCGCAGCGCATTGCGCCCTGCGATCTTCACCCGACTCGTCTGAAAATAATTGAGTTTATGCTCATCAGCCCGGGCAGCTTCTGCCCCATTTGGCAGCATACCGAGGAAAAAAGCTGCCAGAGTAACCAAAACGCCCACCAATCTTGCCCAGCGGAATACGTTATTCATCAAATTAGCCTCCCAAAAATCAATCGCGCAGAAGCTCTAAGGCTTCCTGTTCGGCCGCTTCATTGGCCTCTTTATCCAAAGCGATATCAATCCTGATATAATCGCCTTCACCTGCATCATCTGGCAGGAATTCACGGGGAAAGTTCACTTTTTTCATTTCCTCACCTAGCAGCAGGACTGCCAGCTTACCTTCATAGCGGTCAATATAAGCAGAAATCATTGTGCGCCCCCCGTTTCTGGTACGATATCATATGTCTTGCCATCCGTCGTCACCGTGATGGTTCCGTTCTTATCCGTTTCGTAGATCTTCAGTTTCATGCTATGGAACTTCTTCATCGTCTGTGTATGGGGATGACCGTAATCATTGCCCGCTCCGCAGGAAATCAACGCCGCTTCCGGCGCAACAGCCCGCAGGAAATCTGCCGAAGAGGATGTCTTGCTGCCATGGTGCCCAGCCTTCAGGATCTTGCTCTGCAGCTCGCCGCCATAGGCTTTGACAATGGGCTCTTCCTCTGTCTTCTCCGCATCGCCTGTAAACATCATGGTGAATTCGCCAAAGATCAGCTTGCCCACAACGGACTCGTTGTTGGGATCATGTCCTTCTGTCGTCTTGCTGCCCTTATCCACGATTTCCTTAGCCGGCGCAAATACCTTGAATTTCACGCCGTCGCCGAAATCCAGTTCTTCACCGGCCACCAGGCCATGGCGCTTGATATTCTTCTGCTTCAAGAGCTTCATATAACGAGTGTAGATCTTGGATTTGGAAGGCATGCCATTGTCGTATACCTCACCGACTTCATAATCCTTGAGCACCACACCTTCCACGCCACCGATATGGTCCGCATGGGGATGTGTCAGAATCAGCTTGTCAATGCGCTTGACACCGGCCTTTTTCAGTTCTGCCCGCAGTTTCTCCTGTTCATCCAGGTCACTGGTATCAATCAGGACTGTCTGTTCCCTGGTCTGAACCAGAACGGCATCGCCCTGCCCGACATTGAGCATCTTGACGGTCATACTGGCTGCCTGCTCATTCCCCTGCGCAGCACTATTTGCAACCGTTTTCTCTGCCTGCTTTCCGCCGCAGCCTGCCAAAAAGCAGGTCATTGCCAGCAGCAGAGCCATCACCAGCCCCAGCTTTTTTTTCATCATATTCGTCACCTCAAATACGCTTCAGGATATAACGGTATATCCCCTCTGCCACACCGTCTTCATCTACGGTCGGCAGCACATGTTCAGCCAGAGATTTCAGCTCCGGCCCGGCATTACCCATCACCAGGGCATGACCTACGGTTCCCATCATCTCCATATCGTTCAGGCCATCCCCGAAGGCGAAACTATTTTCCAGTGGAATCTGCAGATAGTTCAGTGCCCGCTGGATGCCCGTGGCCTTGGAAATATCCGCAGCATAAAGCTCCATATACTTCCGCAGGGTGGGATCGATAAGCCCCGTCACCCCCGGCCAGGACAGAAGCTTCTCAAACACGCCATCCGCACCGGGCGTATCACAGAGGAATTCCAGCTTGGCTGCGTGCACATCTGACAAGTCAAAATCCCGCACGAATTGATCGACATCAATGTCAATCTTGCGGTAAACATTTTCCAGGCCTTTGAATTCCTGCCGCAAATAAACTTTTGGCTGGCTTTCCAATATATATTCCAGGCCATGGCTTTCGGCCAGATCCACCATCTCCTTAACCGTCTGCGCCGGCATATCCTGTCGGAAGATCACCTGCCCGTCCAGGATAACCACGGCACCATTCATCAGCACATAGCCATCAAAGAGATCTTCCTGCGTCAGTTCCGCACTGAGATAGGCCCAGGGACGTCCGGACGCGATGAATGTATGATGTCCTGCCGCCCGCAGCTCGCGGATAGCCTTCTTTACCAATGGCGATATGCTCGTTCTATTATGATGAATATTGATCAGTGTGCCGTCGATGTCAAAAAATACTGCTTTGGTCACCAAAAAACCTCAATTCTTAATAACTTCTGAGATAACTTTCTTCTCTTCATGTTACTAAAAATCGAGGTTTCTTTCAAGAGTTTTTCCCGCGAACTCCTTATTTGACCATCTGTGTCTCCGTGTCCTTGTTTCCTCTTAATTTAGCCGTAATCCAGATCACAATGACGTAAAGGACCGGAATCAGGAATACCCCCATGCAGGTGGCAAAGAACATACCACCTACTACGGCCGTTCCCATGCTGTTGCGGGCGGCAGCGCCGGCGCCGCTGGCCAGCGCCAGGGGCAGGCAGCCGATGATAAAGGCCAGAGAGGTCATGAGGATTGGCCGCAGGCGCAGCCCCGCCGCCTCGATAGTGGCTTTCACCGGTTCCATACCGGCATCCACACGAGCCTTGGCAAATTCCACGATCAGGATGGCGTTCTTGGCCGCCAGCCCCATGATCATGATGACACCAATCTGCATGTAGACACTGTTCATCAGGCCCATATTCAGATACCCGCAGGCAGCCTCCACCATCAGCAGGGTATATTGGACAAAAAAGGCGCCAAAGATGTAGAGACCCCCATAAGTTAGACCAGTCAATCTAACTTATGGGGGTCTCTACATTATCAACCGCCTTTGGACCATTTCTTTATGCAATTTCGCTACCATTATTGGTAACTTCTTTCACTTTTGCAAAGATATTATTAACCTCCCCTACATTACCCTTAAACAAATGTGCCACATTGCTCATACCTGCAAAGGCAGGTTTCGTAACATCTTTGGGAATCATTTCGCCATTCTTAGCCAAATAGTCAATAATACGCTTCACAAAGTCAATCTGACGAAGATTCAGACGGTTCTCCTGCAGGAACTCGGCAAAAGCTTCTTCCAAAGCTGCTCTGTCCATACCCACAGTTTTACGCACCATCAGCCCCACAGGACATTCTCCATAAAGATTGCGATAATCTTCATGGGTTCCCAGCTCCTCCCACAGAATGCGTTCCAGCTCATGCAAGTCCGTAGAAGTCAACCGCTTGTTCGTGCGGAGCTTATGAACCGCGATATTGTCCTGATGCTCTTTCAGGTAGCGCTCAACCTTCTTCTTGTAACTTTCCGAAGTCTGCTCAGGCGTAACCACATGTGTTTCCCTGACCATAATGAGGTTATCGCTGAAATCTGTATAATAGATTTTCGCACTCTCAGGTTCCAGGAACTTCAATAAATCACGCAGCTCTGTCCGCACTTTTTCAATCTTATCCACCGTCACATCATCCCAATATTCAGGATAACGCACTTGCTGAATAAATGCTTGCTTCGTTTTGATCTGGGGAATGGTCTGCAAATTAGGCGAACTCAGTTTATCGGCCGTTTCCTCCACTTGCGCCGCCTTCGCCGTAATATCCCTGGCCATCAGATAATCGTACATAATGCCGTACATCTTCTGGTCAAAAAAGCGGGCCATTACATCATCATCCTGTGCAGGAATGATGGGCGCTATATATTTGGCAATCTCAGTCACATCATCCGCGGTCAGATTTGCCCAACTGCGTCTATCCCGATATTTCTCCACCTGTTGGCGATTCTGAATCACACGGAAACTGTCATCATCCAAGGCCATCACTGTGCCATGCAGCTGTGCAAAGAGTTTTTGGGCAAATTCCTGCCGCTCCGCATCTTTATCCTTATAAAGCAGCAGATACAAATTGGCCTGCAAATTGTAAATGCGTTCCACCAACGACGGCTGGTTCTTGGATTCCTTCAGCTTATTGCCTTGGAGGCTGAAGTATTCAAAATTCCCGCCATAGTCAAAGATATAGAAGTTCTGCTTATCCTGTCCCGGGCCGAAAAGGTCAGGACAAAGGCGTGTGCCACGGCCTATCATCTGCCAGAATTTACTGTACGAACGCACCATCTTGAAGAACACAAGGTTCAGTACTTCCGGCACATCAATGCCAGTATCCAGCATATCAACGGAAACGGCAATCTGCGGCATCTTATCCGGCGTGCGGAAATCATCAATAATCTGCTCATGATAGTCAATGCTGCCATCCACCTGCTGAATGAACGCATCGCCAAGTTCAGGATACATCTCATGGAAAATATCCACAATGAATTTAGCATGCTTCCTATTCTTGGCAAAGATGATAGTCTTGCCTAGCTTATCTCCGCCATCAATATACTGCCCCATCGCCATCAAATCCTTGATGACCATCTGCACAGTCTGACGATTAAATACATATTTATTGAAGGCCGAACTCATAATATCCGGAGCATTATCACCAGCCAGGCCAAAAACTTCCTCATAATGCTCTTTATCCTCTTCGCTGAGGTCTTTATAATGGAGTCCATTCTTCATTAAGTCCGTGGTACGCTCAAACTGCTCATAGGGAACAAGATAACCTTGCTCCACAGCCTCGTCATATTGATAGGCAAAGGTAGGATTCCCTGCCTCCAACTCGAACTGGCGATAGGTATTCTTATCCACTTCATTCTTCGGCGTTGCCGTAAGGCCCAACAGCATCGCATCAAAATACTGAAAAATCGCCTGATACCGCTGATAGATACTGCGATGGCTCTCATCGATAATGATAAGGTCAAATGCAGCTGGCGAGAAAACTCTGCGCCCCTCAGGATTCTTCGCCGTGTCAATGGCGTTCATCATGGTGGGATAAGTACTGAAGATAATCCGCGCCGTTGCCGCATCATCCCGGCTGTCCATAAGACTAGCCATGGGAATCTCATTGCTGAAAAAATCCATAAAGCTGCGTTTGGCCTGGCGCACCAGAGCGGTACGGTCAGCCAAAAACAAAATGCGCTTTACCCAGCCGCCACGAAACAACACATCCGACAAGCTGATGGCTACACGGGTCTTGCCCGTTCCCGTTGCCTGCACAATCAGCGCTTTCCTGCGCTTGTGGTCAAACGCTTCTTCCACCGCCTTGACTGCCTCAATCTGGTAAGGTCTGCCTGCAATATCGTGATTCGGCTCAACCTCGGCCAAAGGCTGCTGCATCCCTCGCCTGTCCATGCGCATCTGCAAATCATCCTGCGTAAAGAACCCTGATACATCCCGACGGGGATAACCTCCCTGCTCATCGAGAAACACCGTGCGCAGGCCATTGGTCATAAAGATAAAGGGACGGCGTCCATACTTCGCCTCATAACTATTGGCATAGAGTTCTGCCTGTTTGGCGCCCTTCTCGGGGTCGAAACTTGTACGCTTGGCTTCCACAATGGCCAAAGGCTTCTGATCTCTGCCGTAAAGCACATAATCCGAAAAGCCGGTATTGGAGGCATTCGGCATGCCAGAGACTTCTTCCTCAATACGGCAGTTATCGCCAATTATCCAGCCTGCCGCTTCCAAGTCATAATCAATATAGCGCTTGCGGGTTTCCGCTTCCGTAATCGGATTGACATGGAACGCTCCCTGTGCCTGACGCTCCTTGCGCAGACGAGTAAGTTCCTGTTGCAGCTGCTCATTCTTCGCCCTTATATCATCCAGTTCCTGATTCTTTTCCTCCAGCTCATGCTGTTTCTGCGCCAGCGCAGCATCTTTCTTCGCGATATTCTCTGCCTGTTTTTGAATTTCCTTTTGGCTGACAGCAGCCTTATCATCAGGAGATGGCAAAATGCTTTCATCAAAAACCATTTCTTCCTGAATCGATGTGTAGCAATAGGCCATCCAACTCAGAAACTCAAAGAGGATTCTAAGTGCCAGTACACCGTCCCCATGCGTAAGCGGACTTCCACCATGAGCGGCCCGATTGCCGAACAAGCGCAACTGATCAAGCATGTGAAGCAGCTTGTTATCCCCCACCACTTCGCAAAAGCCCCTATCCTTCAGCAGGGCAAAAAGCTCCCTATCCTTGCCATATTTATACGGGTCGCTCGTATCCATACCCTCGGCATGATAAACCCACTTGATGCCCAGCTCCATGGCCGAACGCGCAAAGATAGCTGCAAATTCCGGCGCTATCGCCAGTCCCTGCTCCGCCTTATGCGCACGTTCTGCTATATTTGACCAGTCAGATTGACCGGTCAAAAAATCAAAATTCGATGCCATAGCCGTCATCCCCTTAATAAATAGTTACATTTATTATAACGCCACTGCGCAAATTTTGTCGACAGACAAAAACATCGTCAACTTTCGATTGCTCTGGTTGCCAAGGTGCGACGGAACTTATGCGGATGAACTTTATGAATCCCCAGCTTGCGACCTAGTTCCCTTAGCCTTATTTCCACCCCACTGATTTGCAGGCGATTATAAGGCCGTTGCAAGGACACGAATAAGGCAGGATTATCATCCTGCCTGCTTACTAAATATATGCGTCAAATGCTTCTTCAACTGCTCCAAGGCCTTTTGCAGAGTAAGACGATAATAGCGCACGGTTCTATCACTGCATCCCTCTACTTTTTTCGCTGATAAAAATATCACCAGCAATTCCTCATTGCTGAATCGCACGGCAACAGTCTCTATCCCCTGAACAGCAACCACCTTTCTTCCTGCCAATCTATCATTTAATCCCCCCCCTGTAACTGCAACAACTGCACATTATCCAAAAACGGCAACATGGATTGCATGATTTCTTTGATAACGGTATCTTTCACGACTATGTTCCTTCCCACCAGCCTCCAACACCGTAACTTCCAATAGCATATCATGTCTGAGCTAGTCTACCCCCTAGCAAAGCCCCCTATGCTTCGGCTAGGGGGTATTTACATAAAAACAGCCTGTTGTCAGCTACCACACTAACAACAGGCCATCCCGGTGAGTATTCCGCTCCGCAGAGCCAGGTCAATCTCCTATTGAGAGCCACCTGTTACGCTGCACGGAGCCGCCCCTAAAATTAAATCCAATACGCTCTAGAGAGCCACTCAGTGTCGCGGTACAATGGACACGTGGAATGGTCCACGAATTCATTGTATAAGGAGTGTGGTTTTTCATGTCCAAGGAAAAAGAGATTCTTCATCGCTTTTTCAAAGGTGAGAGTCAGCGGTCTATTGCCGCTGTTCTCCGGGTATCCCGCAACACGGTGGCTAAAGTCGTCAAGGCTTGCCACGAGCATCCGCTGGATGCGGCTGCTTTGGATGGTATGGATTTGGCAGCATTGCATCATCACCTCTTTCCTGCTGAAGCAGATTTGCCTGGTCAGGTTCAGCCAGACTATGAATTCATTCATAAGGAGCTCTTGAAAAGCGGTGTAACGCTAAAACTCCTATGGGAAGAATATGCAGCAGACTGCCGGCAGGCTAATAAGCTATATTTCATGTATTCCCAATTTTGTAAGCGGTATCGTGATTTTGTCGACCATCACCACCTTACCATGCATATTCATCACAAGCCAGCTGAGCGGCTTATGGTAGATTGGGCTGGTACTACGCTTAAGTTGTATAATCCTGAAACTGGTGCGGTTACGAAAGCGTACTTGTTTGTCGCCACCTTGCCGTTCAGCATGTATTGCTATGCAGAGGCATGCCGTGATATGAAAGAACATTCGTGGATTCAGGCCCATATTCATCTCATGGAGTTTCTTGGCGGCAGCGCCAGATTACTCGTGTCAGATAATCTCCGCACCGGTATCATTTCGCATCGAAAACATGAGGATCCCATTGCCAATCGCTCTTATCAAGAATTTGCAGACCATTACGGGATGGCATTGTTGCCAGCACGTGTGCTGGCTCCAAAGGATAAAGCTGCTGTTGAGGGAAGCGTCGGCCAAGTAACGACTCATATCATTGCCAAACTCCGCAATCGAAAGTTTTTCGACCTTTACGAGATGAATCAGGCAATTCAGGAGGAACTGTACCGGTTCAACGAAGCCCCCTTCCAGAAAAAAGATGGCTCACGCAGTTCTATATTCCATATGGAGGAGTGTCCATTTCTTCGTCCGTTACCGCAGTGCCCATATGAGTACGCAGACTGGAAAAAGGCAACGGTTCAACTCAACTACCATATCACGGTAGACCATCAGAACTACTCAGTTCCTTACGAATATGTCCGCAAGCGTGTGGATGTGCGGCTTACCAGCCATGTTGTAGAGATTTATACAGAAGGGAGGCGGATCGCCAATCACAAAAGAATCGTTGGCAAACGCGGACAGTATTCAACTGTGGAAGAACATATGCCGAAAAATCATCAGCTATACAGCCAATGGGATGGCAATCGCTTCCGTCGGTGGTCAGAAAAATGTGGCGAACATGTCCACACAGTCATCGAGCGGCTGCTGGCCAGCTACCGCGTAGAAGAACAAGCCTACAAGGGCTGCCTTGCTCTCCTGAAACTGTCAGATCAATACGGCATTCCACGATTGAATACTGCCTGTGAGCTTGCACTGCGGCAGGTTCCATCACCTCGCTATAAACTCATCCAAAACATCTTAGTGACTCAGCAGGATATCAAGATTGAGCAGCCTGCGGCGCATTCTCAGAATGCATTTGTCAGAGGAGCAGCTTATTACGGAGGTGAGTACCATGGTAAATGAAACTGTCCGTAAGCTGCAGGAGATGCGTCTCTCTGTTATGGCAAAAACTTATATGGATCAGATGGAACATCCGGAGGAATTTGAATCCATGACATTCAATGAGCGCTTTTCACTCATTGTTGACCGTGAATCTGACGTTCGTTTGAATACCAAGCTGAAAAAGCTCATCACCAGTGCGAAATTCCCCAGCAACACAGCTGATATGGAAGATATCTTGTACTGGCCGGACCGTCACTTGGATCGGGACCTAATTCAGATGCTCCGTACCAATGCTTACATTGACAAAAAGCGGAATGTCATGTTTCTAGGACCGACTGGCAGCGGCAAGACGTTCCTAGCCAATGCGCTTGGAATCAACGCATGTCGTGATGGTTATAAAGTTCTCTATTTGCGCCTGCCGGATTTCTTCGCAGAATATGCAGAAGCAGAAGCCAAAACAGCTCAATTGGATCTTATGAAAAAGTATCAGAAAATCAAAATGCTGATTCTCGATGAGTTTTTGCTAATCCCAATCAATGAGCTTCAGCAACGGATGCTTCTGGAACTTCTGGAGCGCCGCTGGGGGCAATCGGCCACAATCTTCTGCTCACAGTTTGACATTCCTGGCTGGCATAGCCAACTTGGCGGCGGAGCTGTGGCAGATGCCATCATGGACCGTATCATCCCTGGTTCTTATAAAATGAAACTGGAAGGCGATGTATCCATGCGGCAGCGTATGGCTGAAATGGAAGAAGCATAAACCATGGCGGAGTCATCCGTGTCCATCGGAGATGGATGGCTCTGTCTATCATATCGGATGGCTAACGCCATCTATATTAAGTGGCTCTGAGAAGCATATTGATATGCTCTCAAGCGCCGCAGTATTCAC